>NZ_JADEWN010000126.1 GCF_015207655.1 Gloeocapsopsis crepidinum LEGE 06123 | reverse complement strand
CAGTAATTCCCATTGTTCATCTGTGAGATCGGTACGATATGATTGACCCATGACTCTCGTTCTCTGTCATTTTTTGCTATTGACAGGTTATTGTAACGAGAGCTTTTTTACTTTTCAGACCTCCTCTAAAGCACGACGTACTTGCTGTGCATCCATTTGATGTTGTATCTGTAACTCGTGAATTTGCGCTTCTACGCTGCGTTGAATCAGTTCAGCGATTGTGAGGTGTTGGGAGTGCAATAATACTTCTGGCAGTTGTGGTGCATCTGGAAGCCCACCAAAAACTTGACTGCAAACCGCGATCGCTGGCATAGTACACTTGCTTTTTGCTAAGAATAGAACAAGTGTACTACTAATTAAAAAGGCGATCGCACAACTTCAAGATATCTTTAAGGGATGGAAATAACTAGCCCATTTGCTCTAAAGCCGTTTTAGCTTCCTGCGCTACAGCTTCTGCTTCGTCGTTTGCCATTTTTTCTAATATAGACTGCGCTTGCGTTCCACCCAATTTTCCTAAAGCTTGAGCAGTACGGTAGCGTACTTGCCAATCTGCATTAGAGACGTGAGGGGCTAGAAGTTCGACTGCCCGTGCGTCTTTCAAGTCTCCTAACGAACTAATTGCTGCAGTTTTTACTAGGTCAATATCTGAATTTAGTGCTTCTTTAAGCAAGTCAAATGAACGTGGATCGCCGAGTTCACCTAACGTAGCGACAATACTAAACTTGATGAGCCACTCACTTGTACTGTGATAGAGTTGCTCTAAATCAGTATATGCCTCAGTTAACTTCAAAGCACCAATACAGTCGGCAGCAGCAGCTTGAACATCAGGTTCAGGGTCATTTTTGAGGCGATCGAGCAATAAATCTAGAGAAACTTGTAAATTCTGTCCGCCTAATGTATCCATTTGACTAACTGCCGAGTAGCGGACACGAGCATTAGTATCTTGAACGGCACTTTGCACTAATTCAAAAGCAACTACAGTATCTTCTAGTTCCCGAATTTGATTCACCGCCCGCAGGCGTTCTCCCAAATCCTCAGATTTGAGCATCTGTTTAACAGTTTCAGGTGTCACACTCATTTAATTATTCCAAAATTAGAGGGTTTAGGGGTTTTTAGGGCAGAGGAAGCAGAGAAGACTAGGAATTATAAGTTCTCGGTGTTGAGTTATTAAGATTCTTTTAACTCAAAACTCAAAACTAATTAATAGCCAAAGAGCCACTAATCACACCTCATCTTTATTCATCCGCTGCCATTGCCCGTACTACATCGCCACGGGTAAGAATGCCAATAATCTTTCCTTCTGAGTCAATAACAGGTAGGCGGCGCACTTCGCGATCGTGCATTAACTTAGCAGCCTCTCTCAAAGTTTTGTCAGGGGAAACAGTAACCGGATCGCTACTCATTACTTCCCCGACAGTTTGTCCTAAGGCTTTATGTAAGTCGCGCTCATATTTGGCAGGATTTTGTAAATAAATCACACTATCGAGAATCATAATGTACGCAGGAGGAGTCACACCTGTTTCCTGCCACATCAAGTCGCTTTCAGAGATAATGCCGACTAATTTGCTAGTATCATCAACAACAGGCAAACCACTGATACGTTTCTCTGCCAGAATTTGAATAGCTTCGTTCAAAGGTGTTTCTGGGCGTACGACAATTGGATCGCGGCTCATCACCTCAGCAACAGTTTTAGGCATTTAATTACAGATATCTACAATTCAAGTCCTCTGGGATCATTGTATAAAATTCAGACACCTAACCTGCATAGGTTTATGGTTTGTAACTAGAGGGTGAGTGGATAGTGGCTCTTTGGCTAGTAATTAGTGATTAGTTAATGAATTATGAGTTTTGAATGAAAAAATTTCTTAACTCCTCTGCACCTGAAGCCCCCTCTGCTTCCTGCTATAGTTTCTCTAGTTCGATAGTTCTAAATCGCTCAATCAAAGGGAGTTGCACAGAAGGCTTGGAGTAATTTAATGCAGTTGGCGATCGCACCCAAATGAGCAATTTCATAACCGTGGGTATTTTGTGTCGGAAATGCTAAACACGCTGCACGGGGAACATGACCAAATTTCATTGCGATCGATGCATCGCTACCAAAACCACTCAAAGTTGCAAGTTGCACTGGCATATCTAGTTTTTGTGCCACGTGACGTAGCTGTCCGTTGAGTGTTTCATCATAGATACCGTAACCGTCTTGCGAGAGAATTACGGGTGCTTCTCCAGATTTAATGGGGTATTCTGGCGCGAGTGGACAAATTTCTAATGCGATCAAAGCATCTAAATGCTGTTTTTGGCTAAAATACAGCGCTCCAACTGCACCAACTTCTTCTTTTGCCGAAGCAACAAGATAAGTATCAACGACTGGCTGTTTGACTTGTTCTGCTAATGCCAGCAAAATTGCCACAGAAGCTTTATTGTCTAACGTGTAACTTGCAATGTAATCTTTCAATCGCGCCGGATGTTTGCGATGTTTACCGATAACTACCCGCGTTCCTGGGCGAATTCCCGCAGTGTCGAGTTCTTCTAGCGTACACTTCGTCTCAATCCATGCATTTTCCCACTTCACTGGAGTATCTTCTTGCAACTCTTTTTGTGGCGATTCGTGAGATACATGGCGCGAACCAAAGCTGAGAATACCGCTAATTGTTTTATTGTCGCCGAGTAAATCGACAACGCCTTCGCCGTAAATCCAAGGAAAAGAGCCTCCTAGCCTGCGAACTTCGACTTGCCCTTCATCACCAATTGTTTTAACTATTGCACCAATTTCGTCTTTGTGTGCCGTGATCGCAATAGATCGACTCGCATCCTGTCCTGGAATTTTCGCAATAATATTATCTGCGCGATCGCACCAGACTTCTACTTGGAGTGCTGCAAATCGCTGCATTAATAATTGATTAATCTCTTCTTCTGCACCACTTGGCGAATGATGCATTACCAATTCTTGAATAAGGTCAAATATTTCGTCGTACATAAGTAGAAGAGGAATGCCACGGGCGATTTTGCTCGCTACCATTTAAACTGCATTGTAACCAAGCTGGCACGATTCCCGTAAATTGATAGTAATTCTGCTATTGATACAATAAAAATTTTACGGACGCAAGCTCGACAAGCCCTTGCAGGGTTCGGATGGCACTTGGCATGAAAATCAATTCACAGTGCCAATTGAATGGATCAAATTTCCTGCCGCACGGGGTGAAAATGGGCAAAAGCCAGTCGCGGCGGAGAACGAAATTCGGATCGATATTGACATAAATAATGAGGGTTGTTGTACTTCGATTGACTGGGCGCAAGTTCACTTCAAGGCGATGGCTCCTCTGCTGTTAATTCACGGTATTGGGGCAGATCCACAGGCTGCGTGGGAAGTAGAACCAGGTGTCACACAGCACTTAATAAAGCTAGGCATCCCTTTTGAACACAGAATTCAGATTGGTCGCAGCGATAGAATACTTCCTGAAAGGGATCTAATAGGTAATATTATTGAACAAGAGCGTGTTATGAACTTTTAAGATTCGCTAAAGTGGGAGCATGGACAGAAAAGCTTACCCAACCGATGTGAGTGGCGAAGAGTGGTTCTTTGTCGCTCCCTACTTGTCCTTAATGACAGAGGAAGCTCCGCAACGAGAACACAGCCTCAGAGAAGTCTTCAACGGATTACGATGGCTGGTTCGCTCAGGAGGTGCTTGGCAGTTGATGCCGCATGATTTACCTCCTTGGGTGGCAGTGCAACAACAAACCCAACGATGGTTCAAAGCAAGGGTATTTGAAGCCATTGCTGATGATTTGAGAGCTTTATTGAGGCTAGCCGAAGGACGGAATGAACAGCCTTCTGCTGTGATTATCGGTAGTTGTACGTTGCACTCTACCCCTGAAAGTGGTGGCACAGGGTATGACGGTACTAAACGTAAAAAGGGAAGTAAAGTTCATATTGCCGTTGATACTTTAGGATATTTGTTAGGGTTAGTCGTGACTCCAGCGAACGAACAAGATCGAAGCCAAGTCCAGGAATTAGCCCAACAGGTGCAGCAAATTACAGGAGAAACGGCGGTTGGGAGAAACCTTAGTTGGTTTGCATCTGGTTGCCTTTGCCATCCTCATGCTTGGACGATTTGCTGAACTTTCAATGCAAAGTGCATAACACGCTCTAGTGTTAAACTGCGATTTAATGGTGCGGCAATTGGCAACAATCAAGTTGATGGTCCTTACTATGTGAAGAACCTCGTTGTCTATAGTGGTGGGAGATCCTTGAGCGTCAAAGATGCCTTAACTACGCAAAAATTCACTGCTTCTCAGTTCAGTTTGAAGGTTATGTTTCTCCAGACCAAGAACCACCAAAATTAAGTATTAGCGTCACTCCCAATACACTTTGTCCGCCAAACCATCAAATGGTAGAAATTAAAGTTAACAAACAAGTCAGCGATAATATTGACCCTAACCCAACAGTCAGCTTGGTGTCAATTACAAGTAATGAAGGGCAGAACGTCAAAGGTGATGGCAACACTTCCACTGACATTGAAATTAAGCCTGATGGACGGGTTTTCTTACGAGCAGAACGTTTGGCAACCGGAACTGGTCGGGTATACACTTTAACTTACACTGCGCGTGATGCGGCTGGCAATACTACCCAAGCTACGGCTGAAGTACGAGTGCCACGCGATAAAGATAAATAGATTTATTCAAGAAATCAGGGATCTTAGCTCTAAGAAAATAGATAAGCCAAGGCATATGGTTCAGCGAGAAACTATGCGTCGTAATTAATTTAGTTATTCTTATCTTACAGCCTATTGCAAGTTTATGAGGTACAGTAAGAGGAGTACACAAATGAAGTCTAATGAAACCGTACTCGCTCGACTTGCGAGAAAAAATAGTTAAGGCATACACACAAGGTGACACCTCAATCAG
>NZ_JADEWN010000125.1 GCF_015207655.1 Gloeocapsopsis crepidinum LEGE 06123 | reverse complement strand
CCCCAACTACTGCATTCAGGGTTGATCTTCTCATTGCCACTGCACTCGATTTAATTAATCCCGTGCATTTGAAAAACTGGTTTACTCACTGTTGCTACTGTGCCTCATAAAACTGCAATAGGCTGTAAGTACGCTTGCACTAATTCTCCCAACACTGAAATACCTCGCTCGATCTTCTCTGGTGATAGGGTAAAGTTACAGCATTTATTGATTGAGTAAACCACAGTTTGTTAAACTAAAAAGCATCTAGTGAAAGAGGAAATGGTTGCTGATGCCAGCCCTACCCTCTATTGACTTACGGCAAAGGGTGAGCAGAGCTTATCAAGCTAAAGAAGGCTCTCAACGACAACTGGCAGAGCGATTTAAAGTCAGTTTGTCTTTTGTTAGAAATTTGACTCGGCGCTATCGTCAGACTGGCAGCGTAGAACCGAAACCATACGGGGGAGGGGCTGTTGCAAAAATAGGGGTTGCACAATTACCAGTTATCAAACCCTTAGTAGAGGCTCAACCCGATGCCTTGTTAGAGGAGTTGTGCGAACGCTTTACCGAAAAAACTGGGGTGCAGGTGAGTGTATCAACGATGCAGAGGGCTGTAACCAGACTGGAATTGAGCGTCAAAAAAAACACTAATTGCCTGTGAGCAAGAGACTCAACGGGTCAAAGACCTACGATTTACTGATCGGCTCTGGAGTTTTACTGTAGACCCACACAATTTGGTATTCATTGATGAAACTGGGATGCATTTAGGATTGACTCGTCTGTACGGTCGTGCCCCAAAAGGCGAACGCTTGTATGACACAGAAGCTCCTGTCAATCGAGGACAAAATATTTCGTTAATTGGTGGCATGAGTATCGATGGCTTGATTGCAACGCTGAGTGTTGTCGGCAGTGTTGATACAGGGGTGTTCCTGTTCTATATCCAGGAGATCTTGATTCCCCAACTTTGGGTCGGTGTCATTGTTGTAATGGACAACTTGCCAGTTCATCACGCTCATGTTGTGAGAGAAGCTATTGAGGCGGCAGGGGCAAAACTTGTATTTTTGCTGCCTTACTCTCCAGACCTCTCGGCAATTGAATTATGTTGGTCAAAACTTAAACAACTCTTGCGTTCCGGTAAAGCTCGAACTCGTGAAGCACTCGACCAAGCCCTAACTAAAATTATCAATCACTGCATTTCCTCCGATGATGCTTTCGCTTGGTTCGCTCACTGCAACTTATTCATTTGAAAATCGCTGTAATTCTTTTAAACTCAACGCTCATAGTTTCTCTTTTTAGGAAGATAGTAACCAATTTTCAACTAATGTCTTAATAAACTGACAACAGTCAATGGAGATCCTATCCCTCTTCTGTCAGATTCCGGATATAATAAATAAAAGAATTAAAAGAGAAAACTCTATAAAGTAGATAGGGCAATGGATGTAGAATTACAAATTCTGAAGCATTTGGCTTTCTTATGCCCATCCCACAGTTGCCATCATAGATGAATATTGTGCAGAGTATAAAGACTTATTTAAAGAAGTTAGAAATTATGAGTGCTTCAAATATTTACACTTAGGAATAATTTCAGCGATAAAAAGAAAATCATTACCAGAGATAGCTAAGGTAGTAAGTATAAACTCAGCGAGCGTCACTACATCATTTTATAGCCAATTCAGATTGGTCAGTTGAGCAATTAAGAAACAGAAGATTAGCGAAAATAAAGAAAGCATTACATGGGAATGCCATAACTGTAGTAATTGATGAGACAGGAGATAGAAAAAAAGGTAAAAAAACAGATTATGTGGCTAGGCAATATTTAGGAAGCATCGGAAAAATAGATAATGGGATAGTTTCAGTAAATGCTTATGGAGTTTACTCTAATATAAGCTTTCCTTTAATCGTCAAAGTGTTCAAACCTAAAGGAACGCTGAAAGCAGAAGATAAATATCAAACCAAAATTGAGTTAGCGACAGAAATTATTACAGAATTAATTAACGAAGGCTTTAATATTAAACTAGTTTTAGCGGATAGTTTATATGGTGAAAGTAGCCAATTTTTGAGTAAGTTAGCTGAACATAACTTAGACTATGTAGTAGCAATTAGAAGTAATCATGCGGTCTGGCTGCCAGCGAACCAAAGGGTTAGGACTAATAAATGGAGTTCTTTTGAGCGAACATTTAGCAATCAAAAGTCAGAAACTAGATACATTAGAGAAATAATTTATGGCAAAAAAAGAGCGATAACTTACTGGGAAATAACCACTGACCCAGAAACACTACCTGAGAATTCTACAACATTTGTCATGACCAACCTTCAAGGAAATTTAAAAAAGACTTTAGGTGACTTATATGGATTAAGAACATGGGTAGAATATGGTTTTCGCTTCTTGCAAGCAGGAATTAGGCTGGACAGATTATCGTTTCACCAATTTCAAGCATATCCAGAAGTGGTGGGAGATTATTTTTTGCGTTTATACAATGATTAGCTTAAACTCTTCAGCTGATGCTGTGCAACAGGTGTGTAGTATCCGCTGGAAGATTGAGGTGCGATCCAAGCAGTTGACTGGGGTAGAAGCTTGTCAATGTCGTAAGGCGCGCATTCAACGCAATCATATTGCCTGTGCAATGCTTGTTTAGACTCGCCTTAAGTTAATCGCTTACCAGACGGGCAAAACCATTTATCAGATCAAGCATGGACTGCTGTCACACTACTTGATTGAGCAACTCAAGCACCCATCCGTTCAAATGTCCCTTGCGTAAGTCCTGGTTATTCTTAATGCTTTCTTGCCTAAGTAACTACAAAGACAACATAAGCTTTTTCTGACTTAAGAAAAATCTGAACTTTTGATAATTTACAAAGTAAACATTAGTTACTCACTAGCTCAAGCAAATTAGATTTATATTTTGTTTAGAAATAACTATTGAATTAAAACTTGAAATGTAAATTTGATAACTGAATATTAAGTGTTAATGATATGGGTAATGAAAAATGTGCAAATATTAAGAATTTATTTAATGGCTCAAGATGAACAAAATTTTTGGATGTGTTTAGCTAAAACGGTTAATACTTCCCCAAAAGGTAACTCTTGGAATCACAATTGTGGCGATCGCATACATCAGAGCATCTAGTAACTTCAACATTTTGACAAGTGTGAGAAACAATAGCGGCTAAACATCGTAAGTATGTCCAGCTTTAGTTAGTCAATTTTAAAAACACTATATAAGACTATGTCCTACGCTATTACTAAGCGCTGTATTCAATGTGATAATTGCGTTCCTCTGTGTCCGACAGGTGCGATCAAAGTTTTGGAAGGTGATTACTGGATTGATCCTAACTTATGCAATAACTGTCAAGATTATGTAGCACCGCAGTGTATAGTCTCTTGTCCTGTAAATTCTCCAGTGCCTTGGCAAGCGAAAAAAGGTAGATGCAAAGTTGATGCGAGAACTGTACCTAGTCCGGATCTTTTTCCGGATGGAAAAAGTCATCCTTTTGCTTCCGCGATCGCAGTTTGGGAATTATGCAATGTCTTAGCACAGCGACAATCGCTTTTTTGGGAAACTGATGCTTCTGGAGAAATGCATTATCAGCGGCAAATTAACGGAGGGAAAGGTGCGATCGCCTTCCGCGTGACAGATACTGTACATTCAGAATCGTCAGATGCACTCAAAGGTGAAAAGGCTCTACTGGCAGTTGAAAAATTTGATATTCGAGCTGCTTGTATGCATCTGATCTATGCCGCTTATGTGACTAACCTAGACAAACCTTGGGAAGAAGAGTTCATTATCAGCGATCGACAAATTGAAGACTATCTCGGTTTAGATAAACGTAAAGACTTAAGTAAATCTACTAAGCTGTCTTTCATTAAAGAACTTGCTCAACAACCATGCAGACTTGTAGCTTGTATTAATTCACCGCAACAAGGCAAGATTAAGGAAATTTGCCTGAAAAAAAGCCGTTTATGGCACTTATTAGATATTCATCATCATTTTCAGGAAGACGAGTTAGGTTGCAAACACTTAGTTGGCTTGACCTTCAAAATTAAAGCAGGTGAGTGGGTACAGTATTTTTTAAATCGGCAAGGTTGCAAAGAACGTCGTGCGTTTTATCAGTACGGCACTCTACCCAAAGCTTTACTGAGTGCAGTTATAAGTATTTGGCAGCAGCATGAAGGGGCAGCACGAATGATGCTGTGGTTATTATTTAAAACTAAAATGGGCAGAGAACAGCGAGTTACTGTTCCCACGCTGATGCGAATTGCTTACGGCGATCGCAGACTGAGCAAAATATCTATACAACCGGAACGTCAACGGTTACTAAAAGCCTTTGAAAGCGATTTAGAAGTTCTCAATCACTATGGACTCAAACCTATATTCGATCCAGTTACTTATCCAGTAGAAATTCAACCCTTGTGGGCTAAACTAGTTGACATTCCAGAAGATGCAGAAGCAGCATTAGAATTTTGGATCAATGATGGTAGTCATAGTACTCGCTTAACTGATGCGGCCCCACGTGGCAAGTGGAATCGATTAATGAACGCCCGTATTTTATATTTTGAACTGCCACCAGAGTGGGCACAACCTACAAAGTCGAAAAAGCAGCATACTCATCAAAAAACACAGCGGAAAAGGCAAGCAACTCTCTCGACTGAATATATCTTAGAAGCAAGAAAAAAACTAGGTTTGAGCCAAAGAGACTTAGCACAGCTAACAGGTAAAAGTCAAAGTTGGATTCGCGATATCGAAAATGGGCGTTTTCAAGCTAAGTGGGAAGATCAGATGCTATTGCGCAATGCATTAGGAATGAATTAGGTTCTAGGTAGTTGTAGCGAACTGCAAACATCTAAGAGGAGGTCTGAAAAGTAAAAAAGCTCTCGTTACAATAACCTGTCAATAGCAAAAAATGACAGAGAACGAGAGTCATGGGTCAATCATATCGTACCGATCTCACAGATGAACAATGGGAATTACTG
>NZ_JADEWN010000124.1 GCF_015207655.1 Gloeocapsopsis crepidinum LEGE 06123 | reverse complement strand
CTGGTGTCGGAGACTGAGCAAAGATTATGAGGTTTTACCTGCCACTTCTGAGGCGATGATTCAAGTTGCGATGATTCGTCTTATGTTGAGACGATTGGTATAGTCTTTGACTTTTCAGACATCCTCTAACAAATCATTGCACTGGAACTGAGCGTAGGTTATCTGTTGAGTTGCAAAGATTATCCCCGTCCGGTGAGTTCAACCGTTGTGCCAAGCGAGTTAATGGCAAAGGCAGTTCTTGAAGCTTGCTTACCAGCAGCGAGAGACAAGACCTTGATGAGAATCCGTCAAACTTGAATGTACAGTAATATATTCGTCTATCACCAGAGCAAGCAGTCGAAAATTGGAATTTACCATTGGCTGCTATTTGTGAAGTTATTCAATACTGCGAGAGTCATCAAGAGTTATTGAAATTGGAAGCAGGTGAAGAACGTTATCGGTTGGAAGTAAAAGTGGTTTCACTTGAGCCTACGAATGTTGCTTGATGAAGATTCTCAAGCGAAGTATTTAGTTGAACTTCTTCAAGCGGCAGGACATGATGTCGTTACACAGTCAATGCAATAGACTTGATGAATCGTCCAGACTCAGTTGTACTAGATGCTACTAGACAAGATCAGCGAGTGCTACTTACACGTAATTGTAATGACTTTCACGATTTGCATCAGACTAACTCAATGCATTCAGGAATTTTAGCAGTTTACCAAGATTCTGATCTAGCTAAGAATATGAGTTATGGGGAGATTGTGAAAGCAATCAAAAATTTAGAGACAGCAGAATATGTACTTCGGAATCGGTTTGTTGTTCTTAATCAATGGAGATATTAAAACAATGTACTCATTACGTTTTTGGCAAAATAATCAATGAAGCTATAATTCACATCATAAACTTAATTAGTCTAGTAACTGCATTTTACTTAATACTCTTCTTGCAGCATTAAAGAGTAGTAAACTAATAAATATGAGAACAAGAGGAATCAACCAAACTCCTACCCAACCTGTACCTCGTACAAAGGCATCGCGACTAAGTTCTATGTAATATCGAGCAGGCAAAATACTAGAAATCAATGAAAGTGGGAAAGGAATATTACTTAAAGGGTAAATGAAACCAGATAACAAAAGTGAGGTAAGAAAACCGATAGTAGCAACTCCTTGCACAGCTGCATTTTGATTACTAGCTCTAACTCCAATGAGTAAACCAAACAATACACTTGTCCATAAATAAAGTAAAGTTCCGAGAATAAAAACACTTGGTTCAACAGCAAAACTTAATTGAAATAATAATGAACCAAGACCAATAATTACAATTGCTTGAGCAATACCAATAATAAAATAAGCAAGTCCCTTTCCTAATAATAATTCGGCAGCACTGAGGCTAGAAGCATAAACTTGCAAAATTGTCCCGCGTTCTTTTTCGCGCACCATTGCGATCGCCGCCAACAATGACGGATAAATCCACAAAATTACTCCATAAACTCCAGGGACAATATATAATGATTCTTTGCGTCCTGGGTTAAACCACAGCCGAATTCTGGCGACTATATTAGGTTGTCTTTGTTGTAAGTCAGCAGTTTGTAAAAAAGCATTAGTGGTAGCTCTAAAAGAGTTCTGAATAATTCTTGCATTATTGGCATCAGTACCATCAATTAATACTTGTACGGTAGTAGGCTGATTTAAGTTAATTTGTGAGTCAAAATCAGGAGGAATGATTGCGCCCGCTTTGGCAGTTCCTCTTTCTAATGCAGCCATGACATTATTATCCCAGCGCATAAGCTGAAACTGATTTGTTGCCATTAATTGTTCAATATAACTGCGACTGAGAGGACTATTATTTAAGTCTTGAATGACAATTGGAATATTTGTTGCCTCTAAACGAATGGCAAAACCAAAGATAAACAAAGTTGCTAAAGGTAACAAAATTGCTAATGCAACCGTGAGGCGATCGCGTCGAAATTGTGCCAGCTCTTTAATACACTGTGTTAAAATCCGTTTCATTTAGAGACTTTTCCATGTAAACGCAAGGAATTTGGATGCCAGAAGGCAAGGTATGAAATGAGTGTTCAACAACTTGATAGCCATTTGCTTGATAAAAAGGTTGAGCCGTTGTTGATGATACAAGCTTGAGCTTTTTGATAGGTTGAAATATTGCTTCTTTTTCTACAGCATTTAGAAGTCGGGTACCTACTCCTCGACGAGTGTATTCAGGATGAACGTAGACAGCATATATCTCATCTTTAAATAAAGAAGAAAAGCCAGCAATTAATTCCTCAATTTCAGCAACAAATATTGTTTCACCTCTTTCGACTAGTGCTTTGCGAAAATTGTCAGGCTCAGATTTACCAACCCAGGCTTCAATTTGCTTAGGTGTATAATCCTTTGTACATAATGTGCGTACAGATACACGATGAACATTGCAAATAGCTTCAGCATCTTCTAACTTAGCTTTGCGCACTGTAATATTTTTCTGTGGTTTTTTATGCATAATTCTGAACACTAGCAGGCGATCGCTTCGTTACAATTAAGAATATTTAATACGGTTGTATTTTTGCTTATTGTCATAAAATTCTAATAAAACCCTATGCATTCTTTCAAATCTGATTACCAAACGCTGTACGAAACAGATTATTTGCAATGGATCGAGACGACTGTAAAAAAATTACGGAGTCAGAACTATGAAAATGTGGACTGGGAGAATTTGATCGAGGAGATTGAAGATATGGGGAGGAGTGAATGCAGAAGTTTAGAAAGTAATTTGATTGTAGTTTTGCTTCACTTACTCAAATGGCAATATCAACCTGAATACAGAAGTGGTAGTTGGGAAAGCAGTATCATTGAGCATCGCAGGCGAATTAAAAAATCACTCAAAGAATCTCCTAGCCTTAAGTCTTATTTTGAAAGCATCTTTGCTGAAGCTTATACAGAAGCAGTCAAGCAAGCAAAAGCAGAAACTGGTTTACCTCTAGAAACCTTTCCGATCGAATGTCTATATGAGTTGACAGAAGTAGTAAATGATGAATTTCTACCGGAGTAAGATTACTTGCTACTCTAACTTGCACGTTGCACAATACCGATAAATGCATCTTCTAGAGAAAAGGGAATCGGGCGAAGCGAGTGAATCTGCAATTTTTCCTTCTTTAAAGTTGAACGAAGTTGAGAAATTTCTTTTGGATGATCGAGAACAACGTGAAGTTTCTCGCCAAAAATTGATACACGCCAAGGTTCGAGTTGCGTTTTGAGTAAATTCGATGCAACTTGTGTATTATCAGTAATGACTTCTAAAAGTTGACCTGGTTGTTCAGCTTTGATTTGACTGGGTGAACCTTGCCTGACAACTTCACCAGCGACTAGAAAACCCATGCGGTTGCAGTGTTCGGCTTCTTCTAGATAGTGTGTTGTTACCAATATTGCAGTTCCGTTGCGGGCAAAATCTTCAATTAAGCGCCAAAATTGTCGCCTTGCCAGCGGATCGACGCCGGATGTGGGTTCATCAAGAAATAAGATCTCTGGTTCGTGCATTACCGAAGCCCCGAACGCAACTCGCTGCTTCCAACCACCAGGTAATTGCCCAGTTATCATATCTTCTTGACCTACCAAGCCACAAGTTTCTAACACCCAGTCGATGCGATCGCGTCGGAATCGCCGCGAAACTCCATACACTCCACAATAAAATTCCAAATTTTGCACAATGCTCAAGTCATCATACAGCGTAAACTTTTGGCTCATGTAACCAATACGCCGCCGCAGCTGATTGCTTCGTAAATTCTGCGTTTGTCCTGCTAGCGAAATCTTACCGCTACTTGGTTCTAGCAATCCACATAACATCTTAATTGTGGTTGTTTTACCCGCACCATTCGCCCCCAGTAATCCATAAATTTCCCCGTAGCGAATTTCTAAATTGACTCCCTTAACTGCTTGAAAGTTACCAAAAACTTTGCGTAGATCTCTCGCACCGATCGCCACTGATGAAGTAGAGACGGTATTCTTTCGCCCCACTTTGGGAAAGGGAATAAACGGCGGATCGGAACCTGCAGCGCGTAAGCGCGTGACAAAGACGTTTTCTAAGGTGGCTTCGCCAGTCTCAATCGTGTCTAACAGTATATTGTTTTGATTCAACAGCCTGCGGACTTGTGCTTCACCTTTTTGAACGTTCGGGACTAAAACATCGAGGCGATCGCCAAAACTTTGCACATCTGCGATCGCATTATAAGTTTGTTCAGGATGAATAACATCGATGCGTGGATCTGATTCTCCATTAATGGATAGTAAAATTTTCTCTGCGGCTTCGAGGACTTGCAAGTTCTCTGTACGCACTTCTAAACGTTCTAAGCCTAAATCATCTCGTAGTTGTTTGAGCGTCCCAATTTGCTGAATTTGCCCTTCATACATCAAAGCAATGCGATTGCAACGTTCTGCTTCATCAAGATAGGGTGTTGCTACAATAATTGTCACACCTTCATTTGCTAAAGTTGCAAGGACATCCCAAAATTCTCGTCGCGATACAGGATCGACACCTGTCGTTGGTTCATCTAAAAGTAAAATCTGCGGTTGAGACACTAATGCACAACAAAGCGCCAATTTCTGCTTCATTCCTCCCGAAAGTTGTCCTGCAAGGCGATCGCCAAAGCGTTCTAATCCCATCAATTTGAGATACTTATTCCGGCGTTGTTGCAATAAATCTGAAGGAATTTTACGTAAGCCTGCACTGTAGCTGAGATTTTCATCAATACTCAAATCGAGATAAAGCGAAAATTGCTGCGTTAAGTAACCAATATCTAACCTTGCATCGCGAGGAGGTAGCCCCAGTACTTGGACAGCACCTTCACTTGCTTCCATGACTCCAGCAAGAATATGAAACGTTGTCGTTTTTCCCGCGCCATCAGGTCCAATTAAACCAAAAATTTCTCCTTGGCGAACTGTAAAATCAATACCGCGAACTGCTACCAATTTGCCATAGCGTTTCTTTAGTCCTTCAACTTGAATGACTAATTCTGTCGTCGGATCTTGTGTAATTGTACTCGCTGTCATTAAATTAATGAAATCTTGCCATTTATACTAATCTTTCTCTCACCCCTCACC
>NZ_JADEWN010000013.1 GCF_015207655.1 Gloeocapsopsis crepidinum LEGE 06123 | reverse complement strand
CATCGTAGTCCCGTCAATTTTGGTGTTAATGTCCTCTGTGGTTTGATTGCTTATTGTCATCAGCCCAAAAAGCCCTCCCTTCACTTAGAATGGGCTTTACCTCCATCTGCTTAACCCGAACTCAGGTTATGCTTAACAAATAAGCCAGCGATCGCTGCGAAGATCATCAAGACTGAAGAAGATATTACATCATATCTCTTCAACCTCTGGAAGTTTACTACATACAATTGCTACAGCGAATGCACGACTAAAATGTGAGGGTTTGGCTGCAAAGCAATGTGATAAAGAATGTTTAAGAAACTCACAGCCTTCAGAAAAAGAAGGAAGTCTTCTTGAAGCCATCATTAAAGGTTCAGAAATATAGATTCTGTAACTTGCAATGCCCTAGGCTTAGGAGAAAACTATGGCGTCAGGAATGATGATTGCAGGTCAATGGACAACTGACGGAAATAAATCAGATTCCAGTGGCAAGTTTAGTGAAATACCAACAACGTTTCGCGATCGCGTGACTGCTGATGGAAAAAGTGGGTTTAAGGTAGAGGCAGGACGCTATCATCTCTATGTTGCCTTGGCGTGTCCGTGGGCACATCGCACCTTGATTATGCGAGAACTCAAAGGCTTAAATGATACCATCTCAGTGTCTATTGTCGATCCAATTATGAGCGATCAAGGATGGCTGTTTAGTGACGCACCAGGAACAATTCCTGACTCGGTAAATCACGCTCAATATTTGCAAGAGGTTTATATCAAAGCCGATCCCAAGTATACAGGAAGAGTCACAGTTCCCGTGTTGTGGGATAAGCGATTTTCAACAATCGTCAATAACGAATCTCGCGAAATCATGCGGATGTTTGATGTAGAGTTTACGCAATTAGCAACCCAGAAAATAGACTTATACCCACGCAACCTACAGCAGCAAATTGATAAAACAATTGATGCCATTTATCTGCCAATTAATGCAGGAGTATATCGGGCTGGTTTTGCGACTTCGCAAGCTGCCTATGAAGAGGCAGTGACTGAACTTTTTGATAGTTTAGATCAATGGGAAACCGTTCTGAGTTTTCAGCGCTATTTATGTGGAAATCAACTTACAGAAGCTGATATTTGTCTGTTTGCAACGCTGTATCGCTTCGACTTAGTCTATTACAGTCACTTTAAATGCAATTTGCGGCGAATTATCGACTATCCCAACCTCTGGAATTATCTCAAGGATTTATATCAGCGTCCTGAATTCAAAGCGACGTGTAATTTAGACCATACTAAACGCGGCTATTACATGAGTATGACTGAGATTAATCCCAATCAAATTGTGCCCAGAGGACCCATTATAGATTTTGACGCACAGCACAATCGCGATCACTTCGGTACTTAATGGCGATCGCACACTCATTAGACTTCGTGGCATTAGTAGGTTAAAGGGGAAGGTTAATGCAACTGCTGGCTTTATATATGCCCTTCGGTGCTTTTGCTGGAGGACTGATAATTTTTATTCTTAAGGAACTATGGGAACATTAGTATTTGTAGCTTGAAAAAAGTCTTTCTTCTCAAACCCAAGAGTATTGGCAACTAAGACGTTAGGAAAACTTTGAATTTTCTGATTATAAGCTTGCACTGCTTGATTATACCGCATTCTTTCTACAGCTAACCGATTTTCTGTACCTGTGAGTTCGTATTGAAGATTAGTAAATAATTGACTTGATTGCAGTTGAGGATTGACAGTAGCATAATCGCGGAAGCGATCAATGGCTTGATTGACTTGCACTGTGGCTGCAACTTTTTCTTCAGGAGTCGTCGCTTGTAAATATGTTTGACGCGATCGCACTAACAAAGAGACTAGTTCTTGTTCCTGTTTAGCATAAGCTTGAGTAACATTGACAAGATTAGGAATTAAATCAGCACGACGCTGGAGTTGATTTTCGACTTGTGCCCAAGCTGCTTCTACTCTAGAGTGACTGCTAGAAATAGAGTTGTAAGTCCAGATACTCCAGACACTCAAAGTAGCTACCATTCCAGCGGCAGCAATGAATAATTTTTGACGCAGATGGGCTAAATACTGTTGTTGCTGTTGCTGTTGTTTGTGTCTTGCTTGGACATCTAGAATGGCTTGTTGAATGAATTCGGCAGGAATATCAACTTCTTCGCCTGCGGCTACTAACTCTGAAGCTGAATAACTTTGAGTGTGATTAGCATAATTGCGCGAGGCTAACTCTAACACTTCTGGGGCAATATCTTCAGGAATTCTTTTATCTGGATTATTCATAGGATTTTACCAATTCCCACCAGCGCCACCACCACCACTACTACCACCACCAAAGCTACTACCACCACCAGAATTACCCCAAGAACTACTAGGAGGAGGCGGAGGCGGAGGAGGCGGTAAACGAGGAATAATTTCTTCTTGCTGGCGATAGTAAGAACAACTGTGACACTCATCAGTAATGAGTCGCCTTCCAGAACTGTATTGAGTTGGCGATCTCACAGTCTTCTCGTTACGAGTGATAGTTAATTCTTGACAGTGAGGACATTGCCGAAATTTGGAGGAACGAGACTCTTGGGCGATCAGGTGGAATCCATCACCAGTTTGCTTCTGACTGCAACTAGGACATTTCCAACCCTGAAACTTGACACTGCCGAGTTTTTGTGCTATCAATTCTGGTTGACTTAAATAGGATTGGACTATGGAATAATCGACTTGCTGCATTGGTTGTTGGCAATCAGCACAGAAAAAAGTGTAATTACCTTGACCTTTACGGGTACGCCCTTCTGGTGTAATGAAGATTTTACGAGGACGACTGAAGTAAACAGCACTTCCTGCTGCTAGGGTTAATATTCCGCCTCCTGTTAAAACTCCCCATAATATCCAGTTATTATTGTTTGGGGTTGTTTGAGTATTTGGAGGTATGACCTGATTTCCTGATGATGGTTCGGATTTGAGAACCACGATTAATGCTTGAGTTCCTGCCAGCGTACCACCTGCAAAATCTCCTGTTTTGAAACGAGGGATAATCTGAGTATCGATGATATTGCCTACTTTGGCATCAGGTAATATTGCTTCTACACCATAACCCGTTTCAATTTCTACGCGGCGATCGCCTACGGAAATCAACAATAATACGCCATTATCTTGTCCTTGCTTGCCAATTTCCCAATAATTGAATAATTCTGTAGCAAATGTTTTCGGTGATGTAGCAGGGCTTGTTTCTGGTACAGTCACTACTGCCATTTCCGTACTTTTTTCTGCCTCTAATTCAAAAATCATCTGGTTAATTTGGGCTTCTGTCTCGTCGCTAAGAATTCCTGCCATATCAGTTACCCAACCGCCATATTCTTTGCGGGGATTTGGCACCTCTTGTACAGTGACAGCTAAGCCAGAAAGAGGAAAGAGAATGACAGAGAAGATACTCGCCCAAAAAATACGTTTTGGTTGGAGTAGATGAAGTTTCATTGCTTTCGCCCCTAATCAAGATAATCTGGGGTTTACTTTAATGATAGTTATGTTGATAAAGTGCTTGCTTTCAAAGACAGAGAACACAGGGGAAATTAGAGATTATAGTGGCGCTGATATCGGGGATCGAGGTGATGCGTTTTGCGCTGGTTGCAGTAACGACAGAGAGTTTGTAAGTTACTAATATCGTTTTTACCACCACGAGCAAGCGGAATGATGCGATCGATGGTGAGTGTCTCTATTGCAGTTTTACCACAACTTTGGCATTGCAGGCGATCGCGTTCAAACACATACTTCCTCACTGCTTGCGGAATGTGAATTCGTGGTGTTTTACTCATAAAATCTACTACTGCCCATTTTTAGGCATCATTTGCCGAATATCATCAAGAGGTGAGTTATCACTAATGACTGGCGATTCATTATTATCTTTAATCTCAAGGTCTTCTGGACAAAATTCTAGAGTAATTCTTACTTTTCCTCGCTGCCAACTTTTGGCACCTGGCTTTAATACTTTACATTCTATTCCTTCCCCAAACCAATTAGCTTTTTCTTCTGTCCAAGTTGTTCCTGATTTGTCTTTTATCGTCGGCATCATAGCTGAAATAAACTCATTAATTGTAAAAGTCCGGTTATTTACAAAAATTTGACTAGAGTACACAGATACAACGTCTTCACGTTCTAAACTATTAAATTCAGAGTTCATTTTTATTTTTTCCTAATATTTCTTAGTTAACCTGGTTTATCTTTTGCCGAATATCCTCTAAAGATGTTTCTGCTAAGTTTTGTTGCGCTATCCTATTTGTAGATATTTCTTCTGTTTCTATTTCTTCAGGAATAAAGTCTAATTTAACAGTAAGTTTAATTTTTCCTTTCTGCCAATTTTTTGCACCAACTTTAAGTATCTCACAATCTACACCATCTTCAAACCATTTCTTTTCCTTCTCTTCGGAGTGATAACCAATGTATTTTCTTAAAAGAAGTTTAATTTGAGTTTTAAGCTGACTAAGTTTAAACATTGGATGTTCATACCAAGCTAGATATGTCTTATCAATATAAATAACATCGTCTTCGCTAAGTGACATTTGATTTTTCTGAAGCATGTATTTGCCTAATTTTCTCTTAGTATTTTTATTTTTTACAATTCAGATTTAACTTTTTCTCCATTCATAATAAGGCTGTTACTTGCTGAATTTGGAACCAACAACTTAGTGTCAATAGAAGATGTAATTAAAGTACGTCCTTCTACTACAGGTAACAAATGCTCGTGTAAATGCATTGCTTGTAAACAGCTATTTATTCCAGCAATGACTTGGTTGTAAACTGCAATTTTATCTTGCAATTCTCCTAGAAGTCGCTCATTTTTTCTAATTTTCTCTTCTACTTCTTGCTCTAGTGTTTGTTCTAAGTAAGCACGAGCTTGAGTGTATTGCTGTAAAATCTCATCAGCTTGTTGATTGGCTACTGGTAATAATAGCGATTTGAGTGTTTGGTTGATAGTTTGGCGGAAATTTCTGCGAATCGTAGCAGAAACTTTGGGTTCAAAATCTAATTTTAATAACTGGCGAATTGCGGGTTCGGCATTTACCATGCTTTCGCAGTCATAGCCTTGCGAAGTTTGCTGTAATGTTTGACGAAATTGATAAATTGAAAAAGTACCTTCATCGTAAAATCTAGGACTTTCGCGCACAAAGCGATCGCATTCGACTTTTGCAGCACTAATTAAAGCTTGCTTAACATCTTTTTCTAATAGTTTTAGCTGTTGTTCAATTCTGCTATCATTACCAAGAATTCGATACAAATTACGATAATATTCTGACTTGCGTACTCGTTCAATTAAACGTTGAAATAAACTACTGATAACTTCTTGACATGACTCAACTAAAATAACTTCAAGTTGATTTGCTAAGTAATACAATGCCTCGACTAAAATAGCAATTAATGGTGCAGTTGCATTGCGAGGATGACTCAGTGTGGCGCGACTATACGCATCACTCACCGAAAATGTGTCAAGTAACTCATCCAAACGGCGAATCATGCGTGCCTGAAGTTTGCGAAAATCGTCTTCAAAAGCTGTGCAAGCATTAGTCACTATTGCATTAACTTCTGCTTCGATATGCGTTGCATACTCTTTCCCAATTTGCTGCAACTGCTGGCTGAGAAGTTCGAGTTCCCGCGCTTTCATTGCATCAATTTCACGCGGTTGACTATCTAATTCGCGCTGTGCATCCATATAATGTTTCCGCAAACTGATACACAACGGCTGTAAATCATTTGCTAAAGTTGCAAATAACTGCGGGCGTTTCTCTTGGGTAAGATACTTAGTAATTGCACTGCGAAATTCTTCAATTCCACTATCTGCAATTAACTGATCGATCAGGAGTGTACCTTGTTCGGCTAAAATTCGGATGTAGTTTTCGTTTGGTGTTTCGTAACTATTCACTGAAATGCGAAACTTACTTGGTGAAAGCTTACCAGAGTTAGCACAATAGCGATTAAATTCATTAACAAATTGCGGTGTGTCTTCTTTTCTATCAATACCTTTGACACTTTCAGCAAAAATGGAATTTAACCAAAGCGATCGCTTCCACTAGTGTGTTTAATTTGACTACCATAAAATCCAAGTAATCCACTCGTTTTGTAAACGCGGCTACTTTCTTGAAACTGCGAAATAACTAAACCATCTAAGCGCTGCCGTAGTTGTGTATTGTACCAAGTTTCATCAATGCGGTTAAAGACATAAAAAACGCGATCGCGGATTCCTGAATTACCCCGCATGGCTTCTAGTAACTCTGTTTCCTCTTTTGTCATGTCACCAGCAGCAGCAGGTTTAAGTACGCAGACAACTGCCGATGTATCGGGATGTTCAATCTTGCGATATGTCAACTCTGCATCTTTTTGTACCGGCGCATCAATTCCTGGCGTATCAATTAAAATATTGCCATCTTGTAAAAGCGGATGATGACAGTAATACTCAACGCGTTTCAAAACTGCACTATTACTACCCCGACGCGCATAACTTGCAGCTTCCTTCAAATTAGAAAAGTTAAACTGCTCCATTGAATACGTGGCATTATTAGTATTGTGGATGCGATCGCGATTTGCCTCAAAACCCTCTAATAGTAAAATCAACGCCTTCGCTTGCTTAGCGCGTTCTGATTTACTCTCACCACCTTCTTGTTGAATAATCAGTTCGCATCCTTGACATAGCAAGTTCATCACTTCTGGTTGATTTATTCTCACATGTGTAGTTAAACTCAACCGTTGACATAACACCTCAGCTTGTTCGCAAATTTCCGCTTCACTCAAGAAAGTGAGAATAACTTTTTCCGCTTCAGGTTCAGCATAAGCTATATAACACTCAGTTCCCGTAGCATGACCTTCAGCACTATAAAGTAGTTCGCGTTCTAATAACGCATTAATCAACATTGATTTACCAGCGCTAAACGCCCCAGCAAATACAATCTCAAACGTCGGTGAAACAACTTTTCGCAGTGAAGATTGAACTGAAGACGTATCTTGAGTACGCAATGCAGGTTCTTGATGCAACAATTGTAAGAGACTTTCAACCTGTTCTGATAAATTCTCACATTGCGGAAACTGAGAAATCATATAAATGAGTAGAATAAAATTTACCTTATTGGATTTATTGTATAAATTTCATTCAAATCTCACGTTAGTAAAATCACTGAGATAGCTTTTACTCAAACTAATAAACTTAAGTAAAAATACCAATCAACATCAATGGAAGTATTAGCATTAAGACTCAAACCTGACACAGACTTACGCCAAAGTTTAAAAACTTTTACCGTTCAAACTAAGATTGAAGCAGGCTTCATTTTAAGTGCAATTGGTAGCCTCAAACAAGCAACAATTCGCTTTGCTAATCAAGACATAAGTGCTGTACTCGATAATAAATTTGAAATCCTTTCTCTTAATGGAACATTAGCCACAAGCGGCATCCATCTCCACATCTGTATAGCCGACAAACACGGTAAAACCATCGGCGGACACTTAGACAACGGCTGTATCATCTACACAACCGCAGAAATCATCATTGGCACAACAAAAGACTTCACCTTCACACGCACCCTCGATCCTCAAACAGGCTACAACGAACTAGAAATTATTTCCTATAAATAAACCCTCCACAACCTTTTTCTCTGCGTCTGTGTGGTTCACATCATTCAACTTGTACCTAATCCCCACCTGCTGCAACATTTCAACATCCAAGTTTTTAACTTCCCCTACCCCAGTATTTTGAAATAACGCCGTAAACGCCCCCGTCCCTAATTTACTTTGAGGAAACAACCGGTAACAAGGAAGATTAGTAAGCTGAGATTGATATTCTACCAATTCAGAAACATCCACTGCTTGAAACTGCGGAAACTTCTCCAAAAGCCACTCACAAACTTGCTCATTTTCTTCAACAGAATACGTACAAGTCATATAAGCCAAATAGCCTTGTGGTGCTACTAATTGTGCTGAATTAGCAATGATTCTCTTTTGCCGATTTGCGTTTTTATTAATAGTATTAGGATGAAAACATCCTGGTAATTTACTACCTTTTGCTAATAAAGATTGACCACTGCAGGGAGCATCAACTATAACTAATTGGCTAGAACAGAATATTTGTTTTAAATCACCTGGATCTTTACTTATTACAATTACCGGAGAAATACGACAGCGTTTTATATTAGAAATTAGCATTCCAATACGCTTGCTAATTGCTTCATTACAAACAAGTAGTTGAGGTTGTAAAGCCCGCCAAGCAAAAATACTTTTACCTCCTGGTGCAGCACACATATCAAATATAGTGTTTATAGGCGATCGCACTGCTAACAAACTCATTGCAGCAAACACTGAAGAAAAGTCTAAGCAGTAATAATAACCTTCATTATGTAAAGGATGCTGTCCTGGTTTTTCACCAAAAGATAAACGATCTACAAAATATGGTTGCCAGGATATCGGTGGTTCTATTTTAAATGGCGATCGCTTTTCTCGACCCCAAACAATACAAGGATGAAACGGTTGAGGATGAATGAGCGCATCAATAAATTTTTCTTGTTCTGTTGCATCATCAAACAAACGACGGCTTAATTTTAATAACAAATTTGAAGGTTGATCCATCATCAAAACTTACAATAAGTATGGCATAAGCAACTTGCCTGTGGTATCCACAGACAAAACTGTCACACTGCAAGCAATTGGCTCACAATGCTAACTTCACAATAAATATATACTAAGAAATAGCTATAACTATGACATTAGCCTGCAGCAATCTCATCAACTAATAGATGTAATCAAATATTGCTTACGGAAAACTGGAAACTGAAGAAGTAAATAATACCTTCTTTACTTTCCTATCATCTATTACTAAAATCTAAACTTTTATAAAACAGGAGGTTGACGTGACTTCAGATAAGTTTCGTCACCAGTTACGCCATGAAGCACAAATATGGCAAGCTGAGGGACTCATTGATGATTTGCAATATGAGCAGCTATCACAACGCTATCAATTTAACACGCTCGATAGCACAGCACGTAGTAGTTTTATTGCAATTTTAGTCGGTTTAGGTAGTATTCTTATTGGTTTAGGAATTATCACCTTTGTCGCTGCCAATTGGCAAGAATTACCGCGAGTTGGTAAAGTAACGCTGCTGTTGAGTTTATTTATCGGCGTTAATATTGCAGGTTTTCTATTGTGGAAACATCCCAAAGAGTCGCGACAACGCCTGGGACATGGATTACTCCTTTTGGGGGCATTGATTCTGGGTGCAAATATGGGGTTAATGGGGCAAATTTTTCACATCAATGCACCGTTTTATGAATTGTTGCTTGCTTGGGGTATTGGCGTGTTAGCAATGGCATACAGCCTGCGGTTAACTTCATTGGGTGTATTGTCAATTATCTTACTATGGTTAGGTTATTGGGGGTATTGGGGAAGTGCGATCGCACTGAGTTGGTCAACTACTAGTATCACAGAATTATCATGGTCATCGCTGATTGGGCAGCATATGCCACTATTATCAGCAGTATTATTTATCCCGTTAGCTTATTGGTGTCGTTCCGGCTGGATTTTTGCACTAGGTGCGATCGCCATCATCACATCTTTAGAAGCAAACATTCAACCATTTGTCTGGGGAACATTTCAAAGAGGTTGGGTAACAAGTATTGCATTTGCACTACCACCAGCTTTGTTATGGAGTTACGATGACTCTTTCCTCGTGTATGGTAATTTTCTGAGACTACATAGACACAGCGATCGCCATATCAAATTTGGTTCATTTCAACCAATAGCACGTAATTTAGCCTTATTTACTTTGAGTGTCTTGTTTATCTTTGCAGCCACAACTACTTTTTGGGACTCTTTAGCACAATATACAGAGTATGTCACATCACGACAAGTTAACCGATTACTACTAATTGATGCAATTGTCTTAACTGGTATAGCAATTTGGCAATGGGTCAGTTTAATTACTTCCCAAAGAAGTCGCCGTCGTCAACAAAATTTCACCACCATCATTATTGGTATCTTTATCTGCATCATTGCGATCGCTACTTTTTGGCACACTGAAGTCACTAACATTTCGCCATTTGCCACATTTCTCTTTAATGTCATGTTATTCCTCTTCGCAGCAGGGTTAATTCGTACAGGATTAGCTAAAGGAGGAAGACGCGCATTTTGGGGTGGAATGCTGCTATTAAGCTTACGAATTTTCTACGTATTTTTACTATCTGCTACAGGACTACTCTTTAAATCCTTAGTTTTCATTTTATGTGGCATTGGTGTAATGGCTGTAGGGCTATGGTTTGAACGCCACATCCGCATCAACTATCCAGCAAAATCATAATCTCGAATAGGTAATTTATTACCAATGTAGGAAATAGTTACGATCAATCATAGTTCTTTCCTGCTGACCTGCATATAGCAACCATAAGGCAAAAACAATCCAAAAGGACTTACTATGACATCTAAAGTTGAGACAACACCTGAAGTCTTAAAGCCGCAACGACTTCCTGGAAAATTACCATTTTGGCGGCTATGGCTACCGCTACTTTTTCAAACAGGAATTATTCTAGCTGCACCAGCGCAACCATTTTATACGCAACTTACTGGAAAAACCGCGATTCTGCAGACCGTACCTGTCGATCCTTACGATCCTTTGCGGGGTTACTCGCAAACACTGAGTTATGACATTTCCCAAATCAATAACTTGCAGCGTCTTCCTGGTTGGCAAGAGTTAACTCAACAGCAAACTAGCGAATCTTCGGTCAATGACGTACCTGTGGGAACAAACCTTTATGTCATACTCGAAGCACCTACATCAAATACAACACCACCACCTGCATGGAAACCTGTGCGCGTCAGTCGCGATCGCCCGCAAAATTTAGCTGCAAATCAAGTCGCGATCAAAGGAAAATTTACAGGTAACTCAATTGCTTACGGCTTAGAAACATACTATATGCCTGAAGCCCAGCGCGATGAAATTAATCAAAGCATTTCGCAAGCACAACGCGATCAACAACAGCGATCGCTTGTCGTTGAAGTTAAAGTGGACACTCAAGGTCGTGCAGTACCAATTAGCTTTTGGGTAAATCAGCGTAATTATCGATTTTGATGTCAGTTTTTGGAAAAGGGTTAGCTATATACAAATGGAGTTATCTGAATTAGAAAAACAGGTTCTTGTTAACCATTGGTCATGTTTGTCTGAGATGATGCTAGACGCGACTCAGGGAAGAAGTAATACAACATACTTTGTCCACACACCAACTGACGAATTTGTTTTGAAGATTTATTCTACGACAACAGATGCTGCTCAAATTGAATATGAACACTCATTACTTGCCTTTTTACAACAGGTAAATTTATCTTTTGCAATTCCAGCACCTATCCCTGCATTATCAGATGAAACTCTAATTCATGTCGAAACCCAACAGCGATCGCTAAAAGTCGCTTTATTACCGCGAATAGTTGGACAACCAGCTGATCGACGCAACCTTCAACAAATACAATCTATAGGCTGTACACTCGCGGAATTACATTGCGTCCTTACAGAATTTGACTCACAGGGACAACTAGCAAGATTGCCATACTGGGGTAATTTAGCTCAAATTCACCCTTTAATTAATAATCCGTTGGCGATCACCCAAGTACTAAATCTGGGATTTGCGGAGGAGACTATTCTCAATCACATGTTGAGTGAAGTAATAGAGTCTGTGCCTTATCTCTATCAAACATTACCACTCCAGACAATTCATGCTGATTATATTACACCGAACATTCTTGTAGAAGACGACCAAGTTATTGGTGTTTTAGATTTTGAGTTTGCAACTTTTGACTTAAGATTACTAGATTATTTAAGTAGCTTGGATCAGCTTGCTTCGTTTCCTTGGAAAGAAGATTTTTTTGCTGATATTGTGAAAGCATTTAGCACAGGTTATCACCAAAATAGTTCTTTGATATCACTAGAACAAGAATCTTTACTAACTGTATGGCGAGTGCAACGTGCAAGTTCACTTGTCTATTGGACAGGTTGGTTTATGGAAGGAAAGACGAATCGTCAAAAAGTTATTGATGCAGTCATTGAGACATTAAAGTTTGAAACTTGGCTAGATAACAACAGCGAGTACTTTCTAGATCTTCTCGTTGTTATCTAGTCCTTTGAATGTAATGTTTGAGCATAGTAGGTATCCAAGAAAATATTCAATTACCAGACTTCATTACCTACAGGTGTTTCTATGTCAGTTTCTGAATGAAAGTTATCTGGAGTCATCCCCTCAAGCAGTTCTTCTAAAGTGTATTTTTTCCTTTGCAGTTGAATCATGATGCCACCATCAACAACAGGAAATCTCACTGTTATGCCTTCTTGCAAATGAATTTGCTTGGCAATTGCACTAGGAATGCGATAGCTAAACTGTTTCCCTACTTAGTAATAATTTGATCGGTCATAATATAAATTGATGTATATACAAAAAGATTATACATTGAGGCTCTATACAATTGATACTTGCGATCGCACCGCGATACTAAATTAATAAAACTCCAAAATGTAAGTTGTAATATTTCAGAACTTTATGCATTCAATTAATATCTCAATGTGCTGATATAAAACTTAAAAAACTAAGATTCTTAACCCGCGTAGGCAGGTTTTATTTATGTAGTTGCGACTTCCACTCACCAATCACTCTTCCACGCGATAGCCTAATTCTGACAATCGAAAACGCGATTGTCGCCATTTGGGTTGCACTTTTACAAATAATTCTAAGTAAACTTTACCTGCAATTAGCTTTTGCATTTGTTCTCGCGCCGCAGAACCGATCGCTTTGAGCATCGTACCGCCTTTTCCGATCAAAATACCTTTTTGTGAGTCACGTTCAACATGAATCGTAGCTAAGACGCGAGTAATTGTCGTATCTTCTTCAACTCGGTCAATTGTCACTGCTACTGAGTGGGGAACTTCTTCGCGGGTTAGCAGCAAAATTTGTTCGCGGATCAATTCTCCCATAATAAACCGCTCAGGTTGATCGGTAACTAAATCTGGCGGATAGTAATATGGTCCTGGTTCTAAATGCGTAACGAGTAACTGTAAAAGTTCGTCTAACCCTTCTTTTGTAAACGCAGAGAACTTGACAATTCGCCATTGATAGGGTGCAATTAACTCCTCATAAGTACGATCGAGTTGCTGCGAATCCGTTTGTTGATCGATTTTGTTGATCCCCAAAATCACAGGATTTTCAGTGCGACTAAGTAAATCAACAATAAAGCGATCGCCACCTCCCGCTGGTTGCGCACCATCGACGACAAACAATATGACATCAACAGAGTCAATTGCAATTCGTGCGTTGCGAACTAGAACTTCTCCGAGTTGATGGTGTGGCTTGTGAATTCCTGGCGTATCAACAAAAATCAGTTGTGCTTCTGGTGTTGTTAAGATTCCTTGCAAACGATTTCGCGTAGTTTGCGCTACAGGTGAAGTAATCGCAATTTTTTGACCTACAAGTTGATTCATTAATGTCGATTTACCGACATTCGGGCGTCCAATAATGCCAATAAAACCCGATTTATATCCGGTAGGCGCTTGCGGAATACTCCACGCTTCAGAAAAGTTAAAACTATCAATATCGCTCACTTTTGTTTTGTATTAATCCTGAATATTTACTTTGCTACATTAAGGAATTCTTAGGGAAACTAGAAGAGTTATTGCTACGGACTAGCCACTAAGCACCAACCACTCACACTGACCCTTTACCCATTCGCAAGTTTTAATATAGTTTCTTTGCCAAAAATCACAAATAATAAAATCCTGTAGGAATTTGCAAAAAGTGTCCGTCCAATCTAGTTTAATCTACTTTCAGAAGAGGACTCATGGCTTAAGTCAAAATGGGAGAACACAAACGCATTGGTATTCTTACCAGTGGCGGTGATTGCGCTGGATTGAATGCTGTCATTCGAGCAGTGGTAAATCGCGCTGTAGGGACTTACAGTTGGGAAGTATTAGGTATTCGCCAGGCTACATTAGGGTTAATGCAGCAACCACCAAAGTATATGGCTTTGGACGTTGAAAAGGTAAATTTCTTGCTAACTACTGGCGGTACCGTTTTAGGCACAACTAACAAAGGCGATCCTTTTGCTTACCCAATGGCAGATGGTAGTGTATGCGATCGCTCTGAGGAAATTATCGCTGGTTATCACCAACTTGGTTTAGACGCCATGATTGGAATTGGAGGCGATGGTAGTTTAGCAATTTTGCGTCGTCTTGCCCAACAAGGAAAAATCAATTTAGTTGCAATTCCCAAAACGATTGACAATGATGTCGGAGTTACCGAACTTTCAATTGGATTTGAAACTGCGGTGAGTATTGCAACAGAAGCCTTGGATCGATTGCATTTTACTGCTGCTAGTCACAGCCGCGTCATGATTTTAGAAGTGATGGGGCGTGATGCGGGGCACATTGCAATTAGTGCTGGAATTGCAGGTGGTGCGGATGTGATATTAATTCCCGAAATTCCTTACACCGTTGACCAAGTTTGCCGTAATATTAAAGAACGCCAAGAACAAGGCAAAAACTATTGCTTGATCATTGTCTCCGAAGCAGTACGTAACGAGACAGGTAATTCAGTTGTCAGTACAGACCGTTCAGGTGAATGCAGATATGGTGGTATTGGTCAATATTTAGCCGATGAAATTTGCCATCGCATTGGCGCAGAAACTCGCGTTACAGTGTTAGGACACATTCAGCGTGGTGGAACACCATCACCTTTAGAAAGACTGATTGCTTCAGCTTTTGGCGTTGCAGCTGTTGATTTAATTGCTGAACAAAAGTATGACCAAATGGTGACTTGGCAAAATCGTCAAGTTGTTAGCGTCCCCATAGCAGAAGCGATCGCCCAATATCGCGCTGTCGATCCTAATGGTACTTTAGTGAAAACTGCCAGAGGATTAAATATCTGCTTAGGAGATTAAATAATCTATAGGATAGGCATCCTGCCTGTCCTTCCTTGTTCTATCACATCACTGCCAATACATATTCCCCTTCATTCACCGCATGATTAGTAGCAACGTCATAAACTAAACCATCTTTTTCAGCACAAATATCAATCAAAGAAGGCAATTCTCCAGTTTTATTAAACATTAAAATCTCATACAGTTTCTCTCCTGCTTCAACTTCGCTACCAAGAGGTACGCGTGCTTGTACCATACCTCCAACAGGAGCATAATATTTTGTTACCTGACTTTTTGATCTAAAAGTCATCTCATGCGCGATCGCCTTTGTCTTCAACGCTAATACACCTTTATGCAGTAGATAATTCTTCACTCCTTGTACGCCTTTTTCTACCGACTGTGGTGTCATTTGCATTCCTGAACCAAGTTCTAATGTCCAAGCTTCTATATCAAAAGTAATTTCTCGCCCTAGTTGCCGCAAGGTATTTTCTAAGGCTAACCACGGTTTGATAAAAGCTTCATCAAAAGCATCACCATCATAGTCGTCAAGTAAAATACCATAATCAAGTAGAAAGTATTGAGCACTCAATTCGCGGCTAGAAAAATAATAGAGATAATCTAAGCCTCGATCAGTAGAAGTGTGGAGATCAATTACATAATCTGCATCAATACTAAGCGACTGTAAGCGATAGCGAAAAAGTTCTGTAAAAGGTACGCTGCTAGGAGAATGAATTTTTTCTGTAAGTGTAGCGAAATGATTGATAATTTTATTTGAATAGTTTATTCTAATAGTATCTATATCTAAATTAATTTGCGTTTTAGCAAATTCTTCTAGGTCGTCTTGACTTTTTTCATAATCCCAAAAAATTCGATTCCAATCTTTGCCTTCATATACACAATAGCGCCCAGAAGCAAACCGATGCGATCGCTGATTGACTCCTAGGGGATTGCATACAGGAACTAGCCAAACTTCACCAACTAATTGGGTAACTTGTAAGGTTTTTAAAAACTCAATTAGTTGATAGATTACAGCATTACCAGCAATCTCTGCACCGTGTAAATTTGCTTGAAGATATACTTTTTTACCAGACTTCGCGCCGACGAATCGATAGACTTGAAGTGACAAGCGATCGCCAGAAGCTAACTGAATTAGAGGAATTGTGTAAATATTAGGAATCATATTAGAACTATAGATAGTATCAGAATAAAGATAAAATAATAAGAAAATAAATGTAATTTAAAATTTAGCAATTAGCAAAAATACCTATCACCAATTACAAATTACAAATTACCGATTTTCACCAAAAGTTAAAGTTCGCTTACTGATTCATTAATCTAATAGTTGCTAATCTGCACAAGGATTCATTTATTTTCCTCCGTATCAGGGCAATGAAAATCAAGTTGCTAGTTGAGAAACATTATGCTTCTCTAGAGCAACTGATACTACATAAGGTCGCCATTTTTACTTTGTGAATAATGCCAAAATTGCACTCGAACACGCGGAAAATCCAAATACTACAACTAGCAATCGGGCTGGAGATCAGTTTTTTTGCTGTTGAACTTGGTGTTGGGTTATGGATCCACAGTTTGTCTCTGTTAGCAGATGCAGGTCATCTACTTTCAGATGTCGCAGCATTAGGAGTAACGCTGATAGCAAGCTGGATCGCACAAAGCGCTAGACGTCATGCTAAGTACGGCAATGGTCGCATTGAACTGTACGCCGCACTGCTAAATAGTCTTAGCTTAATTATTTTGGCAAGTTGGGTAGCGACAGAAGCAATTGCAAGGATGCAATCTCCAACTTCATCAGATATTCTTAGCCTACCAATGTTGCTGACAGCAGTTGTTGGGTTAGGAATTAATGGTTGTAATGCTTTTTGGTTGCACGAGTGCAGTCACTGCGATCTTAATTTTAAAGCAGCCTTCTTGCACGTACTGTCAGATTTATTTAGCTCATTTGGTGTAATTTTAGCAGCGATCGCAATTTCCTGGCTTGGTTGGATGTGGGCTGATAGTGCAATTAGTCTTCTTGTATCAGGGCTTGTTGCAATTTCGGCTACTGCGTTACTGCTACAAAGCCTCTGGATGCTATTTGGCACCTCCCCTGCTACAAATGCTTGCGACTGTGAAAAACGCGACATGGAAAAACTGTTATTTCCATCATTAGAGGAGATTTTGCGATGAGCAGTTTATGCTCAATTCAGTTTGTGCAGAAGCGATGGAAAGTAGTTAGCACTTTTGCGATCGTAGCAATGACTTGGCTAGCTACTGTGCTACCTGTCCAGGCGCAAGGAGCAGACGAGGAAATCGTTCGCATCTGGCCTACGAATAATACAACTATACTGGTTGGGCAACGCTTTGATTTGCGTGTAGAAAGCTTAATTCCTGCGCAGTCAGCACCGAAATTAGAATCAATCACAATCAACGGCAACAACTTTACTGGAACCTTTAGACAGCGAATCAACGAACATCTGCAACTCCCTGGTGGTTCCATCGAAGTCGGACTACCGCCCGAAGGCTCAAACCTATTTGGTCAAACACTCCGCAACTGGAGTTTACCTAAGCCAGGACGTTACGAAATCGTAGCGACTCTGAACATCGACAGACGCCAAGTTTCCGCGCGTAATACTTACCGCGTTCAACCATTTCAACAACGAGGTCAACTCAACAAAGTGATCTTTTTTGTTGGCGATGGGATGGGAACACCGTTGCGCACAGGGGCGCGGATTATGAAATACGGTGTCAAAGATGGGCAACCAGGTGGCTATCTCAATATGGAGCAGATGCCTGTATCAGGATTAGTATCTACCCACTCGCTCAATTGAAGTCTTCCAACGCATGGCTGCTGTAATTTCTGGCGTGAGAAATCGTCAAGACTTAGCTACTGGTAGACCATTTACCGCTACGGAGACTGAATCATGACACTGAGTAAATCAAAGAACGCAAATATGTTCAAATTCAAAAAACTACTGCGTTCCAAACAACTGCGATTAGTATTGGGTATAGTCATTGCCGTAACAGTATTTGCATTACTAACACTGCAACCTAGCCTAGCGTTTCGAGCGCGTCCTCAGGGAGACAGTTTACTCTATGGTAAATTAGCCGATACTCGCCGCATACACGATGGACATGGCGTAGTAGCAAATGCCAAAGTCACAATTAATTCCATCCCACCACAAACAACTCGCACCGACAATCAAGGTCAATTTTGGTTTAAAGGATTGCGAGATGTCCATTACGTCCTGAAGATAGAACTTCCTTACGATCGCAGCAACGTCTACTCATTATCTACTAATGTACATGGTCAAACAGGCGAATTTCTCGATATTAGTAATGATGAGAGGCATAATTTGCACGAAATGGACTACTAACATCAATTCATTTTAAGGTTGGTACCAGACACAAAAGGAATGAGTATCTAGTAGCTGGGGAAGAATTAAACCCCCAGCTTTTTAATTAAGTTCCTGGTAAAGAGCGCAAATGCTCATTAAGGTGAGTACGATCAGCTAAAGCATGAAGCAGTGGACCGTGCGTTCCAAATTCCACAATACTAACAGAACCCACAGGGCATCCTAAGCGATAACGAAAGCGCCCAACATCGATTCCGAGCAGACTACATAACATAATGCGAATCGTTGCTTTATGCGAGACGATTAGTATATTGCCACTTTTGTAAGAATTTTTAATTTCTTCAATGACTTGCATGGCGCGAGAGGCGATCGCCACGGCTAATTCACCACCAGTCGGAGGATACCACGCCGGATCTGCTGACCAGCGAATATAATCGTCGTGATAATCGCGAGCTACCGCATCGACTGACAAGCCTTCCCATTTACCAAAGTTGATTTCTTTTAAACCATCGCGTAGTTGTAAGTCTATTCCTAATGCTTCACATAAAGGTTTTGCAGTTGCGATCGTGCGTTGCATGGGGCTAGAAACAACAGCATCCCAGGAACTATGACGGTAAGCCGCAGCAAAAGCTTGCGCCATCTCCACTCCTTCTGGTGTCAAACTTGGATCAATAGCACCACAAAAAGCATTGTTTCGGCTGCACTCAGTTTGTCCGTGGCGCAAAAAATAAAGCAAAATAGCCACAATTACCTCTTTTGAGCTGCTGTTGATTGAATCCTGAAGCCAATTCCTTATGAGTACTAAGATGACTTCAGGACTTAAGTCTCATTGAGCTAGGAAACTTTGAGTATTGCTCTAACTAAGGTTATAAGAAAACTTGATAATTTACTGTTTGATACTTAACCAATTTCCCTTTAAACATCATTAGTTAAATTTATTACAGTAACATTACTATCTTAATCAATCTATCTGTATAATAACATACCTTAAAAGTGTCAATATTGCATTTATGCTGTTAGCAAGTTATTCTTACATCTTAATAAAGATTGTATAAAAAATTTAATGAATAACACAGCATTATTGAAGCGGAGATTTACCAGCAAACTAGTTTGGATAATATATTTGCAATTTGAGAAGCTTTTAGTACGCATGCAACTACCCTAGTGGCTCTGAATGAAAGCTAAGGCTTTTAAAGAAGCGATCGTTTTCAGGAACTAAAAACTTTTGGTTCCATCGTAATTGCATGAGATTTTATACCAAAAACTTTTTTGAAGAAGTGGTGTTCAGAGGAAAATCAGATATGAAATTTCAAATTCGCATTCAATTATACTTAGTGTTTATTACAACAATTGCAAGTGTAGTGCCTAATGTGGTTATGGCTGCACCTGGCTTTGTTTCTAAAGTCAACAACACTGTTACTACCAATAGCAACAATACTTACTGGACTCCACAGCGGCTGCAGAATGCTAAACCATTAAATTTACCTAAACCTACCAATCAGTTAACAACACAGACAGTTCCATTAGCAGGAACTCCAGTGAGTGCAAGCGGTCAAGCACCAACAATTAACATTGCACCTGATTTACAAAACAAGTTATTTCAACCACGTCAGACAAATTCTGTAGCCAATGAGCAACTAGTACAACCTAACAATGCTGGTTCAGCAAGAGCTTACTTTACAAGTTCTCGACTTGTTCCTTTATCAGCAGATCTTGTCTATCCTTATAGAGCAGTAGGAAAACTCTTTTTTACAATACCTGGTCAAGGCGACTTTGTTTGCTCCGGTGCAGTTATCAAACCTAGAATTGTCTTAACCGCAGGTCACTGCGTTCACGGTGGTAGTGGTGGTCAAAAAGGTTTCTTTACTAATTTCCTATTTGTTCCTGCATATCGAGATGGTGCTGCGCCCTATAAGTCTTGGAGTTGGAGTTATGTACTCACTCCAGATGCTTGGGCTAAAGGTAATGGCGTTGTCCCCAACGCAGCTGACTACGCGGTAATTGAAATCAACGATTTACCCTTTAAAGGAGTCTATCGCAAAATCGGTCAAGTGACTGGCTCTCTTGGTTTTAAGACTTTTAGTCTTTTTCCTAACCACGCAACTTTACTTGGTTATCCAGGCAATCTTGATAATGGCAATAAAATGCACCAGGTTAATGCCCAAAGTTTCCGCACCCGAACTCCCAATTCGGTAGAATATGGTTCTGATATGCGAGGAGGTTCAAGTGGTGGACCTTGGATACAGAATTTTGGAGTAGCATCTGTGGGGCAAAACGGAGGACAGAATCCTAGTTTAAATCAAATTATTGGAATTACTTCTTACGGACCTGCCTCAACTGATCTTCTGTTTCAAGGTAGTTCTGTTCCCGATTCTCGCTTCGTAAATATGTTAAATACAATCTGCAATAGAAGACCTGGAAACTGTTAGTAGTATAAGTATGGACAAGCAAGATGCCTACTCCACATTTCATATTAATTTAGTTAATTTACATAACTATACTGTAATTGTACTACTTGACTAGTTATTAATACTCGCGAAGAATAATTGTTACTTGTTAAAAAGATTTTTAATAAGCCTACTTTTTATAGAAAAATGTATGTTTAAAGTAATAGGAACGGTTATAGCTTTTCTGCTATTTCCTCAAGTAATCTTAGCTCAAGATCCTTTATGCTATGTAGAATGGCGTGGAGAAATTATTGATTTATCTAGTAGTATTTGCAATAAAACTAGAATCATAAACAAAATTTTACCTAATCGTGATAAATCAAAACCTCAGATAATTTCATTAGAAAATATCCGATTTTCTGAGGTCACAATTACACCCACTGCTGATAAAAATATTTTAGAAATCAAAGGAAATCTCACGAACGAGTCTAACTTAGCTGGAGTGTTACCAGTAATTCAATTGAATGTGTTTGACCAACGTAATAATCAAGTTGTTGCTAGTACATCTGTCTCTATAGAAGCAGGTGATGGGATAGATCCAGGAGAACAAATGTCATTTACAAAAATGCTGCACACAAGCACTTTTAACCATCTTGCAACTCTAACCAATCTCAAAGTCAAAGTTATTAGCTCTAATTAAATGAACTGTAAGACAATAAGTATTGTTATCAACTTTCAATCACCACTTTAGATAAGCAGCTTCAGTGCCTTGCTCTCGTCTAATTTTTCCATCTTGCTCAAACCAAGCAACGATTTGCTGTGGTGTCAAATCTTCTATAGCAACATTATAATCTCGGGCAATATGCTTCAAGAGCTTCCAAGAAGAAATCGTGAGCCGAGTCAAAAACTTCTCAGGAGACGATAGCAGCGCTGCATCTACTTTGGCTGATTCTTCTAACGTCAGGAATTGAGTTGAAGGTTGCTGTTGGGTGTTCATATTATCTCTGGTTGAATAACCAAACTATTGTTGAGTGACTAGTGACTAGCCACTAGAATCGTAAGTAGTTAACCGGAGTTGATATCATGAAAGAAGTCAGAAATTAGTGAGTTTTTTGTCTTGCTTGGACTAAATATCCACAGCGGTGTTCGCCGTCGATAATCCAGTGCGTGCGCTCTACGGTACAGTCAGGTAGCACTGCGGCAAACATTTCTAGTTCGTGAGTACAAACGCTAGGAAAAGACTCAGCTACATTAGAAATTGCGCAGTTATGTTCTGTGAGGATAAAGCGATCGCCTACACTCCTGAATTCATCTACAGGATACCACTCTGCCATGAATCCTTCTGCTTTTCTTAACTCGACTAACTTAGCTACACGTTCTTTGAGGGAACCATTACCAACGCGATCGCGATACTCAATTGCTTTGCGCTCCCATTGTTTGCGTAAAATGGAACTCATCTGATCGCGCCCGACAGTTTCTGCCAAAGTGTCTAATAAAGAAACAGCAAACTCACCATAACTATCTGAATCAGTTGAGTCGCGTCGCAAGCGATCGCGCCCTTGAGGGCTTAGCTGGTACATATGCTGCGGACGTCCCATTCCTGCCTGTACTGCTGCGTAGTGTATTAGCTCTTCTGCTTCAAGATCTTTAAGATGACGGCGAATTGCTTGTGGACTGACTTCTAGCTGCGTAGCAAGTTCCTGGGCTGTTGCCTGACCCTGTTTAAGTAGATAATGCAGGATATCCTGCTTGGTGGAGGACTGCTGCTGCGTAATCGCCATCTTTTTACCAAAATTTTTAGGTGAAAAATTTACTTTGACAACATAGCTGTTGTTAATGTAGCGTAAAATGGAGATAGATTAAACAACATACTTGTTGTTTTAGTTGATTTAATTGTAACAGCAGTTGCATCAAAAACGTCAAAAACTAAACTAATACCCGTCTTCCAGCCTTAAAAAGATCCTATTACAGAACACTAAGAGAACACTACCCATGAGTGCCACTGTCAAAACCCTAGTCAATCAGCCATACAAATACGGATTTGTCACCGACATTGAGGCAGATACGATTCCACGTGGACTGAGCGAAGATGTGATTCGGCTAATCTCTGCCAAGAAAGAAGAGCCAGAGTTCATGCTAGAGTTTCGCCTCAAAGCTTTCCGTCAGTGGCAAAAAATGACAGAACCTGCCTGGTCTAATGTCAAGTATCCTCCGATTAATTACCAGGATATCATTTATTACTCTGCACCGAAGAAGAAGCCTAAGCTCAACAGTCTAGAAGAAGTCGATCCTACGCTTCTAGAAACTTTTGAAAAACTAGGAATTCCTCTCTCAGAGCAAAAACGACTTTCTAACGTAGCAGTGGATGCTATTTTTGATAGCGTTTCCGTAGCGACAACATTCAAAGAAAAGCTTGCTGAAGAAGGCGTAATCTTCTGTTCCATTTCCGAAGCCTTACGAGAATATCCAGAGTTAGTGCAAAAGTACTTAGGTAGCGTTGTTCCCATTGCAGACAACTACTTTGCTGCGTTAAACAGTGCTGTATTCAGCGATGGTTCCTTTGTCTATGTTCCCAAGAACACCAAATGTCCGATGGAACTGTCTACTTACTTCCGCATTAACAGTGGTGATACTGGACAGTTTGAACGGACGCTGATCGTTGCTGAGGAAGGGAGCTATGTTTCCTACCTTGAAGGTTGTACAGCACCTATGTACGACACTAATCAACTCCATGCGGCTGTGGTAGAGTTGGTTGCGCTAGACAATGCAGAAATTAAATACTCTACAGTGCAAAACTGGTACGCTGGAGATGAAAATGGCAAAGGTGGAATTTACAACTTCGTAACTAAGCGCGGTTTGTGTCAAGGTGTGAACTCTAAAATTTCCTGGACACAAGTAGAAACAGGTTCAGCAATTACTTGGAAGTATCCCAGCTGCGTCCTCGTAGGCGATAATTCAGTTGGTGAATTTTACTCAGTTGCATTAACGAACAATATGCAGCAAGCTGATACTGGAACTAAAATGGTACACGTTGGGAAAAATACTCGTAGTACTATTGTTTCCAAAGGAATCTCAGCTGGACGCTCCTCGAATAGCTATCGCGGCTTAGTCAAAGTCAGTCCCAATGCCAAAGGTGCAAGAAATTATTCACAGTGCGATTCAATGCTGATCGGGGATAATGCTCATGCCAACACCTTCCCCTACATTCAAGTACAGAACAACACTGCCAGAGTAGAACATGAAGCGTCAACTTCTAAGATTGGTGAAGAACAGCTATTTTACTTTTCACAGCGTGGTATATCTGCAGAAGATGCTGTTTCTATGATGATTAGTGGCTTCTGTAAAGATGTCTTCAATCAGTTACCAATGGAGTTTGCAGTAGAAGCAGATCGACTACTGAGCTTAAAACTAGAAGGCAGTGTAGGCTAACTGTGGGATAAGTATTCTCCCTGTACCGTCCTGCTAAATGAACGACACAAAGACAAAAAGATGATTGTAGAAAACAGTGGAACTGTGCTGTCAGTGCGGGATTTGACAGCCGAAGTAGAAGGAACGCCGATTCTCAAAGGTGTTAACTTAGAAATTAAAGCCGGTGAAATTCATGCCATCATGGGACCAAATGGTTCTGGTAAAAGCACATTTTCAAAGGTTTTAGCAGGACACCCAGCTTATAAAGTGACTGGCGGTGAGGTGATTTTCCAAGGTAACAACTTACTAGAAATGGAACCAGAGGAACGCGCCCAAAGTGGTGTATTTATGGCATTTCAATATCCGCTAGAAATTCCTGGTGTTACCAACTTAGACTTTCTCCGAGTAGCTTACAACTCGCGACGCAAAGTGCAAGGTTTAGAAGAATTAGATGCTTTTGATTTTGATGAAATAGTCCAAGAAAAGCTGGAAGTCGTCAAAATGAATCCTACTTTTCTCAACCGTAGTGTCAATGAAGGCTTTTCAGGTGGTGAGAAGAAGCGAAATGAAATTCTGCAAATGGCGCTACTCGAACCAAAACTGGCAATTTTAGATGAGACAGACTCAGGATTAGATATTGATGCGCTCAAAATTGTTGCTAATGGAGTTAATCAATTAGCCACTCCAGATAATGCCATTCTTTTAATTACCCACTATCAGCGTCTACTTAACTACATCGTGCCAGACTTTGTTCATGTTATGGCAGATGGTCGTGTCATCACGAGTGGTGGTAAAGAATTAGCACTAGAGTTAGAGTCGCGTGGCTATGACTGGGTGCTAGAAGAGAACGTATCTGAGGTAGGAGCAAAATGAGTATTCAAGTCACTCCTGACCTAAACCAAGTTGGGGTAGTATCTTCAGTTGACACTGAGTTGTTGAGTCTATATCAAACACAATCGATCGCTGTTCAAGAACCAGAATTAGTATCTTTATTACAAGCAATTCGCGATCGCGCCGCTGAGACAGTACAGCAGTCTAAAATTCCCACAACTCGCGATGAAGAGTGGCGATTTACTGATTTATCTGCTTTAAAGTCAGTTAATTTTCAAGCCGCATCGTCATCAAAACCAAATTTAGCAGCACTTGAATCTCTTTTGCTGCCAGAAGCACGCAGTCGGTTAGTGTTTGTTAATGGTGTTTATGCACCCGACTTGTCAGCAGTTACACTACCTGATGGAATAATCGCGAGTAACCTTGATGGGCTACCACCAGCGTATCATTCTCAAATAAAAAAATATTTGGCACAACTTCCAGGTGCACAAGAAGTCTTTACTGCGCTGAATACAGCAGCGATCGCAGATGTTGCTATAGTTTGGATACCTAAAAATATTGTTGTCGAAACACCAATTCATCTCCTCTTTATTTCAACTGCGAGTAACACTCCAATCGTTTCGCAACCGCGTTGTCTTGTCGTAGCAGAATCGAATAGTAGCGTTACGCTGATTGAAGATTACTTCAATCAAATGACAAACCTAGAAGCAGAAGAAACCGAAGCCGAAGTAGGAGAAGCAGTTTACTTTACCAACGCAGTAACAGAAATTTGGCTGGCAGAAAACGCCCAAGTTAACCACACTAGAATCGAACGCGATAGCCCAGAAGCCTTTCATATTGGTAAAACTGCGATCGCCCAAGCAAGAGATAGCCGCTACACCTGCACTGCAATTACTTTAGGCGCAAAGCTATCACGTCACAATTTAGAAATCTTCCAAACTGGCGAACAAACCCAAACAATCCTCAACGGTTTAACTAAGATCTCCGGAAATCAACTCGCCGATACGCACAGTACTCTTGCACTCAATCATCCCTACGGTACAAGTCTCCAACAACATAAATGTATCGTCGGCGATCGCGCCCACGCAGTCTTCAACGGCAAAATCTTCGTACCTAAACCCGCACAACAAACAGACGCCGCCCAACTGAACCGCAATTTATTACTCTCACCCAAAGCCAGAGTAGACACCAAACCCCAACTAGAAATCACAGCCGATAACGTTAAATGCGCCCACGGCGCAACCGTCAGCCAACTTGATGACGATGAAGTCTTCTACCTCCAAAGCAGAGGACTCAACGCTACCGACGCCCGCAACCTCCTCGTCAACGCCTTCGCCGCCGAAATTATCAACCAAATCCCTATCCCTTCCCTCCAACAAACTCTACTAAAAACCATCAATCTTTAATCAATAACTCTGCGCCGAAGTTCGGTTCAATCACCTTCCCTTCCTCCAACCATGACACTCACCCGAGAAAAAACCCTAGCTGATCGCATCCGCAGCGACTTTCCCATTCTCCACCAAAAAGTCAACGGCAAGCCCTTAGTCTACCTAGACAACGCTGCGACATCCCAAAAACCACTACTTGTTCTCAACACACTCCGCGATTACTACGAACAGTACAATTCCAACGTGCATCGTGGTGTTCATACCCTCAGCGCCAAAGCTACCGATGCTTACGAAGCCGCAAGAGATAAAGTGGCAGCCTTCATCAACGCCGCATCGCGTCAAGAAATTGTCTTCACCCGCAACGCCTCCGAAGCAATTAACTTAGTCGCCTACAGTTGGGGAAGCAGCTTACAGACAGGAGATGAAATTATTCTCTCTGTTATGGAACACCACAGTAACTTAATTCCTTGGCAATTATTAGCACAACGCACTGGTGCAGTTCTAAAGTTTGTTGAATTAACAGCAGAACAAGAGTTTGACTTAGAACACTTTAAGTCACTCATTTCTGATAAAACAAAACTCGTCGCTACAGTTCATGTTTCTAATACTTTAGGTTGTATTAGTCCAGTTAAGGAAATCGCAGCGATCGCTCACGAACATGGTGCAAAAGTATTAATTGATGCTTGCCAAAGTGTTCCGCATATGCCAATCGACGTGCAGCAAATTGACTGCGATTGGTTAGTTGCTTCTGGTCATAAAATGTGCGCTCCTACTGGTATTGGTTTTCTTTACGGAAAATTAGATATCCTCCGCTCAATGTCGCCCTTTTTAGGCGGTGGTGAAATGATTGCGGATGTGTTTTTAGACCATGCTACCTACGCAGATTTACCACACAAATTTGAAGCCGGAACTCCAGCAATTGCAGAAGCGATCGCTCTTGGTGCAGCAGTAGACTACCTCAGTGCAATTGGTATGGATAATATCTATGCCTATGAAGCAGAATTAACAGCTTACTTGTGGGAACAACTCGGACAAATCTCTGAAATTCAGACTTATGGTCCTCAACCTAAAGTAGCAGGTTTAGGAAGAGCTGCATTAGCAGCATTTACTGCTGGCGATGTCCATCCTCACGATCTATCAACAATTTTAGATCAAGCGGGTGTTGCAATTCGCGCCGGACATCATTGTACTCAACCATTACATCGCCATCTTGGCATTCAATCTACCGCACGAGCTAGCTTATCTTTTTATAATACTCGGCAAGAAATTGATGTATTTATTGCCGCTTTGAAAGAAGCTATAGAATTTTTTGGCAGTATCTTCAGTTAAGTTATATCGGGTGAGTTTGACTTACCCGAATTCTAGCTATTCTAGTTTTGATGCCTAGTGACTTCTTTAAGTTCGGGAACAATATATATAGCAAGTGACAAAGAAATAGTAGATAAAGAAGAACATATATCTGTAAATTGAGTGTCTGGTAGAATTTTATGAACGAGATCTGCTGGTAATATAATGTAGTCTAAAAATAAATAAATAGCGATTCTTGCCCAACAAGAAAGCCCTAATTGTTTAAGTAAAATGAAAGGCGATCGCACTTGCTGAACCAAACATTTCCTTGTGAAAATAGGTTTAATTTGAATAATAAATTGCTTTAAATAAGTGAGAGGTAAGTTTAGCATTTATTGAAAAATAGCAGTAATTCTATATCAACTAATATTTAATTCATATACTATCTCATCCATATAAACAGAGAAATCGAGAAAACACGGATGTTGTGACAATCCGTTAAATAAGTAGTTTTACAGAATTAGAAGCATACTTTCTCATCCTTGATTCTTATAAATAAGTTGAATTAACACTAAAAATTGTAGCTACGATTGCAACAACTCAGTTTGTGTCAAACAAACGCTAGTTTACATGAGAATCAGTATTATCCTTAGATGGATAATGATCGTTGTATTTTTCTTGGTTGTAATAGTAAAGCGTACGAATTGGATAAGGAATATTAATTTCAGCGCGATCGCACGCTCGTTTTAGGGCAACAATAACGCGGGTTCTTGTTTGACGTACCTGAATTTTCTGCGGCGCACTCCAGTAACGCACCATTAACTCAATCGCACTATCACCAAAAGCAACTGCATCGACTTCAGGGGACGGGCTTGGTAAAACACCTTTAACTTGTTTAACAGTTTCTAGCAATAAATCGATTGCACTTGCTAAGTCAGTATTATAATCTACACCCAACTCCAAATCAGTTCGACGATGTGGCATTGCCGTTAGAACTTGCACGGAACTTGTAAACACAATAGCATTAGGAATTAAGACACGTTCTCCTTGATAGGTTTTAATTTGAGTTGAGCGAATTGTAATATCTTCTACTGTTCCTTCTGAACCATTAACAATAATCTGATCTCCCAAACGAAAAGGTTCATTTAAAAGTAATAAAACCCCTGCGAGAAAATTTTTGAAAATGTCTTGAAACGCAAAACCAAACGCTACTGAACTCAAGCCGAGTAAACCGATAATATCTCCCAAGCGCAAGTCTGGAAACGCCAGTACACAAGCAAAGAGAATCCCCACTACCCAAGTTGCAACATGAGTAATCTGTACGAGAAGCGATCGCAAGGATTGACTTTTCACTACTCGTTTGGTTGCTACATGAGTCATTCTCCGAGTGACATTAGCTGCATAACGCGTAAAAAAAAGAATAACAATTGCTGCTGCAAATGCTGGAAGCGCTTCAATAGCACTGCCTAACAACTGCAATAAACTTGACTGTACTTCTTGGATCAGAGCATTCATAAACTAAATTTTAGCTAGCACTTAGGACAATTTAATACTTAATTCCTCAAGCATTTTATCGCTTTGCAGAGTTATCAATGATGATTAAAGTTAGCTCAAAATACTTAAAGCTCAAAGTAAGTTTAAATTCCGTAGATGGGACTATCATGTATGCAAAGTTTGCACAAATAATCATCCTAATGTCGTCGCAAGTACAAAAGCGTTCTTGCTACCCTAGGGAAGTATGTATGCAAGCTGAAGAATGTACGCGACAAAAACATCAAAACCGTCCTGGGCAAAAGCGATCGCTCAACCTGCACAGGAATTTTCTCAGACTAACTTACCCATACTAGCTGGTAAAATTCCCACAAATCTACGCGGTACACTGTATCGCAATGGTCCTGCACGATTAGAGCGTGGCAATGCGCGTATGGGACACTGGTTTGATGGTGATGGTGCAATTTTAGCAGTAAATTTTGCTAATACCGCAGCTACAGCTTTATATCGTTATGTACAAACACAAGGTTATCAAGAAGAAGCTGCAGCAGGGCAATTGCTTTATGGTAACTATGGTATGACAGCACCAGGACCATTTTGGAATCAATGGTTCAAACCGATCAAGAACGCTGCAAACACCTCGGTTTTAGCATTACCCGATAAGCTTTTAGCGCTATGGGAAGGTGGTCATCCTTACGCGCTTGATCTGAAAACACTGCAAACGTGGGGATGTGACGATTTAGGAGGATTGCAAGATAATTTACCTTATTCTGCTCATCCTAAAATTGATGCTCAAACCGGAGAAATTTTCAACTTTGGCATTACCCCTGGCTTGAATGCAACACTCAATCTTTATAAAAGTGATGCGGCTGGCAAAATCTTGAAAAAAATAGCATTTACCCTCAAAGGCGTTCCGTTAGTACATGACTTTGTTTTAGCAGGAGAGTATCTAGTATTTTTTATACCGCCTATACGCCTCAATCCTTTACCAATTCTTGTTGGATTGAATAATTATAGTGATTCATTAGAATGGCAACCGCAACTTGGTACAGAGTTTTTAGTCTTCGATCGAGATTTAAGGCTTGTTTGCCGCGGTAAAACTGAAGCTTGGTATCAATGGCATTTTGCAAATGGTTATGTAGACGATCGCGGTAATATCATCGTCGATGTCATCCGCTATGAAGATTTTCAAACAAATCAATATCTCAAAGAAGTCGCTACAGGTGAAACGCACACTGCTGCTAAAAGCGCGCTTTGGAAAATATGTCTCGATCCGCGATTGGGGAAAGTGACAGCAATTGAAAATATTTTAGATCGCCATTGTGAATTTCCTGTTGTTCCTCCCTACTTGATAGGAAAACAAGCACAGCAGATTTATCTTTCTGTGCATCGTCCAGGAGTTGATCCGCGCCAAGAAATGTTTGGGGCGATCGCGCGTTTTGATTCTCAAACTCAAGGATTGGCGATCGCTGAGTGTGGTGAAAACCGCTACCCTACTGAACCAATTTATGTTCCCAATCCTGAAAATCTAGAGCGTGGTTGGATTGTAACAGTTGTTTATGATGGTAATACTAATAGCAGTGAAGTTTGGATCTTTGGCGATCGCCTCACAGAAGCACCAATTTGCCGATTAGGATTACCTAGTGTTGTTCCAATGGGGTTTCACGGTACATGGAAACCTGCGTAAATTGGATATGCAAACAGCTAGTCACAGCTAAATAAACTAAGTCCAGATGGTGCGTGGACTAGTAAGATTAATGTTGTAGTGAAACTCTATGTGGCTGCAGTTACGATCCAGTTACGGCTGGAACTGCACTATTAACAAATGCTCTCCAGTTCTGTGGCTGCATGAAATTTAAGTATTCTAATGCGAGGTCGGGTGGCAGAAATTCTAACATTAATTTGTTCTCCACCCAGAATTCGATAACATGAAAAGGATCGCGATCGCATTGTCTGACTAACCAACCTTCTCGCGCACCAATATCTTCAATCTCTTCACGGCTAGTCGGAACGGAAATTGCTGCATGGACTGCGGTAAAAGGGCTAGAGAAATTATTATGTGAAAATGCTGCTTCTTCAACCCCAGGGATCAATTCAGTTCCTGCCGGATACAATTCAATTGCTGTACCATACTCATCGTCAGCGATTACAATATAGCTTCCTGGATGTGGTGGAAAAGGAAGTGATTGTCCATGACAAACCTGGGCTAAAATTTCAGCAACATGAAGCGGGTTATCAACTGCAATTGAAATATGATGAAGCATAAAAAGTTACATCCTAAATATAAATGTTGCAATTTTTAACTAATTGCTATTTGCAAAGATAATAGCGATCGCTTGCCCTTCCTGCTACAACTTCGTAAGTCATATTACCTACTAGTTAGCCGCGTTCAGAACTCCTCGCTGGTATTATGTTTTCTACAAGCCAAAGCATAAAGTTTCCAGAAGAAGTTCGCTCAAACCTTTATTTTTTTTAGTCAATGGTAGTCAGATAAACTAAGCTAACTGCCAATCGAAAAGTGCTAATCGCTGCCAAGTGAGATTAAGAGTTTCAAAGAAAACTAAAATTTAAGGAGTTATCAGGTTTAAGGTGTGTATTTGTAGGCAATAGAAAGGACATTATTTAAAGAAGATTTGAGAATATGGCTTATTACTGGTTTAAAGCATTTCATCTTGTCGGTATTGTTGTTTGGTTTGCCGGATTATTCTACCTAGTACGTTTGTTTATCTATCACGTTGAGGCAAATGAGCAACCAGAACCCGCTCAAACAATTCTCAAAAATCAATATCAGCTGATGGAACGGCGACTGTACAACATCATTACTACCCCAGGAATGGTGGTGACGGTAGCAATGGCAATTGGGTTAATCAGTACTGAACCCGAAGTTCTTAAACAAGGTTGGTTACATATCAAATTGCTATTTGTCGTCTTGTTGATTGGCTATCATCACTATTGCAGCCGACTCATGAAGCAATTAGCAAAAAATGAGTGTCGCTGGAGTAGTCAACAGTTGCGTGCTTTAAATGAAGCGCCTACAGTGTTTCTCGTCGCAATTGTCTTACTAGCTGTATTTAAAAACAACTTACCTACAGACATCACAGCGTGGGGAATTTTAGCGATGATCGTCGCGATGGCAGCTACAATCCAACTCTATGCCAAAAAGCGCAGACTCGATAAAGAAAAAGTTATGGCACAAGCGCAAGAGTAACTACAAGGTGGGCTTGTGCCCATCTTACTCAGCATATTTTTATGCTCGCATACCTTCAATAAGCAAAACAACTTTGAATTCTAGCTATTTTGCGACAGTGCAACGCGGACTAGAACCCGTTGCGGCTCAAGAATTAGAACGTTTAGGCGCAAAAGAAGTACGTCCTGACTTTACTGGGGTGCATTTTGTTGGCGATCGCACAACGCTATACCGCGTCAATCTCTGGGCAAGAACAATTTTCAAGGTGCTAGTGCCAATTCAAGAATTTTACTGCCCTAACTCAGATATTTTATACCAAGAAGTGCAAAAAATTGCTTGGGATGAGTATCTCAAACCTAGCAACACGTTAGCGGTAAACTGCACAGGAGGTAATCAAAAACTCAACCATACCCACTTCACAGCGTTACAAGTCAAAAACGCCATTGTCGATCAACAGCGCGGAAAATCAGGTCAAAGATCAAATGTGGATCTCCAAAATCCGGATTTAACGATCAACGTTCACATCCATCACGACCGTTGTACTTTAAGCTTAGACAGTTCAGGTACAAGTTTACATCGACGCGGTTATCGCCAAGCAATGGGTGCAGCACCCCTGAAGGAAACACTTGCTGCTGCACTTTTAGATATGGCAGAGTGGGATACTAATCTACCGTTTTTAGATCCTTTCTGTGGTTCTGGAACCTTACCTATTGAGGCAGCGTTAAAAGCTTTGAATATTGCACCAGGTTTGTTTCGGCAAAAATTTGGCTTTCAAAACTTTCCTGATTTTGATCCTCAATTATGGCAACAACTGCTCGCAGAAGCGCAAAATAGCAGATTATTAGAACTACCGGCACCAATTTGGGGAAGCGATCGCGATCCCAATGTCCTAACTCAAGCACGTAGCAATGCTCAACGCTGTGGCATTGAACATCGAATTAAGTTGGCTCAAACTGAATTATCTCAACTCGAAGCGCCAGCCGACTGTGGAGTTATTGTTTGTAATCCACCATACGGAGAACGGATAGGGGAAACAAAAGAACTAGGTACGCTTTATAAAACGCTGGGTGATGTTTTTAAAAGACGTTTCAAAGGTTGGACAGCCTTTGTCTTAACAGGAAACAAAGAATTAGCCAAAAAAGTTGGACTAAGAGCATCGCGACGCATTCCGGTCTACAACGGCGCTTTAGCGTGTACGCTACTGAAGTACGAACTATATTAAAATTAGGTAGTTTTAGTGATTTTCTACTTGGTTTTATTGAACACATTCCAACTACTCTTCAGCAGCTTCCAAAACTTTCAGAGTGACTTTTTGAGCTTCCGTTAAACCTGTAACGCCTGTAATGTTCATGCCTTCATATGATATGGTCTAGGCGTTTTGAGTGTCTGAAAACACTCACCTGTTTGAACGTCCCAAAGCTTGATTGTCTCATCTTGACTGCTACTGACTAAGGTCTTACTATCCGGACTGAAGGCAACGGATAATACCCAGTTCGTATGTCCATGTAGTATTTTGTAGCATTGAGTATGCAAAATATCCCAGAGTCGAATCTTTTGATTGTGACTGCCACTGACGAGGGTTTTACCATCTGGACTAAAGGCAACTGAGAAAACTTTGCTAGTGTGTCCCTGCAACGTTTGAACGCACCTACCGTCTGAGACATTCCATAGCCTGATTGTTGTGTCATAGCTACAACTAGCAAGAAGTTAACTATCAGGACTAAAAGTAACCGACCATACCCAACCGTTGGGCGTTGCATAATAAGAATATGAATTCTGGCAAATATTCACGAAATGTCCGCGTTGTCATTCAAATCATATTCGGAAAAATGGGAAGCAAAGAGGTAAACAAAACTACGTATATGCCAAATGTGGTCGTCAATTTATTGAAGATTACAATCACAAAGGGTACAGTGATGAAATTAAACGAGAATGTTTAGAAATGTATGTCAATGGTTCAGGTTTTCGTGCCATAGAAAGAGTGAAAAAAGTACATCATACAACGGTAATTTATTGGGTGAAACAAATAGGTAGTCAGTTACCATCAAATCCAAAAACAACAGAAATACCTGAAATCACCGAAATTGATGAGTTAGAAACTTTATCGTGTCAAAAAACAAAATTTGGGTATGGAGTGTAGTCAATCGTAGGACTTCAGGAATTTTAGGATGGGTATTAGGAGATAGAAGCTCAGATACTTTTAAGCAATTGTGGCAGAGAATTAAGGCATGGAACTCATATTTTTACGTGACAAATGGCTATCCTGTTTATCCATGTTTTATTCAGCCAGAAGACCATCTGATTAGAAAGACATACATGACAGAATAAAAGGTGAAAATAGCAGGTTAAAACATTACTTAGCTCGATTACATCGCCAAACTTTTTGTTATTCTAAAACCGTAGAAATGCTGGAATTCTCCATTAGATTGTTAGTTTATTATCTCAAGCACCGCTGTATTCCAGTTATAGGGATTTGTCTGTGCGAGGATACGGCGAACGCCTAATTCATATTTTGATTCAGCAACGCCGAAAAAACAATTCCCAAAGCTCTAGCCATATTCCATCACGAATAATGTCGCTAGCACGTATGAGTTCATATTGTCTATTCTCAAACTCTTGAAACACCATCTATATCTCAACAAATCTCAATCAATAATTATGAATTACTTAAATTTTGACTTTTACCTAATTATCTCAAAATAGCCCATCCTAATTATTGAATAATTTTCAAACAACTACCAAAACCTAAAACATAAGTAGTAAAGCCTGATTAGTATGATTTGAGATGGTTGCAACGAGCTAAGCATTCTCAACTGCTTCCAACAAAAATCTATAATTGAAATTTGGATGCTGTATTCTATTGTCACCTGTAGATCGCAATGACCACTTTTAACCGCCGCTACCACATCACTACTTTTGGTTGCCAGATGAACAAAGCCGACTCAGAACGGATGGCTGGTATCCTAGAAGATATGGGCTTTCAGTGGTCAGAAGACCCGAATCAAGCAGACTTGGTACTTTATAACACTTGTACAATTCGGGATAACGCCGAACAGAAGGTTTATTCTTACCTTGGTAGACAAGCAAAGCGCAAACACGAACACCCCGAATTAACTTTAGTTGTTGCTGGATGTGTTGCGCAACAAGAAGGTGAGTCACTACTAAGAAGAGTACCAGAACTCGATTTAGTAATGGGACCCCAACACGCTAATCGCTTACAAGATTTGCTAGAGCAAGTTTTTGCAGGAAATCAGATAGTTGCCACCGAACCAATTCATATTGTTGAAGATATTACTAAGCCCCGTCGTGATAGTACCGTAACTGCTTGGGTTAATGTCATTTATGGTTGTAATGAACGTTGTACCTATTGTGTAGTTCCAAATGTACGCGGTATTGAACAATCGCGCACACCTGAAGCAATTCGGGCAGAAATGGTAGAACTAGGTCAGCAAGGTTTTAAAGAAGTAACCTTGCTAGGGCAAAATATCGATGCTTACGGGCGCGATCTACCAGGTACAACACCCGAAGGACGACACTTGCACACATTAACTGACTTATTGTACTATGTGCATGACGTACCAGGAATTGAACGTTTGCGGTTTGCGACGAGTCACCCGCGTTATTTTACGGAGCGTTTGATTCGTGCTTGTGCGGAGTTACCTAAGGTGTGCGAACACTTCCATATTCCTTTTCAATCAGGCGATAACGAAGTTTTAAAACAAATGTCGCGGGGTTACACTCAGGAGAAATATCGACGGATTATTGATACAATTCGGCGGTATATGCCCGATGCCTCAATTAGTGCAGATGCGATCGCCGGTTTTCCTGGAGAAACGGAAGCACAGTTTGAAAATACGCTCAAGCTTGTGGATGATATTGGTTTTGACCACTTGAATACTGCTGCATATTCTCCGCGTCCAGGTACGCCAGCAGCTTTGTGGGATAATCAACTCAGTGAAGAAGTTAAAAGCGATCGCCTCCAACGACTCAACCACCTAGTTGCTATTAAAGCAGCAGAGCGTTCTCAGCGCTATCTCGCTCGAATTGAAGAAGTACTAGTTGAAGATCAAAATCCTAAAGATCCCACGCAAGTTATGGGGCGGACTCGTAGTAACCGCTTAACTTTCTTTCCTGGCAATATTGCTGAACTGAAAGGTAAGTTAGTACATGTTAAAATCACCGAATTCCGTGCTTTTAGTCTAACTGGTGAAGTTGTGGTACGCCAACCAGTCACAATTTAACCACAAAATAGTTTTGAATTTTGAGTTATGAGTTTGAATTGAAAAATCTTAACTCAACACCAAACATTGATAACTCCGCTTTCTAGGACTATAGTGACCAATTACTAACTTGGAAGCAATTGCACATAATGTCAAATACGTTGCAGGGTATTGCAGTATGAAAATTCGTTTTCACCAAGAACCTACAAAAGGACGGCAGAATAAATGCTTGATTTGTGGCTGTTTGTACAATCTCAAAACAGCAAGGGCGTCAGTGTATAGCGACCAAGGTATTGAATATGGTGACATTTGCCCTGATTGTCTAGCATTAGGCGCCCAAGGAATCAAGTCTCGCCTACAAACTAATATTCAACGGTTACGAGAATTTGCTGATGAATTAGAATCTCTATCATCAGAACAAGTACATTTACCTGAATTAGAAGCTGAGTTTAGTGTTTATCGCCGCATGACATCTTGAGTCTTGATTCCTTATTTCCTCGCTCCTCACCCCTTGCCTATGGTACGCTATTGCGCAATGAGGAGCGCCTAAAGGTAAATAGCAGATGAGTAAATTGCGGGTAGGATTGTTGTTTGGTGGTCGTTCGGGAGAACACGAAGTTTCGATTAGTTCAGCACGGGCGATCGCACAAGCGATCTTGTCAGATCAAAATGCCCAGAAATACGAACTACTACCGTTTTATATTCAAAAAGATGGGCGTTGGCTTCCTGGAGAAATTGCCCAACAAGTGCTTACATCTAGTACTCCTTTGCAACTCAATGAATCAAATACCCAATCACACAACCAAACATCGCTACCGATCCCAACATCTCCTGATTTACTCTCCTCTTCCTCTACGCCAGTTACAGATGTAGATGTTTGGTTTCCTATTCTTCACGGTCCTAATGGTGAAGATGGTACAATACAAGGATTGTTGCAACTAATGCAAGTTCCCTACGTAGGATCTGGGGTATTAGGTTCGGCAATGGGTATGGATAAAATCGCTATGAAAATGGCATTTGCTCAAGCTGGATTGCCACAAGTTAAATATATGGCAATTAATCGCGCTCAAGTATGGTCGAATCCTTGTGTATTTCCCAAATTGTGCGACCAAATTGAAGCAACCCTTGGTTATCCCTGTTTTGTGAAACCAGCAAATTTAGGTTCTTCAGTCGGCATTGCTAAAGTGCGATCGCGTGGTGAATTAGAAACTGCTCTAGACAACGCTGCTAGCTACGATCGGCGGTTGATTGTCGAAGCAGGAGTTGTTGCCCGCGAACTTGAATGTGCTGTATTAGGAAATGATAACCCTAAAGCTTCCGTTGTCGGAGAAATTACATTCGAGAGTGATTTTTACGACTATGAAACAAAATATACTGCGGGGAAAGCAAACTTATCAATCCCTGCACCTGTACCCGAATCTGTTTCTTCTGCAATTCAAGAAATGTCACTCCAAGCTTTTGCAGCTGTGGATGCGGCAGGTTTAGCAAGAGTTGATTTCTTCTATGTCGAAGCCACTGGAGAAGTTTTAATCAATGAAATTAATACTTTACCTGGCTTTACTGCAACAAGTATGTATCCTCAAATGTGGGAAAAAAGTGGTGTTCCTTTTGCTGAATTAGTCGATCAACTAATTCAATTGGCGTTAGAACGACGTGGCTAGTGATTAGTTATGAGTTATGAGTTATGAGTTTTGAATAGATAACAGTATTCTCCCTCTGCTTGTTCTGCTTCTTCAACTCCCTAACCTCCGCAATCTTCAACTTCCGATCGCTAACCACCAGATCTATTAGATAATTAAAAACAAAACAGGGTGTACGCCTCTGAAATTAGCTATGGACGACAATCAGAGTACACAGCAGTCCTCACAACAACGTAGTAACTTACAGCTAGCTCGTGCGAGACGCCGAGGATCGGCAAAATCCTCAGCTTTGAATTCACTATTTGCCCTGTTGCTATCACCTTGGCTGCTTTGGCCTTTGCTATGGTTAATATTACTTCTAATCGCTACTCTTTCGATTTTCAGTTTGACCTTTACTGGTTTTGTCGATCGCGTAGAAACTCCTGTACCGTTGGTAGCTCCGACACCTGAAACAGCAACTTCAGGTAGCGATCGCATTGCTGTATGGGTAGTTGGTGCTATTGTTGCTTGTGCTGCTGGATATGGAATCGTCTTCCGACAACTGCAAGGTTCATTGTCGCAACCAAAACGTCAACGCCGTCAACGCCGAACGCGCAAGAGACTACCACGAATTAGTCCTCGTGTAGAAACCAGTGTCGTTGAACCAACTATTTCTGTGCCCCCTCCTAAACCATCTGTCAAAGTTACAGAATCAGTTGAACCTCCGTCCATTGCAAAGATTAGAGAACCACAAATCTCCGAACCTCCTACTGCAGAAGTCAAAGAAACTATCCCACTATCAGATAGTCATGGTAGTAGTGAAGATCCCAGAGTGACTATCTTGCCACCAGAAGAACTCCAAGCGGTGGATGTTGAAAAAGTATCGCTAGCAGAAATGATGGATATTCGCAAGCATCGTCCGTTGTCTTCTATTTTGGGTAAAACTTATGATGAATAAATCACAGATACCCTTCAACTAAAGTCGGAGCTACTCAAGTAAAGTATGCCTTCGCGCACTAATACGATTTTTAACAGTAAGCTTACGGAGGTGGAAAGAGTTCTTGAGTAGCAAACAAATTACCCCCGATCGCTGATCTGAAGTAGCGATCGCCAGTCTGCAACTGCTTTTTGATGCCATAGCCATTGGCGCTCAAGCTGCTGAGGTCGAAAATTCACTGAATCTTCTGCTAAGACTTTTTTATGGAGTTTCACAGCTTCATAAACTAATTTCGCTTGTTTATCCGACGATTGATTCTGCGCTGATTGATGTAATACTAAAGCAAGACCAGCGTACGTTGTCAGGAGTTCGCTACTGTTGCTGGAGCTAGAATTTATACGAGTTTCTGGTGTTGTAGGTGATTGATTAGCTAAATATAATGCCTCGAACCAAGCATCATTAGCCTGATGTAAGTCGTCTTGTGCATAGTAGGCAAAGCCTAACGCATTGTAATACTTAATCTGTGGCTTTTGCTTAACAGCATCTTCCCAGTAACGACGCGCTTGTTCCATTTGTGAAGATTGCCATGCTAAACGCCCTCGAAGATACAAGATTGTATCAGTTTTAGCATAGGAAACTATATCAAGTGCTGCACGAGCATTTTGTAAATCGTTGCGATTTAGAAGTTCTTCCACCAAGTTCTGCGCAGTACTGAAGTCTCCTTGTTTAAACCTAGTCATAGCGATCGCAGTGACTTCTTGTGTACTAACAGCGTGCCAGTGGCGATGATTTAATCTACTTAATCCTAATGGTGTAAAAGATGCAGTAATTTGTCGTAATGGTTGATGTCCCCATAACAGAGTTGCGATCGCGACAAGTGCCATCATCAAAGTTCCAACTACCAAGGTAGCAAAAACGCTGCTTTCTGATGTTTTTTGAGGCGGCGGTTCAACTTGTTGCTGGGTTGTTATTTGAGTTTCGCGTGCAGAAAATACTGAAGCATCTTCCTTTTCAGGAGTAGAAGGAGGCGATGCGGCTAGTTGACTAAAAATGTCTGCAACAACAGCTGAATCTTCTGCATAAGCAGGATCGCTGTCATCATTTATGAATTCTTCCCACTCTTCCTTAGCAAGAGATTCTATCACTAACCTTCTTTCATCTTCTGATTGGATTTTATGAATAACTGAATCCCAATTCATTTGTGCTAAAACATTGCTAGATGGTGCTTGTAAGCGGTTAATTCTCAGCGCAATTTGAGGATTGCTAATCAAAAAACGCTCTTCTGCATAAAGAAGTTCCCAAGGTACACTTGCTAAATTAGCAGTGTCAATTTCCAGCGATAGTAGCAATACTACTTGTTCTTGCTGGGCAATGTTTCGTGCTGCGTTCCAGCTATCTTTAATTTTTCCTGTAAATAATGCTGAGAAAAGCTGCTTACCTAACGCAATCAATGTATATAAGTCGTAGCGATCGCGCAATGGTACAACATTTGTGCTAATCTGTTCTGCATGAATTAACCACTCCTCTACATTCCACTCTACAACTTCTTCAGCAAGTAACATTTTGTCTGGTACTTGTTTTGTCTGTAGTTTGTAAGTGTTATGTCCAATATAAGCTACGCAGAGGTGAAATTCTTGCGTCACAGTCGCTCCTATTTTATATACTGATAGGGAAAGGCTCAAGAATAAAGAGTTTATTCGCCATTTTGAATAGGAAGCTCACTATTTGATGCGTGAGTGTCTATATTTGTCACTATATTTAGACACCAACTACTCTTTCCCTTAATTTTTGTTGCCTATTTTGCTGTTTTACTCCTTAAGTGCAACGATCAATGCTTTATCTTGCTAGATTACTTAGATGTTTTTTCTGCAGATAAGGTTTCTTAATTTCAATAAGTTAATGCAAAACTAGTTTTTAACTTGATATCAAATTGGCTTTCTTTCTGATGGCTCAGCCTTGAATTAGGTTCTATATAATTAAATTCATTATTATTTAATACTTATAGTTCATTGCCTACTACACTACTTAAAGTGACAGTAAACGTTGTCCACCCCTGATGACTAGTAACATGAATTGTTCCTTGCAGATGTTCGACAAGTTTTTGAACTAAAGCAAGTCCTAACCCTGTACCTCCTTGTTGCCAGCGATCGCTTTGAGGAATGCGATAAAATTTTTCAAAGATTCTTGGTAATTGCTCAGCAAAAATTTCTGCTTGATTGCTAACCCTAAAAATTGTTTTTGTTACAGGTAGTATTTCTGACTTTATAGCATCTACAAAGCTTGGATTATTTCCTGGCAATTGACTGTGTTGCTCAACACTTAGGACAATTTTGCCATGAGCTGAGGTATATTTACAGGCATTATTAAGCAGCTCAGCGATAATTCTCTCTAAGCTAGCACGGTCAGAAAGCAACGGCAATAAGTTAGGACGTATATCAATTTGTAAGATCTGTTGACGCTGTTCGCTACGGTTACAAAAAGGCTCAATGATTTTTGGCAACCAATCGTTTAAGTGAATGGCTTCTGTGAGTACCATTGGATAAGATGCTAATTCTAGCCTTTGTAAATCGAGCAAATCATTAATTAGCTCAGTTTCTCGCGTGCATTCTGCTTGTAAAATCTCTAAATATCGCCGACTGCGCTCTGTATTGTTAGAAACAGACAGCATTTGAATTGCCATTTTCATATTAGCGATCGGAGTACGCAACTCATGTGAAACTGTACTCAAAAAATCGTCTTTGAGTTGATTCAGTTTTTCTAGCTGAGCAACAAGCCTTTCTTGCTCAATTTGCTTTTGACGTGCTTCTTTTGCTTGCTTCCGTTCAGTAATATCGCGAAAAACTAATACGGCACCAGTAATATTTCCTTTGTCATCCCTTATTGGTGCTGCACTGTCATCAATAGGAATTGCATGACCATTTTTAGTAATAAGAAGTGTTTCTTCACTAATGCCAACTGTTGTTCCTTTTTGTAGTGCTTGTACAACAGGACTATCTATTTTTTGACGAGTTACTTCATGGGTAATATTAAATATTTCTGCTGCATCTTTACCGCAAGCTTCTTCATGCTTCCAGCCTGTTAGATATTCAGCGACAGGGTTCATAAAAGTGACAGCACCACAAGCATCACTAGTAATAACAGCATCTCCAATACTTTTCAGTACTGTTGCTAACCATTGTTCACTTTGTTTCAGTTTTTTCTCAATTTGATGCTTTGTGAGCGTAATTTCAATAGTTGTTTTGAGCTCTTTTTCTTTAAAAGGTTTTAAGATATAGCCAAATGGTTCAGTTAATTTAGCTCTTTCTAATGTACTATCATCCGCATTAGCTGTTAAATAAACTATCGGAATATTTAAATTTTGGTAAATTAGTTGTGCTGCTTCAATTCCATCAATTTCTCCTTTTAAGCGAATATCCATAAGGACTAAATCAGGAGTTTTTTCTGCTGCCTTCTTGATGGCTTCGTTTCCAGATGAGACAACAGCAACAACATTGTATCCGAATTTAGTTAGCCGATTTTGTATATCTTTGGCAACGAGAAGCTCATCTTCTACAATTAAGATATTTGCCTGACCCATTGTGGTTATTTATTAACCTTAAATAATTGTTAACATTGAAACTTGATTTGAAATTCTGTGCCATTATTGTTATTAATCTTAAGGCTACCTTCTAGTTGTTGAGTCAAAGCAGCTACAATTTGTAGTCCTAAGGAATCAGTATTATTTGGATCAATATGTTGTGGTAATCCTACACCATCATCTCTAATAGTGAGGCAATATTGCTCGTTAATAGTATGTATTTCAATATAAATATTACCTTTTTTAGAGTTTGGGAAAGCATGTTTGAGGGAATTAGAAATTAATTCATTGATAATCAAGCCACAAGGAATAGCAACATCCAAGCAAAGAAGAATATTGCCAATATTTAAATGTAAATTAATTTGTTGAGAGTTAACATCGTAAGAACTAAGTAAATTTGCTGCTAAATTTTGAAGATAGTCTACCAAGTCAATTTTGGCTAAGTCTTCAGATTGATATAATTGCTCGTGAATCAAAGCCATTGAAGCTACGCGATTTTCCCCTGCTTTTAAAATTTCCAGAGTTTTTTGATCTTCAATATATCCTGACTGTAAACTCAAGAGGCTAGAAATAATTTGTAGATTGTTTTTAACACGGTGATGAATTTCCTTGAGCAAAACTTCTTTTTCTGCAAGTGAAGCTTGAATTTGATCGGAAATGTGTTTTTGCTCAGTAATGTCTCGTAAAACACCACTTACACGTATTGCTTGCCCTGCAACATCACAACTAACTCTTCCTGTGTTAGCCATCCAACGGATTGAACCATCAGGGCGGACAATGCGAAACTCTACGCTGTAAAGATTTCTGTTTGCTAAAGTATTATGAAGCCCTTGCACCACGCGATCGCGGTCTACAGGATGAATTAAAGTGAAAAATTCGGTTGCATTGTTGAGTTTTGTATTTGGCGGAATTCCAATTACGCCATCTGCATTGTCTGACTGACTAATTTCATCGGTGAGGACATTCCAATCCCACGCTAACATATCAGCAGCACTCAGCGCAAAGCGCAACCGCTCCTCACTTTGTCGTAGTGACTCCTCAATGCGCCGACGCTCGTAAATTTCGGTTTTTAACTCTTCGTTAGCTTTTGCAAGTTCTGCAGTGCGATTTTTAACTCTCAGTTCTAACTCATCATGCGCTTGTTTCAAAGCGAGTTCTGCGCGATCGCGTTCTTGTTGCGCGTAAGCATTTTTAATAATAATTGAAAGATACTGAGTAATGACAATTAGTGTTCCAATTTCATGATTACTCCATTTTCTTTGCTGCGAAGCGTCAAAGCACAACAAACTCATCAAGTTTTCTGAATGCTGTAATGGCACGTCAACAAAGGCTTGAATACCGTAAGTACAGAATAAAGCACGATTTTGATTAGAAAAGCGCGAGTCTTGCATAATATCTTCCACCACAATGGGTGCATTCATCTGTATTGCTTGAAGATATTCCGGCATCATATTCAAATCGAAAGTGATTCCCTGAAGTGGTGGTAATCCTTCTGGTTCTAGAGAATGAACAACTGTTAAATGACCACTTTGATCAATTGTTGAGTAAGCAATTCGTAGCGAAGGAAAACACTCACTAATTTGTCTAACAGTACGTTTAATAATCTGCTCTATCGACATACCCAACATCATTGCTGTTGAGATACTGTTAATGAGTTGAAGTCGAGTTTGACTATCTAATAGAGCTTCTTCAATCTGCTGACGTTCGATAATTTCACTGTGTAACTGTTCGTTAGCGTTACGTAGTTCACATGTGCGATTTTGGACTCTCAGTTCTAATTCTTCATTAGCTTTTTGTAAAACAACTTCTACTTCATGATTAGCTGTAAAGTCCTGAATAACTTTAGCAAAACCACGCAAACGACCTCCTTTGTCACGTAATGCTGTCATGACGCAATTTGCCCAAAACCACGTACCATTACTCCGAATATGCCAAGATTGTCCTTCAGTACGTCCTTGCGCGATCGCTTGTTCTATCTCTTGTTGTGGTTTTCCACTATTAATATCTTCGATGGTAAACAGCAAAGAAAAATGTTTTCCCAGAATGTCTGCTTCTTGATATCCAAATAAGTTTTCTGCTCCCACATTCCAACTAACAATATTGGCATTAACGTCGAGCATAAAAATTGTATAGTCTCCAACACTTTCGACAAATAGACGAAAGCGATCTTCACTCTCTTGCAAAACTTCCTGATAAAGTAAGGCTTCTATCTTATTTGTTTCAGCTTGTTTTTTAGCAGCATTCAACTCTGCAACGACATGAGTAATTGCAGTTCCCTCAAAGACAAACAAGCCTAGGCGAAAGCCAAATCCTACACCATCGACAAAAAAAGAGTGAAAAGGTGGAATAAGAAAATAATCAGCACTTAAAGCCGCTAAACCTGTTGCGAGGAACCCTGTATGTTTGCCACCATACCAGGTACTGGTAACGATCGCAAAGAAAAATAACAAGAAAGGACTTTCGTCATTAATGATTGGCGTCAGCAGCAGCTTGACGATGAGAGTGATGGCTACAGTACCTAATGCAACGCTATATTGCCCCCAGTCAAAACGCTTTTTTCTCCAATTACTAACGTTCATGGCGTTAATCCTGAATAGCACAACTAACAAATTGTGTTAGAAGTAGCTGTATGCAGCTCGGAATCTCTGGTAGGTTTAGGTGATTTTTCTAAAGTTTGTTTTAGACTACTCATTTCCCACCACTGATTGATCTGCATAAAAGTATGGTTTAATAACAATTTTTTCTCCCCATAATTATTTCATTTTGTTTCATTAAGCATATCTACATGATTGAATTATTTTGAGCGTGAATCCTCTGAAGTGGCTGGGCTACGCGCAAAAAATTGATTTTAATTTGTCAGTACCTTTTCTCTTGCAAAGAGTCTTTTTTTGTGTTAGACGCTTAGCATGGTAGGTGACGCTGCGGTTATTTTGTGAGTAAATCTTGTTAAGAGTTAATAAAGTATGCAATTGTTGCCTTACTCTTATATAAAAACTGGAATACCTACACTACCGTCATTCATCAAATATCAACTAAAACATTTAATTTAATGTACAAGTATTATGCAATGTAAAAATGCTAGGTTGCTATAAAACACAAACTAGCTCAGTATCCTAAATTCTTTTAGCTAATATGTTTTAGGATAAGTTTTTTAAGTGTATAGTAGTGCTGCTCAGAATTTTTCTACTTTTTACTCAAGAGTGACTCATCGTAGTGTGCCAACAAGTCAGCAGGATCGTCATAAATTTCTTGAACTCCTTCAAGTTGTGCATCTTCAAACCCACCACAACGCACTGCAATCATTCCAATACCAGCAGCACTTGCTGCTTGAACATCGTAAGGTGTGTCTCCTAGCATAACAACCTCGTTAGGTTGCACCTTCAGTTTACTTAATGCAGCTTCTACAATGTCTGGTTCAGGTTTAGAAGCTTCAGCATCACTTGACGTTGTTGCTTCATCAAGTAAATCGTCTACTTTTGCAACTTTAAGTAAAATTTCCAACTCTTGACTTGTAGCAGAACTAGCAATAATTAACTTTAATCCTTGCTGCTTCATGCGCTGTATTAATTCTCTGGCCCCAGGGGCAGCTTGTAGCTTGGGTCCATATTTCTGGAGAATAAGTTCTTTACGCCGTTCGGAAACCTTTTTACCATCGCCCTCTTCTTTATTTAGTCCTGGTACCATGCGAGGTATCACTTGGTCGCCACCCATACCAATTAATGGTCGAACTTGTTCAAATGCTATGTGGTAGCCAAAGGCTTCAAATGCATCAACCCAAGATTGTGCATGGGCATCATTGCTTAGTACCAATGTACCATCAACGTCTAAGATCACTGCTTGCACCATGTAAAATCTCCTGTTAGCACCATGTAAACCTTTTATACTTCAAATTAGCTATTTCACAAACTCATTTACATACCCTAATGTGCAGAATTAAGGAGTGCTAAATCTGCTACCTAAGACGTATACAATAAATAACTTAATTAATTCTGTATTACGTCTTGAAGCAAAACTTTCAAATCTGAGAGAGGATACAAATGATGGAGCGAGCTGTTATTAAGTTTTCATCAGAGGACTGTGGAATTTGTCATAAAATGTCGTTTTATGACCAAAAGGTAAGTGAAGAACTAGGGTTGCAGTTTATTGACGTTAAGATGCAAGATACAGCAACTTATCGTAAGTATCGTAAAATTCTGCTAACACAGTATCCTGACAAGTCCGAGATGGGATGGCCGACTTATTTGATCTGTGATTCTCCAGAAGGCGAATTCAAGATCTTAGGCGAAGTGAAAGGCGGTCATCCCAAGGGAGAATTTAGAAATAAACTGCAAGCAGTGTTGGATGCAAGTGATTAGTGGCTAGTCGCTAGTGGCTAGAAGAGTCATAAGTAGCACTAGCAACTGAATAAATAACGGTCTGGTTATTCAACTAGAGAAATCTGTATCACTACTCGCTTACAGTTTCAAACGATCGCACTTCTAGGACAGGTCCAATCATGGCAATCGTCATGATATCTTCGCGGATCTGTCCTGTAACTTTGACTTTTTTTCCTGGTAGGAGTAAGTCTTTGGGGGCATTATGAACTTCATAGGTTGTACCGTCGTCTGTTGATAGCGCCCACGCTCCAGCACCCATGTCACTTCGTTGTATTGTACCTGTAACAGTAATACTCATCTTGGTTGCTCCTCTTTGACGGCTAACAGTGCTAGGCTGTAACACATTAAAGCATTGATTAATAGAAATATGCGGGCGATCGCACCGCTACCAAATCCCCAAACCGCAGGTGAAACAACAGCATTTACACCTAAACACGCTGCAACGCCTAAAGCCGTACCAATTGCAAACCACTTCCACATAGGTTTATTTAAGAGGAAGGCAACTAGGATAAAGGGAATAAGTACACTAGCAAAGAGCGGATTTAAAATACTGTTACCCGCGATCGCATTACCAATTTCCGGAATTGAACTGCCCATAACGCGGAAGGGAACTTGGGGAAAGTCAAAGATGTAGAATCCGCGCAGAAAGAATAACCCTGAACTACCTGCAACTAACCCACCCAATAATGACCAACTCCAAGTAAACGGGAAGTAAACGCGGAGAAACCATGCAAGGAGATAAGAACCCAAAACCATTGCTAGTTTGGGGAATAACGCCACCGCACCACCATCAATCCAAAATCGCGGATTGAGATAGCCATTGTCGCGCAACCACCGGAAAAAGTCTTGAAAACTGATTTGTCCGCGTACCGCTAGTTTAACTGCAGCTGCCGCATCGAGTTGTCCTGCACCATAATGGTTTAAAGTATCATTTTTAACGCGCATTGCGGATTTTTTCAAGACATTGAGAACTTGATCGGGTTCTTTCATGCCAGTGGCTTTCACTAACGCTGCAACACCTGCAACGTGGGGGGCTGCCATACTTGTTCCTTGAAAAGAAACAAACATTGCTTGTCCATCAGAATTAATTGTTTCTTGCAAAATTCCGCCTGCACCCGTACCCACACCACCAGGGGCAGAAATATCAACACCTGCACCAAAGTTAGAATAAGGTGCTTTTTCACCCGCAGGATCGAGGGCGGCAACGCCAATGACATGGGGATATCGTGCCGGATACGAAGCTGCATTTTTGCTGGCGTTCCCAGCAGCTGCAATAATGACGACACCTTTACGATGTGCATAGGTGATCGCATCTTTAAGTAAGTGACTATCACCGCCACCACCTAAACTCATATTAATCACATCAGCATTATGATCAGCCGCAAATTTAATAGCTTCGGCAATATCGGCAACTGTTCCACCCCCAAAGGCACTTAACACTTTTAATGGCATCACGTTCGCTTCATAGGCAATACCTGCAACGCCATAATTGTTATTCGTAGATTGGGCAATTGTGCCAGCGACGTGCGTTCCATGTCCGCTGTCATCTGTAACCGTTTCACGGTTGTTTACAAAGTCGTAGCCCCGTACAAACTTGGTTTGCTTTAAATCAGGAACCGGAGAAATACCAGTGTCAATCACCGCAACGGTAACGCCGCTACCTTTAGTTTCATCCCACGCTGACTCAACTTTAATACTGCGTAAATTCCACTGTTTGTTATATTCTGGGTCGTTAGGAACTTCTAAAGCTTTATAAATGTAGTTCGGTTCAATATATTCGGTAGACTTAGCAACAGGAGATTTCTGAAGTGCTTTGAGTGTGGCGCGATCTCCCTTGACAATATATACATTATCTGGTAAAGAAAAGATACTATTTAATTGGGGGGCGAGATTAAATTGTTGAGCGATCGCACTAAGTTGATTGTCAATTTGGGATATTGGAATATCTTCCCGAAAGTCCAGCACGATCTCCTCAAATTCACCCTGACTTGCTAAGCCCTTAAAGTTGAACAAGCCAAAACATAGTCCAATTAAAACCAAGCCTACTAATAAAAGTTTTTTCATATCATCCTTCGGCACTAGTTTACTAATCAACATAACGTATGTGCCATCTGTATTGCCTTGATGTTGCAAGATAGTTACAGTGTGATAGCTAAGTAAGTGGGTGTAAATCGACGTAGCTTAAGGGCTGTTATCGGTCAATGGTCAGTGGAGTAACAATTAATCATTAACGATTAACCATTAACCAGCATAAAATGTGTGGTAAACAATTATGCCCACCTATTTAGAAGGCTCATTGAGTACAAATGCGGAACGATTGAATTATGGAACGGGGAATTTTGTGGCTAGCACTGTTAGGTGTTTTTATTTGGTTAGCTTGGCAAGGTAAAAACGAATATCAAAAAGTAGAAAACTATCGAGTTTGGGCTGAGCAATTTGAACGAGCTAAATATGATATTTATGCAGTTTTAGGTCAAAAAGGAAGTAATTTAACGTGGGGAAAATCTACTCAAAAAGGGCTTATTGAATTACAAACTTTTTCTTTGAAGGACGTTCAATCAATTCAACTGTTAATTGATAGCCAACCCATCGATGTAAATAACTTACCCCGTAGAGGTCGCGAAGTTGTCTTAGAATTTCTACTACCCTCGACACATATCCGTGTTCCATTTACAGAAATTCCGCTAGCAGCAGAATGGGGCAAGTTTTTACAACAGGAATTACAACGGTTGCAATTGGAACCAACAGAATAAAAAACTTGTCAACGTATGGTAGGCACTGCCTACTATATATCCAGTATGAAGAAGATTATTACATTTTTGAGTACTATTTGGTTATTAAATGCTTGTAATGCTTACACAACCATAGGCTCAGCTAATCACTCCTGTCCAAAACCTACAGAAACTTTAGTAAAACAAAATTCACAAACAGGTTACTTTGATTATTCAGATTATCAGATTCGTAACGTTGTTAATGATGCCAATACAATCAACTTTCAAACAGCAAAATATGACTTTATATTTTGTCGGGCTAACAGTAGTTGGACTGTTCAATCAGGAACCTTACCCAGCAATTTACAACTACCGCAAAACTACTCGGAAGCAGTAAAAGAAATAGTTAATCCATTATTTAAATCTGTTAATTTTGATGGACGAGCATATCAATATCGCGTACTGCTAGAACCGAATTATACTCTGAGCGAAGACGATTTATTATCTCGTCCAGAGGTATCACCAGAAGACGACAAAGTTGTATTTGAATTAATTACTTCTGATCAGCAACCGCAGCAAAAAATACTATATACACTCAAAGATTTGCAAGCATCTGCTATTCGGAACGGATATTCAGGGACTGGCACCAAATTAGGAATACCACAAATAACGGCTGCGGTGACTAATGGACAGCGGATTTGGTGGTCGATTGCATTTGAGCAAGGTGAAGGTAACAGTGGTATCACTACAATTGTCAGCTACGAACCACAAACAGATCAATTTACATTATTTCAACCCCAGGAAATTGCTTCACAGCAGATTACAGACTTAGTCGTTACTGGCGATGCAGATGCTCCTACACTATGGTTAGGAACAAAGATTAGCGGAGAGGGTAATCCTCATATTCCCGCGTATGGGCTAGTTGCTTACCGCCCAGATTTAGCAAATCCCAATTCGGGTAGTCTCAATGCTTATACTGTCCATAATAGCCCGCTTGTAGGAGCAATTCCTACACAACTTGAAGTAGCAGGCGATACGCTGTGGGTAGGGACAGGAAATGGTGTTTGTCAACTACAGTGGCAAGCTGCTGAAAATCCCGATCGCTGGTTGTGTTGGCGGTTTGCATTAATGGCTAAACTCCCTGCAGAAGTACCAATTTATCGCGGATTGCTAGAAAAAACTCCGGCAGCGACACTATCTAATACCCAAGGTGGAGAAATCGAAATTTTGTGGTCGCATCCTCTCGATTATGAAACGCGCCAAAGTCGCTATGAAGTTCGCTATGAGCCAGGTTTCATTGTTACACTCAATGAAGGTGTGAGAACTGAGCAATTTCCCCAGTTAATTCCACCAGGAAAACCTGCAATTGATTGGGCTGGTTCAGAATGGCATTGGCAAGGCGATCGCTTTGTACGCGGTTGGGATGAAGTTGCACAGAATGAATTTGGTGGTGGTCCTCGTGGAATTACCACAAGTATGATTGTAGAACCAAATCGTCCTAGTAATTTTAATGCGGTACGTGGCGATCTAGAACTAATAGAGATTTCTGAAAATGCTACAACTCTAAAATACTACTCTGGCTGGGTAGAAGAAAACTTACTGAATCCTTACTTAACAGTTGTGCCCCAAGCAAAACAAACGCAACCTAATCCATTAACATCAGGTACTTCTCCCAACTAACTTTGCAACGGCAACAACTAGCTTGACTGGTTCAATAGGTTTAGTGGCATAAAGTTGAAATCCTGCCGCTAAAGCCCGTTGGCGATCCTCATCTCTTGCATAAGCAGTGAGTGCGATCGCAGGTATGTTTTTACCACGCTCTGGTGTTAATGTTCTAATTTTTTGAATGAGACTATAACCATCTTGTTGCGGCATACCAATATCACTAACAAGTATATCTGGTGGCGATTTTTCAATAGCAATTAGTGCCGCATCGACAGAGGCAGTTTCTTGCACTTGTGCGCCATATTCTTCTAGAACCGTAGTCACATAATCGCGAATATCAGCTTCATCATCAACGACAAGGATACGCAATCCTGTCAGGGAATTTCTGGCAGTGGTAAATGATGACACGACATCCTGCTGGTTTGTTACCTGATGGTTACACAATGGCAGTTCAACAGTGAAAGTGGCTCCTTGTCCTTCACCAGTACTAGTAACATAAACTGTACCATGATGCAGTTCGACTAACTGGCGGACAATCGCAAGTCCCAAACCTAAGCCACCTTCTCCTCGGCTACTCATGCTATCAGCTTGCCGAAACCGATCAAAAACAAATGGTAGAAAATCGGCATTAATACCTTTACCTGTGTCGCTAACAGAAATCCGAACGATAGAATCAATAAGTTGCGATCGCAGTGCGATCCGCCCACCATTCGGAGTAAATTTAATCGCATTAGACAGTAAATTCCAAATCACCTGTTGCAACCGCGCAAAATCCCCGCTAACAAGAATAGATGAAGATGCTTCGACTACACTCAATAACTCAATTGACTTCGTATCGGCGGCAAGTTGTACAGTTTCAATCGCAGCAGTAATTACAGATAGAATATCAACAGTACAAACATTAAGATAAATTTTGCCGCGAATAATTCGTGAAATATCGAGTAAATCTTCAAGTAATTGTAATTGTGCTTGACCGTTACGTTCAATTGTTTCCAAAGCTCGCTCCATCGTAACCGCATCAAACTTACGAGTACGCAGTAATCTAGCCCATCCCAACATAGCATTCAGCGGCGATCGCAACTCATGCGAGACTATTGCTAAAAATTCATCTTTACTGCGATTTGCACTTTCAGCTTCTGCGCGTGCAGCTTGTTCGCGCGCAAGAAGTTCAGCACGTTCCTTTTCAGCTTGCTTACGCAGACTAATATCCCGCGCTACAACTTGTGCTGCTAGGTTTCCAGAATACAGAAAAGGGAAAGCAGCCACTTCGACATCTACCACACTACCGTCTAACCGAACAAATTTTTCTTCAACAAACGGTGCAGATTTTCCCGTTTTGAGTTTTTGAATTCGTTCTTGAGCAATTTCTTGGCTTTCTGAGTGAATAAAATTTAAAATTGGTTGACCAATTAATTGCTCTACACTATCAGCACCAAGTAGTTTTACTCCGGCACTGTTAGCAAATACGAACTTACCCTCACATTGCACAAAAAGTGTATCTGGCAATAATTCTACCAATTTACGGTATTTTTCTTCACTTTCTCGCAGTACTTCTAAATTCCGTTGCCGTTCTGCCAGAATTGCTTGATATTCCGCGCGAGTTTGCCGTTCTTGTTTTACTTTTGCTGCATAGTTACGAAAAAACTCTATTAATCTTGGTTCCTCAGTCACTAAAAAGCGAAGATTATCTAATACGCGTTTATCGGCTTCATAAGAAACCTCAGGATTAGCTTCTGCCCATACATGACAAGTTTTTACATAGGCAACAAATGCAACTAAGTGTTGATAACTACTTGCTCTCAAGATTTGGCGTAGCTGAGTGCGGTAGGTTTCTGCCGCTTCTCCTTCCAAAAAGATAAATATGGCACAAACAAGTAAACTTTCTTCTAATGATGAGTTTGCTTGAGGTAAAACATTCAACTTGGCGTATGCAGCTAAGATTTGCAGATGAGATTCAATTTCTTCCACATTCGGAGGTGGTGTCTCCAATAGCTGCAATACTTCCTCAGCTTTCATTCCTAAAGGACGTAGAGTACAGCTATGACAAATCATACAGTAAGGAACAGTACAAAAGCGCGATAAGTAAGCACTCAGCTTTTCCTTAAAAACCGCAGACAGAGGATTATGAATATAGGCAATGAGTGTTTGCTGCCACAAATTTTCCAACACCTGTGAATTATGCAGTGCTGGAGTAAAGAATGGTGGAAAAAAACCAAACTTTTCCTCAATTTCTGCCTGAATTTGCTTGCTAGTGCGCATTCTCAACCTGTTGTGCCATGCTTAATTTTAGTTAATTTGTCCACTTGTATAAAAAATTCCTGCTTCTCAGTGTTTTGTCGTTCATACTCATGCACACATTCACTGAGGTTTTAAATTAAAAACCAACTGCCGTGCTGTGCCATCATCATTAAATCGCTGTTTGCCAACTCCCACAAGCTCAACAATCACTTCTCGCGAGGGTAAAAACAAACTTCCTTCACGTTGATTAATTCCAAAAATCACTTGATTTTCTTCAGTATTTACACTGAATTTTGTTGTTGTGTAAGCATTATCTTTGTAGGCAAAAGTGTGTCCATCATCTTCGTAGAGGGTAAATTCACCATCACCTTGCCAAACACGTAGCGTTAATGGATCGAGCGATCGCTCATCAACGTATTGCATCACAGGCTGCATAGGAATAATTGCTCCCGCCTTAACATAAAGGGGCATTTTTTCTAGTGGGGCGTGGGCAAGGATATGTGTTAATCCTGTATAGCGATCGCCACTCCACCAGTCATACCAAGTTCCTGCTGGTAAGTAGACTGCCCGATGCTCAACTCCAGGGCGATAAATTGGTGCAGCCATGAGTGAGGAACCGAGTAATACTTGGTCATGTAACGTATACGTGTGCGGGTCGTTAGGAAAGTCGTAGAGTAAGGGACGTAAAATCGGTGCGCCTGTGGTTGCAGCTTGCCAAAACAACGTATAAATGTATGGTAATAATCGATAGCGTAAATTAATATACTCGCGGCAAATCTTTTCTGTGCGATCGCCAAATGTCCAAGGTTCGTGTTGTGCGGTTGTCAGGGCTGAGTGACCGCGCATCAAAGGATATAGCATTCCAACTTGCATCCAACGTGCAAATAATTCTGCTGTGGCATTACTTGCAAATCCACCAATATCGCATCCGACAAAGGCAACCCCTGATAAGCCCATATTGCAAAGCATCGGGAGCGACATTTCTAGATGATCCCACAATGAATGGTTGTCACCCATCCACACCGACGACCAACGTTGAATTCCTGCGTACCCTGACCGTGTCAACACAAATGATCGCTCATTCTGTCGCAGTTTTTCCAATCCTTCAGCACAAGAGCGAGCCATCATTGAACCATACAAGTTATGCGTCTCTGCATGAGTCACACAATCCGTTTCTTTCACCCCTCCTTGTGGTGCATCTAATGGAAACCAAATCTTCTCACCTTCATCCCCAAACGGGCGATCGTTGATTGCGGGTTCATTCATATCATTCCAAATTCCCGCAATCCCAATTTCTGTTAAGCTTTGGTGTAATTCTCCCCACCACTGACGCACATCAGCACGCATAAAATCGGGAAATACCGCCTTATCAGGCCATACATAGCCATGAAATAATTGTCCGTCGGCTTTGCGAACAAAATAATCGCGTGCTACTCCTTGATCGAAAACTGGGTAATCTGCCTCTGGTTCGTACTTCACACCAGGATCAATGATTGTAACTGTTTTGAAGCCATCTTCTGCAAGTTCTTTGATTAACTTTTCTGGATGGGGAAACCGCCGCGGACTCCAGGTGAATACTCGATATCCCCGCATATAGTCGATATCAAGATGAATCACATCACAAGGAATTTGGCGATCGCGAAATTCTTGGGCAAGTTCTCGAACAACTGTTTCCGATTCGTAACTCCAGCGACATTGATGATAACCCAAAGCCCATTTGGGCGGTAAAGGCATTCGTCCCGTTAGCTGAGTGTAGGTAGCAAGAATTTTTGCTGGTGTTGGACCATAAATAATGTAGTAGTCTAATTCACCTGCGTGTGTCTCCATGTGCCAAATTCCTGGCTGTGCGACACCAAGATCAAAGCGACTCCAAAACGTAGTGTTAAAAAAGATGCCATAGCCTACTTCAGGACGCAAAGCAATAAAAAAAGGAATTGCTTGATACATTTCGTCAGTCAGCGAACCGTAATCTAACGCATCCGTTGTCCAATTCGTTTTGACTTCACTGCGTTTATCTAACAAGCCCGTACGTTCGCCGAAACCATAAAAATGCTCATCAGCCGCAATTTGCTTCCAAGCTGCTGTTGTTCCCAAGCGCCAGCCCATTCCTGCAGCATCAACTGCAAAAGGACGATTAGCCAAATCATAGCAAGCTATTTGCCCGTTTTCTTTTTGAACAACTACTCGCAATTGTTCAGTTTGAATCTCTACAGTAGTGTCTGTCTTTTTCACCTCAAACGACGGAACTTGCCATGCAGTATCATCTTGGGTAACTGCCCACGATCGCCTTGGTGTAAACTCTCCTGTCGGTGCTAGTCGTATGCGAATTAAATTAGGGGCAAGGACATTAATCTTTAGACATGACTGACCGGAATCAAAGCGGACAGTATGACCTTCTTGCGATTCTTGTATTGCACTCAGTGTTTGCCAAGGCTGTTCGTTGCTCGGTAATTGTCCAAAATATTGCGGCATAAACCATTAGCAGTCTTTCCATCGGCAGTCAGTGTAAGATGAAAAAACTAGAAAGACAAGTGTAATTAGTTAGATATATTCTGTCAAGTTTTCTGCGCTGTAAGATGTTTATTCCCGATGAGCAACTGGTGCTACTTCGCGTTTCAGGACAACTGTTTCACCATAGTTTAGGAGTCTTTCGATTGTTGCCAAACGATTTTCCCATACTTTAGCTTGATAAGAATTTTCTAAAGCATAGGGGCGTATCCAACTTCTAAATTGCAACTGAAAGTTTGTTAACGCGGCTCTAGCCACTGTCAAGCGACTAAACGAAGGCTCTGCAGCAAGTTGCTTCAGGGCATTTTCTACATCTGCGGCTTGGAGATGAAATAATGAAAGCGATCGCCCACTGAGTCGCAACTGATTATTTACGACAAGAAAGTTCCACTCTTGCTGCAAGCTATTGTAACGGGCTGCTGCGGTTTGGAAAGGCTGGCGATAGGGGACTGGTGCTTGGGTATTACCACCTTGAGTTTGCTGAAACAGTGTTTGTAACTCGTCACTCAAATTTTCTACAGCAAATAATGAATATCCACTGACGGGGAGATCTCTTGCTAGTTGAATTTGATCGACAGCTGTTGATACAGGTAAGTCAAGTAGACGAATTCCTGGTAGGAGTAATGTTGAACCTAACTTATTTGAAGCAATCCAAGGTTGGGCGAGACGCCCAAAGCGATACGTATCTAATGCATAAGTCATCGGGACAATCATGTCAACATCACCACGACTTGCCCATACTTCCCAGTGTTGTTGCAATTTTTGAATCCGCTCGTTTTCAGCAAGCGGAAATACTGCTGCAGATAAAATAATCTGAGGATGTTTGCGCCGCAAGTGCCCAGAAACTTCTGTCACAAAACTATCAACTTGCTGGGTGCGAAATTGCGTCCACCTCTGCCACAAATTTGGTTGGCGGGGTGAAATTTGGACTGGATCGACTCCGGTCAATTGCTGGAACTTCTGCCGTGCTACTTTACCATAGCCATAGGTGCGCTCGGCTCCAGGGTCTTGGAAAGGATAGCGAATGTAATCTAGTTGTAAACCATCGACTTGATAGCGGCTGACAATTTCTTCAAACAGTCGTAGTAAATAGCTGCGGACTTCAGGATTTGCTGGATCTAAAAAGGGCTTGCCTTGACCAGGAGGAAACATGCTTCCTCGGTTATCGTAACTCGCCCACTCAGGGTTAGCTGCGATTAATGGTCCTGGATAATCTACTGGCAGATTAACGATAGTATTGTGACGTTGGTTTCCTGCGGCAAACACCCATACCCAAGCGTGTAACTCCATATCGCGTGCTTTAGCTAGCTTCACCGCACTAGCTAGAGGATCCCATCCTTGAATTAACGGATTTTGTTGGGGTGCAACCCTACTTTGGTATATCGGATACCCTGCATTCACCGTTTCAAAAAAGACTGTATTAATTCCTGCAGCGGCGAGTTGGTCAAAAATTTTGGCTAATCCCTGTTGTGAACCTGCTCGCACAATGCTACCTCTGTCTAACCACACGGCGCGAATTTCTGGTTGGGCAAGAGGGCGATCGCTCGGATAGTTTTGCCACAAAATTTGCTGTGCTTTGAGCCATTGGTTGCGTGCAGCAACATAGTTGCCTTGGCGAACAAGCTGTGGTAGCGTCTTGGCAATTGCTTTTGCATCTGTTAGCGCTTGAGCTACAGCTCTAGACTCGATGGTAGGATTAGCTTTGATCCCGCTTTGAGCGTTGGCAGCTAATTGAGCACTCTCAAACCGACCTATAAGATTTTGTAGTTCTTGTTGCAGAGCGATCGCTTCTACATTTGCGAGCCGATTATTACTATCAGGTGCTAGTAATCCTCTAGGAGCAATTCGTTCAATTTCTTCCTCTTGGCGGTTGACGGGTGGTGTTACTTTTGGTTGAGGGACGATTGCAGTAGGCTTTGGTGCAGGTGGTTGTGGTTGCGGTGGAGATATAGCAATTGCACTACCGTTACAGTTTTTTGGTGTTGTTGTTTGCGCATTTGATACAGGAACATAGCGACTCACTGCTGCGCGTAACCAAGCACTATCCATTGCTACTGGTGCAGCAGTATTGGTTCCCCACTGCCAGCCTAAGACTGTAGAGCGTTCCGTTGTCACAACTGCTGAGGGAGTATCTTTTGATTGCCAAATTGCTGCGGGTTTACTTGTCAAACTTGCTGGAATCACAACTCCCCCACGAATCGTACCCGCAAGTCCTGGTTGACGTACCCAATTTTGCGTATTGATTCTTAAAGGTTGCACTTGCGAAGGCTGATTCAACTCAAAACCCCAGTAGGCGCCCAATAGCGATCGCAATAGTTGACGTACTCCTGGTTGACTCATATTTCCTACAGGACCACTTGCAATAACTTTCCCGCCTCGGCTAATCCATTCTTCTAAAGCAATTGCTTGTGTTGGAGACAAAGTAGCAACATTGGGTAAAAATACTACTGGGCGATCGCTTAAATCTGTTGCGTTTCTCACATTTTCTAAGTCAATCACACAATACGCAACTTTCGCTACTTGCAATCGCTCAGTTATTCCCTGCCACTGCGCCGCATTCTCTTGGCTTTTTACAACTCCTAGGACGCTTGTATCTGCTGCTGTTGCAGGTTGTATTCTCACTAATGGCATCATGACTGATAAGCAGTATGAAGCTAATGGGAATAAGCATAATTTTATTTTTATCAACTTATATTTAGCCTGCTGCGGAGTGGATTCCAGGGCTACTGACCTTAATATAGACATTACTTAGTACAAATATTGATTAGTTCGTTTACTCCTCGGATTGCTACCACCGGTGTTTCCAGTTTACTAGCTAATTCTGCGATCGTCATGTCATCTAGAAAACACGTATCTCCCTGCTTCAACATCATCGACGGCAGTAAAATTTTTTCGCCCAAATCCTTTCCCCGTAAACCTTGCAGTAAATCTTGACCTGTGAGCAACCCAGTTACAGTAATATTTTGTCCCCAATAATTGCTACATAAAGCAACCATATTTACCCGTAAACCTACGACTTGATTAAGTTGCTGTAAGATCGGTTGAAAAGCGTGTTCTACTGCATTACCGACAACCCAAGTAATGCTGCGGGGTGCAGAGACGCTTGCGGGAAGATTTAAAGATGCGATCGCAAACTCTTTTAAAAAAGCCCGAATTGAACCAACACCATTGTCAATTTGGGGATAGTCTTCATAATGTGACTCTGGTGGAAGATCTGCTTGGGCAATGAGAAACCACTCATCAGCTAACCAAGCAAATGTCGAACCAAATGTAGTGCGAAACTTGTCTTGCAGCGATCGCACTTGGGCAATAACTTCTTGGGCTTTAGCTTGACTCACTGGAATCAGTTCATCTTCTGCAGGACGAAATCGTGTCAAACCCACAGGAACAACTGCAACAGATGCAACAGCAGGTGTGTCTCCTTGATGAAACTTAGCGAGATCGAGTAGCGTTCGTTCCAGGTGAACTCCATCATTAATCCCTGGACAAACGACAACTTGAGCGTGAATTTGTAGCCGTCGTTCTTGAAACCACTTGATATGTTGTAGTATTTGTCCGGCACGCGGATTTTTTAATAGCCGCACTCTAATTTCAGGTTCAGTTGCATGCACAGATACGTATAATGGCGATAATCTTAATTGTTCGATGCGTTCCCATTCTTTGGGTGGCAAATTAGTTAAAGTTAAGTACGACCCGTATAAGAAGCTCAAGCGGTAATCATCATCTTTAAGATACAAGCTTTGCCTTTTACCAGGCGGTTGCTGATCGATAAAACAAAACGGACAGCGGTTATTACACTGAATCAAGTTATCGAATAAGGCATTTTCAAACTCTAATCCTAAGTCTTCATCATAGTCTTTTTCAATTTCAATTTGATGGCTTTTGCCAGCAGCATCGAGAACTTCGAGTTCTAATACTTCATCTGCGCACAGAAATTGGTAATCGATCAAATCGCGGGGACGACTACCATTGATTGCCACAATTGCATCGCCAGGTTCAAAGCCAATCTCTGCGGCAATTGATTCAGGAAGCACTTTGGTTATTTTAGCAGGGCGAACAGCGTAACTCATAGAACAGAAGTGCAGACTACTAAGTATTTTGTAGTAGTCCAGTGCTAATTGCAGTAAGGATTGCTATTCCAAATGCTAACCTATACGCGACAAACACCCAGGTATTGTGAGTTTGCAAAAACCGTAACAACCAGGCGATCGCGGCATAGGAAAACACCGCAGCGGAGATAGTGCCAACAATCAAAGGCATGATGCCAGTGTTTCCTAATCCTATCTCAATTGCACCTTTAAGTTCTACTAAGCCTGCTAAGCTAATCGCAGGGATACCCAATAAAAAAGAAAATCGTGCCGCAGGTGCGCGATCTAATCCGGTAAATAGTGCTGCTGTTAGCGTTGAACCTGAACGAGAAACTCCTGGAATTAAGGATAAGGATTGGGCTAAGCCTACCAAAATACTGTCTCGAAGCTTGAGACTATCTAAATCGCGTTTGCGCTTTCCTACTTGTTCAGCAAGTCCCAGTAACAACGATAGTCCAATCGAGGTCAAGGCGATCGCCGCTAAACTCCGTACAGGTGAGTTATCGTAATCTGGGATGAAAAATTTGATCAGTAATCCAAAAAAAATGATCGGTATCGAGCCTAAAATAATTCCCAGTCCGAGACGGAAGTCATAAGAGTTATAGTTGCTTGTGGCGATCGCCTTGACTATTCCTGTGGTAATTTGCTTCAGGTCATTCCAAAAATACCACAACACCGCACTAATGCTACCTAACTGAATTATTGCTGTATAAGCAACACCTGGGTCGCCCCATCCTAAAACAACTGGTACTACTTTAAGGTGTGCAGTACTACTGATCGGCAAAAACTCGGTTATCCCTTGTACCATACCAAGAAAAATGCTTTGAAACACATTTATCTGTTGAATTTGTTGAGTGCTTGCAACTATCTCTGAAGTCGGTTGGCTGAACACTTTGCTTGGTAAGGTGACAACTGCGAATGCAGCTATACCTGTGCTTGCACGTTTGAACCAGCGAGGTAGGGATAATGCCATATGCCTAGTTTGTATACCAATGTCTCGTACAGCATAGCGGCAAATATCTCTCTGAACCAGATCTGCTAGTTATCTTTAAGAAATTCTTACTTTAGCTGGATGCCTTCTTTTGAACAGAGTAACTCACCTAATAAAGTCATTAGCTAATCGCTAATCACTAAGTGCTTTAATCCAATTTAGATTATGATAAATATGCCCCCTGGGGGGATTAATGTTAGAATAATCTCTAATAAGATTAAGTTAAGTAAAGAATCATAACAAATCATTGGTTAATCATACATTGTCCTCATACACTGCTCCAATCCCTACAGATAAACTTGGTTCGCGCCAAGCATGGTTAGTCTTTGCGGCTGCTGTGTTTTTAGTAACCGTACCAGTATTTATTGAAGCACCCCTAGTGCGATCGCTACCGAGCTTGAGTCTAGCTCTCACAGGCGTATGGATCGCAATAAGCTTATTTTTGATGTCACGCCCAGCAACTCATTTTTGGGGCGATCTTTTACTCGGATTTAGCTGGAGTTGGCTAGCAGGTTCATTGTACTGGGGCTGGCTACGCTGGGAACCTTTGTTACATTTACCTGTAGAAGCGATCGCATTGCCATTTGCAATTATTTGTATCCGGCGCAACTGGGGGCTAGTAGGTAGCTTTTTCTACCTTGGCTCTTTATTTGGGACTGTAGTTACAGATATATACTTTTATTTAGTTGATTTAATTCCTTATTGGCGACAGTTAATGCAGGTAGAGCCAACACTAGCTGCACCCATCTTACAAAGTGCCTTAGTGCAAGTTTACACTCCTTGGGGACAACTGTGGGCACTGATCTTAGCAAGCGTTCTCCTAACAGTTGGTATTTTGCCCTTAATTAAGAAGCAACTACATTTTTGGGCATTTAGCGGTGCTGTTTTAAGTACGATTTTGGTAGATATTCTCTTCTGGCTGGCTGCACTTGCGGCGTAATCTATTGGTGGAATAATTCTACAAAAGCTATGTAAAAAGCTAAATTCTAACCTCTCTAAGTATCAAGATCTACTTAATCCATGCAGCAAGTGATAGCTTCAGGATCAATAAAGCTATATATTAGTTTCTAAAGCCTGCTGTGTGTTGATTTCAGATTGATGGAAAGAGGTAGAAAAATCGTGAAACGATTGATACGTGTATTGACAATTTTGTTTTTGATAGTAGGGTGCATGGGATGGCTTGGTGTACCTCAACAAGCTATTGCTGCTGATTGGAGTAGTGTTACCCTACCCTCAGTAACAATTTTGGGAGTTGAAGTAGTACCAAGACGAGCGGACGATAAGCTAGCTACAGACTTTGGTAAAAAAATTGATTTAAACAATACCAACGTCAGAGCATTTCAACAATATCCAGGAATGTATCCTAACCTAGCCAAGAAAATTATCAAGAATGCTCCCTATGAAAATGTTGAGGATGTTTTAGAGATTGAGGGATTGAGCGATCGCCAAAAAGAACTCTTGCAAGCGAATCTGGACAAATTTACAGTGACAGAACCAGAAGCAGCTTTTGTTGAGGGCGACGATCGCGTTAACAACGGAATCTATCGATAACGTCTAAAACACGTTCTGCGAACAACCCACTCCTCTGGAGTGGGCTATTTTTATATAAGAGGGGTTGTTATTAGCTAATCGCTAATGACTCTATAAAATTTACTTCAAAAGTTTAACTTTGATTGCCTTGTCTCAAATCAATTTTCAAACTCAATTTGATGTCATAGTTGTAGGTGCTGGTGCTGCAGGGCTTTACACTACATTGTGTCTGCCAGAACATCTTCAAGTTGGCCTAATTACTAAAGATACTGTATCGCTTTCTGCTAGTGATTGGGCACAAGGCGGAATTGCAGCAGCGATCGCGCCGGATGATTCGCCGTTACTACATATTGAAGACACTTTACAAGCAGGTGCGGGTTTATGCGATCGCTCCTCTGTAGAATTCATGGCAAAGATGGCACCAAGTTGCATTCAATCTTTAGTCAAACTGGGAGTTGCATTTGATCGCCGCGATCGGGATTTGGCTTTAACTTTAGAAGCCGCGCATTCTCGCCGTCGCGTACTTCATGCTGCTGATACGACAGGTAGAGAAGTGACAACAACACTCACAGCACAAGTGTTGCAGCGTCAAAATATTCAAGTGTTCCAGCAAGCATATGCTTTGAATTTGTGGCTCGATTCCCAGCAACATTGTCAAGGAATTTGTTTGCTTTATCAAGGTTGTATTACTTGGGTAAAAGCAAAGGTTGTGGTTTTAGCAACCGGAGGTGGTGGACAAGTTTTTGCCCAAACAACGAATCCCGCAATCAGTACTGGAGATGGAGTGGCGATCGCTTGGCGGGCTGGCGCTTTACTGAGAGATTTGGAATTTGTGCAGTTTCATCCTACTGCTTTAACAAAAGCTGGTGCGCCCCGCTTTTTAATTAGCGAAGCTGTACGCGGTGAAGGTGCGCACTTAATCGATGCAATAGGACACCGTTTTGCATTTGATTACCATCCTGCCGGAGAATTAGCACCTAGGGACGTTGTGAGTCGTGCTATTTTTAATCACTTACAGCGTACTGCTGCTGATCCAGCAACTGCTCATGTATGGTTAGATTTACGCCCAATACCTAAAGAAACAATCTTGCATCGTTTCCCAAATATTATTCAAGTGTGTCAGCAATGGGGAGTTGATGTATTTTCTGAACCCGTTCCTGTAGCGCCTGCAGCGCATTATTGGATGGGTGGAATTGTGACAGATTTGCATAACCAAACTTCAATTCCTAACTTATATGCTGTAGGCGAAACTGCAAGTACAGGAGTGCATGGCGCTAATCGTTTAGCAAGTAATTCACTGCTTGAATGTATTGTCTTTGGCGCTCAAATGGCATATTTAAACGATAAATTAGTCACTTCAGTTGACAACGATAGCCATAAGTCGAGTGTCAATATTTCCTTGTCTGAAAATGACTGGTTCTTGCAGCAACAACAATTAACAATGTGGCGTCAGGAATTACCGCGTTTAGTCTGGCAAAGTGCAGGAATATGTCGTGAAGCAAATAGATTAGAAGATGCGATCGCTCAGGTTGAAGCTTGGCAACACAAATTTGCTGCTTTACCATTAAGTCTGTTCTTACGTGATTTATCTGCAACACAGACAGCGATCGTCAATTCATCTAACACTGAACAGCAGTTGCGTTTGTGGGGAGAAACTCGAAACTTACTTGATGTAGCTTATCTTATTCTCAAAAGTGCGTCTTTTCGTACTGAAAGCCGTGGTGGACACTATCGCTTAGATTATCCTCAAACAGATCCCAACTGGCAATTTCATACCTTGATTAAAGAGGATAAATGGTACAAAAGCGATTAATTTGACAAAAAGCCGAGGACTATAGTGTTTACCTAGTCAAAACCTATCTTTATTTTCCTGCACCAGCCTATCTTACCTAGTTCCGGAACCTTGAGTTCTAGTAGGCGCACCTTTTGGAGGTGGAACAAAATTAAAATTCACTGGTAGGTTAGGATTCACAGTCGGTGACTCTAGATCAGCTGCTGAAACAATTGTTACTGCTGGTACATGCTTGAGCAATTTTGTGTTAAAAATAATACTTAGAAAGTCATTTGTGCCTGTCATGTCAAATAACTGTAATCCGACAACAAGTGTGGCAATAGATTTAATTTTGAGATAAGTCGCCATACGTGCTAATGGATTGCTATTTAATTTAGTATTTCATATCTCTCCTAAAACTTCCGTACATTTACGTATTCGTCATAGTGAATTTACACAAGCTTATAAAATGGATATTTATCGTCAGTAAATTTACTAAAACGAGCCTCAAATAAAAAGAGATAGCATTACAGAGGTTCTCCGACTCCCTTCGGGGCTACCCAAGCAAAGTGTACCTTCGTACACCCAAACAAAATTTTTGAGGGGGTAAGGCATGCTTTACCCGTAGTCCACCTCCTTGGACTTTTAAATCTAAGCAAATTTGTAGCAGTTTTTACCCATCTGCTTGGCTTGATACATTGCTAGATCAGCTTGTTTTACCAAGGTTTCTTGTGTATTCCCATTGAAGGGATAAAAGCTAATTCCAATACTGACAGTAACAATAATTGTCTGCCCGTTCAGATCGAATTCCTCAGAGAGAGTCGTCAAGATTTTGTCAGCAACAGCAGCAGCGTCGTGTGCCTTAGCAATCCCTGGAAGAATGACAGTAAATTCGTCGCCACCGAGTCGAGAAACAATGTCGCTACCACGCAGAGATGAAGTTAATCGTTGTGCTACTGTCACAAGTAAGAGATCGCCGCTGTCGTGCCCAAAAGTATCGTTGACTTGCTTGAACCCATCTAAGTCAATAAATAGCAAAGCTAGCGATAAATTATTACTTTTTGCCCATGCTAAAGACTGATTAAGATGGTCGTAAAATAGCTTACGATTAGGCAAACCTGTTAGTGAGTCGTGATAGGCAAGATAACGCAAACGGTCTTGCGAATGTTGTAATTCAGTATTTGAGCGCAAAAGTTCCGCAGCAGTGCGCTTGAATTCTTCTTCGATGCGCTTGCGTTCTGTAATATCGCGCATCACCCCGACTAAAAATAAATTACCAGCCGCGTCTTTGTGTAGTGATTTTTTTGTAGCAACAAAATGAGTGATACCTTCAGAATCAGTAAGTTCTTCTTCGTTTTCTATAGCACTTCCACTAGCGAACACAATTTCATCATGTTGCCAAGAAACGTCAGCTTCGTTTTGAGGCAGAAATTCATCGTCTGAGTGTTCCAGCAATTCTTCAAGTGAATAACCAATAAATTGACAAAATGCATCGTTTAACACAATCCACTGATGTTGTTGATTTTTGACAAAGACAGGATCGGGAATTGTATTAATGACTTCTTGTAAAAATTCTTTAGAACGTTGTAACCCCTCTTGTTGATAAGCAATATGACTTGCGATCGCTACTGCACAACTATAAATACCCAGTAGTGGCGGAACAATAGGTATCCACCAACCATCAAGAAAAGCTACGTAAGCTATGCCAATAAGTAACGCGCTTGTAATTGCAATAGTTAAGATAAATTTAGTTGGTTTACGCAAGCGCCAACTGAGTAATGCGCCGAGTAAAGTCCAAGCAAAAATCCACAAGCTTTCTGTTACCTTTGACCAAACTTGAATAACTGGACGTCCAACCAGTGCTGCATCAAGAATTTGACTGACAATGTTAGCTTGCAACTCTACGCCAGTAATCGGTTGCGCTGCTGTTGTTGGTAAACTAGTACTGTAAGGAACGAAAAAAAAGTCTTTTAGACTAGGTGCTGTAGAACCAATCAGAACAATGCGATCGCGAAACGCCTCAGCTGGTACTTTGTTCGTTAGTACTTCAGTTAGCGATACTGTGCGAAAACTGTTTTGGATATGACGAAAATTAGAGATGATTTGATAGCCGCCATCATCAGCTTGTGCGTAACCACCATCATTGCGCTTAAAGCAGGGGAGTACACTTTGACCAAGTTGTAAATAATTGGGATTTTGTGCTGGTTGGGGAGAAATTCCTTCAGATACTAAGTAACCCAAAGCAAGCTTGAGAGCAAAACTTTCATAAGTTTTGTTTTGTGTTGTCCAATAAAGTAAACTACGGCGTACTTTTCCATCAGCATCAAGGATAACGTTATTAAAACCGACACGTTGCTGATTCAGAATCGGTGGGGGTAGTACTGCGGCGCTGTACTGATCTTCTAGTTTTTCAATACCGATCAGGTTGGGAATTGATTTGTATACTTGTTGCAGGTGTTTGTGTCCAGGTTCTACTGGCAAATCTCGGTACAAATCTAAACCAATCATGCGAGGTTGGTGGCGGTGCAATTGCTGCAATAGCTGTGCAATTAATGTGTCTGGTAACGGCCACTGCCCGATAAACTGAAGATCTGCTTCTTCAATAGCAACGATTATAATTCGTTCGTCTACAGGTTCTGGCGGGCGTAAACGAAAAAATTGATCGAAAGCCGCCCACTCTAAAGATTGGATAATTCCAAAGTAACGTGATAATAGGATGCAACTAGCAACACTCAATGCTGTAAGCCACACCCGCCGACTATTGTGTGTGTGTTGTTCTCTAAATAGCCTTTTTTTCAGCCCCTTGCTGTCATCTCCAGTTTTGCCCATGCTTCAGACGCCCAACCTTCCCTAATGCTAGATTTCCCCATAAAGGCGAGGAATCATTACAAAGGCAAAAATATTTTGCATAGATTAGGTTGAGAAATCGAGAGCTAGGTAAAAAAGACTAGCTTGTTTTGGGTAGGTAGTCTCAAAACCATGCCTACTAACAATTCATTATGAGGGAGAGTATTGAAAACTTTGTGGACCTGTGTAACCAGAAAGTTCTGCTAACTCTTGTAAAGATCTTAAACCTGGATACAATTGACCGTTAATTTCCCAAGTTGGGAAGCTTTGAATACCTGCAGTTTGACAAAGGTCAGGACGTGCGTTTTGACCGTCTGCAGCACATTCAATGTGATTGATTTCGGCGTAGGCTTGTTGTCCAAAAAGCTGCTTTTGTTCGTGACAGTGGGGACACCACCAAGCTACAAATTCTCTAGCACCAATTTGAGTTAAGTGACGTGCTAAAGCAATTTCAGCTTCTCCGGAGGTCGTGGTAATTTGCCAACCAACACCAGGTGTTGGTGCTGTCGTTGGACTTAAACTTGTGCTTGATTGTCCTGGAGTTGTTGCTGTTGGTTGGTTGATTCCTGCGTAGATACCAAGAGTACCAATTAAGGTAATCATACCGACAACGATCGCTGTAAAGAAAATTTGTCCGATGTCCTCCCACGCACGACCGACGATGGTAAGAACCAATAGGCTAACCGAGAAGATTGCCGAGGCAATACAGTAAACACACGTCGCTTGAATTTGTGAAAAAAGTAGGTACATTAAGTATCCACTAAAGACTGTCATGGCGATCGCACCAGCCAATAGTAACAACCAAGTCCAATTCTCTACTTGGGAACGCAGTTCTTTCTTTCGTCCTGGATTAATGCCCAAAGGTGCCAAAGCGAAGGCTGTCATACTGGCATAAGCCAAAAAGCCAAACAAGGCTAGTGGTAGCCCAAAAACTGTCGCATAAGGGCTAGAAAGTACAAGATCGCAGTTACCTGCAGGGCAGGCAGTGGAACTTTGGCTAAACTTTACTATGGTCAAGTACGCGGTGGTTAGTGCACCTAACAGCGCGATCGCTGCAATTAGCGGACGGGACCATCGATGAATCCAAGGAATACGTCGGCGACTCATGGTTAGTGGCTAGTGGTGATATGTTTTCATCCTAAAACTGTTTTATTGCCTCAGTTTTATTTTGACAAGTTTAAATTAGTATTGTGGCATACTGGCTAACTTCTAATTTCTGAACCTTGGTCTTTGATTTCTATCTGGTCTTCAATTAGCTTCTGCTTGCTACTCCTTGCAGCCTCTACAAATTGGTTAACACGAATTGGATCAATTGTTTGCTCGCGGCGACCGTGACGTTTCAGCGATGAGGAGACAATGACGCCATCTGCAGCTTGCATTAGTGTGGAAATATTTTCCCAACTAGCACCACTCCCAATCAAAACTGGTGTGTCGTGGGCGGCAGCTTTCGCGAGTTCTAAATCTTGTAAATCTGGCGGGCTACCTGTTGCCCAACCTGACAAAATAACAGCGTCAGCCAAACCGCGCTCAATAGTGTCTTGTACCGCAACCGTTAGATTAGGAGAACTTAGAGGTCGTGCGTGTTTGACAAGCACATCCGCAAAAATTTTGACGTCGCTGCCAATTTCGCGACGATAACGTAGCAATTGGTGTGCTTGCCCCTCTATTAATCCTTGATCAGTTGCCATGACACCAGTCAACACATTGACACGAATAAATTGTGCTTTGACGACTGTGGCGATCGCTAAAGCACTGTGAGCATCATTGCGTAAGACATTTACCCCGATTGGGACAGCCACTAGATGCATTAGTCGTTGAATCACCACTGTCATAGCGCTAACAACAGCAGGATCTACTTGATTCTTCGTAAACGGCGCGTCGAAGAAGTTTTCGATGATAATACCATCAACACCGCCACTCGCAAGCGCTGTTGCTTCTTGTTCGGCACGGTCAATCACTGCTTTGAGGTTTCCACCCCAGCCAGGTGCAGTGGGTAACGGCAGTAAATGAACTACGCCTATGATTGGGTTAGGAGTTTTAAATAGCTGCTTTAAGTCCACTTCTTCTCCACTACAGACGCTTCAGCTTGAGCGCAGTTAAACAAAGCAACTTAAATAGTATACGCAGCGATGACATAATTTATCCTTTATTGAAGTTAGCAGCACAGTATTCATAAGATATGTTAAGATACAATTCAGGTGAATAGGAGCTTGCCACTCCAACACCAGGGTAGGTAACAACTATTGTTCCTACGAAGAAAACAATGCACAGGGCAAAGTAGGGTAGCTTAATACCAGTTTAACAATTGGTATTTCTTTAAGTTTAAAATTAAGAAATTTAAACGTAATTCGGTTTTATCCTCTAAGCCCAGCAAACAAACGGCATTACAATCCATTGTTAGCGCTGGTGGAGTAAGCTGACGAATCTGTGTTTTTAAAGCAGTAAAATCCGCTAGCGATATTTTAGACTGCAAAACACAAGTAACTTACTCTATGGTTGATAAGCCAACAATTGCGATTTCTCATTTGGGCTGCGAGAAAAACCGAATCGATACGGAACACATGCTAGGGCTTCTAGTTGAAGCCGGCTATGGTGTAGATACAAACGAAGAACTAGCAGATTATGTCATAGTAAATACCTGCAGCTTTATTCAAGCCGCGCGGGAAGAATCTGTACGAACTTTGGTAGAACTAGCAGACGCTGGAAAAAAAATTGTAATTGCGGGCTGTATGGCACAGCACTTCCAGCAAGAACTCATGGAAGAGTTGCCTGAAGCAGTAGCAGTGGTAGGAACGGGTGACTATCACAAAATAGTCAACGTGATTCACCGAGTAGAAGAAGGAGAAAGAGTTCAAGAAGTAACTGCAGAACCAACTTATATTGCTGATGAGACAACGCCACGCTACCGAACAACAACTGAAGGTGTGGCTTACCTGCGTGTTGCGGAAGGGTGCGATTACCGCTGCGCGTTTTGTATTATTCCGCATTTGCGAGGAAATCAGCGATCGCGCTCGATTGAATCAATTGTGGCAGAAGCAGAACAATTAGCGGCGCAAGGAGTGCAGGAAATTATCTTAATTTCTCAAATAACGACAAACTATGGTGTCGATCTTTATGGAGAGCCGCGCTTAGCGGAACTCTTACAGGCATTAGGTAAAGTCGATATTCCTTGGATTCGGATGCACTATGCCTATCCTACAGGACTGACGCCAAAAGTCATTGAGGCAATTCAAGCAACACCTAATGTTCTACCTTACTTAGATTTACCATTACAGCACTCACATCCAGAAATTTTACGAGCTATGAACCGTCCTTGGCAAGGGCGAGTTAACGATGGAATTATCGAACGCATCAAGCAAGCAATTCCGCAGGCGGTGCTAAGAACAACATTTATCGTTGGATTTCCAGGAGAGACTGAGGAACACTTTGAGCATTTACAGCAGTTTGTTCAGCGTCACGAATTCGATCACGTAGGAGTATTTACATTCTCTCCAGAAGAAGGAACTCCGGCGTATAGTTTGCCAAATCAGTTACCACAGGAAGTCATGGAAGCACGACGCGATGCGGTAATGGAAATTCAGCAGCCGATTTCATGGCGTAAGAATCAACAGGAAGTCGGCAAAGTAATAGACGTGCTGATTGAGCAAGAAAATCCAGAAACTGGGGATTTAGTAGGACGTTCTACTCGCTTCTCTCCAGAAGTCGATGGTTTAGTTTATGTTCAGGGTGCAGCGCGGCTAGGTTCTCTGGTACCAGTCAAGATTACCGACGCCGATATTTACGACCTTTACGGTCAGATAGCCATTAATAACTGATTAGTGGCTCGTTGAAAGCGAAACACAATACATATTAGGAGACTAGATGAATTTTTCCTTTGAAAGCTTGGGTCTTTCAGAAACACGTATTAAACATTTAGAAAAAGTTGGATTTACAACAGCAACAAATATTCAAGCGCAAGCGATTCCCCACTTACTAGCAGGGCGCGATGTTGTAGGACAATCTCAAACTGGTACCGGAAAAACAGCCGCATTTTCTTTGCCGATTCTAGAGCGTATCGATCCCCACCAAAAATCAGTGCAGGCTTTGATCCTGACACCAACACGAGAGTTAGCGGTGCAGGTAAAAGAAGCAATTTCGAGCTTTGTTGGCGATCAAAATGTCCGCGTAGCAGCAATTTACGGTGGTCAATCAATTGACCGACAAATGTTGCAATTAAAGCGCGGTGTCCAAATTGTTGTTGGTACACCTGGACGAGTCATCGATCTCATCAACCGAGGTAGCCTACAGCTCAATCAAATCAATTGGATGGTATTAGATGAAGCCGATGAAATGCTAAGCATGGGCTTTATTGACGACGTTGAAAGGATTTTACAGACTGCACCCACAGAAAGGCAAACAGCGTTGTTCTCCGCAACGATGCCATCAACAATTCGGCAATTAGTGACGAAGTTTTTGCGATCGCCTGTAACAGTCACAGTCGAACAACCAAAAGCTGCTCCAACACGCATTAATCAAGTTGCTTATTTGATCCCGCGTCATTGGAGTAAAGCACGAGCATTACAGCCCATTTTGGCACTGGAAGATCCTGAATCAGCATTGATCTTTGTGCGTACTAGAAAGACAGCGGCTGAACTAACTAATCAATTGCAAGCTGCAGGTTATAGCGCAGATGAGTACCACGGCGATCTCACTCAGCAAGCGCGAGAAAGACTATTAATGCGCTTTCGTAACAAGCAAGTCCGCTGGGTCATCGCTACAGATATTGCGGCGCGTGGCTTGGATGTAGAAGATTTAACGCACGTTATCAACTACGACTTACCCGATAGTGTTGAAACGTATGTGCACCGCATCGGGCGTACTGGACGTGCAGGTAAAGAAGGAACCGCAATTGCACTGGTACAACCGTTTGAACGGCGCAAGCAGCAACTCATTGAACGGCACGTTCGCCAAAGTTGGAAAGTGCTTTCGATTCCTACACGGGCGCAAATTGAAGGACGTCATCTAGAAAAGCTGCAAACTCAAGTACAAGAGGTTCTTTCGGGGGAACGTCTAGCTTCATTCTTGCCAATTGTGCGGGATCTAAGTAATGAGTATGACGTACATGCGATCGCCGCCGCAGCATTACAGATGGCATATGATTCAACTCGTCCCGCTTGGATGCAGTCAGAAGCCGGAACAATTGAACCCGAAAAACCAAATACACCAAAACCGATTTTGCGATCGCCACGTTCGCAATCAGTCTCAAAAAATAGCTAAATTCTAGTACATCTTAGGAATTAGCTTTTTGACACGTTGACAATAGTCTGGATAATCTAGATATCTCTGGATTAGCCAGGCTTCTTCTTTGCTAGCTTTAGCGTCAAAAAAAGTAAATAAAATTGCAGTTCCCACTAAGTGAGACAAACTCAGTACGAACATAGTCCAACTAAGTGCAGCTAAAATTACACCACTGTAAAGTGGATGGCGCACAACACTATAAACACCAGTTTGTACTAATTGTCCATTATTTTTAGGATACGGTAGTGGAGTAAGACTATCACCTAGATCCCACAAGCCTTTTAAAAGAAAAACAGCAGCGACTAATCCTATTCCAAAGGCTATAGCCCACACAAAATAGATTAATTTACTTAATTCGCCAAGCATGGCAGGTTGGTAAATAGGTAATATAACAAAACTCAATATTAAAAAAGCTTGGGCGAGTACCCAATATTCGCCATGTTGATTACTGCGCCATCCTGCACGAGTAAAGCCCCAATCGGTTAAAAGTTTCATCGTTGCGAGAAAATTCTGTAGGGAAAGACGACTGCTTTCCCTATGCTACTACTCGGCTTATCGCCAGGAACGACTCACTAAGTCTAATTGCCCAAATTCATCGTTGCTGAGTTTCCAGCCTAAAGCACCAGCATTTTGTTTGACTTGTGCGGCTGTTTTTGCTCCAGCAATAGGGATAACATTACCTTGGGTAATTAACCAGTTGAGCGCAACTTGAGCAGGAGTGCGATCGCGTTTTGCACCGATTTGACGCAGTAATGATAATACTGGTTCTATTTTTCGCAAACCGTCTTGACTAAAACGCGGATCAATTCTCCGTGCACCAGTAGGAGTTTCAGAATTGTCTACTGAGTATTTGCCTGTGAGTAAGCCTTGTGCCAACGGACTATATGCCAAAACTGTGATACCCAACTCTTTTGCGGTATCCAGAATACCATTTGTCTCAATTTGCCGTGTAATTAGTGAATAGCGCACTTGATTCACCGCTAAACGTACGCCGCGTCTAGCAAGTAACTCGTGGGCTTCGCGCATTTGTTCGGCTGAGTAGTTACTGACACCTATAGCTTCAATTCTGCCACGTTGCACTTCATCAGCCAAAGTGTTCATTAGTGTTTCTTGACTGAGTAAGAAAGTAAAAGGCCAATGCACTTGATACAGCGGTACTTTTTGTAGTTGCAGGCGTTTTAAGCTATCAGTTAGAGCATCCGAGACTGATTGACCTGTAAATCTCCAAGGAAAAGGACCAAATTTAGTTGCAATCTGTACTGATTGCGTTGTCTGCTGCATAAATTGCGCTAAAAACTCTTCTGACTGCCCAAATCCGTAAATCTCAGCAGTATCAAAGAATGTTGTTCCAGCTTCTAACGCGGCTTTGAAAGCTTCTCGTAGTTGATTGACATCGTAGTCACTACCATAATTCCAAAAGAGTTTATCGCCCCAAGCCCATGTACCAATACATAGGGGTGTCACTGCTGGACCATCTTGTCCTAATCTAATTGTTTCCACCTATTGCTACCACTTCTTTACACTTCTTTATATTCTTCTAGTGTATCGTTGTGGATTGCGGCTGTCTGTGTCTGTAGGCTATTAAACAGTGTTTTATATTTTAGGACTTACGTAATAGGTAACAAATAGTTATAGGTAACTACGAAAACGAGAATTTTAATCGCTTTTTACGTTACTTTCTCTGCTTGACAATGTGAAGAGCGAATAACTTGCTTTTTAACGATACCAATCGACTTAATGCAAACTAGAAAACACTTTCTATCATCCAAAATCTAATTTTAAGGTATGAATCATTATGGCAAAGGGGTCATTGGAGCATCCTCCTAAAATAAACCTTTTAACAATGTTTCGACTGGGCTTATTTCAGATGGGATTGGGCATTATGTCTATCCTGACACTAGGGGTACTCAACCGAATCATGATTAATGAGCTAGTTATTCCTGCAACTGTAGTTGCGGGGACAATTGCAATGCATCAATTTGTTGCTCCGGCGCGATTATGGTTTGGACAATTGTCGGATGCTAAAAAGATTGGTGGAACACACCGCACTGGTTATGTTTGGATTGGTGCCGCGTTATTTGCGATCGCATCTTTTCTAGCGGTACAAGTCACTTGGCAGTTAGGAAATAGCGTTCACTCACAAGGTTGGACATTTCAAACTTACGGTTGGGTAGCACTGTTAGCTGGAATTTTTGCTTTGTATGGGTTAGCGCTGAGTTCAAGTTCTACGCCTTTTGCTGCACTGCTTGTTGATGTTTCTGATGAGGAAAATCGTTCTCAACTTGTTGGTATTGTCTGGTCAATGCTCATGGTTGGTATTGTTATTGGAGCAATTATTAGTGCTGGATTACTCCCTGCACCGACAACTTGCCAGGAAGCAGTCTCTAATGTTTCTATCTTCAGCGATCCGCAAAGTCTAGCGTTCTTGCAAAATGCAATTAATCGCTTGTTCTTAGTACTACCTGCTGTTGTTTTTGGCTTGGCAGTATTATCTACGTTTGGTGTTGAAAAGAAATATTCGCGCTACACGTCGCGTTCGACTATAGCAGATAGAGAAGACAAAATTACCTTACCACGCGCGTTGAAAGTGCTGAGTGCTAGCCGTCAAACGGGGCTATTTTTCTCTTTTTTACTTGTGATGACGATTAGCTTATTTATGCAAGAAGCAGTAATGGAACCTTATGGCGGTGAAGTTTTTGGGATGTGTGTTTCGGAAACTACGCGGTTAAACGCGTTTTGGGGAACAGGAACGCTGTTAGGTATTAGCAGTACTGGATTTTTGATTGTGCCACGGATTGGTAAGCAAAAAACCGCTCAGTTAGGCTGTTTTACGGTTGCGATGTCTTTAGCATTAGTTGTAGTATCGGGGTTCAGTGCAAATCCTCAGATGTTACAAGGAGCGTTGCTCTTATTTGGTTTAGCCTCCGGTGTGACAACAACAGGAGCGATTAGTTTGATGCTTGATTTAACTGCAGCAGAAACCGCAGGAACTTTTATCGGTGCATGGGGATTGGCACAAGCGATCGCGCGGGCGGTGGCAACTGTAACGGGTGGTGCAGTTTTAGATATTGGCAAACAGCTATTTAGCGATCGTGTCTTCTCTTATGGCTTAGTATTTACCTTGCAGGCTTGTGGTATGATACTTGCGATTTGGTTTCTGAACCGCGTTGATGTCACAGAATTTCGTTCAAATGCTAAACAAGCGATCGCCTCAATATTGGAGAATGAATTAGATTGAATACTGATTTTTGGACATCAATTCTCGACTTTGCGCAAGCAACAACCCAACGTGTAGGAACGCAACTTCTCAAAGATTTTGGACGCGTACAAGCATCACAAAAAGCTGATGGAAGTTTGGTCACGCAATCGGATAAATGGGCAGATCGAGAATTTCGTGAAGCGATCGCAACTCATTTTCCTGAACACGGTATTTTGAGTGAAGAAGGCGATCAAACTTTTCCTGGAAGTGAGTGGTGCTGGGTCATCGATCCTTTAGATGGTACGACAAACTTTACTAGAGGAATTCCGCTGTGGGCAATTTCGCTTGGTTTGCTCTACCAAGGAACTCCTGTTTTTGGCTGCATCTACTTACCACCACTCGATCAAGTCTTTCATGGCTTTTTTCCAGGAGAATCACAATTAGCAATGCCTACTGGGGCATTTCTTAATCATTGTCCGATCCACAGTAGTAATGATGCTCCGAGTTCTAATCACTTTTTTAGCTTGTGTGCGCGGAGTACTTCAGTCATTCAACCAGGCTTTCCTTGTAAAATTCGGATGCTTGGCGTAGCTAGCTACAACTTCCTCACCGTCGCCGCTGGAACGACTTTAGGTGCAGTTGAAGCAACACCTAAAGTATGGGATCTTGCTGGTGCTTGGGTAATTGTGAAAGCGGCAGGAGGCGCTTGGGTATCCCTGCATTCGCAACCTCTGTTTCCGCTAGTCTCTGGCAAAGATTATGGCGATCGCTCTTTTCCCACTTTAGTGGTTAGTCGCCCTGAATTAGTACCAGTTTTTCGTCCATTTATGCAAAAAATCGCACATTAAGACTTTATAACCAAAGTACTCTATTTGCTCTACAACTAGCACCTTGCGCATTTGTGAGGGAGATATCTTGCGGTATAAAAAAATACTGTCTTTTTAAGTAAAACCAGCTGCAAACTCAGTTTAATTGCGTAACTTAAGTAAAATTTCGGTTGGATGTAGAACTGAGGTGAAGTTAAGTTTTGCTATGTGTTCTGTTGCGTAATGCTACTGTGCGAGAACGCACTTTACTGTAGACGCCAGAAATCAGTAAATACCGCAAAAAAGCAAGAGTGGATGTTGCTATGAATAGAAGAACGGTACAACTGCCAAAGACTTTTCTCCAGGAGAACATGGCGAAGAATGCTTTGGATGCTTAGGTTTTCACGCGACTTGATGGCTAATCTTAATCCACATCGCAGCTTTAAAGCCCGTTTTGGACTGGCAATTGGTGTTATTGCTTTCTTACTCTCGATCTTAGCCAGTTTAATTGTAGGTTATACAGCAAGCGAGCAAATCAAAGTTAATGTTGGTCAATCGCTCGCGGAACTAGCATATCAGATGACTGACAAACTAGATCGAGGAATGTTCGAGCGCTACCGCGATCTTCAAATCGTCAGCACGCTCAATATTATTCGCAATCCTAACTCTAACCTGCTAGAGCAGCGCACACTCTTAGAAAAGCTGCAAAGTACTTATCCCAAATATGCATGGATTGGCTTAACAGATAATCAGGGTGTTGTCCAAGCGAGTACTGGAAATTTGCTAGAAGGCGTAAGTGTTGCTCAAAGACCTTGGTTTATTGGTGGACAACAAGCCCCCTATGTAGGTGATGTTCATGAAGCCCTCAAGCTTGCTAAGTTACTACCAAGTCCCAGTCATGAGCCACTACGCTTTGTCGACGTAGCAGCACCAGTGGTGGATCTTCAAGGTAATCCGCGAGGCGTACTAGGTGCTCATCTCAGTTGGACGTGGTCTCAGGAAGTGAAAAAATCGCTATTGCGATCGCTGCAGAGCCGCAACACAGAAATGTTTGTTCTTCGAGAAGATGGCAGCGAATTATTAGGTCCACCAGGGTTTAACGCACAACCACAAGCAGACAACTTACCAGCAGAACCTTTACCTTTGATGAGTGTTAAAGAGGCTCAACGTGGGCTAAATAGCTATAGAATTGAAACCTGGTTCGATGGACATACCTATCTAACTGGCTTTGCTCGAAGTAGTGGTTATCGTGATTACCCTGGATTGGGGTGGTTGGTATTGGTACGGCAGAGAACAGATGTAGCCTTTGCTCCAGCCCGACAGTTACAGCACCAAATATTTGCTTGGAACGTCACACTAGGTGTGTTATTTGCGATTCTAGGTTGGGTAATTGCTGAACATATTACAAAACCAATGTTGGCGATCGCCGCCGCCGCCGACCGCATCCGTCAAGGAAATACAAGACTTAATATTCCAGTGGTACAAGGTCGAGATGAGGTTGCCAATCTCTCTAAGTCTCTTAACAAGTTAGTTTCAACACTAACTATGCAGGAAAATGATTTGAAAATCAGTAATCAACAGTTGCAGATGAAAATCTGCGAACTTCAAGAAGCAGAAGAGTCAGTGCGTTCAAGTGAAGAAAAATTTCGGCAACTTGCAGAAAATATTCAAGAGGTATTCTGGATTAGCGATCCTGATGTGAATGAGATCATCTACATTAGTCCTGCCTACGAGCAAATCTGGGGTAAAACTTGTGAAAGTTTGTACGCTAACCCGAACTCCTGGCTCGATGCTGTTTATCCAGAAGATCGCAAACATGTGTTTCCCAAAGACCGCAAAACTACCTATGGAACCTATAACGTTGAGTTTCGGATTGTACAGTCTAATGGCTCAGTGCGCTGGCTTTGGACTCGCACGTTTCCAGTCCACAACCCAAAAGGAGAAGTGTACCGCATTGTTGGGTTGACTCAAGATATCACCGAGCGCAAGCAAGCACAAGAAACACGTCAGGAATTAGCACAAGAAAAAGAGCTAAGCGAACTCAAATCTCGTTTCATTGCCCATACATCGCACGAGTTTCGCACACCCTTAACTGCAATCAAAATGAGCGCTGCCATGCTAGAAAAGTTTGATCGCAAAGCAAGCGCAAAGCAAAAGAATAGATATTTTGACCAAATTCAAACGGGTGTCAAACGGTTAACGCAGTTATTAGATAATATTTTGATCATTAGTAAAGCAGAAGCAGGAAAACTAGAATTTAACCCAACTGTTCTTAATCTTGTAGACTTTTGTCATTCTTTAATTGAAGAACTACACCTCGGTACTGGCGATCAGCGTCAAATAACATTTATCAGTCAAGGCTACTGCAACCAAACTTGCTTAGATGAAACTTTGTTAAGATACATCCTCACAAATTTACTCTCAAACGCTATTAAGTACTCTCCTCAAGGTGGCAATGTTCAATTGAACTTGATTTGTGATGAGGAAACTGCGATATTTCGCGTTCAAGATTGCGGAATCGGTATTCCTAGAGCAGATCAAGCAAATCTATTTACTTCCTTTTACCGTTGTAGTAATACTGGCAAGCTTCCTGGAACTGGACTTGGGCTAGTTATCGTTAAAGATGCCGTTGATTTACATGGCGGTCAAATTACTGTGGAAAGTGAAGTGGGAGTTGGCACGACTTTTACTGTTACGCTACCACTGAACTACACACCTACAACAGAAACTTCTTAGCAATTTATAAAGAATAAGTAAGTGGGTGAAAATCAACGTAACTTGAGGACTTGAGGGCTGTGATTGGTCAATGGTTTATGCTCATTGGAGCAACAATTAACTATTAACCAGCCTAAAATTTGCAATTAATAATTATTTTTACTTACTTAGATTAATAACGAGTTCACTAGTAGCAAGTTTTCGTTTTAAGGAGTGATTTGTTGTAGCTTAGGGCAATCAATAATAAAATTTGCGATTGGTCTATTAGTATTAACCTTTTCTTCCGGAGGACTTAATAAAACAGAGCTTTGAATAATATTTTTAGGTAAGCGACGAACAACGCGGCTAGGGATACCATAACCATAAATAATATGTCCTTGTCCTGCTAATACTATAACTTGATAGCTAGGATTTGCTTGGTGAAACTGAGCAATTTTTTCTGCCATTGTTTCATCCCATAAAACTTGAGCGAGGAAAAAGTTTTCCAAGTCCGAATTTGAACCGTGTCCAGCTTGTTGATGTTGCTCGAAGGCACCGAAAATCAGTTGACGATACTCAACATTATCTGTGCGAATCTCTGTAGCAGGCGGGATAAATTGTCGTTGTTGTCGTGTCAGACTAGCTAATCCTTCACGGGCAACTTGGCGAGTTATTTCAGAAGGAGCGTTTAAAGCTAAAACTGGTAATTTGTTTGCTTGAGCATAGCGGAGGATTGGAGCATAATGTTCCCACGGAAAACCCCAACGCTGATTATATTCGGTTTTTTCTAAGAGTTCTTGCTCTGTAATTTTTCCAACAATATACTGATCGAGAAATTGTTGGTAAGGGCGTTGGAACATTTCAAGCGCGATCGCAATTTTTGGCTGTCGCTTGTGCAGAGATTGAATGATATCTAACTGCATTTGATGGTGTTGTGGGTTGTCGTGGGTTTCTCCTAAATAAACTACATTTGCTTTCTCTAGATGTGGCAAAAGATCTGACAGATTAGATAGTATTTGCGGTGAAGAAGCTAGATTTTTTCTTGTTAAAGTTAAGGAAGACGTCTCGGCTAGGGAAAATGTGCTTGCAGCATAAGTTGGAATGCTATACAACCAAACAAATCCCAGTGATAAAACCAAAATGCGTAGTAGACGCTCTTTAATAAACCGTTTCATCTTCTTTGCGCCATGCTGGATCAACAATACAAATAAAAACTAATGGTTCATCACCACAACTGTGAATAAACTGTTTTGCATGAGGAGGAATGTAAACCGCATCACCAGGTTCGACAATCTGAGTTTCATCATCAATATGCATTTCGCCTTTACCGCTGAGAACGTAGTAAACTTCAGATGTTTTCAACGAGTGCGGCTGTGAAGTTTCTCCTATGGGCAGAGTAGCATGAGCTAAACTATATCGTAAGGCGATCGCTTGTTTATCTGGGTGCAATAATTCGCGTAAATGCGTGCTATCTCCAGCCAGAAATTCAGGGCAGGCATTGAGTTTTTGTACGAGCATTGAGGAAACTTGAAAAGAGTTAATGCAGTCAGATGTTGCTTAGTATAGTAGAGGATTCGTTTTTGGTTGGTAGTCTAGACAATTAACTGCTGCTTCGGTACTGGCAATACTCGGTTGAACTGTGCATTTTAAGCGATAGTCACCAGTAAAATATTGACAATGACTACACGGTATTTGATGCAAACGCTTGCTAGTCTCAACACCGTCACGGACTGCAGTCCACAAGCTCCAGGCGATCGCACTCATAAATGCCCAAGCACAAACAAAGCAAATCGGAACTAAAAATGGTTGAATTGTATGAATCAGGAGAAGCAGTTGCAGTATCATAAAATAAAGATTAAGTGGTAATACAAGATTTTTAGTATAATTAACAACTACTAGCTAAATCTGAAGAACTAACATCAGTTAAGCCTTACTTTAGATATAGCAAAATTGTGAATAGTCTTCGCTAGATCAGTTAAACATCATTAGGTAGTGCACCATCAGTTTCAGATGGATACAACGCAGCAAAGAGTAAAACGTCCAACACTAGCTTCCTCGCCTGCACAATCACGGCAGGTGAAGCAGCAATTTGCAAGTCCCGATGAGTTCCTCTCATACGAGTTGGGTAAAGCAGTTCAAGAATTACCTCCTTTATACACCAGACTTTTAGCAGGAAGCATTAGTTTACTAGTGTTTGGTGCAATTGGTTGGGCGCATTTTAGCAAAATTGACGAAGTTGCGGTAGCACCAGGAGAATTAATCGCGTCTACACAAGTACGACCAGTGCGCGCATTAGGAGAAGGATCAATTTTAGCGGTACGAGTACGAGAAGGCGATCGCGTCAATCAAGGCGATGTTCTTGTGGAACGAAACTCCGATTTACCTCAAGCCGAAGTTGATCGCTTAACGCGATCGGCACAATTGATTGGCGAAGATCTCGAACGATTAGAAGCAGAACGTAAGGGTGCAGCAGCATCAGGAACCGATCTCCAAGATCAGTTACTCACTTCTCGAATGCAAAACTTTGAAGCACGTCAAGCAGCAGCAGTAGCTGAAGCAAATCGTCAAGCAGCAGTAGCTAACGAAGCGAGAGTACGCTTAAGCCGTTTGCAAGATAACCTTGTGAACGCAAGAACAACTGTAGCCAACGCTCAGCAAAACCAAGCTAATGCTCGAAGTATTGCAGAAAAAGCCAAAAGTTTATTAGCAAACGCTGAAAAACGCGAAGCAAGCCTGCGTACTCTTCTAGAAGATGGTGCAGCACCTCGGCTTGATTACATCGAAGCACAAAACGCTGTTTTGCAAGCGCAAGCAGGGGTGACTAACGCCGAAGACGGAATAACTAATGCGCAATCGCGGATTGTCGAAGCACAAGATCGCGTGATGTCAATAGAAAAAGAAATTACAGCTCAAGCACAACAAGTGCGCCAAGCCGAACAAGCGTATCAAGCTGCACGCGATCAAGCAGCGAGTTTGGCATCAGAACGCCAAAGCGAAATTTTAACACAACTTAACAGACGGCGAGAAGAGCAAGCAACAGTTCAAGGACAACTAGTTCAAGCACAAAAACAGCGCGAACAAGAAGTTATTACAGCTCCAGTAGATGGCACAATTTATAGCATTAAAGCAACAAGTGGACCGGTACAACCTGGAGAAGAGTTGCTCTCAATTCTCCCTGACGGTGAAGAATTGTTACTAGAAGTCCGAGTCCTTAACCGCGATATTGGCTTTATTCGCGAGGGAATGCGGGCAAAAGTGAAATTGGCAACTTTCCCCTTTCAAGAATTCGGCACAATTAACGCTGAAGTGATTAGTGTGAGTCCTAATGCCGTTAATGATGAAAAGTTAGGCTTAGTATTTCCCACACGACTCAAATTAGAGAAAAATGCACTACAAGTTCGCGGTCAAGAAGTACAGTTAACTCCAGGTATGAGTGCAACAGGCGAAATTGTCACGCGTCGCAAATCAATTTTAACGTTCTTACTCGAACCAGTAACACGTCGCTTTAGTGAAGCATTTTCTGTGAGGTAAATGTATCTACATATCAAGCAATAGCAGTTACTTTTTGATACTCAAACAATTTAAGTAAGTTCATTAGATCAAACGCTAGAACATTTAATTAAGTTGACTTACTTCTTAGTTCAAAAAGAGGTGCCAGATGAAACAGAGGTACATTTATTGGCAAGATGATGATATGTGGTTAGGCTTTCTCGAAGAATATCCTGACTATTGGACTCAAGGCGAGACGGAAGAGGAATTAAGAGACAATCTGCTCGATATTTATAATGAGTTAACAAGTGGCACTATTCCAAATGTTCGTAAAGTTGCAGAACTTGAAGTGCTGTGAAGCGCAGAGACTTAATTAAGAAGATTGAGGAAATGGGTTGTGTTTTCATCCGTCACGGTGGCAAACATAATTGGTATCAAAACCCAAAAACAAAGATTTCTCAACCTGTGCCTAGACACCGAGAAATCAAAGAGCAGCTTGCTAGACATATTATTAAGATGCTCAGTGACGAAGCAGGCTAATAATATTTGATTGTAGCAAACGGTTGTTTAAGCTGTGGTTAATTATGTTAGATGATTTGCAAAGCAACCGCCTGTTAGCCCTCAAGCTATGCGTGGGGCTAAGAAAAGTCGCAATCGATGTTGAGTTAGGATTCCAACCTGTGATACTAGAAGTTGCAATTCTCGACATTAAGCCTGGTTTGGCTGTTGAATTTGAAACTGCTTTCAAAACTGCTTTAACTATCATTGCTTCTATGCCTGGATACAGTTCCCATGAACTGCAACGTTGCTTAGAAACTACAAATAGATATATATTGCTTGTACGCTGGCAGAAGTTAGAAGATCATATAGTTGGATTTCGACAATCGCCAGAGTATCAAGAGTGGCGTTCTCTATTGCATCATTTCTATGAGCCGTTTCCAACGGTAGAACATTATGAAATCGTTTGTTAAATTTCTGAAAGGTTACTAGTAGAAGCATTGTTTATACTATAGGGGCTAGTTATCTTGACGGTCTTGTAAGCTTTATGGCATACCTTTGGTTTAAGTCGTTCCACATCCTTGGCTTTGTAGCATGGTTTGCAGGCTTATTCTATTTACCACGTCTTTTTATCTATCACATCGAAGCTGAAGAACGTCAAGAACCTGTAAAAACTGCGCTGCAAGAAGAATATAGCCGAATTGAAAAGCTGCTTTATAAGTTAATTATGATGCCAGCAATGATATTTACAATTGATCATGGCGATTGGGATTGTGACTACTGAACCAGATGTTTTGAGGCAGACTTGGCTTCATGTTAAGCTGTTCTTTGTATTATTACTAGTAACGTTTCATTTTTACTGCGGACGATTGATTCATCAGCTAGAGAACAAAACGTGTTATTTCAATAGTCTGCAAATGCGGCGAATTAATGAGATACCTACTATCTTGCTTGGTTTAGTGGTGTTATTTGCAATCTTCAAAAACAACTTGCCAACGAGTATTATAGTGTGGGGAACAGTAGTTACAGTTTTGACTTTTGGTGTGATTATTCAACTCTATGCACATAAACGTAGCTTGCAAAAGAAATTGGGTGTTTCTAATAATATCTAAGTTCTGTAAGCATGAAGTGAATTAAAGCTGTTACTAATTGCTGAACTCATAACTTTCATCAAAGCATTGCGAAAACCTACAGCTAAAGGATGTGTTAATTCACCCATTTTGCTTGAGCGTAAAGACTTTATGACAATCGCCTTCGTCCGCTCAAATCGTAAGGATTCATAATTTTGGAAAGCAGTTATTGGATCTGATGCTTGCAAGCATTTGGCAATGACATACGCATCCTCTAAAGCAGTACAAGCTCCTTGTCCCATTGTAGGTAGCATGGGGTGCGCAGCATCACCAAGTAATGTTATATTTTGCTGACTCCACGGTTGGATTGGGGGACGGTCATAAAGATCCGTTGTCAAAATGTTAGCTTCTTCTGTGGCAGCAATCAATTCAGGAATCGATGGAAACCAGTCTTGATACATTCTTTCTAGTTCTTGTTTACGACTGATCGCCGCATCCGGTTGGGCTTCTGGGGCGTAAGCTGCGGCGTACCAATACATTTTTCCTTTGCCCAGCATCATAAAACCAAAACCTTTGCCACATCCTAAAAACTCTTGAATGTAGCCAGGGCGGAATCCATTCGGAATATAATCAGTTAAACCACGCCAAGTTTTAAAGTTACGGTACGTTGGCGGTTGATCGCCCAAGAGTAATGTTCGCACCTGCGATCGCAAACCATCAGCGCCAATCAAAGCACCTCCTACAACACTCAAACCCGACTTAAAGTAAGCACAAACTCGGTTTTCCCTACGCTCGAATCGCTCAAAGGTTTCTCCTAAAATGAACTTTTCACGCGGAACATTACGCCATAGCAACTGATGTAATTCGGCGCGATGAATTCCGATAACAGGTAACTCAAAACCATATACAGCTATGTTTACTAACTCCTTACCGCGTTGAGAGTTGAACTGATAATTTGTAGTGAGACAGCCAACCTGAATTGCATCTTCGAGTAAACCTAAATTCTTCAGGATATGTGTTGCATTTGCCCAAAGTGCAATACCAGCGCCAACCTCGCGTAATTGTTGCGATCGCTCATAAACTGTGAAATCTAAGCCTGCACAGTGTAAAGCTAATGCTGTTGCTGCACCACCAATTCCACCACCAATGATAATTATTTTTGTCGCATGCATTTTATTTGGCACCTTCTAAAATTTTTATCAACTGACAAGTCTGTCGATTAATCTTAATTAAATAAGTTAACTTTGTCTTTGTCAACTGACAAGTCTGTCGATAAACGTTATACTAACCACTGCTGTTGATTCTTGAAACAACTGTGGTGCGTCCAGCAAAATCTGAAAAAGTACAGAGTGTTAAGAAGTGTCGAGATGCTGAAGCAACTCAAGCCGTTATTTTGACAGCAGCAGAAGCAGAGTTTGCCCAACATGGGTTAATGGCTGCAAGAACTGAAGCGATCGCCGCAAAAACAGGTGTGGCAAAGTCGATGATTTATTATTATTTCAAAGACAAAGAGGGTTTATATCAAGCAGTATTAGAGCGATCGCACGCAGAACTTTTACAAATTACTCAACAATTGGATTTAGAAGATTTGTCTCCTGAAGCAGCATTAAAACAATTTCTCGTAGCATTGCTTGATTGTGTCGCACGCAACCCAAAATTACCAACAATCATGTTTCATGAAGCTGTACAAAATCAAGGGAAATACTATAAGCGCAGTAGTTCTTTAAGCATTGATACAACCTTGGTAAATATCTTAGAGCGAGGAGTTACAGCAGGAGTGTTTCGTCAACTCGATCCTTTTGTCTCAGCAATTAATATTATGGGAAGTTGCTTATTTTATTTCATTGGTGCGGGAAATATTCAACAACATCCTCAAGGTAAACGGGTTTTAAGTAAAGCAATGTTGGAAAAACATACTCAAGAGGCGATCGCATTCATCTTGGCAGGTGTGCAACAATCACAAAACGTAAGTTGAGGAGTTTAGATCGTTCCCGCACTAGAGCAAAAAATGCAATCTCGTACCATTTCTCGCGTATTCTGGCAACAGATTCACGCTACAGCATCTATACATTGTCTAGCTTTTTTAATTACGAACTACGAATTAGTATAAACTTAACTTTCAAGCCATGTCCCAGAATGAATTGCACGATTATGTTCTTGCACATCGAGACGATCAAGAGGCTTTTCATGCTTATATAGACAAACTCCATGCAGAAAGAAACTGGATTGAGATGCCACCATTAGAGTCATTGCAAGATTTAGAAAATTATCCTGAATTTACGAAGCGTTTTCGTCATGATTCAAAGCCGTGATGGGCTGTTTTTATAATCGCAAAATCTTGATAGAATTATCTCTGCTACTACTAAAAAGATGTTTACTATCTGCGCTAAAGAAAATAGAAGTAATGTCACTTGCTTCTTGAAAAGGTGTATTTCTCCTCTCTCCACTATTGAGATCCCAAACTTCTAATTTTTTACCAATACCACTTGCAAGCAAATTACCATCAGGACTAATTGCAACAGTATTTACCCAATGAGAATTTCCAGACAAAGTACGTAGTAATTTTCCACTGCTGAGTTGCCAAATTCTGATTGTTTTATCTACACTACCGCTGACAAGTAATTGATTATCTGGACTAACTGCAACAGTGAGAATGCGATCGCTATGTCCTTGCAGTGTTCTTAAAACTTTTCCACTACGGAAGTCCCAAACTTTAATAGTTGTATCACTACTGCCACTGACTAAATATTGCCCATTAGGACTAAAGGCGATCGCTCTTACTGCGCCAGAATGTCCTAATAACTGACGAAATTCTTTTCCTGTACTCATACTCCATAGACGAATTGTGCGATCGTCACTTCCCGTGGCAAGAGTTTCACTATCTGGACTAAAAGCTGTAGCCCAAACGGCACCAGAATGTCCAGCAAGCGTACACAAAAATTTTCCTGTTGCTAAATCCCAAACATCTGCGGTGTTGTCACTACTACCACTAGCAAAGCTTTGCCCATCAGGACTAATCGCAACTGACCAAATTGGACCAGAATGCCGAGAAAAAGTCTGCACTAATTGACCACTTGAGACATCCCACAGTTTAATTGTGCGATCGCTACTACCACTTAAGATATTTTGGCTATTTGGTCTTACCGCCACCGACCAGACAGTATCAGAATGTCCTGAGAGTGTTTTATCTAATACAATCTTGTTAAGCGTAGTTGGGGACGGCGAAACGGAAGGTCGTATTTCTGGAGTATGTAGCGATCGCGTGAAATAGTAGTTACTACCAATAATCAAAACAGCAGCCGCACTACCAATCAAACTTCCAAAAAGTAGTGTAGATTTACTCGGGAAAGTGAGATCGCGTTTGTCTCCTTGCTGTTTTAAGTCTTTACCTAAATAAGTTGTATCTGAATTTGATTTCGGGGTTTTCTTACTGACAACTGTTGGAGAAAGTAACTGCTTTATAACTAAAGGTTGTAGTGCTTGCAGTGCTTCAGTTGCGCTTTGGTATCGATCTCTGTAGTGATAGCAGATCGCGTTATTTAACACATTAGCAAGCTCTGGGCTAACATGAGGACAATGATCTTGCCAGTTAATTTCTCCTGTTTCAAAGTTTTGTGTAAATTGTGTGGGGTTTAAACCTGTTAAAGCTTGAATTCCAATTATCCCAAGCGCGTAAATATCACTGTTTGGACGCGGTTTTCCTTGGGCTTGTTCAGTTGGCATATAGCCTGCTGTCCCAATGGCAATTGTTGCAGGTCCGCTGAGAAAATAGTTAGAACTAGTTTTGCCCTGATTAGTAACTACTCGTGTCCAAGCTTGTTTTACAGAACTAAAATCTACTAATATCAAGCGATCGTCATGTTGTCTTCTAATGATATTTTTAGGTTGAATATTGCGATGAATCAGCCCGTGACTGTGAATAAACTCTAAAATAGGCAATACTTCTTGCAGTAGCTGAATAACTTGGCTTTCACTCCATTTCTGCCTAGGTTCCAGTTCTGTACTTAATGGATTTCCCGCGATGAATTCTTGTATTAGGTAAAACTCTTGATTGTCTTCAAAATTACACAAAAGTTGGGGAACTCGGTCATAGTCACCTAGTTTTTTTAGGGCTTCTACTTCTCTAATGAACAATCCTCTAAGAGTGACTAAAGACTCAGGATGGTCACTGACAGCCTGAAAATGTTTAACAATACAAGTTGTTGCGTGATGCCGATGAGTATCTTTGGCAAGGTATGTGTGACAGAAGCCTTCTGTGTTAAGGACTTGAACAATCTGATAGCGATCGCGTATTAGCTTGCCTAACATCTTATCCAATTTGGAGTTTGGGCTTTGGGATCTGTGATGCTCCCTGTTTTTAACACTCTAGTTGAGACTGATTCTTTTCATATTAAGGTATCTCTCTTAGAGAAATTCCTACTTAGAGAAAATTTTGCTAAAGTTATCGGCTGGGTTGCGAAACAACTTCACTCTAGCTTAATTTGTATGCGGATGAGAGGACTTGAACCTCCACTCCTCTCGGAACTAGAACCTAAATCTAGCGCGTCTGCCAATTCCGCCACATCCGCTTGTCAGCTTTAACATCATAGCAGATATTATTGCAAATGCATTAGATTGAGCGATCGCGCTTGAGCTGATTTTTTGCATAGCTGCTAAACGCGGTATAGCTAATGAGACTCTCACTTCTATGATGTGCTGCTTTAAAAGCTGACTACATCTTGATTAGCCTTTTTAACAAAGAAGTAACCAGTGTCAGAAGCAAGTAGCCTGTTCTATCAACGTTATCAAGCTGACACATTCGGTTGTAATACCAAGTGGCTAAGTTGACTCTAGACAATGCTAAAATCACCTACTTGATTGCTTTTTAATTTCAGAGTGCAAGAGGAGAATCATGCGTTTACTGCTTGGTGGAATAATTGTGAGTTTAGGACTGTGGACACTACCAGTTCAAGCACAACAAGTGACTAATACACAAGTTGAAGCAATGGTGGAAGCATTACGGCTAGCTGCGCCTAAAACTGGTAAGACAAATGATGGGCTTTATAGTGAATGGCAAATTACGCCAGGAATTATACCAAGTTGGTCTAAACAATGTATCGGCAAAGAACTCACACCGCAAGAACTAGAAGCTAGCCCTGCTAAAGCAAGAGAAATCGTTTCTTGTATTACACACCGAGAGTTACAAAAGCAGTACGCAGCGAGTAACAACAACGAAATAACAGCAATACGTCGTACTGCCTGTTGGTGGATGACAGGAAACACAAACGGTTGTAATAGTGGTTCTACAGCTACTTACGTTCAAACGGTACTCGATTTTTATCAGCAGCAAAGTGCTAAAAAGCCAGTAAGACAAGTATCTACTAGCAGCAACTATCATCCGCAGGTTCCGAAGAAATAGAACACTTAAAGCTGAAGGCGCGATCGCATTTCAAAGTAATTTTGTAATTGGCAACACAGATGTTGAGTAGCTACTTACTATTGAAAGTGCGATCGCTTGTAATCTTGACTCATAAGCTACTTGAATTATTAGTCATTGATTTTCAGCTAAACATTAAAGATTCTTGATGTCTTTACAGTTTCTATACCCAGAATTCTTAAAGAAGGGAATAATATAAATACAGACCTTTTTAGGAAAGATTTTTGTATAAATGCCTGATTTGAACTGATAAAGTTTATAAGAATTGAGTCAATGTTACTCTGTTTTTTTAGGTAATCATTGATTTGTTATCACTATAATGAGACAAATATAATTTATTCAAGGTTTAGTAATGTTTACTAATACTTTTGAGAGAAAAGTAGAAAAAGTACCACTAGGCAAAATGCTAGTACGAAAAGGCTTAGTTTCTCAAGAAAAAATAGAAAAAATTCTAGTTGAACAACGCCAAAAGCGAAAACAGATAGGACAAATTTTAGTGGAAACCAACTTAATTTCTCAAGAAACTCTCGAGCGAGTTTTAGGTGAGCAAAATATTAAGCTTGGTCAGTTACTTGTTCAAGAACAAGTTATTTCCTCAGATGAACTCAAACAAGTTTTACTTGAACAACGCCGATCAAATAAACAGTTGGGGCAGTTGCTGGTTGAAAAATGCATAATTTCTCAACAATGCTTAAATGATTTTTTGGAGAAACAATATTGGCAAAAAAAAGGATTTTGGCTAATCTAATACCTCTGTAAACAAAATAGAATCTAATCGGGTGAGTTAAGTCAAATTGATTAAACATAATATGTTTGTTGAATATCAGTAAACAAAGTACATATGGCATTTCTATCTAAGTTATGAATATTTCCTTGAGATTAATAATGGTTGATTGCTAGGAGAAGACTTGTTTATTGCTCTTAGCTATTAGCTAGCAGGGTGGTAAGTTCGCGAGTCATTTAGAAATGCTGTATCTCACACTTAATCTTTAATTTGATTAATAATTATAATATACTTATTTTTGCTCTTTTTAAACTTCTAAGATGCGAAGTTTAGGAGAGCTTTTTAAATTTAAGATTGAACCGTATCAACCGTTTAGAACTAAGATCGTTAAAAAAAGGTACAGTACTCTTAGTGCATTTGTACTAAATACTTGCTCTTTGCTTCTGTAAAACACAATTGATTTTACTCAGTCAAGAAGAATAGGATGATAAACTTCACCAGATTATTGATAGAATTTGCCAATAGTTAAGCGTAATTTTTGATGTTGATTGTCCACAACTGCCAAAAAATGAACGTATGCGATCGCAGTATCTGAGCAACAATAAGGCATGAAAACTAAGGTATGGCAGAATTAGCAAACAGAGAACAAACAAGTAAATCGCCACTGATAGGCTTAATTATCAGCTTAGTGTTATTGATGATATGTCTATTTGTCAGCATTGCCTTAGGCGCAGCAGACATTTCATTGAAAACAATTTATGAGGCGATCGCCGTTTTTGATGGTTCAACGGAACATCTGATTATTCGTACAGTGCGCGTACCGCGATCGTTGTTAGCAATTCTTGTTGGTGCAGCGACGGCAATTGCTGGAGCAATTATGCAAGGTATTAGCCGCAATCCGTTGGCAGATCCCGAAATTTTAGGAATCAATGCAGGTGCAGCGTTTGCTGTTGTGGTTGCAGTTTTTCTCTTCGGGACTTCTGAACCCGTTTTTTATGTTTGGTGTGCGTTTTTCGGTGCTGGTGCAAGTGCTGTGAGTGTTTATCTTCTGGGTTCTCTAGGTCGTGGTGGTATGACTCCGCTCAATTTAACAATTGCAGGTGCGGCGATCGCTGCATTACTTTCAGCAATCACAACAGGTATTTTAATTATTAGTCAGCGCACTCTGGATGAAATTCGCTTTTGGTTAGCAGGCTCAGTTGCTGGTCGTGACTACGCAATTATTGGACAAGTGTTGCCATATATTATCATTGGCATTGTACTCGCACTTGCTTTAGCAAGACAAATTAATATTCTCAACCTTGGTGAAGATGTTGCCAAAGGCTTAGGACAAAAAACTGCCTGGGTGAAAGTTGCTGCCGCAGTAGCTGTATTGTTATTAGCTGGCAGTGCTGTTGCAGCAGCAGGACCTATTGGATTTATTGGACTGGTCGTTCCTCATATTGTCCGCTTACTGATTGGTGTAGATTATCGCTGGCTTCTACCATATAGTGCAATATTCGGTGCAATATTATTGCTAGCTTCCGATGTTGTTGCGCGACTGATTATTCGACCACAAGAATTACCAGTAGGCATTGTTACAGCATTAGTTGGTGCGCCCTTCTTTGTTTATCTTGCTCGAATGAAAGTTAGTAAATGAAGCAAAATACCTTTCAATTTCGTTCGCGATCGCTACCGCTGTCGCTTCGCGTCAAGCAGCGTGTTCTGACTGTGTTGCTATTGTTATTGCTGGTAACTTTGGTAGCAATGATTGCTAGCATTGCACATGGAGAATATCCCATACCACCACTTGCTGTTATTCAAACTGTGTTGGGGTTAGCAGAAAATTCTGACTACGCATTTGTGATCAATACACTGCGACTACCGAGGACTTTAGTAGCCAGTTTAGTCGGACTAGCATTAGCAATCTCTGGCGCAATCATGCAAGGAATTACGCGTAACCCACTAGCAGATCCTGGCATTATTGGCGTTAATGCCGGCGCGAGTTTAGCGGCTGTGAGTTTAATTGTGTTGTTTCCTAATGTTCCTGTAGGGTTTTTGCCATTATCTGCTTTTGCTGGTGCGCTAGCCGTCTCATTGTTAATTTACTTTCTAGCATGGGAGGGAGGCAGTTCTCCGTTGCGGTTGATTTTAATCGGTGTTGGGATTGCTACTGTGATTGGTGCTTGTACGAGTGTGATTGTGACATTCGGTGAGATTAACAGCGTTAGCCAAGCTTTAGTCTGGTTAGCAGGAAGTGTTTACGGACGTAGTTGGGAGCAGGTTTTTGCTTTTTTACCCTGGCTTGCTGTATTTGTGCCATTTGCTTTAGTTAAGACTCGACAACTCAATGCTTTAACGTTAGGTGACGATTTGGCTACCGGATTAGGTTGTCATGTGGAGTGGCAACGTGGTTGGTTATTGCTTATTAGTACAGCGCTTGCTGGATCTGCGGTAGCAACGGCTGGTGCAATTGGTTTTGTCGGTTTAATGGCTCCCCATATGGCACGTCAGTTAGTAGGTTCTACACATGGTTCGCTCGTTCCAGTTGCAGGAATGATGGGCGCAATGATAGTTGTTGTTGCTGATTTATTAGGACGTACGCTATTCGCTCCGATTGAAATTCCTTGTGGTATTGTTACTGCGGTAATTGGTGCGCCTTACTTTATGTACTTGTTGGTGCAGAAGCGCAATCAGTAAGCACAAATCACAAATACCCTCCGATTAAAGTTAGGGCTACTCAAGCAAAGTTATGAGATTTGAGATTTGAGTTTTGAGTTGAAGAATATATAACCTTTCTACGATTGGGCGAATACTCCTCTTTACTCATTATTCAACACTTCACGACTCATAACTCTAAATTGGTGAACTTTGTTTGTTTATCTGCGAATTCATTCGCACTAACATACAGCCTATTGCAGTTTTATGAGGCACAGTAGCAACAGTGAGTAAACCAGTTTTTCAAATGCACGGGATTAATTAAATCGAGTGCAGTGGCAATGAGAAGATCAACCCTGAATGCAGTAGTTGGGG
>NZ_JADEWN010000123.1 GCF_015207655.1 Gloeocapsopsis crepidinum LEGE 06123 | reverse complement strand
CCTATGCCACTGAGGTTCAAAATATGTGCAAAAATCATCGACCTCACAAAACAATGCTTCTAAACTAGACATAGGACGGGGCGCTGAATGGTTTAACTTAATTTCAGCTTACTTGCCCCCTCCTTTTCTTATCCCGAACTGACGTTATCAAAGTTATTGGTGGTAACGTCAATCGGGGTTTATGGTCATCGAATCCTGAAGCTCAAGTAGACGCATTGTTTAATTTAGCATTGCAGTACAACTGCGACTTAGATTTGCACCTCGATAACTGGGATAGTGCTGAGGCATTTACACTTCCCTACGTAGCACAGAAAACGATTGAGTATAACTATCAAGGGCGAGTTGCGGTTTCACATATTGCTTCATTGACTCATGTTTCTGATAGTCAAGCACAAGATGCAATTCAACTCATCAAAAATGCTGATATTTCAGTTACCGTGCTACCAACACGAATTAAATTAACACGAGTTGCAGAACTGCTCGAAGCAGAAGTTAATATTGTCTGTGGCACAGATAACTTGCGCGATCCCTTCATCCGTTATGGCGATGCAGATTTACTTAAAGCTTTATTGTTGCTAGCACAACTGACAGGATATATGGCAAATCGAGACTTGGAACGACTATGGCAAACAATTTCTAATAATGCAGCCAAGATGTTACGGTTGCCTTACGGAATTAATGTAGGAAATCCAGCAGATTTAGTTATTTTTGATGCTTACTCAATTCCTGAAGCTATTTTACATCAAACGGTGCGATTAGCTGTCTTCAAATCTGGCAAACTTGTTGCAGGTACAATGCAGGGCAAAAGCTTAACGGTTGAAACCGCATCGCTTGGTTTACACACCCTGATTTTATGAGTCCACGGAGGTGGACTTAGTTTTTTAGCTGTGACTTTAGTCGCTAAGCGTCTTGTTATTCTCACCTTTTACCAATGTCAGAACAAGCGATCGCCCAACTTATTGAAAAGACAGAAGCATTGCAAACAGGTCACTTTCAACTCGCTAGTGGACTTCATGCAACTCGATTTTTTCGTTGTATTAAACTGCTACGCTACCCGCAAGCTGCTGAAATTATTTTTAGTGAATTAGCACACCGCTTTGCTAACGAGAACATTGATTATGTTTTAGGTGCAAACGAAGCTGGAAGTATTTTAGCGTTTGAAGTTGCTAAATATCTAAAGGTAGAAGTCGCGATCGCCCGTGAGGAATCTGGTAAATACACCTTAATTGAAGGTTTTACTTTTCCTGTTAGTGCGCGTGTTTTAGTTGTCGATGACATTACAACAACCGGAGGGACTGCTAGACAATTACTAGCGATCGCACATCAAGCCAACGCTGAACCTGTAGGTGTCGGATTAGTGGCTACCAAAGGACTATTTAATGTTGATTTATCCTGTCGTACTGAAGTTTTAATTTCATTACAAAATATGGATGCAATTCCTCCGGAAAAGTGTGTTTTATGCCAACAGAAAGTACCATTTACTACTTAATATAATGTTTATCTCAATTTTGAGAATAAAATACTTTACAGTAATTGTATTTACTGATACAAAGTTGTTTTATTGATAGATCTTTAATGAGTAATACTAATTTTTCACTACAGCACGTCAGATAAAGTGTGAACTTTGGGAGGTTAATCTGTTGTTAGATTTTTTAGACTTATTGCAAATCAGAATCTTCTAAAATTAGATATTATCTCTAAACTAGAAAGACATTTAAGATATCTTGATTTTAAGTTCAGTCAATAATATTTACCACCTAAAAAAATAGTTTTTTAGTGCAAGATGACAAAATTAAATTATGATACAACATCAAAGTTTAACAAATTCAATTAATTTAACAACCTTTGAAACTAATAATTTTCTAGAATTTGACCGCGTTGGATTAGAGTATAGTGTTGATAGTAAACCAAGAAGAATTATTGAAGATGTTTCCTTCTCAATTAATCAAGGCGAGTTTGTTTCTGTTGTAGGTCCTAGTGGATGTGGTAAAACTTCACTGCTCAAAATGGTTTCGGGTTTAAATCCTACTTTAATTGGAGAAATTAGACTTCAAGGAAATAAGATTACTAAACCTCTCAAAAATGTTGGTATTGCCTTCCAAAACCCAGTCTTATTACCTTGGCGCAATACACTAAAAAATGTCCTACTTCCCTTAGAAGTTGTCCAACCTTACAAGCGCGAGTATAAAAAAAGATTGCCAGAATACAAGCGTATGGCACAAGAACTCTTAACAACGGTTGGTTTACAAGATTTTCAACAACAACTTCCTTGGCAACTTTCAGGAGGTATGCGTCAACGTGCATCCTTGTGTCGTGCTTTAATTCACCAGCCAGAGATTCTCTTATTAGATGAACCTTTTGCTGCACTTGATGCCTTTACTCGCGAAGAAATGTGGGTCATGTTGCAAAATTTGTGGATGCGAGTTCAATGTGTGGGAATGTTGATTACTCATGACCTACGTGAAGCAGTCTTTCTTTCAGACACAGTGTATGTTATGAGTCCGCGCCCTAGTTCCATTATCTATCAGCTAAAAATCAATTTACCTCGACCAAGAACTTTAGAAATGTGCTTAACAGACGATTTTAATCACCTATTTTCAGATATCCGCAGACATATTCGTCGAGGGTAAGTGTAACGATGCGTTCTAAATTGAATCATTTCTTCCGCTCAAAAACAGCAAGCTTTGTATTACCATTTCTGGCAACTATTTTATTATTTGTCGTTTGGGAAATCGTAGTTCGTGTTTTTCAAATTCCACAGTTTAATCTACCTTCACCTAGTAGTATTTATCAAGCAGCAGTTAATTACAGTCCGCAAATACTGGCAAATGCATGGCGAACACTCGTCACCACAACCACTGGTTTTTTGATTGCGATCGCAACAGGCGTCTTCCTGGGATTTTTAATTGGTTACTCGCGAATTGCTTACCTAACGCTTTATCCGATTTTGGTAGGTTTTAACACAATTCCTAAAGTTGCCTTAGTTCCTCTGCTTGCAGTCTGGTTTGGTGCTAACGAAATTCCTGCTACTCTAACTGCTTTTTTACTAGCCTTCTTCCCGATCGCTGTTAATGTTGCTTTAGGACTAGATACAGTAGAACCAGAAATGAAAGACGTATTGCGATCGCTTGGTGCATCACAACTAGAAGTCTTTCAAAAAGTCGGATGGCCGCACACTCTACCATACCTATTTGCTTCGCTCAAGATTGCTGCTTCTTTCGCCTTTGTCGGTTCCGTCATTGCTGAGTCTGTCGCCTCCAATGGTGGGATGGGCTATCTCATCGTTGTTGCTAGTTCCAATTTTGATGTTCCACTCGCCTTTGCTGGACTTTTAGCCTTAGCTGTTTTAGGAATAGTACTTTACGGCTTTTTTGTCATCTTGGAAAAATATGCAATCTACTGGGCAAGATAAGTAAAGGTAGTTTGCCCAAGTCATCGTTTCTCTAGATTTAACTTTCATTAGGTATGAGATGTAAGCTAGGCATCTTGCTTGCTCGCGTTCAACTATCCCAGATTAAATTAAATTGATTTACTGCTATCCATTCCTAAAGGACAAAACCAATTCATGTAGCGAAAATTTGGATGAATGTGTCCATCCTGTTGACGTTGTGACTTAACTTCCTCAGATTGAGTATTGTCGTATTTAACAATGCGATGCCGCCAGCGATTCATCAAATTACTTCTTCTTACCCACGCTATAAAAATTTCTAGTGGAAACTAAATTTAAAAATTTTCTGTATTCTATTTTACCATTAATTGTATTTCTTCCCAAACTTGAATCTCCTGCTTCTCAGTAGTTCATTACAAAACCCCGATTGACCCCCGAACCGTAGGTCTAAGGGAGCGTCCTCTGACCCCTTCTAAATTAATGCTTGGCTTTGTACTAGTTTTTCTAGGTTCCATCTGTCTCGCTGCTCAAAACGTGCTGTTGCGGGTTGTTTTTGTCAACAGCCTTGTTTTTGGCGTATTGCCCTTTGGTGGATTTGTTGCTCCTAGTCTTGGCAACTCATTGTTACTTTTGCAATTGCGAGCAGTTGTCATGTTACCGTTAATGGTTTTGCTAGCACCCAAGCTTCACGCCGCAACATGGAGAAATTTACAGCAGTTGCTTCACCCCCAAAAACGCCCATTACTGATTAAAAGTTTCGTCAGTAGCTTTTCTCTATTTTTATCCTTAGCACTTTTATTTATTGCCCTAGCGAAAATTCCTGCTGGCGTTGCTACGGTGTTATTTTTTATTCATCCCGCAATTACTGCGATCCTCGCTTGGCGAATTTTTGGCGATCGCCCAACGTGGTTGCGCTGGGTGGTTTTAATCATTATCTTCACTGGCAGTTTTCTTGTTGCACCTAGTCTGACAACGACAGCCGATCAGGATACTTTGATTGGCATTGGGGCAGCATTAGGCGCAGGAGTAGCGTATGCTATTCAGGGCATTCTGGCACAAATTTGCTTTCGAGAAATCCATCCTGTTCCGTTTACTGTCATTAGTTGTACAGTTATTTTGGTGTTCTCTAGCATGAGTTTGTTACTTGTCAACATCGACGTTGGTGATGTCTGGTCGATTCTGTGGATTGTCAGCTTAATTGCAGCTTTACTCACACTAGCAGGACAACTGCTGTACAATTTTGGCATTCATTTAGCCAATGCCGCGATCGCCTCAATTGTTGCGATTAGCAATCCCACTGCAACAGCAATTTTAGCTTGGGTGATTATCCAAGAAGCTCTACAAGGTAGACAAATTTTAGGCGTGATTTTGGTAGCCCTAGGAGTTGGACTACTTAGTCAAGAAACCCACAAGACTTAGCATGCTCAATTACGGAATACAACTGTAACTGTCTAGCAAATTCGTGGTAGCTGTTCTCCACTTAACATATCGACAATGCGTTGAGCACCAATTTTACTTTTCATGGTGACAAAACCAGAAGTTGTGGTGTCAGTTACATTACCAATTATTTGGGCTGTTGCTCCTAAAGGATGCGATCGCATGATTTCTAATGCCTTTTGAGCATCATACTAAACCGCGTTCTAAAGAACAATTCTCAGATGAGGGAAGTAGGTCATGGAAGACAGCTTTGCAGGAGCTAGCATTAACTCCTGCAAGCCTTGGCAAAGGACATCTGTAACAGCATCAAGTGAGTCGAA
>NZ_JADEWN010000122.1 GCF_015207655.1 Gloeocapsopsis crepidinum LEGE 06123 | reverse complement strand
TTCGACTCACTTGATGCTGTTACAGATGTCCTTTGCCAAGGCTTGCAGGAGTTAATGCTAGCTCCTGCAAAGCTGTCTTCCATGACCTACTTCCCTCATCTGAGAATTGTTCTTTAGAACGCGGTTTAGTATCATTGATGGAGATTCCGCTGTAGTAGAATGGCACTGGCAAGAAGAGATTGCAGGAACCCACAATTCGGCTGACGATGCGATCGCAATTGATTTTCAAAATGGACTCATCAGCCGCTGGCGGGAATATATTGATACTCAAAGCTGCATGAAATCAACTAGCTGATCCTCTAGAGCGATCGCAGATTAATTACTCTTCAGTCAGAATAGTAAATATGAAAAAACGAGACTTTTTGCAAGCTGGTGCTGCAATAGTTGGCACAGCATGGTTATCGCGTAATCTACTTTGGACGAACAATATGGCAATGGCAAATCATCAATTTGAGATCGAAAAAACAGAGGCAGAATGGCGCGAAACCTTGACACCAGAACAATTTCGTGTCTTACGTCAACACGGAACCGAACGGGCTAGAACGAGTCCCTTAGATAAGCAATATGGTAAAGGCACGTATGTTTGTGCTGGTTGCAACCTACCGTTATTTACATCGGAGACTAAATTTGACAGCGGTACTGGTTGGCCTAGCTTTTATGCGCCAATTGAGGGTGCGGTTGCCACAAGTATTGATAGGTCATTGTTTATGACGAGAGTTGAAGTGCATTGTCGGCGCTGTGGTGGGCATTTAGGACATGTGTTTAATGATGGACCTAAACCAACTGGTAAACGTTACTGCATGAATGGCGTGGCAATGAAGTTTGTTTCTGCTTAATCCAAAGCCCTCCGACTTTAAGACAGCAGGGATGCAGAGGATAAAATAAGATTCCTGAGAAAATAATCTCATGTTCTCTTTGTCAAGACTTATCTATTTCTCATTTTGATCTCAGGACTACATCAAGTTATCAGTAGATAATCCAAATAGCTAATTCATCGTGTCTATTTAGATGCTTTTTAGCTAGAAAGGAGACTTATTGATGACAACTCTAACCCAAGAAGAAATCAGGTTAGAAGCAGCCCTGAAACACGAAGCTCACTGGCGCAGGTGGGGACCTTATTTAAGCGATCGCCAATGGGGTACAGTCCGCGAAGACTATAGCTCTGATGGTACTGCCTGGGACTACTTTACTCACGATCAAGCACGCTCTCGTGCTTATCGTTGGGGTGAAGATGGTATTGCAGGAATTTCTGATAACCATCAACGGCTTTGTTTTGCGATCGCCCTTTGGAATGGTGAAGATGCGATTTTGAAAGAAAGGCTTTTTGGTTTAACAGGTAGTGAAGGCAATCACGGGGAAGATGTCAAAGAATATTACTTTTATCTTGACAATACTCCGACTCATTCCTACATGAAGGCACTCTATAAATATCCGCATCAAGCATTTCCCTACACTCAATTAGTAGAAGAGAATCGACGCAGAAACCGTAGAGAACCAGAATTTGAACTACTCGATACAAGCATATTTGATGACAATCGTTACTTTGATGTCTTCGTTGAATATGCCAAACATACCGCTGAGGATATTCTGATTCAAATTCAAGTAGTGAATAGAGGGACAGCAGCAACACTGCATGTTTTACCAACGCTTTGGTTTCGCAATACCTGGAGTTGGGGTGGAGAAGAAATTAAGCCAATATTGCAAAAGTTCGATCATCATGGTTTGAGCGCGATCGCGGCTTTTCATCCCACGCTAGGGAAAAGGTATCTGTACTGTCAGGGAGAAACGGAACTTTTATTTACAGAAAATGAAACAAATACCGAACGATTATTTAATTTCCCCAATGCTACTTACGTAAAAGATGGCATTAACGACTACATCGTACAAGGTCGCGAGACAGTAAACAGAGATTCTGGTACTAAAGCTGCGGCTTGCTATTTGTTAAACATTGGTGCAGGGGAAACGAGAACGATTCGGCTGCGCTTGAGTGATGTACCCAATTTGACAAGTCCATTTAGTACATTTGATTCTACCTTTTCCATCCGCCAACAAGAAGCCGATGAATTTTATCAGCGCATTACTCCCTTTCCACTGAGCGAGGATATGCGTCACGTACAGCGACAGGCATTTGCCGGAATGCTGTGGAGCAAGCAATACTACCACTATATTGTAGAAGACTGGCTCAAGGGCGATGTGACTGCACCTCTACCTCCACCCGATCCCAAAAGAGCTAGAAATCACCAGTGGTTTCACCTTTACAGCGACGATATTCTTTCCATGCCTGATAAATGGGAATATCCTTGGTTTGCAGCATGGGATCTTGCCTTTCACGCTATTCCTCTAGCCACAATCGATCCAGATTTTGCCAAGTACCAATTAGACGTACTGACGCGGGAATGGTATATGCACCCCAACGGGCAAATTCCTGCCTATGAATGGGCATTCGGAGATGTCAACCCACCGGTTCATGCTTGGGCAGCTTGGCGCGTCTACAAGATCGAACAAAAGATTTATGGACGCAGCGATCGCATTTTTTTAGAGCGGGTATTTCAGAAATTGATGCTGAATTTTACCTGGTGGGTGAACCGTAAAGATGTCGAAGGTAGAAATGTCTTTCAGGGCGGGTTTTTGGGTTTGGATAATATTGGCGTCTTCGATCGCAGTGCTGTATTACCTACGGGCGGACACATCAATCAATCGGATGGAACGAGTTGGATGGGGATGTACTGCCTAAATATGCTCGCGATCGCTTTGGAACTAGCACAAACTAACTGTGTTTACGAAGATATCGCTACCAAATTCTTCGAGCATTTTCTCTATATTGCTGATGCCATGAACCATATTGGCGAAATGGAAGCATCGCTGTGGGATGAAGCAGATGGATTTTATTACGATGTTTTGCATTTGCCTAACGCTCAGCAAATTGCCTTGAAAGTGCGATCTCTTGTCGGGCTAATTCCGCTATTTGCAGTAGAAACGATTGAGCCAGAGACGCTAGAAAAACTGCCAGGCTTCAAAAAGCGCGTGGAATGGTTTATTCAAAATCGCCCCGATCTTACCCGAAATATTGCTTGTATGAAATCTGAGGGAGTAGGCGATCGCCGATTGCTAGCAATTGTTTACCGCGACAAGCTACGGCTAATTCTGCAAAAAATGCTAGATGAAACCGAGTTTTTCGGAGATTATGGCATTCGGGCAATTTCTCGCTACCATGCCGAACATCCCTATATTTTTGAGGTCAATAGCTCTCAATTTCGAGTCGATTACGAACCGGCAGAATCTAGTAGTGGATTGTTTGGTGGTAATTCTAATTGGCGCGGTCCAGTTTGGTTTCCAGTCAATTTTCTTTTGATTGAATCCCTGCAAAAATTTCATGATTATCTAGGAGACGATTTTCAGGTTGAATGTCCTATGGGTTCCGGTCAAATGATGACCTTGAGGGAAATTGCAGCTGAATTATCTCAAAGGTTAATCAGCATTTTTCTGAAAACCTCATCTAGCGATCGACCTGTTTATGGCAGCACCCAAAAGTTTCAAACCGATCTCCACTGGCAAGATTTGATTTTGTTCTATGAATACTTCCACGGCGATAACGGTGCGGGAATTGGTGCTAGTCATCAAACCGGATGGACGGGTTTAGTTGCACAGCTGATCCAACAATTTGGCGAGGATAAAGAACTAAACAAAGTGCCCCACTTAGCCTTTTTCTACTACAAAAATGTTTAAAAGTCAACAAAAATGAGAATTCCACAACAAGATACTCGCCTGCGCTGGATTGATTTAACTTCCTCTGAAACAACAGGCGATGATGGTGCTGACGCGATTCAAGGGCTGAGCCAAACTCCTAAAACTTTACCCTGTCGCTACTTGTATGACGATCGCGGTTCAGAGCTGTTCGAGCAGATTTGTGACTTACCGGAGTACTACCCAACTCGCACCGAGCAAGGGATTTTAACAGCCTACGTCCAAGAAGTCGCTCAACTCACAGGCACTTGTGAATTAGTCGAACTAGGCAGTGGTAGTTCGCGTAAAACTCGTTTACTCATAGAAGCATACAGCCAAGGTCATCAACTGCAATACTATCCAATTGATGTCAGTACAGGAATTCTAAAAACTACAGCGCAGGCTCTACTGCATCAATACCCCAAATTGAAGCTTTGCGGTTTGGCGGGAACCTACGAGCAAGCACTAGCTCAACTTCCTCCACGTCAGCTAGACAACCGGATGCTGATTTTTCTAGGAAGTACTTTGGGGAATCTAGATCGGCAAGCATGCGATCGCTTCCTTGCTCAAGTCAAACAAGCTCTCAAGCCAGGAGAATTCTTTCTTGTGGGAGTTGATTTGCAAAAGCCGATAGAAATTATTGAGGCAGCTTACAACGATACTCAAGGCGTAACTGCAGCTTTTAATCTCAACATCCTGCGCCATCTCAATCATCGATTTCAGGGTAATTTCCAACTCGACCAATTTGCTCATCAGGCTTTTTATAACCCAGTAGATTGCCAAATTGAAATGCACCTGCGAAGTCTCCAAGATCAAACTGTCGTGCTACAAACTTTAGATTATCAAGTTTCGTTCCAAGCAGGAGAAACGATTCGCACTGAAATTTCTCGCAAGTTTCACCTACCAGATTTAATTGCTGTTCTAGAAAACCACACCTTGAAACCATTGCAAGTTTGGACTGATCCTCAAGCTTGGTTTGCTTTATTACTATGTCAACGTCAATGTACTGATAGTGAATGTCCCTAAACTACCTCGATTTACAGCGTCGGGCTAGCCGAACTCCTGCCTATGGCTGCGCATTGATGGATACGGCTCTGATCATTTGCAGCGCTCTAAGTTGGGCTTGTTGAAATTTTGGCTCTTAAATAGAAGTAGGTAGAATGGAAAGTCTATTCGAGCAATTAACCGCTAATTTAGCAATTGGTGTAGAAATCAGTGCTGGGTTAATCATTGGTTGTGCTGCAGTAGAAGCGACTTTGAGAGCGTTTACACTATTTTTTGTGCGGCGACGACCTGATACTTTAAAAGAAGAAATTCGATTGCAGTTTGGAAGATGGCTATCGCTCGCATTGGAATTTGAACTAGCAGCAGATATTCTCCGTACTGCCATTTCACCTACATGGACGCAGATCGCACGACTGGGAGCAATCGTTGTTTTGCGGACAGTTTTGAACTTTTTTCTCCAAATGGAAATTGATAAAGCTACAAAGCGCGATCGCACCATCTGCAAATAATTCACTTAGAAAGTACGACGCACAAACAAAGCATAGTTAATTTTGATTAAGTTTTCAGTTTTTTTATCTTTAGCTGTTGATGTAAGAGGATGTCTGAAAAGTCAAAGACTATACCAATCGTCTCAACATAAGACGAATCATCGCAACTTGAATCATCGCCTCAGAAGTGGCAGGTAAAACCTCATAATCTTTGCTCAGTCTCCGACACCAG
>NZ_JADEWN010000121.1 GCF_015207655.1 Gloeocapsopsis crepidinum LEGE 06123 | reverse complement strand
GGTGTCGGAGACTGAGCAAAGATTATGAGGTTTTACCTGCCACTTCTGAGGCGATGATTCAAGTTGCGATGATTCGTCTTATGTTGAGACGATTGGTATAGTCTTTGACTTTTCAGACATCCTCTAAGTAGAGCATATTCATATTAATTGAAAAGAATTAACTTAGTTAAGTTTATAGGAAAAACAAAGTACTACCAATAAAAAACATAGTTCTGTTGTTAAGCCATTACAATCGTTTGTATTTATTTTTACAAAGAAAGAACTATACAATTTCTTCCCTTTGATATAAACAAATATGCCCTGTAAGTAGATGTTAAGTAATTAAATTACATTTAATCTCTAATTTAGAGTTACTAATCTAAAAGCAGTAATTTATTCCACTCAATAATCATGGCACTAGTTCTTGAGGTGAAGCGCAAGAACTAGGCAATTTTGCGTTTACTTAGTAAGTCTCTTCATAATCACTTTAATTAAAAAGCTTGAAATAATTTATGCCCAGAGAAAACGCTCAACCAGCAGAGAATGGTAGCAATGGTGCGGTGTCATCCAGCGTTGATGAAGCCAAGCTATCAATAGCAACAGAACCACTAGACGCATCATCAGGCTCCAAAACTGATTTCAGAACCATAGAATTTACAGAGATAGCAGATGTCATTTGTTTATCTCACTTGCGTTGGAAGTTTGTTTATCAAAGACCTCAACATCTTCTAAATCGCTGCGCTCAAAGAAAACGAGTCTTCTTCATTGAGGAGCCTATTTTTAGCTCACATCAAGAAGAAAGGTTGGAGATCAATCGTGATGAAAACGGGGTTTGGGTTGTTGTGCCGCACTTACCAGAAGCATTAAGTGAAGATGCGATCGCTCCCACCTTACAAAAATTGATTGATAATTTGTTTGCACAGCAGAACATCAGCAAATATATTTGTTGGTACTACACTCCAATGGCGATCGCCTTTACACGTCACTTGCAACCCGAAGCAGTAGTATACGATTGCATGGATGAATTGTCTGCCTTCAAAGGAGCATCCCCTGCGTTAAAAAACTACGAAGCTGAATTATTCCGTCGTGCAGACTTGGTATTTACCGGAGGACAAAGCCTTTACGAAAGTAAAGTCAACCAGCACCCGAACGTTTATGCTTTTCCTAGCAGTGTCGATGTAGCCCACTTTGCACAAGCAAGATCCCAAGCAGCGGAACCAGCCGATCAAGCTAATATTCCTCATCCCCGCTTAGGCTTTTTTGGCGTGATTGACGAACGCATGGATATTGAGTTACTCGCTGGAATCGCTGATGTGCGTCCCGACTGGCACTTGGTGATAATCGGACCTGTGGTAAAAATCGATCCGGCAACTTTACCACAACGCGAAAACATTCATTACCTCGGTACGAAAGATTATAAACAGCTACCTGCGTATTTAGCTGGATGGGATTTGGCGATACTACCGTTTGCGCACAACGAATCAACCCGCTTTATTAGCCCGACTAAGACTCCAGAATATTTGGCTGCGGGTAAGCCTGTGGTATCTACCTCGATTCGCGACGTGGTGCGTCCCTACGGTGAGATGCAGTTGGTGCGAATTGCAGACACAATTGAGGAGTTTGTCACCGCTGCGCAAAAAGCAATGCAAGAGGATATTGCATCGGCATGGTTAAGCCGGGTAGATGGCTTTTTAGAACAGATTTCGTGGGATCGCACTTGGGCATCAATGATGCAACTAATTAATTCAGCGATCGCGGCTAAACATGACAGCACGACCAGTATCCCGCAACCACCAAGCATTATTACTAGAGACTTTGTATTCGATTACTTAATTGTCGGCGCAGGGTTCTCTGGAAGTGTGATCGCCGAACGGTTGGCAAGTGATGGCAAAACAGTGCTGATTGTAGACAAGCGCAATCACATCGGCGGCAACGCCTACGATTGTTACGACGAGCATGGCGTCCTAATTCACAAATATGGTCCGCACATTTTTCATACCAACTCGCGTGAAGTCTTCGAGTATCTTTCACGTTTCACACAGTGGCGGGCTTACGAACACCGCGTTCTTGCAAGTGTAGATGGGCAACTTGTTCCTATTCCGATTAACCTCGACACCATCAACAAGCTGTATGGTATGAACCTCAATTCATTTGAAGCAACAGAATTCTTTAAATCAATCGGAGAATCAAGGGAATACATCCGCACCAGTGAGGATGTCGTAGTGAGTAAAGTCGGCAGGGAGTTATACGAAAAATTCTTCCGAGGCTACACACGCAAACAGTGGGGACTCGATCCCTCAGAACTCGATAAATCGGTAATCGCGCGGATTCCCACTCGTACCAACCGCGACGATCGCTATTTCACCGACATCTACCAAGCGATGCCGCGACACGGTTTTACACGGATGTTCGAGAATATGTTGGCTCATCGCAACATCAAGATCATGCTAAATACAGATTATCAAGAAATTGCCAAAGCAATACCTTGCCGCGAGATGGTTTACACCGGACCCGTTGATGAGTTTTTTGATTTTCGCTATGGTAAGTTGCCGTATCGATCGCTCGAATTTAAACACGAAACGCATCACACTGGTGTGTTTCAACCGGCACCAGTCATTAACTATCCCAACGAACACTTATATACTCGTGTCACAGAGTTTAAATACCTAACTGGGCAAGAACACCATAAAACGAGCATTGTTTATGAATTTCCCCAAGCTGAAGGAGATCCTTACTACCCCGTACCGCGTCCTGAGAATCAGGAAATCTACAAGCAGTACAAAGCACTCGCTGATATAACACCAGGAGTATATTTTGTCGGAAGGCTAGCAACGTACAAGTATTACAACATGGATCAATGCGTTGCCCAGGCGCTGGTGGTTTACAAGCAAATTGCACTTAAAGCTTGAATTGATAATGGTGAGACAAGTTGCAATCAACACATCACCTAGCCTGGGTAGCCCCGACTTCAGTCGGAGGGCATCTTACCAATCGTCAGTTTCAGTTATTTAAATGTCGCAATTATTCAACCAAATGGTATCAAAACATCCTGTGGAAATCTGGGCTGGATTAGAGTGTACAGTTAATCGTGTGGGTGATGAGTATTTCGATCAGTTGCAACGTAACGGTCATGCAACCCGCGTGGATGACTTGGATTTATTTGCCGAACTGGGGATACGTATGATTCGTTACCCAATTTTGTGGGAGCGGATCGCACCTAATGGCATCGAAAATGCTGACTGGACTTGGGCTGATGTACGGCTAGGTCGATTGCGAGAACTGGGCATTTGTCCTATTGTCGGATTAGTGCATCATGGTAGTGGTCCTAGCGATACCAGCTTGGTAGATCCAGAATTTCCGGAGAAACTCGCTGCGTTTGCGCGTGCGGTTGCTGAACGCTATCCTTGGGTGACACATTACACGCCGATCAATGAGCCACTAACAACCGCACGATTTAGTGGATTATACGGTCACTGGTATCCTCACGGAAGAGATGAATTAACTTTCATCCGCGCCTTGTTAGGGCAGTGTCGGGCGATCGCACTTTCAATTTTGGCAATCCGAGAAGTCAATCCCCATGCTCAACTCGTGCAAACCGAAGATTTGGGTAAAATTTTTAGTACGCCGTTGTTGGCATACCAGGCAGCGTTGGAAAACGAGCGCCGCTGGCTAAGCTTCGATTTATTGTGTGGTAGGCTGTCTCCAACGCATCCGATGTGGCACTACTTGCATAAGTGTGGTGTTGATGAAGCTGAACTTGCAGAATTTTTAGAAAATCCTTGTCCGCCGGATATTATGGGAATTAATCATTACCTAACAAGTGATCGCTTGTTGAACGAGCAGATTGAACACTATCCGAATTGGTCGCATGGAGGTAATGGCAAGCATCAGTATGCAGATGTCGAAGCAGTAAGGGTTCGTGCTGAAGGTATAGCTGGACATCGCCACTTGCTTACAGAAGCATGGGAACGCTACAAATTACCGCTGGCAATTACTGAAGTTCACCTCAACTGCACCCGTGAGGAACAGTTGCGCTGGCTATACGAAGTATGGAATGCCGCACAAGAATTACGCGATCGCGGTGTGGATGTTCGCGCTGTTACCGCTTGGTCGCTGTTAGGTAGCTACGATTGGCATAACTTAGTTACTCGCTGTGACGGCTACTACGAGCCAGGTGTATTCGATGTCCGTTCACCCCATCCCCGACCGACAGCGATCGCTAAAATGGTCTGCGATCTTGCTGCTGGACGTACTCCACAGCACCCATTACTTGCAACACCAGGATGGTGGCATCAGCAAGCGCGGCTGCTATTTCCTCCAGTTTCAACTCACGAGAAAACGTCTTTTGAACCTCCTTTGAGAATTACCTCTAAACCGATTGCGATCGTGGGAGCAACTGGAACTCTTGGTAAAGCTTTTGCACGCATTTGCGATGTTCGGGGGATCTCGTACCAGTTACTGACACGCCAAGAGATGGATATTGCCGATCCAATTGCTGTTGATACAGTTCTCACTGAGTTACAGCCGTGGGCAGTTGTCAATGCCGCTGGATATGTACGGGTAGACGACGCGGAACGCGAACCGGAGATTTGTATGTTGGTCAATACGCAAGGATCCGCAACTTTAGCCGCTGTTTGCGCTCGACATAATATAGCATTGCTGACTTTCTCATCAGATTTGGTGTTCGATGGTGCGATATCCACGCCGTATGTAGAAGACGATCCAGCGACTCCGTTGAATGTGTATGGACAGAGTAAAGCTTTAGCCGAAGAGCGAGTCTTACGTGCATATCCTGCATCGTTGGTAATTCGCACGAGTGCCTTTTTCGGACCTTGGGATGATTACAACTTTGTGACGATCGCATTGCGTGAGTTAGCTGCGGGGCGGACGTTTATTGCCGCAGAGGATGCCGTCGTGTCACCCACGTATGTCCCCGATCTTGTCCATACTAGCCTTGACTTGTTAATTGATGGTGAGTGCGGCTTGTGGCACTTGGCTAACAAAAGTGCGATCGCCTGGGCTGATTTGGCACGACTAGCTGCCAAAATAGCAGGTTTGAGTATCAGTAACGTGATTGCTCGTCCGTTGCAAGAACTAGGCTTAATCGCTCCCCGCCCAAGTTACAGTGTACTTGGTAGTAATCGCGGCGAGTTGCTTCCTGGTCTTGAAAGTGCGATCGCGCGTTACTTCGATGAACTCAAATAAACTCACAGATCAGTCAACACTTTCCACCTCCGCAGACTTATTGATAAGACTATTATCTTAGTGTGCGCAGGCACACTTTGTTTCAGTAGCCCCGAAGGGAGTCGTAGGGCGTCTGTGATGCTATTTAAATATTTTAATATGACCTTGCCATAGATGATTCAAAAAATATACAAATTCCTAATTTTTTAGTACTTACAGCCTATTGCAAGTTTATGAGGTACAGTAAGAGGAGTACACAAATGAAGTCTAATGAAACCGTACTCGCTCGACTTGCGAGAAAAAATAGTTAAGGCATACACACAAGGTGACACCTCAATCAG
>NZ_JADEWN010000120.1:0-2500 GCF_015207655.1 Gloeocapsopsis crepidinum LEGE 06123 | reverse complement strand
CCATATCGCTGTCCCACTACCCCAGAAGATAAATCCTCTGGTTTAGGCTATTCCCCGTTCGCTCACCACTACTTAGGGAATCGAGTTTTCTTTCTCTTCCTCCAGCTACTAAGATGTTTCAGTTCGCTGGGTTGGCTCTTTCCGACCTATATATTCAGTCGGCAGTACGTAGGGTTGCCCCATTCGGACATCTCCGGCTCACTGCTTGCTTCCAACTCCCCGGAGTATTTCGTCGGTTGCCACGTCCTTCTTCGCCTCTGTGTGCCTAGGTATCCACCATCAGCCCTAATTAGCTTGACCACTTTTGTTACTATGTCAGTGGTTGATTTTTAGGCTTATAGGAAATCTAACTAAGCTTAATTTGCATTAGTTAGTTTGACCTACCTGCAATTAATTTAATTGGCATGATTATGCAGTTTTCAAGGTTCTGGCTGGAGATATTCCAGCAGCTTGGCTTTTTGCCTCAGTGCTGAATTTTCTCAACTTTTCTAGCTTATCACTTTCGCTTGAAGACGTCAATAAATTAAAGCTAAACTTTTTGAACTCAATTTAACTTGTCTTTCCACTACTGTGCTTTGCTTACTTTCAGGTGGGCCATCCTGGACTCGAACCAGGGACCTCACCCTTATCAGGGGTGCGCTCTAACCACCTGAGCTAATAGCCCCGACTCGGTTTCTCTGAACCGAACTCTAGTTTGAAAGCCTCACATCAGTCCTCGAACGACCTTGGTTGACCTGACAATTGTTGTCTCTTCCACAACAACTGTTGGGTAGGTCTCCCTAAAAAGGAGGTGATCCAGCCACACCTTCCGGTACGGCTACCTTGTTACGACTTCACCCCAGTCACCAGCCCTGCCTTCGGCATCCCCCTCCGCAAGCGGTTAGGGTAACGACTTCGGGCGTGGCCAGCTTCCATGGTGTGACGGGCGGTGTGTACAAGGCCCGGGAACGTATTCACCGCCGTATGGCTGACCGGCGATTACTAGCGATTCCGCCTTCACGCAGGCGAGTTGCAGCCTGCGATCTGAACTGAGCCATGGTTTATGGGATTTGCTTGAATTCGCATTCTTGCTGCCCTTTGTCCATAGCATTGTAGTACGTGTGTAGCCCAGAGCGTAAGGGGCATGCTGACTTGACGTCATCCCCACCTTCCTCCGGTTTGTCACCGGCAGTCTTTCTAGAGTGCCCAACTTAATGCTGGCAACTAAAAACGAGGGTTGCGCTCGTTGCGGGACTTAACCCAACATCTCACGACACGAGCTGACGACAGCCATGCACCACCTGTGTCCCGGTTCCCGTAGGCACTCCTGAGTTTCCCCAAGATTCCGGGCATGTCAAGCCCTGGTAAGGTTCTTCGCGTTGCATCGAATTAAACCACATACTCCACCGCTTGTGCGGGCCCCCGTCAATTCCTTTGAGTTTCACACTTGCGTGCGTACTCCCCAGGCGGGATACTTAACGCGTTAGCTCCGGCACTGCTTGGGTCGATACAAGCAACGCCTAGTATCCATCGTTTACAGCTAGGACTACTGGGGTATCTAATCCCATTCGCTCCCCTAGCTTTCGTCCCTGAGTGTCAGTTGCGGCCTAGCAGAGCGCTTTCGCCACCGGTGTTCTTCCTGATCTCTACGCATTTCACCGCTACACCAGGAATTCCCTCTGCCCCTACCGCACTCTAGCTTCTCAGTTTCCACTGCCTGTTCGGAGTTAAGCCCCGACCTTTGACAGCAGACTTGAAATGCCACCTGCGGACGCTTTACGCCCAATGATTCCGGATAACGCTTGCATCCTCCGTATTACCGCGGCTGCTGGCACGGAGTTAGCCGATGCTGATTCCTCAGGTACCGTCATTTTTTTCTTCCCTGAGAAAAGGAGTTTACAACCCAAGAGCCTTCCTCCCCCACGCGGTATTGCTCCGTCAGGCTTTCGCCCATTGCGGAAAATTCCCCACTGCTGCCTCCCGTAGGAGTCTGGGCCGTGTCTCAGTCCCAGTGTGGCTGATCATCCTCTCAGACCAGCTACTGATCGTCGCCTTGGTAGGCTCTTACCCCACCAACTAGCTAATCAGACGCGAGCTCCCCTCTAGGCTAAATTACTTTCACCTCTCGGCATATCGGGTCTTAGCCACCGTTTCCAGTGGTTATCCCCGTCCTAAAGCCAGATTCTCACGCGTTACTCACCCGTCCGCCACTAAGTCCGAAGACTTCGTTCGACTTGCATGTGTTAAGCATACCGCCAGCGTTCATCCTGAGCCAGGATCAAACTCTCCGTTTTATTCAACAGAGTTTTGTCCTTGACTGCTACTTTCTGTTTCGCAATCCGGACTCTTATCATCTAAGAGTTGTTTTGACGAAGACTTAATGTGCTTTATTTGGCTTTCAAACTATTATTCTTTTCTTGGTTCAGTTGCCCTTCCGGAGGCGCTTTGCGCTTGCCTTTCCTTCTGGCGCTTTACTAATATATCTAACCTCAATTGAAATTGTCAAGCTTTTTGAGAGAAA
>NZ_JADEWN010000119.1 GCF_015207655.1 Gloeocapsopsis crepidinum LEGE 06123 | reverse complement strand
CGCCGTGTTTCACTGCCGCCAGCGCTTTGCGGCGCAGGTCGTAACTGTAGGGGGCGGGCATGGGCACTTCCTCAACTCTCCTCTGCCCCTATAATAACGTCCTAATCTGATTGTGTAAGGCTATACTTACTGGAAAGCTCGAATTCAGGAATAGTTTCTGATTCATCCTGCGCAGCAGCTATCCATTCTTGTATGGCAGGAAGCGCTAATATTGCCTCAGCATACGCTTGACTTGTTGAATCTAATTTCACACCGTATGTCATAAAGCGTAAAACGACTGGTGCAAACATTGCATCAGGAATCGTGAAGTTACCAAACAGCATATCGCCGCTGCTTCCAAAATTGTTTCGGCAATTGTTCCAAATATCAAGGATGCGATCAATATCTTCTTGTACGCCTGGCTGCATACCTAATCCAGGTAAACGAGCGCGACAATTCATAGGCATACTGTAACGTAATTTATAAAAACTAGCGTGCATTTCAGCACTAATTGAATGCGCTAAAGCACGGGCGGATGGTTCTTGTGGTAATAAATATGCATCAGGAAAATATTCGGCTACATATTCACAAATTGCTAGAGATTCCCAAACTGTAATATCGCCGTGATGTAGGATGGGTACTTTTCCGGCTGGACTATGACGTAAGAGTTCTTGACGCGCTGTTGCAGTGTAAAGCGGAATTCTGATTTCTGAGAAGTTTATGCCGATTTGTTTCAATACTAGCCAAGGACGCAGCGACCATGAGGAATAGTTTTTGTTACCAATAACGAGGGTAAATGTTGACATCATCAAGCCGGTTGTTAGAGGAACAATAAGGTAATCGTAACGTTTGCGATCGCTCATTAACAAATCAACATTCTATTGACACAAATTTTCAAAAAAACCATAATGACTAAAGTTGATGACTGACATCGTGGTTGAGAATCAGAGATGGCGATCGCGCTCTCAGAAGTAAGTTGGGATGAACTATGGACAGATTGGGATCGTGCTTATCGTGCTGATGCAATGGATGAGGACGATTGGATTATTGAGTATCCACCGCAACTTGCACAAGGGTATAAGCGAAACATTAAGTTGCGCAATGGTATTACTCTAACGCTACACAATTATCGTTTTCACGATGATTTAACCGTTATTACCACACAGCCTGAAGCGACAGGCGAGCCTTATCGAGAATTGGAGTTTGTGTTTAATCTTTCTTCAACAAACAGATATTGGGAAGGTGATTATGTCACTGGCGGACAACATTACTTAATCGCACACGCTAGCTTAGGAGGTTTTTACTGTCAAGAATTTGCTAAGGAACCAAAACTGGCAGTTGATATTCATCTCGAACCTGCGGTATTTAAGTCTATTGTGAGCAATTCCTTAAATATTTTGCCTCCTGACTTGCGACGGATGGTAGAAAGCGACGATTGTAATTCTGTGTCTCGATTCCAAACGATTACACCCGCGATGCAATTGGTTTTAGCACAAATTCTCAGTTGTCCGTATCAGGGAGTGCTCAAGCAGATGTATCTTGAAAGCAAGTCTGTTGAGCTTCTGGTACTATTTCTCAGCCAAGCACAGATAAATTCTGAAACTCCACCAGGAATCCGATTGCAACCGGATGATATTGACCGCATTCACGAAGCAAAGAAGATTCTCATTCAACAAATTGATAATCCACCAACGCTACTAACTTTAGCGCGTCAGGTAGGGCTGAACGATCGCAAACTCAAGCAGGGATTTCGTCAAGTTTTCAACACAACAGTCTTTGGTTACTTACATCATTGTCGGATGGAAAAGGCGCGGCAACTGTTGAGCGAACAACGATCTATTAGTGCGATCGCAACAGCAGTTGGTTATGCAAGTCCCACAGCTTTCAACGCCGCGTTTCGTCGTAAATTTGGCACAAGTCCAAAAGCTTATCAGCTAGCAAGTCGTCATAGCATCAGTGGTAATTAGTAATTGTTTCGTCTAGCCCTCAACTACTCGCCCTTCACTCCTCACCCCTCAAAAAAGTCCGCCGCGAAGAGAAAAAAGTCCGCCTTGAAGAGAAAACAACTGCCCAAACCGCGTATTCTCTAAATCATCTTCCTGAGAAGTATTAGCAATTGTTAATTCTTGGCAAGCTAGCCAGCTAAGCCGAGGTTTGGTGTGTGGATATGATACGACAACAGCAGTTAATCTTAGCAGCAGTAGTCACCGCACTCGTGACACAACCTGCATGGGCAGAAGAATCGCCGATTTTGCGTCGTGATGAGATGGCGCAACCCGCGATGACACTTGAGGAATGGCAAGACGCGATCGCACAAGCAGTAGTCCAAATTACAGCAGTACAACTGAATCCTACCGATGCAGGAATTGAAGTCATTTTAGAGGCAAATGGTCAACTTGTAACACCTGTTACGCGCGTTATTGATAATGCACTGATTGCAGATATTCCTAATGCGGTGTTGACGTTGCCAAACGGGGAATTTCAAGCAATAGATCCAACAGCAGGAGTTGCATCGGTTAGCGTTACGAATTTACCAGGTGAAAATGTGCAAGTCACCATTACGGGAGTTGATGCACCTCCAACCGCACAGGCGATCGCTGTAGCCCAAGGACTATTATTAAGTATTGCACCGCAAGCGGCTTCTGAAGATGAGACGATTGAAATTGTTGTTACAGGAGAACAAGACGGGTATCTTATACCAGAGACAGCAACCGGAACACGAACCAATACCCCAACTCGTGATATTCCCTTTTCGATTCAAATTGTTCCACAGCAGGTTTTGCGCGAGCAACAGGTGCAGCGACTCAGTGAAGCGCTCAGAAATGTAGCGGGTGTGCAATCTGAACAGTCTCCTCGCTCTGCATTTGATGCTCCCCGAATTCGAGGTTTTGGCGGTTTCGACAGCTTCAATATTGTTACAAATGGTCTACAAGACGGCAATGCAGGTGCACAAGTTGGAGTAGGAAACATTGAGCGTGTGGAAGTTCTCAAAGGACCTGCTGCGGCTTTATTTAGTCAAGGTGGACCTGGTGGAACGGTTAATATCGTTACTAAGCAACCTCTAAGCACGCCTTTTTATAACGCCGAAGCCAGCGTAGGCAGTTTTGATACGTACAGTGGTTTAATTGACTTATCAGGTCCTTTAGATCAAGCAAATAACGTTCTCTATCGTTTCAATGCTTACGGATATCGAACTGATACATTCGTTGATCTCTTTGAGATCGAACGCTACGGATTTGCACCAACAATTTCGCTACGCCTTGATGATGATACTGATTTGACTTTAGAAGCTGAGTATAACTATTTCGAGCAACCGAACGATCGCGGCTTACCAGCAAGGGGAACTGTTTTACCTAACCCCAATGGCGAACTTCCAATTAGCCGCTTTCTGGGAGAACCATCAATTGATTATGTTAGTCCTCGTACCACACGATTAGGATACAGTTTAGAGCATCGCTTAAATGAAAATTGGCAAATTCGTAACAATTTTCGCGTTTCATTGTTGCGACAGCCGCAAAATTCAGTTTTTCCCGATACTCTTTTAGAAGACAACCGAACTTTAACACGCGGCTTAATCGTTGCTGAGCAACAAGATACGAATACTTATGTCTTGAATGCGGATATTACTGGAAATTTCAACACAGGAGCTATTAGCCATCAGTTATTAGTTGGGTTTGACCTGTATACATTAAATAGTGCATCTCGTTATGTACAACGCAGCCTCAGCCCAATTGATATTTTTAACCCTGTCTATAGCCCTAGCACTGTGGGAGATGTGATTGCAGAGTTTTCACCTTCATCAACCAATACCGATCAGTACGGTATTTACATTCAAGATCAAATTACACTACTGGACAATTTAAAACTGTTGTTGGGTGGACGCTTTGATTGGGTTGAGCAAAGAACAAAAGAAGAAGGTGAACTGACAGGTTCGCAAAGCGATGATGCTTTTAGCCCGCGCGTCGGTATTGTTTATCAACCAATTCAACCGATTTCACTTTATGCTAGCTACAGCCGCTCATTTCAGCAGGTTACAGATTCAGGGTTAGATAATAGGCTGTTTGAACCGGAACGCGGTACTCAATATGAAGTTGGAACAAAAGTAGAGTTGAGCGATCGCATTGCTGCAACGATCGCATATTTCAATATTACTCGTGCTAACGTCCTCACCGAAGACCCCACAAATCCCAATTTCTCAATTCAGACTGGAGAACAACAAAGTCAAGGAATCGAGTTAGACGTTACTGGTGAAATTTTACCAGGATGGAACATTATTGCAGGATACGCCTACACCAATGCAGAAATTACCGAGGACAATACCTATGATGTTGGTAATCAAATCAATAACGTACCAAATCACGCTTTTAACATTTGGACAACATATGAAATTCAAAGTGGTTCGCTGCAAGGATTAGGCTTTGGTTTAGGACTATTTTATGTTGGCGAACGTGAAGGAGATTTAGACAACTCATTTAGTTTACCGAGTTATTTCCGTACCGATGCAGCGCTCTTCTACAATCGAGGGCAATTCCGAGTCGCCCTCAACGTCAGAAATCTGTTTGATATTCGCTATTTTGAAACTGCTGAAGGCGATTTACGTGTCTTCCCTGGCGAACCATTAACTTTACTCGGTTCGGTTTCTTGGCAATTTTAATACTTTCTTGGGAATGCGTTGCGAAGACGTGATGAAAAACCGATGTCGCTATCAAGCTTTGATCTTAATATTCTGCCTTCTAATTTCTGCTTGCTTTAGTCAGGTTCGCACTAATACCCCAAAAGTACACTCAGCAACTTCCGAATGTCGAGCTATTAAACATTTGCTCGGCGAAGCTTGTGTTCCTATTAATCCACAGAGAATTATTGTGCTTGATACCAATCCCTTAGATGCTGCTTTAGCACTCGGAGTCAAACCTATTGGATCTTCAAGCTTTGAGTACCTTTCACTTCCAGAAGCACAAATAAAAGGAATTGAAAACATCGGTGGCGATTCGCACCCTAACCTGGAAAAAATTGCACTGCTCAAACCCGACTTGATTTTGGGTAATCGATGGGACGAAGAAATTTACGATAGGCTTTCGCAAATTGCACCAACTGTCATTGCTCGATCCGAAGATCCAGCATGGAAAGAAGATTTAAGGCTTTACGCTCAAGCTTTGAATAAGACTCAACAAGCTGAGCAACTTATCAAAGATTATCAACAGCGCGTACAAGAGTTTCAACGTCGCATGGGAAATGATCGTCTTAAACAAACTGAAGTATCAATTACAACATCTTATAACTACAGTGCAGGTCAGCCAGCAGCTATCTATCTCAAAGATTCTTTTATGGGTGCAGTTATTGCAGAAACAGGGTTACAACGACCTGCTGCACAACGCAGCGATGGTTTCTCACAGATGATTTCGCTGGAAATGCTCAACTTACTCGATGCTGATGTGATGTTTGTGGTCAATCCGGATCCTAAATCTTCAACTTTGTCAAAGTTATACGAACTTGCGTTCTAAAGAACAATTAGGGTAGGGTGCAGTTAACCGAGAAACGAGCACTGTTATGGCAAGAGTCAGTCGAGTTGTAGCCCACCAGAGCGTTGAAGAAGTTAAGCAGAAGCT
>NZ_JADEWN010000012.1 GCF_015207655.1 Gloeocapsopsis crepidinum LEGE 06123 | reverse complement strand
GCCAGCTTCTGCTTAACTTCTTCAACGCTCTGGTGGGCTACAACTCGACTGACTCTTGCCATAACAGTGCTCGTTTCTCGGTTAACTGCACCCTACCCTAATTGTTCTTTAGAACGCAAGTTCGTATGAGTTGCGAAACACCGGCGATCTCTTTTGGCAAAGTTGTATGACGCGAGAAGAAAACTCGCATTTGGTGAGATCTAGCGACATCAACAACCTGCTTTACCTGCTGAATAAATTCGACGGCATTAGGTAGCTGTTGCGCGATGCCAACTTGCATATCGTAGACTAGAAGCGCCATTTTCTGAGGATGGCAAACATCCTCTAAGGTCATCGGAATAGAGAGTCCAAACGCAGATTGCATCATTAAGCTCCTACAGTTGTTAAAAAGTCTTGCGCGTGAGACTGGACGTAATCTTGAACGAATGCTGCAAACGATGTGGGGGAGTCATGCAAAAGATCTGCGATCGTGCTAGTCACTGCTGATCCTGCTCCCGCTTGCCAACACTCAAATAACTGAGCTTCTGCATCGAGATACCATTCTGGTTCCCCATTCGCGAGTCGTGCAGCTTTCAAATCAGCAGGCGCAACATTAATGTACTGCACGGGTTTGTTGAGGGCTTTCGCAAAATAGTCGGCAACTTGAGCAAAGGAAACCGCTTCAGATCCCGTCAAATCATAAGCTTGATTTTCATGTCCGGATTCACTCAAACAAACAGCGGCTACGGCGGCTACGTCTCGTGCATCGACATGAGAGATTTTTGTGTCTCCTACTGAGTGATAGAACGCACCTTGTTGAGCGATCGCGGAAGTAAACCAACGCATATTCTGCATGAGCATATTTGGACGAAGATGAGTCCAACTCATGCCTGATTTTTCTAGATGTTCTTCAATTTGGCGATGCCATTGCTGAAATGCGCTAGGAAGTTCGCCGGAACGTAATACCGATAGTTTCACAATATGACGAACTCCGGCGCGTTTTGCTGAATCAATAAAATTGCACTCTAATTCAACCTGGCGCGGATCGTTGGGCATCACAAGAAAGGCAGTTTCAATTCCTTGCAAAGCCGCATCTAAACTGTCGGGTTGTGAAAAATCACCTTGGGCAAGTTCAACGCCTTGAGATTGTAGTTTGGTTGCTTTTTTGCGATCGCGTACCAATCCTCTAATTGTGGCGTTTTTGTTCAGAAGATGATGAATCACTTCTCCGCCAATGTTTCCAGTTGCGCCAGTGACAAGAATCGTCATAATAGTTAAGCCTCCTGTTCTTGATCGCTTACATAGTCGCAGTTCCAAGATTCGCAACGGTCATCAAACTACACTTCGGTTTGGAATATGATGCAAATAACTTTGTCATGCGTGGCAGAATTACACAAGTCATGAAAGTCAGCAGCGCGATCGCATTTCCTTATTCAATGAACTCTTGGAAACCAAAACCGAGTACCTCACGTTGAGCGTTATCAAGTGATGGCCAAAGCAATTGCTTTTTCTTCCTTGATATCATCCGTCTCATTAGCTCAAATCGATCCAGATTGATTTTGTGTGGGTATAGTTTTCCATGACTTCTTTGCCACATTCACGCCCAAATCCTGATGATTTGTAGCCTCCGAATGGAACGGAAACGTCATAGACGTTATAGCAATTGATCCAGCAAGTTCCTGCTTGCATTGCGTTCGCCACTCGCAAGGCTTTTTTAATGTCACGAGTATGCACCGCAGCAGCTAATCCGTAGGTTGTGCCATTCGCGATGCGGATCGCTTCTTCCTCAGTATCAAACGGAATCACAGTCAGTACCGGACCAAAGATTTCCTCTTGAGCAATTCGCATCTCATTGGTGGCGTTTGTAAAGATAGTAGGCTGAAAGTAATATCCTTTGCCATTGCTGCCATCGGGGTAGAAGCGCTCACCGCCATACTTTAAGGTAGCGCCATCCTGTTTACCATACTCTACATATTGCATCACTTTCTTGAGTTGTCCGGCATCGGCCAACGGACCAAAAAGTACATCTGGATCAAGCGGATTCCCCATTTTAATTTGACTGACGTACTTAATTAATCCATCTACGACTGCATCGTGAATCGAGCGCTCTAGCAACAAGCGCGATCCTGCCGTACAAATCTCACCTTTGTTGTAGAAGATGCCAAAGAAAGCATTAGCGATCGCGCTTTCTAAATCTGCATCCGCAAACACGATGTTGGCAGATTTACCGCCAAGCTCCATTGTGGTTTTTTTCAGTGTGTCTGCACTATTGCGAATAATGCCAATCCCAACTTCTGTTGAGCCGGTGAAGCTAATCTTGTTGATTGCAGGATGTTTGACCAATTGATCGCCGACTTGACTACCCGAACCTGTAATCATGTTGTATACACCAGCGGGAAGCCCAGCTTCTTCAAAGATTTCTGCCAGTTTGATCGCAGACAAAGGCGTGGCACTTGCAGGTTTATGAATCACCGTGTTACCTGCGGCAAGCGCAGCGGCGATTTTTGTTCCGGCAAGCAGAAGTGGGAAATTAAACGGCGTGATTGCGGCAACGACTCCTAACGGTTCTCGCACGATTGTGACGTGCTTCAAAGTGCAATCTGGTGGAGGAGAAACTGGACGAGTTGCGCCATCGATTTCGGGAGCCATGCCCGCGTAGTAGCGTAATAAATCAGCAATTAAACGAGCATCGATCGTCTTGGCAAAGTGAATTGCCTTACCCATATCAAGCGTCTCACAAAGTGCCAAATCATCGGCGTATTGCTCCATGATTTGGGAAGCACGGGTGAGGATTTGCTGTCGCTCGTGCCCAGTCATTTTTGCCCAAGGTCCATCATCAAAGGCGCGACGGGCTGCTAGAATTGCATCCTCTACGTCTTGTGCTGAAGCTTGGGGAATGTCTGCGATCGCAGCTTCTGTAATCGGGCTAATCGTGGGGCGAGTTTTGCCATCGGATGCCGATCGCCATTGTCCATTAATATAGAGTTTGGCTTGTTTGATCGGCGGATTCGGAATGGCAATTGACTGGTTTGCGGTTGCAGTCATGGTAATTCCTATAGGTATCTGCTAAGAGCATTAGTGAAACTTAGCAACAATTCGTTCTCATCTAAATTTCCTCAAGAAAAAATCAAGATTGATCGTCAATTCTTGCAAAATTTATCGAAATCTTGCTCTCGCGCGCAAACTTGTCATCAAAGTTGTCGGCGGTAGTTGCTGGGCGTTGTGTTTGTGAACTTGCGAAATTGAATTGCGAGTTGATTGGAATTGGAAAAACCTACTCGCGCGGCGATCGCAGCAACTGAAAGCGAAGTTGTTCTCAATAAGTTCTTGGCTTGCTCAATTCGCTGCTGCATCACATACTGGTATGGCGATACACCGATTGATTGCTTAAATAAGCGAGAGAAATAGTATTGGCTCATCTCTAATTCATCAGCGATCGCAGTAACAGATAAATCTTGTGTCAAGTGTTCGTGGATGTATGTTATTGCTTGGTGCAGTTTGCGCTGCGGCAATCCTCCGTTATCCTCGCGTAACGGCTGCTGCCAGTTTGAGTAATGTCTTATTAGGTGAATCGAAAGCGCGATCGCTAACGAGTCTGCAAATAATCGACTACCGACATGACTAGATTCGAGTTCTGCACTCAGCGATCGCCCCAGTTGAGCAACAAACGGATCGTGCATTGCATATTGCGGAATCAGTTCAATACGCTCAATTGTTACTGATTCACGAGCGATTTGAATTAAGTAATTCGGCTCAATAAATACCAAAGAAAAGGGGCTTTCCTGATTCCAGTTTGCTTGGTGCTGAACTGTTGCGGGAACAATCGCAATATTATTTCCACCCCCAAATTGCTCTTGCTGTCTACGCCCGTCAAACCATCGTTCTGCTTGAACTATTAAATCAGGACTATGAATTAAAAGCATATGCCTAATGTGAGCATACTCAGGCGTTTCCCAAGCAGGTTGATAATGTTGTTGGACATAAATACCATTCCACCCTAAGTTTTCACTCGATCGCAGCGGTGGGCGGGGTAAAATCTGTAAGACATTATCTTCTTGAGTAAAGTCAACAATTAAGGATTGTGCTTCTGACATTGCGCTTACTCTTGGCTCATATCATAAATTTTGGATAAAAACGCAAAGTAACCGATAAAATCTGCGGGTGAAATAATACAAGAATTAGGATGGTAGAAACCTTTGTTTCCTCAACACTTCTACTAGATTACGTGCGATAACTCTTAGCAAAATGATATTAAGCACGAGCCTTGCGGCGAGAACGTATGGCAGGATTCATCCATCGCTCAAAGTAGCTGAAGACTTGCGAAGATAATAAGGTTAGGCAAAGATAAATTACAGCAACGGTGGCATAAATTTCAAACGAGCGATAATTTTCTGCAACAATGAGTTGACCTTCGCGGAACAGTTCTTCAAACCCGATTACCGCAACCAAACTGGTATCTTTTAGCAAGCTAATAAACTCATTGCCCAAAGCAGGTAACATGCGGCGGAAAGCTTGGGGAAAGATAATGTAACGCATCGTTTGCACCGAACTCATGCCTAGCGACTGTGAAGCTTCTGATTGTCCAGTGTCAATTGATTGAATTCCACCACGGACAATTTCGGCAATGTAAGCTGCACTATTGAGACTTAAGGCAAGTACAGCGGCGGCGAGACGATTGAGATTAAAAGTAAAACCTAATTCTTGAGCGATCGCAGGTATGCCGAAGTAGATCATAAAAATCTGGACTAGCAAGGGCGTACCGCGAAAGAAATCGATATATGCTCTAGCAGCCCAACGAATTGGCAAAATTTTAGAAAGTCGAATAATTCCAATTAGAGAACCTGCAATCATACCCAAGACGACAGAAAAAGCCGTCAGTTGTAGGGTGATTAAAGCACCACGCAGTAAAGAGGGTAATGCTCGCACAATGACGTTAACTGCAGTTAAGATAAAGGGTGCGCCACCTGTTGCAGTTTCGTCTTGGAAAGGCAGTCTTTCGGGTAAGGGAGGCGGTTCTACACCAAACCACTTTTGATAAATTTGGTTATACGTGCCGTTTTCGAGTAAAGTTGTTAATCCTTGATTGATGAGCGCTAAATTTGGCGATCCTTTTGGGGTGGGGATACCAAAATATTCTTCAGTCAAGAGATCGCCAACAACTCGGACTCCTTGGACGTTACCTGTTTGAATGGCGTATAAAATGACAGGCTGATCGTGGAGTACCGCGTCAACATTACCGTTGAGTAATTCGCGTAAAGTTGTCGGCGCGTCATCAAAGCTACGAACTTGCGCCCCAGGAATTTTTGCAGCTTCTAGCGCCCCAGTCGTACCGATTTGAACTGCAATGCGTCGATTTTGGAGGGACTCAAAACTAGTAATATCTTGATTATTCACACTGGTAGCGATCGCGAGTCCTGATTTGAAATAAGGACGCGAGAAAGAAACGGTTTTGGCACGTTCTTCGGTAATCGTCATCGCCGCAATCGCAGCGTCAATTGTACGCGCTTGTAATGCGGGAATCATCCCTGCAAACGGCAGATTTTGATATTGAATTGTAAATCCTTCTTCTTGGGCGATCGCATTCATCAAGTCAACATCAAAACCCTGTAATTCTCCATCTGGGGACTGAAACTCAAATGGAGGATATGTCCCTTCAACAGCAACTGTTAAGGTTCTACCAGCAGCAGAGGAACCGGAATTATTGCTACAACCTGCAAATAACAGCAAACAACACAACCCAACTACCACACCTAGACGCAGCCAACGCCTTAATGATCCCTCCATATTGCCTTTCTCCTCGGTATTTCTGCGTCCTAAATGTAATATTCAATCTCAAGTAGGTTGACTCGGATGTAGACAAGATTACAATCAACTGTGATGCATCTGAAATAATTTCTACAAAACTTCGCCTTGTGAGACAGGGATATGGTCAACTCCACCGCTGCAATTGCGTTTGAGAATATTGAAAAAAACTTTGGTTCGCTGCGGGTACTGCGAGGAATTAGTGGTGAAATTCACCGTGGAGAGGTTGTTGCCATTATTGGTTCATCAGGTTGTGGCAAGAGTACGCTATTGCGTTGCTTTAATCGTCTTGAAGCAATTGATGGTGGGCGATTGATTGTCAATGGCATGGATTTATCTCAATCCAAATTGAATTATCGCCAACTGCGACAATTGCGATCGCAAGTAGGAATGGTATTTCAGCAATTTAACTTGTTTCCGCACTTGAGTGTACTAGAGAATTTGACAATCGCGCAGCGTAAGGTATTAGGTAAATCCCCGAAAGAAAGCGCCCAACTTGCAGGATTGTATTTAGAAAAAGTCGGGTTGTTTGATAAAGCAAGTGCGTACCCCGAACAACTCTCAGGAGGACAAAAGCAACGCGTTGCGATCGCCCGCAGTTTGTGTATGAATCCGCAGGTGATACTATTTGATGAACCAACCAGCGCCTTAGATCCCGAACTTGTATCCGAAGTTTTGCAAGTGATGCAACAACTTGCTGCTGATGGCATGACAATGGTAGTCGTTACCCATGAAATGCAATTTGCACGGGAAGTTGCTCATCGGGTAATGTTTATGAATCAAGGTCAAGTCGAAGAACAAGGTGCAGCGCGTGAAGTATTAACGCATCCAAAAAGCGATCGCTTGCGGGCTTTTTTAAGTCGATTGAATGAAGGGGTGAGGAGTGAGGGGTGAGGAGTGAGGGGTAAGAAAATCTAAATTAAAATGTACTTCGATCAGGTTGAAATGAAAGACTGCAGCGAAAGCTTGAGTGACGTGTGGAAGCACTTGTTCTAAAGTAATGTCAGGAATCCACTGAGATAAACTGCCAACAGGTTTATCAGAAATCCCGCAGGGGATAATCCGTTGAAAGCCTGTCATATCAGGGCATATATTTAAAGCAAATCCGTGCATTGTCACCCAGCGACTAACTTTAATCCCAATTGCTGCAACTTTATAGCCTTCAAGCCAAACACCAGTTAAGCCTGGTAATCTTTCTCCGTGCAATCCATAAATTGCTAATACACGAATTAATACTTCTTCTAGCTGACGGAGATACCAGTGCAAATCTTTGCAGTGATGTTGCAGATTTAGAATTGGATAGCCGACGAGTTGACCAGGGCAATGATATGTTACTTCGCCGCCACGTTCAACTATATACACGTCATATGTACTTTTGTCAAACTCACATTTAATAAATTTGGGATTAGCGCCTTGTCCTAAAGTATACACTGGCGGATGTTCGAGCAAAATCAAGACATCCTCAGAATCGGAATTGTTAACGCGCTGTTGTAAGAGCGATCGCTGCCATTCCCATGCTGTTTTGTAGGGCACGGTTCCTGCTTTATATAGCAAACATTTGCGACTTTGGTTCACAACGCAGGTGTGAAATAATTTCTTTTTATCCAGTAACATAGCAGAATTTAAGCTTAATTATCAAGACAGTTTATTTCGTTTTCAAATCGTGAAATCAAGAAATGTCAAAAGTTGCAAAGGTTCTTAAAGAGAGTATCAAAGTGTTATGTTTGGCAGAATACAAAGTGTTAAGGTAAATATATAACCTCAAATGGACACGGAGGAAATTGCTTCTTACATAACTACGCCTGCTAACATTGAGAGATGATATGCAAACTATTGACGTTTTGAGAGGAAGTTAATGCATAATAGAAAACCTCATAAAAGATGTCTTATGCAGAAAACTTCAAGAAAGCGAAGCAAGCAAATTCATATAGCCAAAGATATCATTCTCGTCACAACCATAAGGTTTAATAGTCTTATGTAGTAAAAAGTGTGGTAAAAATAGCAACCAATTTTGGGTTTGTGCTCGAAGACTAAAAAAGTGAAACTTATGCTTTAGTACTTAGTAGCTCAAGCGACAATTTGTTGTTATAAAAAGTAGTCTTTCCCCTTGCTAATTTCGTTTCGTTTTAGATAGTACGCCAGCCGGAGAATTGAATATGAAACTAGTCATCCACGGCAAAAACATTGAAATTACTGATGGAATTCGCGAATATGTACATCAGAAAATTGAAAAGGCAGTAAATCACTTTCAAAATTTAACTAACGAAGTGGATGTGCATTTATCTGTAGCACGCAATCCACGCATCAATGACAAGCAAGCCGCAGAAGTGACGATTTACGCCAACGGAAGTGTAATTCGTGCCGAGGAGAGTAGTGAGAATTTATACGCTAGTATCGACATGGTGGCTGATAAGATTGCACGGAAACTCCGAAAATACAAAGAGAAGCGCCACGATAAGAAGACACAAGTTCCGGAGAAGACGAGTATAGCAGTAGAACCACCACCTGTTGTAGAAGATCTCATTGGCGATCGCACTCCTGAACTTCCTGAAGAAGTAGTGCGAACCAAATACTTTGCTATGCCACCAATGACAATCACTGAAGCGTTGGAACAGTTGCAACTAGTCGATCACGACTTTTATATGTTCCGCAATGCCGAAACAGGAGAAATTAACGTCATCTACGAACGCAACCACGGTGGTTATGGCGTGATTCAACCGCGCAACAGTAACGGGAACAGCAAAAATGGTAACACTGAGAGTGCATCACCAGCGGAAAAAGCACATCATCAGTGATAACTTTGCAGAATTTTAACGCAGGGGAGTAGAGACGTTATGAGTGTTGAGTTTAAGTAAGTAAAGTTATGAATGTTGAGTGTTGAGTTAAGAAAATTCTTCTAATTCAAAACTTAAAATAAATGCCTCCCAACTATGAGCGCTTTCCAAAACTCTTTAGGATTCAATTCAAAACTCAAAACTTAAAACTCAAAACTAACAACTAGCCTCTCGCCCCTATCTGTTGCAAAGTTTTCAACGCTTGGTCAACATGACCTTGAAAGTTAAACTGGGAGTTAAAAATATGTTGGACAACTCCCTGTTGATCGATAACATAAGTTACTCTTCCTGGTAATAAACCGAGGGTTGCAGGAACGCCATATAACTTTCTGACTTGGTTGCCAGTGTCACTTAAAAGTGTAAAAGGTAATTGATATTTAGCTGCAAATCGTTGATGCGAGTCGGGAGAGTCAGCACTTACACCAATAACTTCTGCGCCAACATTCTGAAAAACTTCATACTGATCGCGAAAGGCGCATGATTCTTTTGTGCATCCTGGCGTGTCATCCTTAGGATAAAAGTACAAAACGACAGATTTCCCACGAAAGTCACTGAGGCTAACTGATGCACCCGATTGAGAAGGAAGAGTAAAATCAGGAGCCGTGTCTCCAACTTTAACTGCCATAACACCCTTAAATTGTGAACTTTTGTTATCTTAACGCGATCGCACCTTCCAGAAGTAGGGAGCAAGAAGTATCTAATGTACGTCCCAAAACGAAAAACTAGTGGAACTTGTTATCAGAAGTAGCTATTCCAAACCAGTTAAGCTAGAAGAATAAAAAAGCTCGTTTCATACCAATACTCATCTGTATCTCGAAGCGGAGTTGTTTATGAAAAAGCCTTGTATTCTTGCTGGATTATGTCTTGCGATAGGAACTGCCAGTGTTTTTACATGGACTCAACCAAGTTTATCGCTAGATCCTATTAAAGTGGCATTGCAATCTAGTGAAAACTTACAGCAAGCAGAAGTTCACAATAACCAAGGAGTTGAATTAGCAGAACAAGGAAGGTTAGCTGAAGCGATCGCCGCGTTTAATCGTGCTATCTCCGTTTATCCTGAATATGAAAACGCCCATAACAATCTTGGGCTAGCGCTAGGTAATCAAAACAAATTTGCTGAGGCGATCGCTGCGTTTAATCATGCTATCGAAATTAATCCTCGGAATTTTGAAACTTACAACAATTTGGGAATTGCACTTGGAAGTCAAGGTAAATTTGCTGAGGCGATCGCCGCGTTTAATCGTGCTATTCAGATTAACCCAAACGATCCAGTCTCTCGCCAAAACTTAGGAGTTGCGTTTTGGAGTCAAGGGAAAGTTTCCCAAGCAGTTGCATCGCTGCAAAGAGCAAGAGAACTTTATGCTATGCAAAACAATTCCGCAGGTATGGAAGAAGTAGGAGTTATTCTCAACCAGATATCATTACCAGCAGACTAAAACTGTTAGCTAATTGACTTAAGAACGCGATCGCAGTAGATTCTTAATTTCTTTCCAAAAAGCCCATCCCTGTGAATTAGACTGTGGATAGGTTAGGATGCCTTGACTTGGGCTAAATAATAGTGCTAGTACAAAAATGCCAGATGCTACTAAAACAATCGCTGGACCCGAAGGTAAATTATAAAAATAGCTAAGATACATGCCACTAATACTAGCAACAATACCAATAAATGCCCCTAAAATCATCATTTGATTAAGGCGCTTGACAAGTAAGTATGCTGTTGCTCCTGGCGTAATTAATAGTGCTAAAACTAAAATGACACCAACTGCTGTAAGACTCGCTACAATCGTCAAAGCAATTAACACCATCAAGCCAAAATTGAGGAGATTGACAGGTAATCCTGCTGCTTGCGCGCCTACAGGATCAAAAGTGTAAAACAATAATTCTTTGTAGAGTAAAAAAACAACAGCAATCACAAATAAAGAAATAATCGCTGTATTCCAAACATCTTGAGAAGTAACGCCTAAAATATTACCAAATAAGAAATGGTTGAGGTCGATTTTATTCGTTTTCTGCACAATAGTAATTAACGTAATTCCCAACGCAAAAAAGGCAGAAAAAACAATTCCCATTGCGGCATCTTCTTTAATTGGCGATCGCGTCCGAATCAAGGCAATAGCAAGCGTACTGACGACCCCTGCAATAAAAGCACCTACAAAAATATCTGCTCCTAGTATAAAAGCGATCGCTAGTCCTGGTAGTACTGAATGGCTAATTGCATCTCCGAGTAACGCTAGGCGTTGTACCATTAAATAGCTACCCACAATCGCACAAATCACACCAACCAAAACAGCAATCACAAGCGATCGCTGCATAAAACCATACTGCAACGGTTCAATAATAGCTTCTAGCATAAAGCAGAGGTCAGAGGTCAGGGTTCAGGATAATTGAAAGTTGTGATTGTTAAGTGTTAAAGTCCTAACCTTTACTTCTAATACAATTATGTTTAAGTATAAGGTTAACAATTAGCAGTATGTAAGTGTATTTTACTAAAAAAAACGAGTAATTTATCGCCAATTACCAATTACCGATTCCCAATTACCAGAGCAGCCAATAGCTTTTTCATGCTGCTTCTCCATTAAAAAACATAACTTGTCCTCGATAAGCACGGTTCATGTTTTCGGGTTGTAAGACAGTAGCACGCGAACCACTCGCAATAACTTCTTTATTCAATAAAACAAGGTCATCAAAATTAGTAATTGCTTCACCCAAGTCGTGGTTGACAACTAGCACAATTTTACCTGCTGCGGCTAGCTCGTGAAAAACCTCAAAAATGACTGCTTCAGTTTTTTTATCAATGCCTGCTAGTGGTTCATCAAAACAGAATACCTCTGCTTCTTCTGCCAAAGCGCGGGCAAGAAAAACTCGTTGCTGTTGTCCACCAGAGAGTTGCCCGATTGAGCGATCGCGATACTCACTCATTCCTACACGTTCCAACGCAGTAGCAGCCACTTGACGGCTAACATGAGAAAAGCGGCGAAACCAACCAGCTTTACGCACTCGCCCCATCAAAACGACATCCCACACAGTAGCAGGATAACTCCAATCAATCATCGAGCGTTGCGGAACATAAGCGACTTTCTCTAACTGAGTCTTGAGCGGCTTACCTCGATACAATACAGTGCCACTGCTTACCGAAACTAGCCCTAAAATTGCTTTAATTAAAGTACTCTTACCAGCACCATTAGGACCGATAATCCCAGTTATTCGTCCAGGGTAAATCTCAAAATTGGCGTCCTGCAATGCTTCGACATTTCGATATTGAACTCCTAGATGGCTGACTGTGATTGCTGCGTCTTCCATCAAAGTATCCTTTGGCGCTGGTAGATTTGATTTTACACGGTTAGGAAAGGGCAGAAGGGTCATGTTTTTGCTCTATGGCGATGAACTAAGAAATAGCGACGTATACGAGTTTAAGGATAAAAATGAAAAGAATATGAAAACAGTATATGCTGAAAAATGAGAAGAATATGAAAACTAATGTATCAATTCCATGAAAGTGAGGACTCGGTCGCAAGGCAGAAACTATAGATGGCAAGTTGTCGTTGGATTCTTACTGGGGTTGTGGTTGAGCGCCTGTGGTGCAGTAATAACTAATCGCGTTGATCCTGGAACTAATGTTCAACCCAGTGTTGTTTCTACCAGCACAATTATTACCGACTGGGCTACCCAATTAGGAGGAGAAATTCAACTGACAGGAATATTACAACCAGGCGACGATCCTCATGTTTATGAACCTGTTCCGCGAGATAGTATTGCCTTTGAAAAAGCTGACTTGATTCTTTATAACGGCTATAATTTAGAGCCTGGGTTGATTAGGCTTATGAACGCTGCAGGGGTTAATGCACGGAAACTTGCAGTCGGAGAAGTTATACAACCACTACAGCTAGAAGAACAAGGAACAACGGTTCCCGATCCTCATGTTTGGGGTGATGTTGAAAATGCGATCGCGATCGTCAACGCGATTCGAGATGCTTTCATTGAGTTATTGCCAGAAGAACGGGAAGTTTTGACTCAAAACGCGGCAAACTATACAGCACAATTACAGCAACTTCACACTTGGGTGACTCAGCAAATTCAAACAATTCCTCCAGAAAATCGTCGGCTTGTCACCACCCACGATGCATTTCAATATTATGCTAATGCCTATGACTTAGAAATCTTCGGGACTTTAATTGGAATTAGTACCGAAGAACAACCCAGTGCCCAGACAGTACGGCAATTATCTGATGCTATTAGAGACGCGAACGTTCCCACGATTTTTGCCGAAACAACAATTAATCCAGCCTTAATTCAAACTGTCGCTGCAGAAGCTGGAGTCGAATTAGCTACGCAACCTTTGTACTCAGACTCAATAGGTCCTCCAGGAAGCAATGCAGATTCTTACATTAAAATGATTATCGCTAATACTCGCACTATTGTCGAAGCATTAGGCGGAAACTATACACCGTTTCCGCTGTAAGAAGCCCCAAAATTTTTACAGCTATATTTTTTATTAGTCCACGAAGGTTGACTTCACTCGCCAAGCTACAACCATATCTGGTTCTGGCAAGAAGTCAGGATTCATAATTTGTTCTGGAGTGTAGGGACACACTTCAGGAAAAATTTACTCGCCTAAACGAGTTTCCCGAATTGCCAATGCTAAGCCCAGTTCGTAAGCAGCCAAAAAAAATTGATTTAAGTATGGTCTTAAACTGGGGCTATCCGCCAAAAGTAATTTAATCTCAATTCGTTGTTCTCGAATTGTACCTAACTAACTACTATTACGTTTTTCAGACTGAAATTGCCATTTCAAAAGATGTCCTAATAACACTCCTAATCTATTTCGCAATTCCTGGCGTTGTTTCCTACCCAAAGACTCAATTTCCTCAATTAAGTTAGTGGCGTCTACTTGCTCCCACTGCTGATTCTTAAGCAAATTGACTTGCTCTTCAGTCCAGGCATAGAAATCAGTTTCATAAAGCGAAGGTGCATGCATCTTGGTCAATGAGGAATTTTGTCCGATGAGGGTAATAGAATGCTATTCACTAATTGCCATCAATGATTAATTACGTAATACTACACATTTAAATAAAGAAATTTTAGTAGGTTGCGTTAGTGTAAGCTCGTCAGTGAGCAGTTTGAAACTTATTGATAGGGTAATTTTCTGAAATTAACTTGCTAATTAATTAATAACTAGGGGAATCCTAGTCTTGGAAGTCTACAAAGGAACAAAATGACAACCAAGAAGTACTATGCAGTTTTTAAAGGTAGAGAGATAGGAATATTTACAAGCTGGGCAGCATGTGAAGAACAAATTAAAGGTTTTAGTGGTGCACTATATAAATCTTTCAAGACTAGAGAAGAAGCAGAAGCAGCGTTAGGGCTGACTGATCGAGCGCTACTTTTTCAAGTTGAACCGAAGGAAGTAAACTTGTGGAAAACACAAAATAAAATCTTACCAGCAAATGAATTCATTATAAATAGCGTTTGTGTTGATGCTTCGTGTATTGGTAATCCTGGTGAGGTTGAATACAGAGGGATGCATACAGCAACACGCAAGATAATCTTTCATAAACGTCCAATGGCAAATGGCACGAATAATCTTGGAGAGTTTTTAGCTATTGTTCATGCTCTTGCTTATCTAAAAAATCAAGGAAGTCATCTGCCTATTTATTCTGATTCAGAAACTGCTATTCTTTGGGTTGAGAACAAGAAAGTCAGAACAAAACTGGTAAAAAGGGATAGCAATAAAGAAATTTTTGACTTGGTAGAAAGAGGATTAAAGTGGTTAGAAAATAATGAATATACTAATCCTATTTTAAAGTGGAATACGGCATATTGGGGTGAAATTCCTGCTGATTTTGGTCGTAAATAAATTGCAGCAGTCTATGACTCTATTAGAGAAAATCCAGCATATAGTGATGTCTTCTCAAAGAAAATCTTCTTTGATTCGGGGGATTTTTCAAGCAAGAGGCTGCCTATATGACTTTTGATGTAGATGAATGCACAGAGAAATTACTAAAGGGACATGGAAGATTATCCGTGTATTAAAAATTTTTTGCTTTGCGATCGCTAGTTTTAAGGTATTCTGAGCTTAAGATTTTAAATTTCCTTAAGATTCTGACCAAAATATACTTTGTTCGGAGATAAATGATGGCTGCTGATTATCCAGATATAGATATTGCGCCATTAATCGATCACGCGCTCCTACATCCCACAGCAACTTCAGAGCAAGTGCAACAGTGGTGCGAACAAGCAGATCGCTTTCAATTTGCAGCAGTATGCGTATACCCCACTCATGTGCGCCAGGCGGCTGAACTGCTACGCGGAAAAAATCCGCGAGTTTGTACTGTGATTGGATTTCCGACAGGCGCTACCACCTCAAATGTAAAGCTTTATGAAGCACAAGAAGCAGTAGACAATGGTGCAACAGAATTAGATGTTGTACTTAACCTCGGCTGGATCAAAACGGGTAAAACCGAGCAATTACATCGGGAAATTGCTGAGATTTGTGAAGTGGGTAGAACTGTCAAAGTTATTCTAGAAACTGCCTTGCTGACAGATGCAGAAAAACGCCTTGCCGCAGAAATATGTATGGATGCTGGAGCGGCATTTTTAAAAACGAGTACTGGTTGGCATGGAGGTGCGACAGTTGCAGATGTGCGACTTTTGAAAGAAGTTGCCAGAGATCGTATCGGAATTAAAGCGTCCGGCGGAATTCGTACAATTGAACAAGCGTTTGAGTTAATTTTAGCCGGTGCGACACGATTAGGAACCTCGCGAGGCCCAGAATTGATTCGCCAACGCGATAACCTGGATATAGATCAGGAAATCATCAGTAACTAAGAGGATTGTTGCCTTATCGTTATTGACAATTGATTTTCTATCTCTAGCCCTTAGCACCTAATTTATGAGTCGAACTTACAAAGCCACTGGGATAAATCTGAAAAGTATGGCATTAGGTGAATCAGATCGATTGCTGACGATCCTAACGCGCGAGTTTGGTTTAATTAGAGCAGTAGCGCCTGGTTCGCGAAAACACAATTCCAGCTTAAGTGGCAGAAGTGGCTTGTTTGTTGTTAATGAATTGTTAATTGCTAAAGGGCGATCGCTTGATAAAATTACACAAGCCGAAACCCAGGAATCATACCCAGGTTTAAATCAAGATCTTGGTAAGTTAGCTGCTAGTCAATACTTGGCAGAAATGACTTTGTATCAAGCATTAAGCGAACAACCGCAAGACGAGCTATTTTGTTTACTTAGCGAACATCTGAGTAGATTAGAAAAACTACCTAAAAATCAGCCGCGTTTGGCGATCGCCCATCTGTGCCATGCAGTTTTTCACTTGCTTGCACTCGCAGGAATTGCCCCTCAAGTGCAAAGTTGTTGTTTAAGCGGAATTTCGTTAAAACCCGACTTCAGCAATTCGCAGTGGCAAGTAGGATTTAGTGCTGCTGCAGGTGGAATTGTCAGTTTAACTGCACTGGAACGCATGCAAAAGGAGGGGCGCAACATATCACCTAAAACTGGTTTGGTAAGCACGAGCGCAGAACCTTACGGTGCTGCTTCTGATGGAACTTATCCAACCAAAACCACTCCTCAACCAAGAAGTGTAACAGAGCATGGGCAAAGCTATCAGACGATTGTGCATCGGCAAGAGACACCTATGTTAATTAGCCGGATTGATTCTCAAGAACTGACCATATTACAACAGCTATCCCAAGCTGAGTTAAATCAACTCAAAGCATTAACAACAGACACTAATACAGATGTTAACTGGATATTCATTGAGCAAATTTTACGACAATATGCTCAGTATCATTTCGGTCGCCCAATTCGCTCTGCTGCCCTAATCGATAGTTATTTTGCTTTGCCGACTTCTACAAATGATGATGCAACCGTCTAATCTTAATACAAATTTTTTACCATCTCCTAACTGCAATAGTATCCATAGGTGTAAGGATTCATCTGATCGTCAACCTCCGGATATATCCTATGTTTATCAAGTTTCACAAGAAAACACGACGAGCAGTTCTGGAAGCCAAGTCGATCGAGGAGTTAGCAATAGTATTCCTAGACACAACAGTCAGGATATTATAGAAGATTCTACAGCAACAACGTCAGTTGATAATGAACTAGAAGAATTAGGTTTTTTGCCTGTTTTAAAAAATCGCAATTTCCTTGCTTTATGGAGCGGTCAAGTTTTTTCTCAGCTGGCAGATAAAGTTTATTTAGTCTTAATGATTGCGATTATTTCCAGTCGTTTCCAAGCTAGCAATCAAAGTATCAGCGGTTGGGTATCAGCAATTATGATGGCTTTTACAATTCCTGCAGTATTGTTTGGTTCAGTTGCAGGTGTGTTTGTAGATAGATGGTCAAAAAAAGCAGTGCTAGTAGTCACCAATTTATTACGTGGTGGCTTGGTTCTAGCAATTCCAGTACTTTTATGGATGACTCAGGACTGGAACGCAGTAGGTAGCCTACCAACAGGTTTTGCAATTTTATTGGCATTGTCTTTTCTAGTTTCTACGTTGACACAATTTTTTGCTCCAGCAGAGCAGGCTGCAATTCCTTTGATAGTAGAACGGCGTCATTTATTGTCAGCAAATTCTTTGTACACCACAACAATGATGGCATTAGTTGTTGTTGGGTTTGCTGTAGGTGAACCGCTACTTGCAATTGCTGATGCAGTGACAATGCAATTTGGGTCTGAAATTGGCAAAGAACTCGTCGTTGGTGGTAGTTATGCGATCGCTGGTTGCTTGCTTATGCTGTTGAAGACTGGAGAAAAAGAGCGTCGATTCGAGCAAGAATCTCCTCACGTTTGGCAAGATTTGCGTGATGGATTCCAATATCTGGGAAAAAATCACCGGATTCGTACTGCTTTAATTCAACTGGTGATCTTGTTTTCAATTTTTGCAGCACTTGCTGTTTTGGCTGTGCGCATGGCTGAAGTTATTCCTGGGCTGAAATCTTCTCAGTTTGGCTTTTTACTCGCTGCTGGAGGTGTGGGAATTGCTGCTGGTGCAACACTTTTAGGTCAATATGGTCAGCGCTTTGCTGCGATTCAACTGAGTCTTTATGGCTCGATGGGAATTGCGGGGTGTCTGATTGGTTTAGCTATATTTACTGAAAATCTTTTATTAGTACTGCTATTGATTACACTTTTAGGAGGGTTTGCCTCTTTAGTCGCGATTCCCATGCAAACGGCAATTCAAAAGGAAACTTCTCCAGAAATGCGGGGTAAAATTTTTGGATTGCAAAACAATGTAGTCAATATTGCTTTAACCCTACCACTAGCTTTAGCCGGAGTAGCGGAGACATTCATCGGATTACAGGCAGTTTTTTTGAGTTTAGCCGCAGCTGCGATCGCAGGAGGTATCCTAACCTGGTATATTTGCCGTACAGAGACATAAAATCTCAACTTTAATCAACAAGGTATGAGCAAAGGACTAACAGTACAAGACACAAGGCGTAAGCAAAAATAACTCGTTAGCCAATCAAAATTTGATGCTGGCGTATTTCTGTCCCCACCCAAGTGCCTACAAGTACCTTAGTGCCTCTCACCTTCATGCTTACTTAACTGAGAAAATCGCACCTCAACCTGAATGCATATTGCCTGGATTGGAAAAAAATCACCCTTTTGTGGCAATGTCACGTATAGCCGAGAAGTCACCAATGCTTTGTTGGAACGGGGACATCAAGTCAGCTTTCTTCACTTTGCTCAAGAGGAGGCAGAGCCAGATAACTGGCCCGATTGTCCAGAAGTTTCTTTGCCATTTCTGTACAAATCACAAGTTTATACAATTCCAACTCTCAAAGCTGCCAAGGTCTTGAGTCAATCTTTACGGCAACTCAAACCTGACTTAGTGCATGCGTCATTAACATTGTCCCCACTTGACTTTCTCTTACCAGATATCTGTGGAGAATTGAATTTGCCACTGATTGCAACTTTTCATACTCCTTTTGCTGGCAAGGGAGCGAAGCTGAAATCGGGAACACAGCTTTTGGCTTACCAACTCTATGCTCCATTTCTGGTGAATTACGATCGCGTCATCGTTTTTTCTCAGGTGCAGCGTGAGTTATTATCTCGATTGGGACTCTTACCAGAAAATATTGCTGTCATCCCCAATGGAGTAGAAATTCATAAATACTCTCCTGGCTCATCGAAAATCAAAGCAAGGTTCAACGCCAAGCGTTTATTTATTTACCAAGGTCGCCTTGCTCCAGAGAAAAATGTAGAGCCATTGCTACGCGCCTGGAAGTATTCAGAAATGCATCCACAGAGTAAATTGCTCATTGTGGGTGATGGTCCTTTAACAGCCTCGCTAGAACCATTCTATGGTTCTGAACATGGTATTCATTGGCTTGGTTTTATTGCAGAAGAAGAACAGCGAATTGAAATTCTCCGAGGTTGTGACGTATTTATTTTGCCATCTTTGGTCGAAGGACTTTCGATTTCCCTGCTAGAGGCTATGGCTTGCGGTATTGCTTGCTTAGCAACTGATGTTGGTGCAGATGGAGAAGTTTTAGAAGGTGGTGCTGGTGTTATTCTCACTCCACGTCGGGTAGAATCGCAGCTACGAACCTTGCTGCCACTTTTTCAAGACCACCCTGAGTTAACTACTTTATTAGGTGACAAAGCACGTCAGCGAGTTGTAGAACGCTATACGCTTAGCCAAAACATTACTCAGGTAGAGAAGCTGTATGCTCAAGTTTTGGAGCAACAACATTTTCATTTGAGTCGCGGAGCATAAGGAGAGGGGCAAGGCAGTGCTTTGCCTGTAAGGTGAAGAAGTAGGACAGAGGAGAAGAGAGTATTACGAGTTGATATCAGCTCTACGTCTCTGTAATGACCATCCTAATTGTGTTGGTTGTTCGTAGATACGCTTGAGCGTGTTCGCATCTCTAGCAGAGATTAGGGGCGGATTGCGTACTTGAGCAAAGTATAACGCATCACTTTGTAATGAACTATGTCCCCAAATTCCTAATGCATGACCAAACTCATGCCGTGCTGCGGCTTGGAGATACTGACCTGCTTGACTAGGACTTAGCAAAATAGAGCAACGATGTGATAATAAGTTGTTGCTGTTAATATAAAACTCGTAACTTGTTTCCGCAGAACGTGCCCGTGGCATTTGATTAGGAGCAATTCTCAAGGGAGGAGATGAGCGCATAATTTTGATATCAGCGCTTTCGGGTTGTGCTATCACTTGCAAAGGTAGATAGACGCTCCACTCTTGAATTGCCTGTAAAACTTCATGTGCCCAGCTTTGTAGGATATGCGCATCGCTACTTTCTGGTTGTGGCTGTTGGATATAAACCTTAATCGGAAATTGCGACCAGATCAAGTAACCAATTTTTGTTGGTTTAACTTCTAGAAAGTAATCACCACTATTAGTTTGATCGTACCACTGAGCTAAGGTCGCAGGAAGAGGATGTGGCTTTGAAGGTGGTAAAAATACTGATTCACTGTATTGCGATTGGGGTGTTTCCGCTGTGATAACCAATGAATTGCTACCAGCACTATTGCCGTGTAAAACAACTAATAGTGCTGCGATCGCAGCCAATCCCCACATAAAAATCTGCCGTAAAACAGACTTGATTCGCATTAATAAAATCAATGCAACTAGGTTACTGAGTTAACCAATTAGCACTAAGAACAACAGTGAAACTCAGAAAAAGTACTGCAAGTGTCCAAGTCACGCGATTTAGTGTAGTTTCCGCGCTTTTAGTACTACTAAATAATTGTGCTTGTCCGCCGATCGCACCAATACCATCTCCTTTGGGACTATGTAATAGTACCAAAACTGTTAAACCAATCGCAGATATTACCCAGAGGACTTCTACAATGTTGTAAACTGTCATGCCGATCAACTCCAAAAATGAAAACTAACGGGCTTTATAGAGCCGATTGCACGGGAGTACGTACTCTTTGATTCTGATCCCCGACTGGTTTTAGCAGCGAGTGTCCTGTCATCTCAGATGGCTGCGGCAGCTGGAGAATGTCCAAAATAGTTGGAGCAATATCACACAAACGACCACCACTGCGCAAACTGACGTCTCCACCATACCCTGGTATTTTAGCTCGTTCGCCTTCAATTAAGATCAGCGGTACAGGGTTAGTTGTATGTGCTGTCCACGGATTGCCTTGTGGATCTCGCATATATTCAGCATTACCATGATCTGCTGTAACAATAGCAGTGCCACCTGCTTGACTGATACTTTCTAGCAAACGCCCTAAACAAGTATCAACTGTTTCTAGTGCTTGGACGGTTGCTTCTATTTGTCCTGTATGCCCCACCATGTCAGGATTAGCGTAATTGATCACGACCAAGGAGTAAATGCCTTGTTTAATTGCATTAGTCGCGACATCAGTCACAGCTTCAGCTGACATACTCGGAGCGCGATCGTAAGTTGCTACCATCGGACTCATGACAAGTTCTCGCTCTTCGCCTTCAAATGGTTCTTCTAAACCACCATTGAAGAAGTAGGTAACGTGGGCATACTTTTCGGTTTCTGCAGTGCGAAATTGTTTAAGCCCGTGTTCAGAGATGACTTGCCCTAGGATATTGTTCAAGTTTTGTGGTGTAAAAGCAACCGCCACTGATAGCTCAGGATCGTACTGCGTAAACGTGACAAAGGATAAAGGTTCAATCTTCTCTTTGCGCTCAAAACCATCGAATGCTGGCGCGATAAAGGCTTGGGTAAGTTGTCTTGCTCGATCTGGACGAAAATTGAAGAAGATAACTCCATCACCTGATGCTACTGCTCCTGATGCTACACGATGAGGAACGACAAACTCATCGGTAACTCCGGCATCATAGGAAGCTTGTAAAATCTCAACAGCAGAGCGACCATCGCCTTTTGCGTCTTGAGTCATCACATCATAGGCAAGTTTGACTCGATCCCAACGGCGATCGCGATCCATTGCGTAATAGCGCCCGCTGATTGTGACAATTTCTCCGACGCCAATCCTTGCAGTATAGTCTTGAATCAGCCCAATGACACCGACACCCTCTGTAGGCATCGTATCTCGACCATCTGTAATTGCATGAATACATACTTGAGCCATGCCTTGCGCTTTAGCAAAGTCAAGCAATCCTAACAAATGGTTAATGTGAGAATGAACACCACCTTCTGAGCAAAGACCAATCAAGTGTAACTTGCCATTACGTTCGCGAACATCTTGACACACTTGTAACAGAGCTGAGTTTTGGTGGATTGATCCATCTTCTACTGCATCAGAAATTCGTACTAATTCTTGTGGTACAACGCGCCCTGCGCCGATATTAAGATGCCCTACTTCAGAGTTTCCCATTTGACCTTCTGGCAAACCTACTGCCTTACCTGAAGTTTTGATAAGAGTTCGAGGATATGTCTGCCATAGGCTATCCATTACTGGGACTTTAGCCGCAGCGATCGCGTTACCGTCTGCTTCTTCTCGATAGCCCCACCCGTCTAAAATGACTAGCACCACGGGAGCAACAGGTGCTTGGGTCATAACTTTGTTGCCCTTTACTTTATATAACTCACCGCAATGATACCATTGCTACTTGCTGCTGCAAGTATATTTTTGCAATTATCAGATATTTTTGCCACTTTGGTGACTTTTTAAAGTGGGGATCGCTGTTTGTGTCAAGATTCTCAGTTTTTTTGAGTTTAGCATTGAAATCCTTCTATTTTTCTTTGATCCCCGTAGAGAAAGCATTTATGATTTCCGTTTGGCAGTTGCTTTAGCTGCTTTTTTGGCAGCTTTTTCAGCAGCGATCGCGGCTAATCGTACTTGTTCTTTTTCAGCGGCTATTTTCTCCAAATAATAGTGATAATCTCCGTTATACAGCCGAAATTCTCCATCGCGAATCTCAACTATTTTGTTTGCTACCTGAGAGATAAAATAGCGGTCGTGAGAAACGATAATCACTGTTCCGTCATAATGTTGAATTGCTTCTTCCAGCATTTCCTTTGCAGGAATATCTAGATGGTTCGTCGGTTCGTCCAAGATTAGTAGATTAGCTGGACATAAAAGCATTTTTGCTAAAGCTAGCCGTGCTTTTTCTCCCCCACTCAAGGCAACAACTTGTTTAAATACCGTGTCCCCGCTAAATAAAAAGCGTCCAAGCAGCGTACGGACTTCCTCATTCTTCCAATCAGGGACTTCATCGTGAATCGTTTGCATCACAGTTTTATGAAGTTCCAAGGCCTCTGCCTGATTTTGCTCGAAGTAACCAGGAATGACGTTATGATTTCCTAACTTAACGATGCCTTCAGAAGGTGGTTCTAGGCCCATAATTAAGCGGAGGAGGGTAGATTTACCTGCACCATTAGGACCAAGAAAGGCAATGCGATCGCCGCGTTCGATTAACAGATTCGCACCTAGAAAGAGAATTTTCTCTTCGTAAATATGTACCAAGTCCTTAATTAAAACAACTTCTCTACCACTACGGGGTGCAGGTGGAAAGCGAAAGTGAAGGCTTCTTAAACTTGCGGATGGTGCTTCAATTCGCTCAATTTTTTCGAGTTGTTTTTCGCGGCTTTTTGCTTGAGTACTGCGTGTTGCACTGGCACGGAAGCGATCGACAAACGTTTGTTGCTTTTCTAACTCCTTTTGCTGACGTTCGTAAGCACTCATTTGGGCGACTTGCGCTTCTGCCTTTTGCTGTAAGTAGGCAGAATAGTTACCTAAATAAGTCGTGGAAACGCCGCGTTCAGTTTCGACAATTTGCGTACACAGGCGATCGAGGAATTCGCGGTCGTGGGAAACGATCACCATAGGAGTGGTCAGGTTTTTTAAGTAGTTTTCTAGCCACTCAATAGTTTCTAAGTCGAGATGGTTTGTCGGCTCGTCTAGCAGCAATAAGTCTGGTTTTTGCAGGAGAATCTTGCCTAAACTCATCCGCATCTGCCAACCGCCACTAAAAGAACTGACTAAGCGATCGCCGTCAGTTGGCTCAAAACCCATTTCTGGTAAAATCTTCTCGATTTGCGCTTCGAGTCCGTAACCATCTAATGCTTCAAAGGTACGTTGCAAGCGATCAAGTTTATGAATCAAGCGATCTAATTCTTCAGGCGTCGCAGTTTCCATATCGCGCTGTACCTGTGCAAGCAATTGTTGCACCTCATTAGCTTGCTTGAATACTGTCCAAAATTCTTCGCGGACTGTGCGCCCAGGATCGACCTCAAATTCTTGCGTCAAATAAGCAACGTGTAGACTAGCTGGACGGATAACTTCTCCTGATGTTGGTTCAATTTCTCCAGCAATAATTTTTAGTTGAGTGGATTTCCCTGCACCGTTCACTCCAACTAAACCAATGCGATCGCCACTCTTGACTTCCCAGTTAACATCCTTGAGAACTTCGCCAGTAGGGTAGATTTTACTGATATGTTCTAGTCGCAGCATTTAAGGTCTCCACGCACCAAAAGGCGATCGCTAATCGTCGCCTCCAATCTTAACAAAATTTAATTCCAAATTTCGGTTGTTGGTGACTCTTTACATTTTGCTCGAAAAACCGATTGTTCTCAGTCATAGCGTTGTTTGGCTGCGGCTGCGATCGCCTACGTATTTACTATTTCAAAATTTATTATCACCTTGATATATTTTATAAGTTTATATAGAGTGAGTTAAATCTCTCAATAAGCATTTCTTTATATAGCTTTATTTTCATTTATTTCTCAAGCATTTTATATACAATACGAGACGTTAAAATTCAATTAAATCAGGATAAATAATATTCAATTAAGTTATAAAAATAAATTACTTTTGTTGTTATTTTTAAAGTTTATTTTATTTATTTTGCAATTAACGAATAAATACCCTACCTAGGGATTGTGATGCGATCAAAACACAGTTTATTTATAGCGTTAGTACTTGATCTGCTGATGAGATTGGTCACGCTAGCAGTTTAACAATTGATAGAAGAGGATTTTAATAATCAAATAGGGTAAATCCAGAGATTTGTCATTGCAGGGGTTTGACAATGCCAAACCTCTATAATTTATTTCATGGATGAAATAATTATTGTTGAATACGATCCCCGTTGGTCGCAGCAGTTTGAAGAGGAAGCCACAACGATTTGGCAAGTACTAGGAAATGATTTGGTTACGCGCATTGAACATTTTGGCAGCACAGCAGTTCCTGGATTAGCCGCAAAACCTATTATTGATCTTTTGGTTGAAGTGCGTTCTCTAAAAGAAGCTAAAAAGTCGCATACACTACTAGAAGCATTAGGATACGCTTACTGGCAAGAAGATCCTCGTCCTGGGCAAATGTTCTTAGTTAAAGGGATGCCACCATATGGTTTACAGCGCACTCACCACCTGCATTTAGTTGAGGCAGATAGCGATCTGTGGGAGCGTCTTTTGTTTCGAGATTACTTGCGATCGCATCCTGAAGAAGCACAACATTACGCCGCTTTAAAACGTCAATTAGCCGAACGCTTCAAAACCAATCGCGAAGCTTATACTAATGCCAAAACTGACTACATCCAAGCTGTCATGGCAAAAGCACGCCGCCACAATCACAAAAACCAATAAGCTACTCATTCTACAAAATTCAAATCTCAAAACTCAATACTAGCCACTAGCCAAAGCGCCACTAATCACTTCACCTCAACTAGGAACCCGTCCCCGAAGTCGCTAGTTCTGCTAAGCGTTCTTGCTGATCTTGAGAAATACAAGCCTGAATGGCTGGCTCTAAATCTCCTTCTAGAAATGGAGTTAAAGAGAAATTTTGTCCTAGGCGGTGATCGGTGACGCGGTTATCTTTGTAGTTGTAGGTACGAATTTTTTCCGAACGCGATCCTGTACCAACTTGCGATCGCCGCATGGAAGTCACAGATTCTTGTTGTTCGCGTAACTTCATTTCATACAGCTTTGCCCGCAAGATTTGCATTGCGCGTTCTTTATTTTGCAACTGGCTGCGTTCTTCGGTACAAAAGATTCTAATTCCAGTAGGCTTGTGATACAAGTCAGCCGCTGTTTCTACCTTGTTGACATTTTGTCCACCCGCACCACCCGAACGCGCTGTTGACATTTCAATATCTTTCGGGTCAATTTCAATTTCGACATCATCAACTTCTGGCATCACTGCTACAGTAGCTGTTGATGTATGGACTCGTCCGCCTGCTTCAGTAACAGGAACTCGTTGGACGCGGTGAACTCCTGCTTCAAACTTTAGCTTGCTATAAACTTGATCGCCTTGAATTTCTAAAATGGCTTCTTTAAAACCGCCCATTTCTGCTAGCGATTCGCTGATAAGCTTAACTTTCCAACTTTGGCTTTCTGCATAGCGCGAGTACATTCGTACTAAATCGCCTGCCCAAATACTTGCTTCATCACCACCAGTTCCCGCCCGAATTTCGAGCATGATGTTCTTTTCATCGTTAGGATCGCGTGGTAGTAGCAAGATTTTCAAGCGAACTTCTAACTGCTCTAGTTGTTCTTCTAGTTCTGCGACTTCTAAAGCTGCCATTTCTTGTAGCTCTGAGTCACCATTTGCTTCTTTCATGACTTCCCTGGCTCCCACTAATTCATCTTGAGTAGTTTTCCAGGTTTCATAAGTAGTCACGACTTCTTCCAATGAAGAACGTGCCTTAGCGATCTTTTGATATTCACTAGGATCTCTAGCAATATCGGGATCAGCCAGGCGGCGAGTGAGTTCGTTAAAAGTTTGTTCGACAGATTTGAGTTTGTTTAGCAGGTAAGTTTCAGGCATAAAGTGCGATCGCTCAAGCAAGATAGTAGAAGTTCACAAAATGCAGTCTTCGGTTCAACTATCTAACTCAGCTACTTCTTGTCGTCGCCTGTAGATTGCTCAGCGTCCATCATGCCGTACTTCCGTAAGAAGCGTTCTACTCGACCTTCAGTATCGATTAATTTTTGCGTACCTGTATAGAATGGATGATTTCCTGACCACACATCAACGTGCAGTTCTGGTTTAGTCGAACCTACTGTAGCAACTAGTTTCCCATCACAGTAAACTTTTGCCTCTGGATACCATTGAGGATGAAGATCAGATTTTGCCATGATATATGTTTTTGTATGTTTATCTCTATTGTAACTTTTAGACTTCAGCGCTCAACATACCTTCAGAACACTAAAATCTAAAAGCTGTGAACTTTTATCGTTTGGAGAACTGAGGCGCTTTCCGTGCTTTATGTAAGCCGTATTTTTTCCGCTCTTTTGCTCTGGGGTCGCGTGTTAGGTAGCCTTCAGATTTCAATGGCGAGCGGTTTTCTGGGTCGAGCTGACACAGTGCGCGGGCGACTCCTAAACGAATTGAATCAGATTGTCCGGTTAATCCGCCTCCATGAGCAGTGACTAAAATGTTGTACTCGCTTTCTAACCCTAAGGTTTCTAGTGGAGCTTTAGCGACTGAGAGGTAATTAGGATTAAATTGAAAATACAGATCTCCTGGTTTACCGTTGACGATCATTTGTCCATCGCCAGGAACTAAGCGCACTCTCGCTACGGAAGATTTACGGCGACCAGTTCCTCTATACATTACGCGATCGCTAGTCGTATCTATTGCTTGCATTATTGCTCTCCTGGAATTGTCTGAATTTTAATTTCCTGTGGTTGCTGTGCTTGGTGAGGATGATCTGCACCAGCGTAAACTTTCAGTTTGGTAAATAATTGCCGTCCTAAACTGTTTTTGGGCAGCATTCCTTTAACAGCGTGTTCTACAATTCTTTCGGGAACTCGAGATTGTAGTTGCGCAAAAGTTTCTGTTTTCATTCCGCCTGGACGTCCTGAGTGGCGACGATAAAGCTTTTGGCTGCGCTTTTTCCCAGTCACAACAACTTTATCGGCATTGACCACAATTACGAAGCCGCCTGTATCCATGTGCGGTGTAAATTCTGGTTTGTTTTTACCGCGCAAAATCATCGCGATCTCAGTAGCTAGCCGACCTAGACGCTGATCAGCTGCATCGACGACATACCAATCACGTTTGACGGAATCTTGGGCTGGAACATAGGTTTTGTTCATTAGTGTTTTAGTATCCTCTTGATATTGTTTGATAGATCAACGATGTAATATTTTGTTTACGAGTGAATCACTAGTACTTAAACGTTAATACTTGATGAAAGGATGTCTTGGTTTATGACTTGCCTCTTTTCTTGTGCAACATTGTTGATAGCTGGCAGCACTAATTGTGGTAGAGTTTCGTACCAAACTTCTTGAGAAAAAGGAAAATCAGGATAACCAACCCGCAATAAACATAAACCCTGAGGAGGTGCAGCGTACTTAACATACTCTCGTTGCTGCTGCTGCCAAAGTTCTGTGAACCTATCGAGCGATAAACTACCTTTTCCTACGTCAACAAGTAATCCTACTAGTAACCGTACCATCCCATACAAAAAGCCATCCGCTTGGATTTCAATATTGATAAATGCTCCTTGGCGATCGCACTCCACTGCTTGTATTTCTACCCATGAATGCGCTCGACGAGAACCTGCCCGATGAAAGGCTGCTAAGTGATGTTTCCCAAGTAACGGTTGTAGTGCCGAGCGAATGAGATTTTCATCTAAAGCTGCATAATAATAATGCCAACTAAAAGGCTTAACAAACAAGTTCGGTCGAGGTTCGGTGTATAGCGTGTAGCGATAGCGCCGCCACTTAGCATCAAATCGAGCGTGCCAGTTACTGTTGACAGATGCAGATCCACGAATCAAAATATCGTCAGGAAGATAACTGTTAAGAATTGGTGCCCAACGCTCTGCTGGAATTGGACTAGTGGCATCGAAATGTGCAACTTGTGCTGCTGCATGAACACCAGTATCAGTTCGCCCTGCACCGTGAAGCGCCACTGGATAACCGAGTACGCGCTCGATAGCTTTTTCAATTTCTGCTTGTACAGTACGTAGCTGAAGTTGCCGTTGCCAGCCATGAAAGTGAGTACCCAAGTATTGAATTACTAAGGCTACTCGGTATTTTAGCTCGTAGTTTGGGGCAACCATACAACTTCTCAAAAACAAGAAATTCGATTGATCTACACGAGTTCGATAATCGCCATTTCAGCATTATCGCCTCGACGTGGGACAGTATGTAAGATTCGAGTATATCCCCCAGCCCGACTACCATAACGATTAGGTGCTTGTTCAAATAGGGCATGAACAAGTTGTTTGTCGTAGATATAACCTAGTGCTTCTCTACGAGCAGCTAGAGAACCATCTTTGGCTAAAGTAATCATTTTTTCGGCTTCTGATCTGACTGCCTTGGCGCGGACTTTCGTAGTAGTAATTCGTCCATGACGGATTAACTCTGTAGTCAATGCTCTTAAAAGAGCGCGACGCTGGTCAGCTGGCTTTCCAAGTTGGTGAACACGACGACGGTGACGCATGGTGAGGTTTAATTTCTACAATTTGAAGTTTTGTGAATATTTTGAATCACTGCTAGAAACTTACTACAGCTAAGCAATTATGAAGGTTTTGCGGACTTCTCGTGAGGAAGAGTAATGCCCAAACGATCTTGTAAAGCTTCGATGACTTCTTCTGCTGATTTTTGCCCAAAGTTTTTGATCTCTAGCAAATCTTCTTGAGTGTAATCTAGCAAGTCTGCTACTGAATTAACTTGTGCCCGCTTCAAGCAGTTATAAGCTCTTACAGAAAGCTGAAGTTCTTCAATTGGAATTTGGCTAGTGGGATCTTCATCTGTTGGCAATTCATCTTTCATTGCCTCAAGCGAGATATCTTTGAGTGGGTTAAATAAATCGACTAAGATATTTGCTGCAGAGGAAAGTGCCTCTTGTGGAGTTAGGCTACCATTAGTCCAAACTTCTAAAATCAAGCGGTCTTTCTGCATCGAACCGTCAACACGAGCATCTTCAACACTGTAATTAACTTTGCGGACTGGCATGAAAATCGAGTCAATTTGCAGAAAATCTAAAGCAGTAGCTTCATCGCGCCCTCGTTCAACAGTGCGATATCCCTTGCCTCTATCAATCCGAAATTCCATCTCTATTTTTGCGCCCTCAGCAACGGTTGCAACGTATTGACTGGGGTCAATAATTTCTACCTCTGAAGGAAGATCGAAATGTTCGGCAGTTACTGTCGCAGGTCCAGTAACGAGTAAACGCCCAATTTGAGGTTGTGAAGAATAGCTTTTGAGAACGATTTCTTTCATGCGCATCAGAATTTCCAGCACATCCTCACGAACTCCTGGAATCGTCGCAAATTCGTGACTGACACCTGCAATCCGGACAGCAGTAATTGCTGTACCTTCAAGATTAGACAGTAAAACTCGTCTGAGCGCATTTCCAACTGTTGTCCCTTGACCGCGATCAAGAGGTTCCAGGACAAATCTACTGTATTGACTCTGATTCTCTAGAGTATTAGACTCGACACATTCAATTTGAAACTGCGCCACGGAGTAACCTCCCTTAGTAATTTAGATGCCAATTTAGGCAAAGTTGTTTGCCTGACTTAAATTGAGCAAATGCCCCGTTGTCACTCGTTTATGAACTGCAGCGGAGGCAGACGAGACAATTTGCTCTTAATATTGCTTGCAACATGGTCTAAGCTTTGTTTAAGAAGCTTGCTTTGAGTTAAACTCGACGTCTTTTTGGTGGACGGCAACCATTGTGAGGAATTGGGGTAATATCTCGAATTAACGTAATTTCCAACCCTGCTCCTTGCAATGCTCGAATTGCTGTTTCTCTGCCCGCGCCTGGTCCACTGACCATGACTTCTATTTGACGCATACCTTGATCTGTTGCTTGTCGGGCTGCACTTTCTGCTGCTGTCTGTGCAGCATATGGTGTTCCTTTTTTGGCACCTTTGAAGCCACTCGAACCAGCTGAAGCCCAGGAGATGACGTCTCCATTTTGGTCAGCGATCGTGACTATACTGTTATTGAAAGTAGATTGAATGTAAGCAATACCATTTGGTACATTGCGTTTTTGCTTTTTCGCACCGGATTTTTTTTGTTGTCGCGCCATAACACTAAGAAATAATTGGCTTTACTTTTTGTGGATCTGGATGATTCAAGTCTTACTTACCAGGTGCTTTCTTCTTACCTGCTACAGTCTGGCGTCTACCACGGCGAGTTCGTGCGTTTGTCCGAGTCCGTTGTCCGCGTACGGGTAAGCCCATACGATGGCGACGACCACGATAAGACCCAATATCAACTAAGCGCTTAATGTTCATTGCTTCTAAGCGCCTGAGATCTCCTTCGACCTGATAGTTGCTTTCAATTGTGCTTCTTAATGCTGCAACATCTGTGTCATTTAAATCTTTTACCCTAGTATCCGGATTAACGCCCGTCTGAGCCAAAATTTCTTTTGAACGAGTCAGCCCTATCCCGTATATATATGTAAGACCTATTTCGACACGCTTATCGCGTGGAAGGTCTACACCTGCAATTCTTGCCACAATAAACTTCTCCCTATTCCTGCGATCGCTACGATAATATTAGTAATGCCTTAACGGACATTGTTTCAGTTACTGTTTAGCCTTGACGTTGCTTGTGCTTTGGATTTTGGCAGATTACCATAACTCGACCTTTGCGGCGAATAATGCTGCACTTTTCACAAATTTTCTTGACTGATGCTCTAACTTTCATCTTTTCCTTTATTACAAACTCTATATTATATCAATATTTTTATGGGTGAAGCAAGGCTCAAAGAGCCCGTTGACAGCCAGGAATCGCCTTTAATCCTCAACAAAAGAAGTTATTTCTTACGTAGACGGTATGTAATTCTTCCTTTTGTTAAATCGTATGGCGTTAGCTCTACTTTGACGCGATCGCCAGGTAAAATTTTGATATAGTTACGGCGGATCTTGCCCGAAATATGTGCTAAAACATTAAAACCATTATCAAGATCCACGCGAAACATTGCATTAGGCAAGGATTCAGTTACCGTGCCTTCCATCTCAATTAAATCTTGTTTAGACAATTTGAATTTTCCTCAACTCAACAAGCTGTTTGTCATTCAAAGCAGCTAATAGCATCATCGTTGTTTTGAGCGATGACAAACCTTAAAACATCCCAAATTACTATTAATATATCTTATTAAAGATTGACTTGGGATTTGAGATGTAAAACTAGAAGCTGGCAGTAAGCTGTAATTTGAAGTTAAGTGTATTACTACCGATGCTTCTAAATTCAACATGCTTCTCAAGAATCAATCACGTCGAGTAGTTCAGCAGTGACTTCATCCAAAGATTGATCGCCATTTACACAAATAAGTTGTTGGCGATCGCGGTAAAAATCGATAAGAGGTGCAGTTTGTTCGCGGTAAACTTCTAAACGCCGCCGAATAACTTCCTCGTTATCATCTGCACGACCGCGTGCTAATAATCGTGCCATTAAAACATCATCAGGTACTTCCAAGTTAACAACTCGCACAACTTGATGATTGTGCTTTTCTTGTAGCAGTTCATCCAAGAAGCTTGCTTGACTAACTTTGCGCGGGAATCCATCAAGAATCCATCCTTGCTCAGTATCCGGTTCATAAAGGCGTTCCTTGACTAAGTCATTAACCAGTTGGTCGGGAACTAATTCACCACGCGAAACATAGTCTTGCGCTTTAACACCCAAGGGCGTTTGTTTTTGCATGGCTTGGCGCAAAATGTCACCAGTTGATATATGAGGAATATTCCTGTGGTGAGCCAAAGTTTCAGCTTGAGTCCCTTTACCAGCACCTGGCGCTCCCAGGAAAATCAATCGCGTCACTATTGTTTCACCATTCCTTCATAACGTTGCGAAATAACGTATGTTTGAATTTGTTTTGCTGTGTCAATAGCAACACCAACCAAAATCAGTAAAGACGTTGCACCTAATCCTTGAAATGTTCGGACTTGAGTTGCACTTTCGACAGCCGTTGGCACAATTGCTACTAGACCTAAAAAGATTGCTCCCAAAAAAGTTAATCGGTTCAAGACTCGTTCTACATACTCACTTGTCGCTCGACCTGGGCGAATTCCAGGAATGGTAGCTCCCATTTTCTTTAAGTTTTGTGCTAAATCTACTGGATTAACAATCAAAGTAGCGTAGAAGTAACTGAAAAAGAGAATTAAAACCAGATAAGCTAGAGCGTAAACCCAAGGCGTAGGACCATTAGGACTGAGATAATTAGCAATTCTTAAAAGGAATTCATTGCGCGTGAAACTTGCTAAAGACGCTGGCAATATTAAAACAGCCGAAGCAAAAATGATCGGCATAACGCCGCCTTGATTCAGTCGTAAAGGTAGGTAGCTACGCTGTTCTTGAAAAAAGCGCCGACCGACTTGTCTACGTGCAGAAATAATCGGAATTCTGCGGGTTCCTTCTTGCACAAAGACAATACCAACAATCATAACGAGAAAGACTAATAGCAGGACAACGACGCCTCCTACTGCTTCTCGACTGCCAGTTTGAGCAAATGCGATTGTGTCTCCTAAGGCTCTTGGCAAGGAAGCAACAATATTGACAAAAATCAAAAGAGATGCTCCGTTACCAACACCTCGTTCGGTAATTAATTCAGATGCCCACATGATAAACATAGAACCTGCTACAAGTGCGATCGCCGTTTCGGCGACAAAGACAGGTCCTGGGTTAAAAGCATAAGGTTGCAACCAAAAAGCAGCAATAAAGATACTTTGAAGAATTGCCCAACCTAAAGACACATAACGCGTAATTTGGGAAATTTTCCGCCGTCCGGCTTCACCTTCATTTTTCTGAAGATTTTCTAAAGCTGGGATAGCAGCGGTTAACAATTGGATGATAATGGAAGCATTAATGTACGGCAAAATTCCTAGAGCAAATACTCCTAAGGTAGAAAGTCCACCTCCAGAGAAAATATCTAAGAAACCAAATAAAGCATTATTGCCAGTTTGACTTGCTTGAGCAAATAAATCGCGATTAATTCCTGGAACAGGCAAGAAAACGCCAAGGCGAGCCAAAATTAAAATACCAACAGTGACAAGCAGCCGCCTTCGTAAACCAGCTGCTTGTGCCATCTGCATAAAAGTTTCTTGCGCCGTTGGGGCTTTGTCTCTACTGATCATAAAGAGGTACCTTTTTTGTCATCTAGCTGGCGCTGTTTAAGGTACTCGTCTACCAAAAAACAGGATACTTATACTTTGGACGATTCGAGTTCGCAATTTCCACCAGCTGCGGTGATTTTTTCCCGTGCTTGCTTTGTGAAAGCTGCTGCTTGAACTTGTAAAGGAACATTTAATTCCCCATCACCCAAAATTTTTAGTGGTCCTTTTACAGCAGTAATGATTCCGGCTTCGCGTAATGAAGCTAGATTTACCTCTGTGTTGGCAGGAAGTGATGCCAGCTTATATACATTGATCGTAGTGTACTGCTTACGATTAACGATCGGAAAGCCTTTTAGCTTCGGAATGCGGCGATATAAAGGTTGTTGACCGCCTTCAAAGCCTGGTCTTGTACTGCTACCTGAACGAGCTTTTTGCCCGCGCATACCTAGACCTGCACTTGCTCCTTGACCAGCAGAAATACCACGACCAACACGACGACGGCGTTTTTTTGAGCCTGCTTGAGGCTTAGGATCAGTTAGTCTCATTGACTTGATGCTAGTTCTGAGTTGGACAAAATTACTTAACTTGTGAGTTTAGGCGTAGAGATTTTCGATGGGAACGCCACGTTCTTCTGCGACTTCAGAGAAAGTACGTAAAGTTGATAGCGCATTAACAGCTGCTCTAGCATTATTAAGCGGGTTATTAGAACCCAGTTGCTTAGCTAGGACGTTGCGCACGCCAGCCAGTTCTAGCACAGTACGAACTGCACCACCAGCGATTACTCCGGTTCCTGGTGCTGCTGGACGCATCATGACTCGCGCGCCACCGCCATCACCATTGATCGGATGTGGAATCGAGTTGGAATTGGTGAGTGGCACATCAATGAGGTGTTTCTTACCATCAGCGACACCTTTTTTTACAGCACCGATGACATCTCCAGCTTTACCAACGCCGATTCCGACTTGACCGCGTTCGTTGCCAACAGCAACAACTGCGCGGAAGCTGAGTTTTTTACCACCTTTTACGACTTTACTAACACGGCGAATTTGAATAACTCGCTCTTGCCAGTTAGTTTCTTTTTCTTTTACACGGTTACTTTTACGACGACCACCAGTTGCCATATTTTGTATCCTTTCTAGTAATTTTATGCTTGTTGCTAATAATTGGTTAGCCACCAGCACAATTAAAAATCTAATCCTGCTTCGCGTGCGGCTTCAGCTAAGGCTTTAACGCGACCGTGATAGAGATTACCACCACGATCAAACACGACTTTTGATATACCTTTTTCTAGCGATCGCTGCGCAATTAATTTACCGACCTCTGTAGATGCTTCACAAGTAGCACCAGATTTCAGGGATGGTTTTAAATCTGGATCGAGCGTTGAAGCCGAAACAAGCGTATGGTGTTGTGTATCGTCAATCACTTGAGCATAGATATGCTGATGGGAACGAAACACTGCTAAACGAGGGCGTTCTGAGGAACCATTCACTTTCCCACGAATGCGACGATGGCGAATCTTTTTAGATTCTCTGCGATCTAACTTCATTACTTCTTACCTGCCTTACCAGCTTTACGTCTGACAAATTCACCAGAATAGCGAATGCCTTTTCCTTTGTAAGGTTCTGGAGGGCGAACATCGCGAATTTTTGCTGCCGTATTGCCTACTAGTTCTTTATCGAAACCACTAACAATAACGTTGGTATTATTTTCTACTGCCAATTGAATTCCTTCAGGAGGCTCGATTTGAACTGGATGACTATATCCTACGTTAAGTGTGAGGTTGCGACCTTGAACTGCAGCACGATAGCCAACTCCTTGAATTTCTAACCTACGTTGAAATCCTTGCGAGACTCCATCAACCATATTGGCAACCAAGGTGCGAGCCAAACCATGCATCTGACGGGCTGTGCGCGAGTCATCAACTCGTTTAACCAGTAGTGTTTCACCCTCTTGGGCGATTGTTACTGTGGCTGGCAGCATGCGCGAGAGTTCGCCTTTCGGACCTTTGACTTTAACTTGTGACCCGTCAATAGTCACTTGGACTTTGGCGGGAATCGTAATTGGGCGCTTACCAATTCGAGACATGACTTATTAACTCCTAATCAACCAGCTAATAGCTAGCTGTCTTACCAAACATAGCAAAGCACTTCACCACCCAAGCCTTGACGTCGGGCTTCTCGGTCGGTCATGATGCCGCTAGAAGTAGAAATAATCGCAATACCGATGCCTCCGAGTACCCGTGGTAGCTCTTTGCGGTTAGAGTAAACTCGTAAACCTGGTTTACTAATTCGCTTCAAGGCAGTGATCAAAGGTTGGCGATTTCTGCCTTTATATTTGAGTGAGATGACTAAATTGCGTTTAACGCCTTCGCCTGTCTCTTCAAAATCGGCAATGAAGCCTTCTTCCCTTAATACTTGAGCAATGCTGCGGGTCATTTTTGTGGCTGGTATCTGTGTTGTCTGATGCCGCGCCATATTTGCATTGCGGATGCGCGTCAGCATATCTGCAATTGTGTCGTTAGCCGCCATCGTTTCCTCTTAATAAACGTTATTGATCCCGAAAAGGCATTCCCATTGCTTTGAGCAATGCGCGACCTTCTTCATCGTTTTTTGCTGTAGTGATAATGGAAATATCCATACCCCGAATTTGATCGATGCTGTCGTAATCAACTTCTGGGAAAATCAGTTGTTCGCGAACACCAAGGGTATAGTTACCGCGTCCGTCAAAGCTTTTAGGGCTGATACCACGAAAGTCACGAATACGAGGTAATGCCAAGTTAACAAGTCTGTCTACAAAGGCATACATCCGTTCGCCACGCAATGTCACCATCAAGCCAACTGGCATACCTTGGCGAATTTTAAAGCCAGCGATCGCTTTTTTGGCACGCGTAACAACGGGTTTTTGACCTGTAATTGTGGCAATCTCGTTAATAGACGATTCAAGCGCTTTCGCGTTTTGTGCGGCTTCGCCCAAACCTCGATTTACTGTTACTTTTGTCAACTTTGGCACTTGATGGATATTTGTATACTGAAACTGCTCCATCAACTGCGGGACTATCTGTTCTTGGTATAAGCTTTTGAGTCGTGCTGTCATAGTTTTTACTTCTACTACTTCCTGGTCTTGGTCAGGAAAATTAAGCTATTTATCAAGGATTTCACCAGTTTTTTTGAGCATTCGGACTTTCCGACCTTGCTCGTTAAAGGTGTAGCAAACGCGACTAGCAACGTTTTGCTTTGTCGAGTAGAGCATGACATTAGAGCTATGAATCGGTGCTTCTGAAGTTACAATGCGACCGGATTCGCCCTCTTGTGTGGGTTTGACGTGCTTGGTTTTGACATTCACGCCTTGAACGATCACTTTGCTTAATTTAGGAAACGTCTTGAGGACTTCACCGACTTTGCCCTTGTCGCTACCTGAGATCACTTGTACGGTATCTCCGGTTTTGACGTGCATTTTGTAGCGAATCGGTGCAGATCCATTCTTCTGTGCAGCCATTACAGCACCTCCGGAGCCAGGGAAACAATTTTCGTATAGTTTTTGTCGCGCAGTTCGCGGGCAACTGGTCCAAAAACACGAGTACCGCGAGGATTACCATCGGCATTAATAATGACTGCTGCATTGTCATCAAAACGAATACTCATGCCACTATCGCGACGCAATCCTTTGCGTGTCCGGACAATCACTGCACGCACAACATCTGATTTTTTAACTGCCATATTGGGAATGGCATCTTTGACTACAGCGATAATTACATCGCCTACACCGCCATAACGGCGATTACCTGCACCCATAACGCGAATGCACATCAATTTTCGCGCACCGCTGTTATCAGCAACATTAAGGTAAGACTGGGGTTGAATCACAGCTAATCTCCCGATTGTCTAGCTAGTAGTGGCACTACTAAGGATTTCTTTAACCACCCAGCGTTTCGTGCGGCTGAGAGGTCTACTTTCTTGAATGCGGACGCGATCGCCTTCTTTACATTCATTTGCTTCGTCGTGAGCTTTATAGCGTCGCGTTTGGACGACGATTTTTCCATATTTGGGATGAGAAGCGCGGTTTTCAACGGCAACCACCACGGTTTTTGCCATTTTGTCGCTTACTACAACTCCAACTCGTTCTTTAATTGCCATAGTTACCTATTCTTCTGCACCAGACTGAGATTGTGCTGCTGCTTTTCTTTCGTGTTCCACAGTGAGTAATTGTGCTAGTTGGTGTCTAGCGTGCTTAAACTGATGTGGTTTTTCCAACTGTCGCGTGGCTTTCTGAAGGCGTAGTTGAAATAATTGCTTCTTTAGCGCCACAATCTGGGCAACTATTTCTTCATCACTTAAATTTCTTGCTTCGGAAATTTTAGGAAGTGGCATACTCTAAACCTCCTCCTCTGAACGCACAACAAACTTGGTTTTAATTGGTAGCTTATACATTGCTAAACGCATTGCTTCCCGTGCTGTTGCTTCGGGTACGCCGGCAATTTCAAACAAAATTCGTCCTGGCTTGACAACTGCCACCCAATATTCAGGAGAACCTTTACCTGAACCCATCCGCGTTTCTGCTGGGCGCATCGTTACAGGTTTATCAGGAAATATGCGAATCCAAATTTTGCCACCACGACGAATATAGCGAGTCATTGCCCGACGTGAAGCTTCGATTTGACGCGAAGTGATCCAAGCGGGTTCTAAAGCTTGGAGACCAAAATCACCAAAATTGAGATTATTACCTCTGGTGGCGATTCCTTCCATTCGTCCGCGCTGTTGTTTGCGGAATTTTGTTCTTCTAGGACTTAGCATGATTGGGTACCTTTAAAGCAATTAGCATTCTTGCTAACGGCTGTTATTCTTCGTTGGAACGGTCTTCAAACTGCTGACGACGGCGCTGTTGTGGTTGGCGACGGCGCGGTTGAGTTGTTGTCGGTGTTGGTGTTTGCTCTTGTCCAGGAATAATCTCTCCCTTAAAGATCCACACTTTAATTCCCAAAATTCCATAGATGGTTCGTGCCGTCGTATAGGCATAGTCAATGTCCGCTCTTAATGTATGTAGCGGTACTCTGCCTTCACGAGTCCACTCAGTACGAGCAATTTCTGCACCATTGAGCCGACCGCTGACTTGAATCCGGATACCTTGAATACCAGCTTTTTGAGCGCGTTGAATCGTTTGCCGAACAACGCGACGGAAGGAAACGCGGCGTTCTAGCTGCTGTGCAATATACTCAGCAATGAGATAAGCGTCAGCATCAACTTGCTGTACTTCAACAACATTGATCCGAATTTGACGGTTTCCACCGAGTAATTCTTGTAATCCTGTGCGCAGTGATTCAATTCCAGTACCACCACGACCGACGACGACTCCAGGACGAGCTGTGCGGACTTCAAGGTCGATTTGATCTGCCTTACGCTCAATCCGTACTTCAGAAATTCCTGCGTTATTATTTTGCGCTAATCTGCCCAGCTTTTGCTCGACGTAATTGCGTAGTTTATGATCTTCTTTAAGAATTTCAGGATAACGCCCTGGTTCAGCAAACCACTGCGATTGATGTTCTTGGGTAACTCCTAGGCGAAACCCGATTGGATGAATTTTTTGTCCCACAAATACTTCCTCTTGTGACTAACTTTCTGCTGCTAACGCTGTGTCTGTCGCAACTGCCACTGTAATGTGACACGTAGGCTTGCGAATTTGGTAAGCTCGACCTTGTGCTCTTGGTTGAAAACGCTTAAGCACTGGTCCTTGATCTGCATACGCTTGAGTAATTTTTAGCTCTGCTGGGTCTAAGCCAGCATTATGTTCAGCATTAGCAACTGCACTTCTGAGCACTTTGAGGATTGGATCGCAGGCTCTGTAGGGCATAAATTCCAGAATAATCAACGCTTCTCGGTACGATCGCCCGCGAATTTGATCGAGAACGCGACGTACTTTGTAGGGAGACATCCGGATGTAACGGGCGCTTGCTTTTACTTCTGTAGTATCACTAGCCATAACACATTTCTCCTTTAGCTGTTAGCTCACAGCTATCAGCTATTTATCTCCCTGCTTTTTTATCGCTTTTGGCATGACCGCGAAAGGTACGTGTCGGAGCGAATTCACCTAGTTTGTGCCCTACCATTTGCTCGTTGATGAAGACCGGCACGTGTTGCCGTCCATTGTGGACAGCGATTGTGTGACCAACCATCTGGGGCAAGATAGTAGATGCTCGCGACCAGGTTTTGATGACTTGTTTTTCGCCTTTTGTATTTAGCTTTTCGATTTTGCTGAGCAAACTATCAGCAACAAAAGGACCTTTTTTTAAAGAACGACCCATAGCTCAATGTTGGATGTTGGATTTTAGATTTATGATTCTCTGCCACCGCGACCGCGTTTGGAAGACTTGCGACGACGACGAATGATGAGAGCATTGCTCGCTTTCTTTGGCTTACGTGTTTTAGCTCCTAGAGTTGGCTTACCCCAAGGCGTCACAGGTCCTGATCTACCAATTGGTGCTCTACCCTCACCACCACCATGTGGGTGATCGACTGGGTTCATTACACTACCTCTGACCTTAGGTCGGCGTCCTTTCCAACGATTTCGTCCTGCTTTTCCTGAGCTAAGGTTGCGTACATCAATGTTGCCAACTTGCCCAATTGTGGCGTAGCATTCGCGGCGCACAAGCCGGACTTCGCCCGAAGGAAGCTTGAGTGTAACGTAGTTACCCTCTTTCGCAACTACTTGCGCACTAGCACCGGCAGCACGAACAATTTGAGCACCACGACCAGGATAGAGTTCAACATTGTGAACTGTTGTTCCTAGAGGAATTCTGCTGAGTGGGAGAGCATTACCATCTTCAAAAGGTGCATCTGGACCGGAAATTACGGTTTGTCCCACTTTCAAGCCATTAGGTTGAATAATGTACCGTTTTTCTCCATCTTGGTAATACAGCAGAGCGATGCGAGCATTGCGGTTGGGATCGTATTCGATCGCGGCTACTTTGGCAGGAATATTATGTTTATTGCGTTTAAAGTCGATCGTCCGATATAAACGCTTGTGTCCGCCACCTCGGCGACGACTGGTAATGACACCACGATTGTTCCGACCTTTAGGACGGTGAACTGAGGTTGTTAGCGATCGCTCTGGTTCAGTTTTAGTAATTTCATTAAAGTCAGAGACAATACGCTGGCGCGTACTGGGTGTATATGGACGATAAGAACGTGTACCCATAAGTTTCGTTTGTTGTGTTTAAAAGTTCGAGTTGTTGATTGAAGTGTTTATATAACAACTGACAACGCACTAAACATCTGGGAACAGGACTTTTCTAATTTTGTCTTCTTCCCCAGTCGCTACCGTGACAATCGCTTTTTTGTATTGAGATTTAAAGCCAATAAATCTCCCTACTCGACGTTGCTTGCGTGGTTGTTGCTGAGTGTTTACTTGAATAACTTTGACTTGAAACAAGTCTTCGATCGCTGCTTTGATGTCTGGCTTGGTGGCTTGGGGAATCACTTCAAATGTGAATTTGTTTTCCTCCATTAGCCGAGTGGCTTTTTCAGTTAGTATGGGACGACGTACTAAATCAGGTAGCGATCGCCGATCTATCTTAGGCACCGTAGACCTCCTGAATCTTTTCAATGGCAGCTACTGTAGTCACGATCCGGTCAGCATTTAATAGATCGTAAACATTCAACCGATCGGCAGCAATTAACTTGACTTGAGCAACGTTTCGTGCTGAGAGATAAACAGTTTCTACAAGCTCAGGCAAAATTAACAGAACCTTTGTTTCTGGGTCAATTCCCCAACGTGCGATCGCTGCTAAGAGGTCTTTCGTTTTTGGTCTTGGTAGCTCACTCGCAAAATCTTCTACCACTACCATATCCGCAGCCCGACTTGTCAAAGCTGTACGCAAAGCTAACCGCCGCTCTTTGCGATTCATCTTAATTTCATAATCTCTCGGCTTTGGTCCAAAGATGACACCACCACCCCGCCACAGTGGAGAACGGATTGAGCCAGCACGCGCGCGACCCGTTCCTTTTTGCCGCCAAGGTTTGCGACCACCGCCCCGAACCTCTGCACGAGTTTTAGTACTTGCTGTCCCTTGTCTGGCGTTGGTTATCTGCCGTACCAAGGCTCGGTGGACAATATGAGCAGCACTATCTTCTTTAGCAACGCGCAAATCGAGTGTTGCTTGTCCTACCTCTTCTCCTTGCCAGTTTTTTACTACACAATCTACCATTTGTTTATCCTTTCTTTGTAGCTCGGTGTTGGGTATAAAGATTTACCCCAATCACCTGTAGTGGCAATTTATATAGCTTCGCCCTACGTTTGACTACCTCGTCGTGCTGGCACAATGTTTAATAAAGCACCAGGCTTGCCTGGAACTGCGCCTTTGATCAGGAGTAGGTTACGCTCTGAATCTACCTGTACTACTGTCAATTGAGGAATTGTCACGCGCTTTCCGCCCAAACGACCTGCCATCTTTTTACCAGGATAAACACGCCCTGGAGTTGTCCCTGCACCAATTGAACCAGGTAATCGATGGTTTTTAGAACCATGAGACATTGGTCCGCGACCAAAGTTATGCCGTCTTTGATAACCGGCAAAACCACGACCAATGCTAGTCCCAATGACATTGACCATCTGCCCAGAAGCGAAGATATCTGCTTTGATTTCTTGACCTAGATCGTATTCACTTGGATTATCTAAGTGATACTCACGTAAGTGACGCAAAGATGGAGCAGATGATTTAGCAAGATGACCCAGAAGCGGTTTGTTTAATGCTTTGGGCTTCACTTCTTTGTAACCAACTTGGATGGCAGTATAGCCATCTGTTTCTTTCGTTTTGATTTGCGTAACTGTGCATGGACCGGCTTGAACTACAGTTACAGGAATTGCTTTTCCTGCCTCGTCAAACACTTGGGTCATGCCCAGCTTTGTGCCGAGGATACCTACAGCCACAGTAACTGGTTTCTCCTTTTTTCAAGGTTGAATTAGCACCGGATAACGCTGATTCGCTGCAACCGGTTTCACTAGAAGGTTCCTTCCTTACTACTCAAACTAGGAGCAAAAAAGAAGTCACTTTTGGTTTAATGCCTACGCATGGATATACACTTCAGATTTAGAGCGATCGCTCTTGCAGTTAATGACCTCACCTAGACTTAAACGGCAAGCCGTTTAGTATCTATGCTGATGAGCTTTAGACCGTACCGCAGGTGTTAACACATTGCTGTCTACTTCTGCTTTACTACTCGCCTATTGAACCTTGGTTCAATTAAATAGCTGCTTGGAAATACCCAAGCTTCCAGCGTATGTGCCTCATGCAACTTTGGGCGCTAGCCAATACAATTAGCTTTGCCGTCTGCTCTATTTGGAGAGCAAAGTTTAATAGCATAACGCCATAAAAAATTATAACGCTACCCTTTAAACCTAGCAATCAACACGTCCGTGCTGCCAAATAGTTTACGCTGCCGACAACCCTAGCAATAAAGTTGTTAGCTCACGACTGAGGCATTTTGGTCACAATCTAATATCATAAACCAATATGATTTTTTTGTCTACTTTGAATCTTGCTGAGAATTGAAGTGCTATAGAGTTCTCCTAGATTTGTGCGATAAAACTGAGAGTCAAAAATATGATTTGTTTTTATTAATCCAAAAAATAATGAGAATTCTTATAGATAAGCATAGATACTTAAAATTAGAGATAATACACGAGCAAGGAACAGTCTTGCTAGACAAGCTGGCAAGTCATAGCAGTAACCATCAACTGATGGTTGACATATCACAATAGCAGGCGTTGACGTTTCAATGAGAACAAAAAACTTATGGCACTAATTATTACTGGCAATAAATTTATCAAAGACTTAGAAAAGTCTGGTGCACTTGGAGTTTATGTACCACTGGAGGGAGGTTTTGAAGGTCGCTATCAACGCCGACTGCGAGCAGCAGGATATACTACCTTACACATTACAGCTCGCTCTTTGGGTGATGTAGCAGCATATTTGACTAGAGTTCACGGAATACGTCCCCCACACTTAGGCAAAAAAAGTGTTGGCAAAGGCGCCGCAGTAGGAAACGTTTACTACGCACCACCGATAGTTACGTATCATCTAGAACAACTACCACCGAAATCAAAAGGATTAGTTCTGTGGATGATTGAAGGACATTTGCTTGCTAGTCAAGAGATTGAATACTTAGCAAATTTAGCAAGCTTAGAACCACGAGTAAAAGTTGTGCTAGAAAGAGGTGGCGATCGCTATTTTCGATGGACACCACTAAAAGATACACTACCAAGTAGCTATCAAAGTGCATAGCCTGCTGGACGTAGAGTGCGATCGCAATTCTTAAGTATAAAGTAAGGGGATTCTTCTCTTAACTTTATACTGCAACTTGAGATAGCTTTGCTGAAGGTAGCAATATGGAATTTGCTATTCTCTGTCGAACTTCAATGGAAACGCAGTTAGAATTTAAGCAGTTGAGCAATAGTATAGTGGAATCATAATATTGCTTCAACAAGTTTTGTTGATGAGGATTAAAATGCCAATCGTAAGCAAAGTCGCGCTGCTGAATGACCGCGTTTCTCAATAATGTTATTTCATCTTGACCAGCAGCTATCCACCACTTAATAAAGCTGTCATTACTCTGACAATAATTTATTGTATGTTGCTTAAGTGCTTGTAGTACTTGTCTTAATTCAGGCGCAATAAGACTAGCACGCACAATTGCTCGATCTAAAACGCGATGATAAACTAATGCGGGTTGAGTGGTTTGTTTCAAAATATAGTCAATTGTAAGAACACGGTCTAGAGCTAGATCGAGAGATAATTCGGAGTTGATATAACGAGTAAATTCGGGATTACAAGCTTTAGATAACTCTAATTTGCCTTCTGTAATTTCACAAGTCCGACTAAGTTCTAGGTCAAAATAAAAGGCTCGCAAGTTCAAAAAAGAACAAGAACTTGATGTATCGTATGACTTAGCACCTAGCCACCTCAAAAATTGTTGCAATTGGATGTCATCGGCTAATAAGCAATCAATGTATTTCTTTGCTAGCAGTAATAAATAGTCTGCCTGTGGCAACATTCCTACACATAGTATAAATATTTCCTGCCAGCGCTTATCAGTAATATAATTCGCAAGTTGCGTTAATGCTTTATCACCTTGGGCTTCTGCGTTACAAACAATATTTTTTGCAGTAAAATATTCCTGAAATGTCAGATGGGAGAAAGAGTAAATCCCTTTAGCACGTTCTACAAGTAAACCATGCTGGGCTTCTATTGCTTTAAGTATAGCTTCGGGTTTGAACGATAAACTCTGCCCACATGCACATACATCTGGGAAGTTATAGATATATTCTGCAATATACCGTTCTAGATCCTGCTGTTTAAAGAAGTATTCTCCTTTCTCAAATGTATTTCGTGCAATGTAGCTTAATAATTCATGCTTTCGCGATACTGATAGCTGTTTGTAAACTTCATCACGCTCAACATAGCGCTTAGCGTCCCATTTCTTAAGTAAAATATCCAATGCTTCTTGATACAACTTGATTCGATTGGTAGGAAAATGTCCGGCTTCTGCAAACACCAAACAAAGTAACATTAATAGTAAGGGGTTTGTCGCAAGTTCTTGCAAGCGTGAGTTTTGTTGTAATTTGAGAAGAAAATGTTTACCTTTACCAGCCGCTGTCCCTGCAAACCATTTTTGTACGAAACTACTAATTTGGTGTTGATTAAAATCAGCAAGTTCTACTTCGGTAAAGTGTTCTAAATTGTACTCTGTTGATCCTATACGACAGGTCAAAATAAACTGATTAGTGTGATATTTAGTACTAATTCCGCTAATTTGCTGCAAGACGCAATAAATATCTTTTTGACATACTTCATCTAGTCCGTCTAATAAAATTAGTGCTTGACCTTGATTTAATATTTGAGTAGCAAATAATTTATTAATGCCATAGCTAGCTAGCTCTTGTTTAATATATGTAAATAAGCTGAGTTTATATCGGCTTTCTGCAAAATTTTTGAGTGTAATAAAGATAGGAATTTTTAGAATTGGTAAGTTCTCTGAAACAGATTCTATTGCAATGTGTTTGAGAAGTGTTGTTTTGCCAGAACCTGGTTTCCCTAAAAGAATTAGTTTGGAATATTGTTTGACAGCTTGTAATGCTGAAAAATGCTGTAGTTTACTATTGCTCGAGACTATTTTGTTATCATCTATTAAATTAAGATTTTGATGAAGTTGCTCAATCTCTAGCCAACTACGATTGCTAATGTTCTCTAAAATATTAAGATTAGTATAAACTTCCTGTAGAGTTCTAGGCTGTGACATATCTAAAACTCTAAAGCTACCGCATTTTTGCTGAATAACAGTTTGGATGTTTTGCTGTATGTTTCTTGAAATAGAGCTTGAAAAGTTTTGACAGGATATATTTGCTTTGCTTTCTGACAATAGATATTGTTCTGGAAGTTCTGCTATTTCTTGCCAAGATAGCCCTAGCTTTTCACAGATTTTATGGAAATTTTCTCTAGCAACTGGTTTTCCTGCAAAAAAATTTTGTACAGTGGCACGAGAAACTTCTAGTTCTACTGCTAACTCTGTTTTTGTCGCAAATTTCAGTACAGCTTTATTGGCTTGCTTGATTCCCTCTACTGTAGCTTTTAGTGAACGACTTGCTCGCGTTTTCATAAAATGTTTGAAATCTGCACAAAAATAAGAAATTTTGCTTTATATATTTTTTTGAAAGGAAAGGTATTAATAAAGTCAGGGCTGTCTAATCTAATATACTACTGCCGTTTAGGCAATTTCTTATTAAGAACAATTTATTAACTACTACGTAAACGAGATTATTAAAATTTGACCTATTTTTAATAATTAATATAGTAATTAAAAACGAGTATTTTAAATACTTTAGATTTTTTACTTAACTCTATACTTAAAAATTATTATATGGCATTTTCTAACCTTGTATCCTATCGTAGGACATAGTTTTTTTGCCATGCAGTTTATTAGGAAACTTTACTAGTATTAAAAGTGGTGGTAGCTAAAAATACATGCTAAAACATGAATAATGAAGAGCGAGTTTATACTATCGATACTTATAAACGTTCTTCAGTAGTATCAAATACTAATTTATACCAGTATAAGGCGATCGCAAAGCCAACAAAATTTTTGTAAGAATACAGAAAAGCTCTTGTGCTTTATTGCATTTAGTCCTACAGAATCATCTTATGCTACCCAAAATTACAGATCCTCTGGCTTGGCAGCAAGCTGAAATATTAATGCAACCAGCGTTCATTCGAGTTATTGATCATATTGGTAAGCAACTTGAAGCGTCGAAATGGCGGGGAACATACAAAGACGTTATGGTTTGGCCTGAAGGCACAACAGAAGAAGTAAAAGGAACTGTAACACAACTCGTACACTACTTGGATACTGCTTCTCCAGACCAAGTGACAGAGATAGAACAAAGATTAATTCATTTACCAACACCACAGCCAGAATATCACTTGTGCTTACATCATCAGGGTGTACCAGAAGTTGAGGTGAATTTATGGGAACTGTGTTATCAAATTTGCTTTTGTAGCTACGACCCATCAGGTACAACACATTCAAACGACATTAAAATTGATACGAGTCTGATTGATGAAACTGGCGATATCGACTGGCAACAGTTAGATGAAAAAGCAGGAGAGTTAGTTGCGCAGTTGTTTGCTAACCTGCCAGATGTATAAATAAGCTAATAGTAGAAAGGTAAATTTTATGCAGCAACTGCGAAATATTCAGCTTCATACTGGAGCAAAGTTTGCTGAAAGCACGCAAGATCGTGATGTTCCAGTAAGTTTTGGCGATGATGCAGCTGCACTGCAGGCTTCTCAAGAGGAGGTTGTTTTATGCGATCGCTCACACTGGGGACGAATTCAAGTCAGTGATGAAGAACGCCTGCGGTTTTTGCATAACCAAAGTACTAATAATTTTCAGCAACTCAAACCAGGACAAGGCTGCGATACTGTTTTTATCACTTCTACTGCGCGGACAATTGATTTAGTCACAGCTTATGTTGGTGAAGATGCAGTTTTGTTACTTGTTTCACCCAATCGCCGCGAGTTTCTGATTGACTGGTTAGATCGCTATATCTTTTTTGCTGATAAAGTGCAGTTAACAGATATCACAGATGCAACAGCGACATTTAGTTTGATTGGACCAAAAAGTGATGCAGTTTTAGAGCAATTGGGAGCAAGTGCAATTATCAATCAGCCGTATGCACATCATCAAGTTGTGAAGTTTGCAGAAAGTGAAGTGCGCATTGCAGTCGGTAGTGGTTTGGCGTTACCAGGGTACACATTGATTATTCCTGTTGAAGCTGCGGCAAATGTATGGAACAGCATTATGCAAGCAGAAGTAAAACCGATAGGCGATCGCGTTTGGGAACAGCTACGCATTCTCCAAGGTCGCCCAACACCAGAAAAAGAACTTACCGAAGACTACAACCCTTTAGAAGCAGGATTATGGCACTCTATTTCCTTCGATAAAGGATGCTACATCGGACAAGAAACTATTGCCCGTCTCAACACATACAAAGGAGTCAAACAACATCTGTGGGGTATTCGTCTCGATTCGCAGGTAGAACCTGGAAGTGTCATTACAGTAGGAGACGAAAAAGTTGGCAAGCTTACTAGTTGTACTGCTACTGAGAAAGGTTACTTTGGATTAGGTTACATCCGCAACAAAGCAGGCGGACTTGGTTTAGAGGTAAAAGTAGGAGATATTGTCGGAGAAGTAGTGGATGTTCCCTTTCTTACTCATGAATACTATCGAGGTGAGTAAAGCATTGCTGCTACAGGACATCCGCCAAGAAGATGTCTTTTTACTACTGCTGGTACTTCAGCAGGTTGAACGCGACTATACCAAATTTGTTCTGGTAACACTAGTACCATAGGACCATTACCGCACTGTCCTAGGCAGTTACTGCTGACAATATCAATCCCTGCAACTGGATGAGATTGAAAAGCAGCAAGTACTTTTGCCGCGCCTTGTTTACGACAAGTGCGATTTTGGCACACCATGACGCATCTGGAAAGATTGTCTTGTTGAGAGTGCGATCGCCTGTTAAAAAATGTGTTCGACATCAATACTCAAGCGTTGTCATGAGGGAAAGGGATAACGATGTGATTGTTATGCTTGGGCGGCTAATTCAATTGGGCGATAGCCCTTTTGTTGCCAGCCATTCTTGGTTAAAAAGTCGTGATTGATAACGCCCTCCACTATCACAGAGAATTGTCACAATCGTGTGTCCTGGACCCATTTGTTTAGCAAGGGTGACTGCTGCTGCCACATTAATTCCAGAAGAACCGCCGACAAAGATTCCTTCTTCACGCAGTAATCGATAAACAACACGGATACACTCAGGATCTTCAATTCTAATAGCGTCGTCAATCGGCGCACCTTCCATATTGGCAGTTACACGACTGTTCCCAATGCCCTCGGTAATCGAACTACCTTCACTTTTAGTTTCACCAGTTTTAATGTAACTGTATAGCGCACTGCCCATAGGATCGGCTAAAACAGTTTTAACTGCTGGGTTTTTCTCTTTGAGGAACATTGCAACACCAGCTAAAGTCCCACCAGTGCCAGTAGAAGTTATCCAAGCATCGACCTGACCATCGGTTTGCTGCCAAATCTCAAATCCTGTAGTTTCGTAATGAGCTTGACGGTTTGCTAAATTATCAAACTGATTTGCCCAGATAGCATTTTCCATCTCTGAGGCAATTCTACCAGAGAGTTTGACGTAATTATTTGGATCTTTGTAGGGCACGGCTGGTACTGGACGCACTTGGGCACCCAAAGTTCTCAAAGCATCCATTTTCTCTTGTGATTGGGTTTCAGGAATCACAATTAGACATTTGTAGCCTTTGGCGTTGCATATATGGGCTAAACCAATACCAGTATTGCCAGCAGTTCCTTCTACGACAGTACCACCAGGTTTGAGCAATCCTTTTTCTTCTGCATCTTTGATAATGTAAAGTGCTGCTCGATCTTTGACAGAACCACCAGGATTGAGAAACTCTGCTTTACCAAGGATCTCACACCCTGTTTCTTCACTGAAGCGCTTTAACCGAATTAATGGTGTGTTACCAACGGTATCTACAAAACCATTTTTAATATCCACTGCGATTTAATTCCAGTCTTTCTGACATTACTACTCACAGTCTATTTTCTCATACTGCCTTTTTGCATAGCGATTGGCAATTAGCTATTAGCCGTTAGCATAAATACGAGTGCGAATTCATTCGCTGCCATCTAAACTAAAATTTGCTGAGGTGGACTCATTAGTAAAAGTTTTGTTTAAGTGTACGAAGGTACACTTTGCCTGGATAGCCCCGACTTTAGTCGTAGGGCATCTGTGATTCATGCAGGAAGTCTATAAACCTTAAAAAAAAGGTGGGTACAAGCCCACCAGAATCACTCACAAGATTAAATTATTTATTGGGTTGAGGAGTCATCCGTAAGTAAGGTTTAAGTTCGGTATGACCTTTGGGGAATTTTTGCTTGATTTCTTCTGGGTCTTTGATAGAAGGAACGATAACGCAGTCATCGCCATCTTTCCAGTTTGCTGGGGTAGCCACGCTGTAGTTATCTGTAAGTTGCAGTGAATCTATGACGCGTAAAATTTCATCAAAATTGCGTCCAGTACTGGCAGGGTAAGTAAAGTTGAGACGCAGTTTTTTGTTTGGGTCAATGATGAACACTGAGCGTACTGTCAGAGTATCGTTGGCATTGGGGTGAATCATGTCATACAGGTCAGAAACCTTTTTGTCGGGATCTGCCAAGATGGGGTAATTCAGACCAACGCTTTGAGTTTCTTCAATATCTCCAACCCAACCTTTGTGAGAATCTACATCATCAACACTAAGGGCTAGTGCTTTGACATTGCGTTTGTCAAACTCTGGTTTGAGACGAGCAACTTCACCAAGTTCTGTGGTGCAAACTGGGGTAAAGTCTTTAGGGTGAGAAAATAAAATCACCCAGCTATCGCCTGCCCACTCGTAAAAATCGATTTCTCCTGCGGTAGAAGCCTGCTTAAAGTTTGGTACTGTGTCACCTAGTCGAAGAGCCATAACTCGTTTCCTATGCTCTGAAAGTCTTTAACTCGTTTACTTTGCGATCATGACATAAAACCCCAGTTCTCCGGTCGGAGTTTAGCGGTTTTCAACAAAATTTTAGGTTTGGTAATTCAGTCTACAGATTTAGTTATTGAGGTATTGTTGAACTGCAAGTACTAGGTTTTCTGTCCAATATTGAGTTAAATCGGCACTAGCAGCTTCGACCATGACGCGAATCACTGGTTCAGTACCAGAGGCACGGACAAGAATTCGTCCTTGGTTGCCCATTGCAGCTTCGGCTCGTGCGATCGCTTGCTGTATCGCTGTACACTGATTCCAACTCATGCGGCGATCGCGGTCTTCTACACGAACATTGCGTAACAACTGAGGATAAGTCGCAAAGCTTTGACTGACCATTTCTGACAGCGGTACTCCTGCATACTGAACTAAAGCCGCAATATGCAAAGCTGTTAACAATCCATCACCTGTAATACTGTAGTGACGACAGAGAATGTGTCCTGACTGCTCACCACCTAACATTCCTCCAGTCCTTACCATTTCTGCTTGCACATACTGATCGCCCACTGGAGTACGAATCATTCTACCACCAATCTTTTCCCAAGCACGCTCAAAGCCAAGATTTGCCATCACTGTGGAAATGATCAAGTTCTCTGGGAGTTGTTGCCTTGTTTGTAAAGCTTTACCCCACAGATAAAGAATGTAATCTCCATCAACAGGTCTACCTTTGTCATCTACAGCAAGAACTCGATCTGCATCACCATCAAATGCAAAGCCCAGCGTAGCACGATGTTCTCGCACAGCGGCTTGTAAAGATGTTAAGCAAGTAGAACCACACTCGACATTGATGCGATCGCCATCAGCGCGATCGTGTAAACAAATGACTTCAGCACCTAAATCTTGAAATACTGCAGGTGCAAGGTTTACTGCAGCGCCCCATGCTAGATCCAGTACAATACGCATTCCAGCAAAGTCGCGATTTTGTAGCAAAGGTTTTTTGAGTGATTCTGTGTAATTTTGTACTAAGTCTGAACGCAGATAAGAACGTCCCCAAGCATTTTGACCGATGCAAAGGTTCGTCTGGCTGCGTACTCCTGCTTCGATTTCAGTTTGCCAAGATTGAGGTAATTTTGCGCCATCTCTACCAAAAAACTTAATGCCGTTGTCTGCTGGTGGATTGTGGCTAGCAGAAATCATGACTCCACCCACAGCATCGGTGATACTCGTCAAGTAGGCAACACAAGGCGTGGGACACAAACCCAAATGCCACACTTCTAGCCCAGAAGACGCTAACCCAGAGGCAACTGCCATCGCTAGCATATCGCTTGAGTTACGCGAATCCTGCCCGACAATGACTGATCCTAAGTTCTGAGAATTTTGACGCAGCACAACTCCAGCCCAAAACCCCACTTGCAACGCTAAGGATGCAGTGAGTAAATCTCCAACTTTTCCACGGATACCATCTGTACCAAATAAAGGAGAATTTGGGAGAGCGATCGCTGATGATTGATAGTCTGCTGCTGTTTGCAGTGATGCTAACTGAGTAGATGCTGTGTCTGTGACACTTTGAATGCTAATAGGAGACGAGACCATAGTTTTACCCCTCACACAACTAGTTCACGCTAGGAGAATATCATTTTCTAATCTGATGCTTAATATTGTTTTAATGTTATTGCCGCTTTATTAAATAGATATAAAGAATTTATTGTATGAATATTTGTTTCACCTCAGTATAATCCGCAATTTCTTTATAGATACTTTACAATTCTGTGATGGTTTAGTTTATAGACACTACAACCTACGATGTAAGGTATTTCGTAATTCAGTAATATATGTTATAAATTATACTTTTGCAGTCAAAGATTTCGTCAAGGGCAAACTGAGAAAAATACGTAAATAGATATACGTATGAAGAAACAGTTAAGTATCTGTGGCAGTCTTATTTAAGTTGGAAGATTGTCTGGGAAACCACAAAGCACGCCAAGGAAATACCGCCGTGCAAATCATGACGTGACGCAAAAAAAATATGAAAAGAAATTCTTACAAATAATTTAGCACTGTTCCAGTATTAAATTGTTGTTTCCTTAGTTGGTGCTAAGTACGATCAATTAATAGAAGTATCTTATCTACCCACGCTTCACAGCAAGGACGGCTACCCTGCGTTTAATTAACTTAGATACTAATAAATTAATGCTAGTTACTAATCTAAGACTTTAAACTCCAACTTCTGACAAAAGTGATTGAATGCTGTTCCACGTAAGTCCTTGCTGGATATAATTTGGTGATTGAGGATTATAGGGACTTGCTACTCTATCAATGGCAAGAATTTTGGCATCATCTGGTAGCACTGGTATTTCTGGATCAAATGCTGTTGCACGCATTAATGAACTAGAAAAACCTTTAAATATTGCAATCTGGTCTATTTCTCCAAAGATGTCTGCTGTTACAATCAATACTTCTTGAGGTCGCTTTGCAGTATATTGTTCTAAGCGCTTTTCTACAGAATCATTCATCATGACTTGAAAGTGTTGCGTGCTAGAAAAATTCACAAGTGAGGGACTAGGAGCGAGTAAAAGAGTAGTTAATGGCTAGTTTTGAGTTGAATCTTCTCATTTAGAACTGATAACTTCTAGTCTCCTAGTTTCCCAAAATCAAGAATACTCTCTTCACCTCTGCACTGCTTGAAGTAACTTCAACCCTCATTATTGCGGTAAAGCAGAACGTCCTTGTTTACCTAGTTTAAATAGCACAAAATAGCTTAAGCAAATAACGTAAAAGATTAAACCAACTACGCCTAAAAAGCCCAGGAATTGAGGCGTGGAATTAGCATGAAAGTATTCTCTGAAAAGTAAAGGTGGCTCTCTTAGTATTGTACACAAAGGAGTAGCTAAGGCTTCTCTAGAAAAGGCACATTGAAGAAAGGGTATGCTAGCGATCGCTCCTAATACACTGTATATAGTCATAGCCCAGCGCCAAGAATTAAATGTGAGTTTTAATATTCCTCTTGGTTGATCGTCAATTTCTTCATTAAGATCTATCCAAAACCAGAGTGCAATAGGAATTAGAACTCGAGCGATTGTCCCTGAGATATATCCTACTGGTATTGCTGCAATTAGGAGGTAAACAGTGATTGCGAGGAGGCTTGATACACGCCAATAAATAGTTAATAGGCGTTGGATTGCTTCAGCTTTTTGGACAAATGCCCATACAAGCAATATCAAAGGAACAAGAACTGTAAATAGTACGGCTAAACGATAGTCCATCCAAACTAGGGGACGTAACCAAACTTCATTTTGCATAACTCAGATGATTTAGGCAGTAAAAAATTCTTTTGCGATGCAGTAATAAGAAACAATGATTTAGCAAATCAGTTTTTTTAATCTTCAATTAGATAGCTATGATATCTAATTTCAGAAAAATAATAAAAAGGGACACTTTGTCAAGTGTCCTTGTGAATTGTACATTATGCACGTTGTACAGAACTACGCTTGATTAATGATTTATTCATCATAAATGCGGCATTCAGCAGCTTCTGGGTTCTCATCACAGTATTGTTCAAGAGAATTTTTGGGTTTAGTTTGCTTCTGATGAGAGGCTTCTGCTTGTAGTTCTTCTACAGCATCCCAGGCTGCAGCGCATTCACCAGAACTAGCACCACTGGTGTCACAGATAGAACGTGCTTGCTCTCTTTCTTGTTCGATTTGTTCTTGGATGTTGCTCATAGATTTTGTTGTTTCTGTCGTCTTTTAATAGTATAGAAAACTTACAATGCTCTATGTTTTGTGCGTTATGGACTTCTAACGTACAACCCGAGCGTTGCACTTCAATAAAGATTGATCGCCTTATAGAGGATAACTCTATAAACAGGGATCAGCAACGGTAGTAATAGAGTACTACCATTCATTGATACCAAGCCATGAAGACGTGTTTTGTAAATCGATTTTAAGTCTTAATATTTCAGCAACGATCCAGCGAAAGAAAGAATTTAAGAGATAGAGATTAGGGATAATTGCGATCGCTTGAGCGAGAAATTGCTAACAAGCTCTATCTTAGGTTGTAGCTCTTCTCAAGTAATAGCTCTGATTTTTGCTAAGTAGAACGCCTTGATTGTCACCAAAGCTAAAGAACTCTAGAAAATAAGTTTAAACATGAGGCAATATCGTCTAGACTAATCATGCCTCTATGAACTGGCGTTATGCTCATTAGCTTAATTGCAGATTACGGAAACGGCGATCCAGCTTTTGCTGAAGTAACTCAACGTTTATTGTTAGCTTTACCCAAAGCGCAAGTTAGCTTATTGTCTGTTCCTCCCTTTAGCACCTTAGCTACTGGGTTTTGGGTAGCGCAACTTGGTCTTAATCCTGGTCCACAAGAACGTTTAGTTTATCATAATTGCGCACCTCGTCAAGACAAGTCTGAACCAAGATTAGACAATGAAGGGGAAGGGTTAACTTATGCCTTGCTAGAAAATGGGGTGAAAGTTGTCGGTGTTAATGCTGGATATACACTATCTTTTATCAAGAATCATTCACAAGTTGTTCAAATAGTCAAGGTTTCGCGTGGAGGATCGCAGTTTCGTTCGCGAGACGTCTTTCCGCAAGCCGCAGCAGCGATCGCTCAAAATGATTTCAGCCTTTTGGGAGATGAGATAAGTTCTGAGCAAATTCCTGATGCACCAAGCGATCGCGTTGCGTGGATTGATGGCTACGGTAATATTAAAACTACAATTCCTGCGTCTAGTGTCAATCTCAATCCAGAAGATAAAGTTATCATTCGCGTCGGCGATGTTGTAAGTGACGCGGTCTATTCTGATGGCAGTTTTAGAGTTCCTGAAGGTACTTTAGCTTTTGCACCAGGGAGTTCCGGTTGGCAAGGAAATGACGGTAAGCCAGTACGATGGATGGAGTTATTCTTACGCGGTGGGAATGCGTGGGAACGTTTTGGTAGACCAAAAGTAAATCAAGTTGTGACTCAATTAAGCTAGGAGGTGTGGTGGCAATCGCAGGTGATCTGTATGGTACAAACACCAAATAAAGCTTTGACACTAGCAGAGTTCCTTCAACTGCCAGAAACAGAACCTGCTAGCGAATATATTAATAGGCAAGTTGTTCAAAAGCCAATGCCGCAGGGAGAACATAGCGCGATTCAAACTGAGTTGTCAACTGCAATTAATGCAGCACTCAAGCCGCGACGTGTTGCTAGAGCATTTTCTGAACTGCGTTGTACTTTTGGCGATCGCTCGATTGTTCCAGATATTGCAGTGTTTACCTGGAATCGAATTCCACGCAAGGAAGATGGTGGAGTTGCTAGTGTGTTTGCGATCGCACCAGATTGGGTAATTGAAATTTTGTCACCAGATCAAAGTCAAACGAAAGTCACAAAGAATCTTTTGCACTGTCTGAAACATAACACGCAGATGGGTTGGTTAATCGATCCTCAAGAGCGATCGGTGTTTGTTTATCGATCTGATCAACCGACAGATGTTTTTGATAAACCAGAGATTCATCTACCTATGCCAGCATTTGCCCAAGATTTTAGTTTATCGGTGAAAGCATTGTTTGATTGGTTACTGTGAGTAATCCAACGCAGTAATATTAGAACACACTCCGCTAGGGAAGGAAATTACAAAAAAAAGAGATCGAGTATAAGCTGCGATCAAGAACCAATGAGGTTGTGTAGAAATGGATGGTGTAGTGTTAGCAGTCAGCCGCAGTGCAACACATACTTTCAGCAAGCAAAATCAGGAAAGTATTCAGCTGCTAGCAGGGTTTGGTGTCGAAGGTGATTCACACATGGGCAAGACGATCAAGCATCGATCGCGAGTGGCAGTTGATCCAACTCAACCTAATTTACGCCAAGTTCACTTAATTCATGCTGAACTACACGACGAATTGCAAGCTGCTGGCTTTGTTGTATCAGCCGGACAAATGGGAGAGAATATTACGACACGCGGTATCAATCTGCTTGCTTTACCAGTGGATACACGGCTGTACTTGGGTAATACAGCAGTGGTTCAATTGACGGGTTTGCGAAATCCTTGCGCGCAGTTAGAGCAATTTCAGGCGGGATTAATGGCTGCGGTTCTAGGACGCAACGAACATGGCAAACTTATTCGTAAAGCCGGAGTCATGGGCATTGTTGTCATCGGTGGCGTGGTAATACCTGGCGACACAATCCAAGTTGAACTGCCACAAAAACCACACCAGTCTCTTGAACGGGTTTGATACGGATTGTAGAAGCTTAGCTCACTGCGTTAGCATGGTATCCGTGTTAATGTAATACATGATATTAAGCTTTAAAGACGAAGGCACAAAGGATGTGTTTGACGGGTTAGACACAAAGAAAGCTAGAAAAGTCTGCCCTCAAAATTTGTTAGCAGTAGCAAGGTGGAAACTAGATGCAATAGATGCTGCTGCGAATCTGAATGATTTAAGGGTTCTGCCAAAAAACTACTTAGAATCCCTGAGTGGCGATCGCCTTGGACAGCATAGTATCAGAATTAATGATCCAGTACCGCATCTGCTTTGTTTGGACTGAACAAGGCGCTGAGGAAGTTGAAATAGTAGATTATCACTAATTGGCAAAACGAGAGAACAACTTATGCGTATTCCTGCAAACCGCCCACCTACCCATCCAGGAGAAATTCTCAAAGAAGAGTTTCTTATCCCTATGGGCATCACCCAACAAGAATTGGCAAATCAGCTGAAGATGTCTTATCAAAGAATCAATGAAATTGTCAATGAAAAGCGAGGTATATCAGAAAGTACAGCGCTAAGACTTGCTAAATTTTTTGGTACTTCTGTAGAGTTCTGGCTTAATCTCCAAACAGCTTGTAACTTGTACGATGCTCAAAAAAAAGAATCTAAAATATTAGAATCTATAGCTACGGTTAGTGAATTTAAAACATCAGCTTAGCGGCTAGAAACCACAGCTTTTGCTCAAGCTTCTCTTAAAATGCCAAAGTGCGATCGCGCTTCACCAAATGTGAAACCTTCTTAGATTATTAAGTGCGTTTCCGATATAATGTGTGGCTTCTTACCACAAAACCACTAATGGAAACAATTAAATATACGCTTACAGAAGACCAAATGCCGACAGCTTGGTACAACATTCAAGCTGATTTACCGACTTCAATGCCACCTGTTTTACATCCTGGAACAGGGCAGCCAATTACTCCTAGCGATCTTGAACCTCTGTTTCCGATGGAGTTAATCGTGCAGGAAGTGAGTCAAGAACGTTGGATCGAGATTCCTGAACAAGTGCAATCGATTTATCGTCAATGGCGACCAACACCACTTTATCGCGCCCGACGTTTAGAACAAGCCCTCGATACTCCTGCCAAAATTTATTACAAATACGAAGGTGTTAGCCCTACGGGTAGCCATAAACCGAATACAGCAGTCGCGCAGGCATACTACAACAAACAAGCCGGAGTCAAACGTTTAACAACCGAAACCGGTGCAGGACAGTGGGGATCGTCGCTGGCTTTTGCTGGGGCGTTATTTGGGTTAGAGGTAGTGGTGTATATGGTGAAAGTCAGCTACCAACAAAAACCTTATCGGCGGGCGTTGATGGAGGCTTATGGTGCCAAAGTCATTGCAAGTCCTAGTGAAGAAACAGCAGCAGGTAGAAAAATTCTCGCGCAGTATCCTGAAAGCAACGGTAGTTTGGGGATTGCGATTAGTGAAGCTGTGGAAGCTGTACAGGATCGGCAAACAAAATATGCTTTAGGTAGCGTCCTGAATCACGTACTACTTCATCAAACTGTTATTGGGTATGAAGCGATCGCCCAGTTAGAACAAGCTGGAGACTATCCTGATATTGTTGTCGGCTGTACGGGTGGTGGAAGTAACTTTGCAGGAATCGCTTTTCCATTTATCGGGGCAAAGCTACGCGGCGAGCAAAATAATATCAGATTTGTTGCAGTCGAACCAGCAGCTTGTCCGACACTCACCAAGGGTAAATACACCTATGATTTTGGCGACACAGCGCATCTAACTCCCTTGGTAAAAATGCACACCTTAGGTAATTCTTTTATGCCCGAAGGCGTTCATGCTGGCGGATTGCGGTATCATGGCATGGCTCCCTTACTGAGTCATGTTGTCGAATTAGGACTAATTGAAACTCGTGCAGAACCACAACTTAGTTGTTTTGCTGCGGGGCTTACATTTGCAAGGGTTGAGGGTATTCTTCCTGCACCTGAAGCGAATCATGCGGTAAAAGCTGCGATTGATGAAGCGTTGCGCTGTAAAGAGGAAGGAACGAGTAAAACTATTTTATTCAATCTCTGCGGTCACGGTCATTTTGATATGCAAGCTTATATGGATTACCAAGCTGGGTTACTCCGCGATACGGAATACAATGCTGAAGAAGTCGCGATGGCGCTAGCAGGATTGCCTGTGTTTAATTAGCCATTAGCTAATCCAGGTTAAATCGTTAAGTAACTGTAGCCTCTCTAGCCCCTAAATCCACGCCAGTTGCTCTCACGCGCGGGAACCACTGCGGTGCGGAGGTTCCCCAACTCCAAATCAAAGCCTGACGAGTGGACACTCTTAAGTGCGAGTTTTGTTGATAAGTCCACGCAGGTGGACTTAGTTTTTCTAGCAGCGAATTCATTCGCCAAGCTTTTATTCCGCAGCAACAGAAGCTAATTCTTCTTTGGAGTCAGAATCTTTAGTATCTGGTTCAATGACTTCCTCCTCTGGCAAACCAAGCATTGATTTATACAACTTGATGTAATCTTTTGCAGATGTTGTCCAACTGAAATCTTGGCTCATTCCACGTTGTTGTAGGGCTTGCCAGTATTCTTTATAGCGGAAGCTTTCCCAAGCTCGTACCATACACGTATAAAGGTCTAGAGGTTCGTAACGGTCAAAGCAATAGCCTGTACCTGCATGGTTAATAGGATCGTGGTGCGATACGGTATCAACTAAGCCACCTGTACGGCGCACAATTGGCACACAGCCATAACGAAGCGCAAGCATCTGGCTAATACCGCAAGGTTCAAAACGACTTGGCATCAAGAACGCATCACTACCAGCGTAAATGCGTCGTGCTAGAGCATCGTTATAGAGTAAATAGGTTGCCATCCGACCAGGAAAACGTGACGCCATTTGCCACAATTGACTTTCGTAATAGCGATCGCCTGTTCCTAGTAGGACAATCTGAGTATCAGTATAAGCCAAGAACCGATCGAGCGTTTGTAAAATCAAATCGATACCTTTTTGTTCGACTAACCGCGTAACGATACCAATTAAAAAAGCACCCGAATTAACTTCTAAACCGACTTCTTCTTGTATTGCGACTTTATTTGCCTTGCGCTGGTCTAATGTATCAGTGGTAAATGTTTGAGCAATGTATTTATCGGTGACTGGATCGTAAACTTCGGTATCAATGCCATTGATGATGCCAGATAGCTTACCACTAATAAACGACAACAAGCCTTCTAACGTTTCACCATACTCAACTGTCTGAATCTGCTGCGCGTAGGTAGGAGAAACTGTCGTGACGCGATCGGCATATTGTACGGCAGCTGCCATCGTGTTGTGTCCTTGCATATACCACGGACACCAAGTAATTTTTTCTAAGTACCAGCGCCACGGTCCTTGATACGCTAAGTTATGAATAGTAAACACTGTCGAGATATCTGGAGATTGATGCATCCACACAGGAATCATCCCAGTATGCCAGTCGTGACAGTGAATAATTTCAGGCTTCCAATAGTTCCAAGCAAATTCCGCTGCACCGTTAGCAAAGAATGTAAACCTCCAGTCTTCATCTTCTCCAGAATAAATGCGACGGGGTGAAAACGTTGGATGTCCAAATAGGTACAAGGGGACATCGGTACCAGGAAGGACAGATTCGTAAACTGCGAATGACTGAAACATCGCATTACCATGCCAAACTGGATCTTTAGGAATCTCCATTTTGTCGGGCAAGAAGCCATAGTATGGCATAAATATCCGAACATCATGCCCCATTGCTCTTAACACTTTGGGTAAAGCACCAACAACGTCTCCCATTCCACCGACTTTGGCGATGGGGGCTGCTTCTGCGGCAACAAACAGAATTCGCATTTTAATTTCTATGTCCCCTATTTGTATTGCGTCGAGATCATGATAACGGGCAAGGGTAATAAATGTAAGGGGTGAGGAGTGTGGGGCGAGTGGTTAGTTTTGAGTTTTGAATTTTGAATTGAAGAATACACAACCTTCGTACGATTAGCTGAATACTCCTGTTTAACTCAACACTCAACACTGAGAACTCATAACTCCTAGTCTCCCCTGCTTTCTTCATCCGCGTTGCACGGTTTGGAAGATCTCTTCTAAGATTTCTTGTGCACCTTGTTGACGAAGGCGTTGGGCTAATTCAGTTCCTAGTTGTTCGGCAGTGCTGGCGCTACCTGTTACGGTGTCTTTGACAAACTTTGTGCCGTCTACACTTGCAACTATACCTGTTAGTGTTAAAGTATCGCCGTCGAGTTGAGTGTTGACACCGATAGGGACTTGACAACCGCCTTCGAGAGAGCGGAGAAAGGCTCGTTCGGCTAATGTGCGATCGCGTGTGGGTACGTGTTCAATTGCCTTAATTAAGGACAACACTTCAGTATCATCAATACGACATTCAATGCCTAGCGCACCTTGTCCAACAGCGTGTAGCGAAACTTCTGCGGGTAAAATTTGGTGAATGCGATCGCCCATTCCTAAACGTCGTAACCCTGCTACGGCTAAAATAATTGCGTCATATTCGCCTGCATCGAGTTTGGCTAAACGAGTATTTAAGTTGCCTCGGATATCTTTAAAAGTTAGATGCGGGAAGTGATGGCGCAACTGTGCTAAACGTCGTAAAGAAGAAGTTCCAACAACTGCGCCTGCGGGTAATGTATCGATTTGTTTATCTTTATGCTTTTCATGTACAACTAATGCATCAGCGGGATCTTCACGTTCAGTGACAACCCCTAGCATTAAGCCTTCAGGCAAGTTCGTCGGCAAGTCTTTGAGCGAATGCACCGCAAAATCAATTTCATGCTGTAGCATTCCGACTTCGAGTTCTTTGGTAAATAATCCTTTATCACCAATTTTAGCAAGAGCTACATCCAAAATTTTGTCACCTTGAGTAGACATCGTGTGAACTTCAAAGGTGCGATCGGGAAAGGCTTTTTGTAGTTGTTCTTGCACCCAATAAGTCTGTACTAGCGCAAGTTGACTTTTACGCGAACCAATACGGATTGTGCGAGTAGAAGTTGAAACTGTGGGAGAAGCGTTGGGGGACATATAAGCAGTTCAAAATTCAAAATTTAAATGTCTGACAGCGCGTTGCGTTGTAGCAGCATAGAATTAAATCACTTGATCTAGACTACCGCAGTGCTTGACCAAGAAAGGCAATACCAATTCGGAACATTTGTAATTCTTTATTCTCTTCTGTACCTAAAGTAACTCTGCTCAATTAGTCTATGCACCATCTGGAATTTGTCTGCCAAGCTGCAACTTTAGTTGCTAGGTATCCTAATTTAAAATAATATAAGTAGAAAAACTGGGCTATTGCAATTGATTTAGCACCTTTGTCTCCGCATTTGCACGGTTTTTACACCAATTTTTTAACTGATACATTAAGCTTAGAAAAATTACTCTACAGTTGTTGCGTGTTTGATAACTCTCAAGCCGCATAGTTAATCTCTGCCATCCCAATTTTGATGAAAGCTTCTCCTATAGCAATTACTACACTGCTCGCAATTTCTGTCACACTTCCTGCATCAGCTAATACCGAGCAAATTCAACAACTTTTATCAACAAAAGAGTGCCAAAACTGTGACTTGAAGGGTGCTGGCTTGGTTTTGGCTAATCTAGCGGGTGCAAATTTGAGTGGCGCTAATTTAAGTGGTGCTAATCTCAGCCGTGCTAATCTTAGCGGTGCAAACCTGGTTGGGGCAAATCTTGTTGGTACAAGTTTATTTGGCGCTAATTTAAGTGGTGCTATTTTGAGTGGTTCGGATTTAAGTGCGGCTGACTTACGAGATACTTTTTTAGTAAATGCTAATTTAACTGGTGCGCAGTTGGGTGGTGCTAATTTGCAAGGTGCAGTAGGGATACCACCGCAAATAGGGAATGCAGAAGATTTTTATGGTTGGGGTGTCGTGCAAGGTAAGAAAGGAGATCCAGAAGGTGCGATCGCTTACTTCAATCAAGCATTAAGTATTAAACCTGATTATGCTGCGGCGTATCTGGCAAGGGGTGTGGCGCGTTACCAACTTTACGATCGCCCTGGTGCGCTTCAAGATGCTAAACAAGCCGAAAAACTTTTTGCGGCGCAAGCTAATAACGATGGGTTACAAACAACACAAATCTTCATTACCGAGTTAGAAAATCCTCCGAGTGAATCTCTACCAAAAAGTAAACCAAATTTTATGAACTTTTTAGGAGCAGTAGGTTCTGTTTTATTGAGATTTTTGTTTTAAGTGGTTGTTTGGTAATAGGTAATAGGTATACTTTCCAATGACCAATTACCAATGACCGATTACCAGTTACCAGCTTTTCAGTTACGTTTATTACCTAATATTTTTTATGATATCTGCTCAATTGTGGCAAGCAAACCAGGATTTAGCTCAAGCTTGTCTAGAACATCCGTTTGTCCAAGGTATTGCTAATGGTACGCTGGCACGACATAAATTTGCGTTTTATGGAGGACAAGATGCTTTTTTCTTAGAAGCTTTTGCCCGTGCTTATAGTATTGCAGCCGCAAAAGCACCTGATTGGGAAGGATTCAGTATTTTTCATAATCTCGCGAATGGCGTGTTAGAAGAACTGCGTTTGCACGAAAGTTATGCAACAGCTTGGGATGTTGACTTGCGCAATGTAGAACCACAACCTGCAACACGGCGTTATACAGATTTTTTATTGGCAACTGCTTGGGGTAGCGATGTTGGGTTGATTGCGGTAGCAATGTCGCCTTGTATGGTTTTATACGGTTTTTTAGGACAGCAGCTAGCTCAAAATGGCATTGCAGAACATTCTTATAGTGAATGGATTCGGACTTATAGTAGTGCTGAGTTTAAGCAACTTGCTGTGCAGTTAGAAAGTTTATGCGATCGCTATACCAGCATGACACCTTTAGTACACTCAACATACCGCTATGCTATGTTGTGCGAACGCGATTTTTTTCAAGCTGCATGGGAAGAATGAGTGCAACAGAAACTGTAAGATAAGGTTGCTTGAGTTTGGATTACCATTCAATTTATGCCGAATGCTCATGTCATCGGATTAGGAAAATCCGGTATTGCCGCTGCACGATTGTTAAAACGGCAAGGTTGGGAGGTAACATTAAGCGATCGCAGTTCTGCTGCTTCACCAGAACAACCGCGACTGGAACGTGAAGAAATTACGGTTAAAGTTGGTTATTCTTGGCATCCCGACGCTGATGGTTCAACCCAACTTGTGGTTGTCAGTCCTGGGGTTCCTTGGGATATTCCAGCATTAGTTGCAGCGCGCGAGCAAGGTATTGAAACAATTGGTGAAATGGAATTAGCTTGGCGTAACCTACAATCGTGTCCTTGGGTAGTAATTACAGGGACAAATGGCAAAACAACAACGACGGCATTAATTGCAGCAATCTTTCAAACCGCAGGTTGGAATGCTCCCGCGTGTGGCAATATCGGTTATGCTGCGTGTGAATTAGCTTTAGAATCAGCTAAACCGCTTGACTGGGTAGTTGCAGAAATTAGTAGCTATCAAATTGAGTCTTCGTCTTCAATCGCGCCTCGCATTGGGGTTTGGACAACGTTTACACCGGATCACCTCAGTCGTCATTACACTTTGGAGAATTACTACAATATTAAAGCGCGTCTTTTGCGTCAAAGTGAGTTACAAGTATTCAATGGTGATGATGCGTATTTAAGAGAAGTTGGCGCAAATTGGCAAGATGCCTATTGGACGAGTGTTAAAGGAAAGGCGCATTTAATTGGAAATACCCAAGGAACTTATATAGAAGATGGTTGGGTTGTGTTTCAAGGCGATCGCATTGTACCAGTTTCAGCGTTACGCATGGTGGGAGAACACAATCACCAAAACCTTTTGATGTCAGTAGCAGCCGCACGGTTAGCGGGAATTGATAAAGAAGCGATCGCTCAAGCTATTGCTAATTTTCCTGGTGTTCCGCATCGTTTGGAACACATTTGTACAGTTGCCGGAGTTGATTTTATTAATGACAGTAAAGCAACTAATTATGATGCGGCACAAGTTGGTTTATCTGCGGTAGCTAGCCCTGTGATTTTGATTGCTGGTGGTGAAGCGAAAGCTGGTGATGATACAAGTTGGCTACAAACAATTCAAGAAAAAGCTGCGGCAGTTTTGTTGATTGGCGATGCTGCACCTACTTTTGCTCAACGATTGAAAACTGTAGGATATTCTAAATACGAAATCGTCGAAACTATGGAAAGGGCTGTCTCAAGATCTGCTGAATTAGCTCCACAAACGAATGCGCGTGTTGTATTGCTGTCGCCTGCGTGTGCTAGTTTTGACCAATTTCAAAATTTTGAACAAAGAGGCGATCGCTTTCGTGAACTTTGCCTTGCTTTAGTTTAATCCCAACAAGTATGACAGCTTGTCTTTTGACAAAGTTGAGCAATTGTTATAAGTGTTGAATTAATACTAATTTATTATCAAGATGCTTCAATTCCTATCTAGTTTTTTTGATTTGGATTTGTTGTCAGAATTTAGATAATTGGTATCAGTCTAAGTACCTTATTCTAGGCTAATTAGTTGAGTTTTTCTCTCAAAAATGATTTCCAACTTTTTAATTACATTAGCTACATTATTTGATTTCACTAGTATTAGTAATAATATCCAAAATATAGAACCGCAAAGTGTTATATCTCATAGCCCCAGTAGCCATAATCATGCGGATAACCACGATCAAATCATGGAAATTCCTTCAAGACAAGCTGTACCAACAGTTGACTTAGTAGTGCATAAAGATACCATGAAAGGCTATAACTTAGAAGTTAAAGTAACTAATTTTAAATTTGCACCAGAAAGAGTTAATACAGTAGCTGTACCTGGAGAAGGTCACGGACACATTTATGTTAATAACCAAAAACTTACACGCTTATATAGCTCTTGGTACTATTTGGAAAATTTACAACCAGGAAGAAACGAAATTACAGTCAGTTTAAATGCTAATAACCACATGGCTCTAGCTCATAATGGCAAGCGAATTTCTGATACTGAAGTTGTTAATGTTCCTGGAGTGACTCAATCGCAAAAATGATTTAATGGTTGACCTGTTGTTAATGATAACCCTGGGATTTCTGGGGAGTTTTGGGCACTGTGTAGGAATGTGTGTGCCGTTGACGACAGCGTTTTCATTGTCATTGACGCAGCAGCAAACTTTTCCCCCTTGGCAGCAACAGTTTACATTTCATCTCTTACTAAATTTGGGTAGATTGCTAAGTTACACCTTGGTGGGTGCCGGAATTGGGGCTTTAGGTTCTGTTCTAATTGCTGGCGGACAAATGGCGGGGGATGGTAGTTGGCTACGTCAAGGAATTGCCATTTTGACAGGGTTGATGCTGATCTGGTTTGGCATTGTTCAGGTTAAACCGCAATTTTTACCGCGTCTGCCGTTTCTGCATCCGTTAACTCAGGGAAATTTGCATAATCGCTTAAGTGCAGCGATGGTAAGGCTGTCGTTTCATACTAAATGGTGGACGCCAGCGGCTTTGGGGATTGTTTGGGGTTTAATGCCATGTGGTTTTTTGTATGCGGCGCAAATTAAAGCTGCCGAAACTGGAAGTTTTTGGCGTGGGGCGGCAATCCTGTTTGCTTTTGGTTTGGGTACAGTACCTACGATGTTAGGTGTGGGTGTCTCGACTGCGGTTATTGGTACAAATCAGCGCAGTCAGTTGTATCGTTTAGCAGGTTGGTTGACGATTTTTATCGGCGTGTTGACACTGGTGCGCACGGGTGATGGTCACGGGTTAATTTATATTACAGGTCATGGTGCATTGTTGTGTTTGATGCTGGCGTTGATTGCGCGTCCGATACGGCGTGTGTGGGCGCAACCCCTAAAATATCGTCGGACTTTGGGGGTAGGAGCGTTTGTGTTAGCACTTGTTCATGTTGGTCACACAATTCAGCATACCTTGGGTTGGAATTGGCAAGCCGTATTTTTTATGTTGCCACAGCATCAATTTGCGATCGCTTGTGGAATAATGGCTTTACTATTAATAACTCCAGCAGCTTTTACGAGTTTTGATCGTCTGCAAAAAACTTTGGGTAAGCACTGGCGACAACTTCACTTGTTAAGTGTTCCAGCTTTAGTTTTATGCGCAATTCATGTCGTGCTGATTGGATCGCATTATTTAGGAACTTTGCAACAGACGTGGCGTAATTATCTATTTGTCGCTGGTTTAGGCTTGCTAACACTAGGAGTATTGTTAGTGCGATCGCGTTGGTTTTGGTCAATATTATCATTGGAGAAGTTTTATGCTCCCCCGCTACGCCACAATCAGTAGTTTTGCTGTAGTAGTTTCGCTGGCGATCGCATCACCTGTTTTCGCTCACAAAGTTCAAACTGCTGCGGATGTTGGTGCAACTTTACATATCGAACCAAATGATAATCCGCGTGCTGGAGAATCTTCACTGACTTGGTTTGCGCTGACTCGTAAGGGAGGACAAATTATTCCTTTAGCTGAGTGCGATTGCAAGTTAGCCGTTTATTCAGAATCATCGTCATCTCAGCCGCTACTAGAACCACCTTTAAAATCCATCTCAGCAGAACGCTTTCAGAATATTCCTGCTGCTGAAATCGTTTTTCCGCAATCTGGCGCTTATCGATTGCAGTTCACTGGTTCTCCCAAAGTTGCAGGAAGTTTTCAAGCTTTTGAATTAAGTTATGACGTTAATGTTGCACCAGGAGTCGCGCCTTCTCCATCACCAACTGTAGCGCAGTTACCATCACAACCACAGCCAACAGAAAATCAATGGATAATACCAGCGATCGCATCTACACTCGTCGTATTAGGGTTAATTTTGGCAGTTTTGATCGCTAAAAAGACATCGATAAAGTGATTTGGTATTTCAATTTAAAGGCTAATAGAAAGAAGGATCGCGGTAAGATTATTGATAATTGCTGGCAGCAAGCCCAACGTTACCCAGTTCTCTAATGACTCTCATCCTTTCCGCAGCCAACTTCGGTGAATTGATGTATGAACCTGCTCAAAGCAGCGAACATCACCCTGATGGTGAGATATTTATCGTGTCTCCTCGTATAGGTCAGGGATATTGCCGAGAAATAGAACTACTACCAGGGCTATGGCTGGAAATTTTTAACTATGAATTGCATGATGACATAGAAGTTCGGGTACCTGTTCACGATCATCTAATACAATTTCTGATACTTTCATCTGGGTTATTCACTTATAACAACGTTTATCCAGCTAGTGGTGGAAAATGCAGCTACTTGTCTGGAAGTGGAATTTCACCTGCGTATGTACAAAAAATACAGAAATTACAGCCGATAACTGCGATTAATGTGCATCTATTGCCAGAATTACTTAAAGGTTTCATGGCTGGAGAACCAGAGCAAATTGTCAAGCTATTTATTAAAGAGAACGAGTGGAAGGTATCATTTTTTCCAGATGTGACTTGGACAATGCAAGCCGCCGTTCGACAAATTTTGAATGCTCCTTTTCAAGGAACAGCCCAGCGCCTCTATCTTCAATCTAAAGTGTTTGAATTATTAGCGATGCAGCTAGAGCCAATTTTGGCAGATAATGGACAGCGATCGCAACTTCATCCAAACACAATTGAGCAACTTCACCACGCTAAAGAAATTTTACACCAGCGCTTAAACTATCCTCCTTCATTAACGGAACTAGCGCAATTAGTGGGATTAAGCGATCGCAAACTGCAACAAGGTTTCCGAGAACTTTTTGGAACAACGGTGTTTGGTTACTTACACCACCATCGCATGGAGCAGGCACAGATCATGTTACGTTGCAAGGAAACACGGATATCAGAAGTTGCCCATGCAGTAGGATATTCGCATTTAGGACACTTTACAGCGGCATTTAAGCGCAAGTTTGGGATCACACCGAAAGATTGTCGGGCTGGCAAAAAACAGATTTTAGGTTAAGTACAATAGGATTTTGAACCCCTCCACCGCTGACAGGTGTAGGTTTTTTACAGGGATGGGTACTATAGAAATGGTCAACAGGACTAGGGGGAAAGCATAAACGATGAAGAGGAATCGGAAGATGGTTGAGTAAATAGATTGCCATTCCTCAATACTGATAAACTAACAACGGAAACAATTTCAGTAGAATGAGTGGCTTTTGACAACGTTGGCAAAATCTTAGCCGAAAAATATCCCACAGATTTTGCGCGGTGGCTGTTAACTGAGGAACCGCAAACAATCAAAGTTTTAAAAACAGAATTAAGCATCGAACCAATTCGCGCCGATTCTGTAACCTTCTTACAAACAGAAAATCGGATTTTGCATTTGGAATTTCAAACAACACAAAAATCCTTAACTCCCATTCCCTTACGAATGTTGGATTATTTTGTCAGATTAGTCAGAAAATACGATCTTCCCATTACCCAGGTAGTGATTTTCTTGCAACAGACAACTCAAGACATTGCTTTTACCGAAACTTATGTCAATGAGATGACAAATCATCGCTATCGTGTTGTCAGAATGTGGGAGCAAGAGGCAACATTATTTTTAGAGAATCCGGCATTATTAGCGTTAGCACCATTGACACAAACAGATTCACCCCCAGGGTTATTATCTCAGGTGGCTCAAAGTCTTGCTAAAATTGCCGATAGAGAGACAAGGCAGAATATTGCTGCTTATACAGAGATTTTAGCTGGGTTGCGATTTGAGAAAGGTTTGATTCGTCAGTTATTGAGCGAGGAGACTATGCAGGAATCAGTGATTTATCAAGATATTTTGCAGAAGGGAGAACAAAGGGAAGCCTTCACGTACACTTTGCGTCTCGTAAATCGTCGTTTTGGTGATATCGATTCATCTTTGACAGAACGTATACGAAGTTTATCTACCAATCAATTAGAAACTTTGGGAGAAGCTTTGTTTGATTTGACAAGTTTAGCTGATTTAGAAGCATGGTTAAATCAACCCAAAAATTAAAATTTAGCAAAAACTCAAAATTTCAATTTATCTTTCTTTTAGCCAGAAAATACCTACACCTGTCAGCTTGGTAAGGGGAAGTGCTGTAGGTGGTGGGGTGCATTTGTAGCAATTAATTTTTGATTTGGTATAAGTCCACTGAGGACTTTGTTTGTTTAGTAGTGAATTCGTTCGCACTTGCATTTGTGTAGGATACTGTAAATCGACGCTCTAGGGATAAAAATTGCCGCTCTACTGTATGGTGGTAAGTTTTCTCAGCCTGTATTTTGTTTTTCAGGCTTCTTGAGAAGAATTATCTATTGGTGTGAGCTATGGTTAGCGTGCGATATGGTTTTTTACACTTTAAACTGCTGGTTTTGCCATTATCAACCTTGATGCAGCTGGCGATCGCTCAAACAGTTGATAAGATACTCAATCCCACCGCATCAAGCATTTTACCCAAATAACAAATTAGTCATAAAAACAATACCAATCGCAGCGATCGCTAAGCCACAAAGTCGCATGATTTGTCGATTTGGTATTTTATGAATGATCAGATTACCTACAGCACGCGCTAACATTGCTACACCATACTGAATTAAGCTAAATCCTAGTAAGTAAGCAACTAAAGGTATCATTCCTGCACCGATAATTGCTTCTCCGTAAGCATAGCCGTGAAATAAACCAGCGATCGCACCCAAACAAGTCAAGACAATCCAATTAGGTTTACGCGGAATTGCTAGCATGACGCCAAAGGTAACTACTGATAGGGCGATTGCAATTTCTGCTGCTGGTAGATCGAAGTTGAGTACATGAATTCCGGTTCCTACAAGTGCGGCTAAAACAAATCCTGCTGGAATGATAGTACCGTTTATTTGTCCTGCGGCGATTAAACCAATGGCAACAACAAACGCCAAATGGTCTAAACCAATGACTGGATGCGCTAACCCTGAGATAAATCCCTCAAAAAAATTAGTCGGAGTTTCACTTCCTAATGCATGGTGTGCTAGAGCCTGTTGTGCTGTGCTTAAAAATAGAATTCCTAGACTAGCACTCAAAATAAAAGGATTCAGTTGCCGAAATGGCGCAAAATTCTGACTGGACATACTCTGTACCTCGCAGATAAATCCGTGATTAATGCCTAGCTGATTTCTTCAGAAATAAACTCAAAACAAAATGTTCTGTTTTCTGGGCGATCGCAGCTTGGTGTAGACTCCCTTCGGCGGGCATTCTGACTTTAGATTTTGAGTTTTGGGTTCTCAGTTATGAAGTTAGATTGACTCACTCATAACTTCTTTCACAGTTGCGGGACAGCACCGGATTTACACCGGACTTTCCCCGTTACCTCTGGTTTTTAACCGAACCGATGGGAAGATAATTGTATCACTGTTAAGCAGCCGCAACTGATTTAGTTTTGAGAAGCTTTATTGCAGTAATTCTTTCATCTGATGCTGATTCCACAGTGTACGGTATAGTCCTGGCTGTTGCAAAAGTTCAGCGTGTGTCCCTGTTTGCACAATTCGACCCTGATCCATGACAAAGATGCGATCGGCAGTTGCTGCAGCGGACATTTGGTGTGAGATAAAGACAACCGTTTTGCGTTGTGTTCCGTGTGAGAGGTTGTTGAGAATTTCGGTTGCAGTTTGGTTGTCTACGCTAGATAAAGCATCGTCGAGGATCAATACAGGTGCATCGACTAATAAAGCCCTTGCTAAAGCAGTACGTTGTCGTTGTCCGCCAGAAAGTGTAATCCCGCGTTCGCCAACTATGGTTTTATACTGTTGAGGAAAGTTGAGAATTTCTGGATGAATTTGAGCTTGTTTTGCACTATGTTCGACTTCAGTTTGTTCGCTTAAAGGATCGCCGTAGCGGATATTATTTTTGATCGTGGTGCTGAATAAAAAACTATCTTGAGGGACATAAGCGATCGCACTGCGCAAATCCTGTAGTTTGATTTGAGTAATATCGTTGCCATCCAAAAAGAGTTGTCCTCGTTCAATGTCAAGTAGTCGTGGCAAAGCATTTGCTAGCGTTGATTTTCCTGCACCAATTGGTCCTACAACCGCCACAGTTTCTCCTGGTGCAATCTTAAAGCTCACTTCTTTTAATGCTGGTGTTGTCGAACCAGGATAGGTAAAGCTTAAGTTTCTGGCAACTAGTTCACCTCGGACTTGTTGAGGTATTGAGATCGCCTCATTGGTGTCTTGAATTTTTGGTGATACGGTCAAAATGGACTCAATGCGATCAATACTGACTTCGCCACGTTGATAAGCTGTAATTGTAAATCCTAATAGGGCAGTTGGAAAAACAAGTCGCTCGACGTATAGTATCAGAGCAATAAAATCACCCACAGAGAGAGTACCAGCAATTAGCTGTCCTGAACCTAACCACAAGAGGATGAGTAAGCTAACGTAGGCAAGTCCACTTACGAGTGGGAACAGAGTATTGCGTGTCTTTGCTAATTTTAGATTTGCGTTGAGTAACTGCTGATTTTTGTGACGAAAAGCACGGCGTTCGTTTTGCTCCTGAGCGTAAATTTTGATCAGGGCAATGCCACTCATGTCTTCTTGAATCAGTTCGCTAACAGTTGAGAGTTCTTCTTGTACCTGTTGTTGTTCTTTGCGGAGGCGATCGCTAAACAACTGCACCAGAAACATCATGATTGGGTAGACGACGATCGCTGCTAGCGTTAGTTGCACGCTAAGCGCCAGCATAACTGGAAGTGTTAAAGCGTAAGCAAATATTGTATTAGCTATGCTTAGAACAGCAAATCCTAATAACCGTCGGATATTATCAACATCACTTGTTGCTCGGTTAATGAGATCGCCCGCAGTATTTGCCGCAAAATATGATGGTTCAAGTTTTAATAAGTGTTCAAAGATTTTCTGTTTGAGGTCAAACTCAACTTGACGACCGACACCAAATAGGGCAACCCGTGACACCATGCGGATTACCCACATGACGGAACTCAGAACAACAATAAGTACGACATACTGGATAACTTGCCCGAAACTGAATGTAACTTGAAGCGTGTCAATAATGTTACGAATCAGTAGCGGGATATAAACGCCTAAAGCATTAACAACTAATAAAGCCAAAATCCCCACTGTACACGTTCGCCAATGGGGACGTAGATAAGAACCAAGTTGAGCGAGCCTAGATTTTGCCATTAAAGCATATAAATAACTTTTTCATTCTAGAACTAGCATAAACACAGCGAAGGGATCAGAACTACTGCTGGTAACAAGCTGCACAGGAGCTATTTTGCTGACTCCTCCAGATTTCGCACTCGTATTCTGCCAAAAAAAATCCCCCACTGTAATCGTGAGGGAATGTGGTTAATCTTCTAGAAAGCTAGTTAACCAAACTTACCAGCCGTTGAGGCAATAACAAACGCTGCGTATGTTAAGACATAACCAACGGTGAAGTGAGCTAAACCCACTAAACGACCTTGGACGATGGACATAGCAACTGGCTTGTCTTTCCAACGAACCAAGCTTGCGAGTGGAGTCCGTTCGTGTGCCCAAACAAGAGTTTCAATCAACTCTTGCCAGTAGCCTCTCCAAGAGATCAAGAACATGAAGCCGGTTGCCCAAACGAGGTGTCCGAACAAGAACATCCAAGACCAAACGGCTAGGTTGTTCATACCGTATGGGTTGTAACCGTTAATCAACTGTGCTGAGTACAACCAGAGATAATCTCGCAGCCAGCCCATGAGATACGTAGAAGACTCATTAAACTGTGCTACGTTGCCTTGCCAGATACCCAGGTGTTTCCAGTGCCAGTAGAACGTAACCCATCCTACTGTATTTAAAGCCCAGAATAAGGCGAGATAGAAGGCATCCCAAGCTGAGATGTCGCAAGTACCGCCACGACCTGGACCATCGCAAGGAAACGCATAACCAAAGTCTTTCTTGTCTGGCATGAGTTTAGAACCACGAGCATCTAAAGCACCTTTAACCAAAACAAGAACTGTGGTGTGAATACCTAGTGCAAAGGCATGGTGTACTAAGAAGTCACCAGGACCAATCGTTAAGAATAGCGAGTTGGTCGTGTTGTTAATAGCATCTAACCAACCTGGTAGCCAAGCTGCACCAGCTGTGGAAGCAACACTATCTGGATTAGATAGTAAGGTGTTCAAGCCGTAGAGTACTTTACCGTGGGAAGCTTGAATGAATTGAGCAAATACTGGCTCAATCAAAATCTGCTTCTCAGGAGTACCAAAAGCAACAACAACGTCGTTATGAACGTACAAACCTAAGGTATGGAAACCTAGGAAGAGCGATACCCAGCTTAAGTGCGAGATAATCGCTTCTTTGTGCTGTAGTACGCGATCAAGTACGTTGCCTTTGTTTTGCTCAGCATCGTAGTCTCTTACCCAGAAAATACCTGCGTGAGCAAACGCGCCTACCATCAGAAATACAGCAATGTACTGGTGATGAGTATACAGCGCAGCTTGCGTAGTGAAGTCCTGACCCATAAAAGCATATGGGGGCATTGCATACATATGCTGGGCTACCAAAGAAGTGATGGTTCCCAATGCAGCAAGTGCTAAGGACAACTGGAAGTGTAGTGAGTTGTTAATTGTGTCGTACAACCCTTGGTGTGGCAGGTTGAACTGACCTTCGGTTTTAGTACCAAAGAAGTTCTTGGCGTTGAGCATCTCTTTGATGCTGTGACCAATTCCAAAGTTTGTCCGGTACATGTGACCCGCAATGATGAAAATCACAGCGATCGCTAAATGGTGATGTGCCATATCAGTCAGCCACAGCGACTGAGTTTGGGGATGGAATCCACCTAAGAAGGTCAGAATTGCCGTTCCTGCACCTTGTGATGTACCGAAAACGTGGTTGGCAGTGTCAGCATTAGCAGCGTAAACACCCCAGTTACCAGTAAAGAATGGTCTTAAGCCCTCAGGATGAGGAAGTGTTGTTAAGAAGTTATCCCAACCAACGTGCTGTCCGCGCGATTCGGGGATAGCAACGTGAACCAAGTGACCAGTCCAAGCAAGCGAGCTAACGCCAAACAAACCTGCTAAGTGGTGGTTGAGGCGAGGCTCCGCACTCTTAAACCAAGACAAGCTAGGACGGAACTTTGGTTGCAAGTGTAACCAACCTGCGAACAAAAACACTCCAGCGAGAATCAGCAGAAAGACTGCACCGCTGTAAAGATCGTTGTTTGTCCGCATCCCGATCGTGTACCACCAGTGATAAACACCAGAGTAAGCAATGTTAACGGGGTATGTTGCACCTGCTTGGGTAAATGCATCAACTGCAGCTTTACCAAAGTGAGGGTCCCAAATTGCGTGGGCAATCGGACGGATATTGAGTGGATCTTTGATCCACTGTTCAAAGTTACCTTGCCAGGCTACGTGGAACAGGAGGCTGGAGGTCCACAAGAAAATGATTGCCACATGACCGAAGTGAGTTGCAAAGAGTTTCTGATACAGATTCTCTTCGGTCATTCCGTCGTGGGTCTCAAAATCATGCGCTGTAGCAATCCCGTACCACAGACGCCGTGTTGTTGGGTCCTGCGCGAGATCCTGGCTAAATTTTGGAAATTTCGTTGCCATAGGTTTAGTGAATCCTCTGACCTTAAGCCATCAGCTAACACATCGCTCTAAACGCTGAGTCACTGATGGCTAAATGCTAACCTACTGAAATTATGCGCGCCTCGAAGAACGCCCAGATTGTCACAATTGCTCCTAACAAGTAGTGAGCTACTCCAACCGCACGACCTTGAATAATACTTAGTGCGCGGGGTTGAATTGTTGGTGCAACCTTTAGTTTATTGTGTGCCCAAACGATGGACTCGATGAGTTCTTGCCAATAGCCGCGTCCACTGAAGAGGAACATCAAGCTAAAAGCCCAAACAAAGTGAGCGCCCAGGAACAGCAAACCATATGCAGAGAGTGCCGAACCATAAGACTGAATCACTTGAGCTGCTTGTGCCCATTGATAGTCACGCAACCAACCGTTGATGGTATTTGCACTCATGGCAAAGTTACCACCAGTGATATGCGCTATCGTACCGTCTGAGTCAATGGTTCCCCACACATCCGATTGCATCTTCCAACTAAAGTGGTAAACCGCGATCGCAATGGTGTTGAACATCCAGAACAATCCTAAGAATACGTGATCCCAACCTGATACTTGACAGGTACCACCGCGACCTGGACCGTCGCAGGGGAAGCGGAAACCTAGGTTCGCTTTATCTGGAATCAAACGCGAGTTGCGAGCAAATAGGAAGCCCTTCAGTAGGATCAATACTGTAACGTGAATTTGGAAGGCATGGATGTGGTGGATCATAAAGTCCGCCGTACCCAATGCGATCGGCATCATGGCAATTTTGCCACCTACAGCAACCACACCACCACCGAAAGCATAGCTCACAGGTTCGAGAGCATTAGGTGCTGTAGAACCAGGTGCTAAGGTGTGGATATTTTGAACAAATTGTGCAAACACGGGTTGCAACTGAATGGCTGTGTCCGAGAACATGTCTTGCGGACGACCCAGAGCTTGCATTGTATCGTTATGGATATATAGACCAAAGCTGTGGAAGCCCAGGAACATACATACCCAGTTCAGGTGGGAAATAATCGCATCGCGGTGACGAATCACCCGATCCAGTACGTTGTTTTGATTTACTGCTGGATCGTAGTCACGCACCATGAAAATCGTAGCGTGGGCTGCTCCACCAACAATCAAGAAGCCGCCAATCCACATATGGTGAGTGAAGATTGATAGCGCAGTGGCGTAGTCAGTTGCTAAGTACGGATACGGAGGCATCGCGTACATATGATGCGCCACGATAATTGTCAGCGAACCGAGCATCGCCAGGTTTGTTCCTAGCTGCGCATGCCAGGATGTGGTCATGTTTTCGTAGAGACCTTTATGCCCGTCACCTGTGAACGGACCTTTATGGTTCTCTAGAATCTCTTTAATGCTGTGACCAATGCCCCAGTTTGTGCGGTACATATGACCTGCAACGATGAACAGCACAGCCAAAGCTAAGTGATGGTGCGCTGTATCGGTCAACCACAAACCACCTGTTACTGGGTTTAAACCACCCTTGAAAGTGAGGAAGTCAGCATATTGTCCCCAATTTAACGTCCAGAAGGGTGTTAATCCTTTGGCAAAACTAGGATACAACTCTGCCATCAAGCTACTATTCAGAATAAATTCATGAGGTAGGGGAATATCCTTTGGTGCTACTCCAGCATCCAATAGCTTATTAACTGGTAAAGCTACGTGGATCTGGTGTCCAGCCCAAGATAAACAACCTAAGCCCAGTAACCCTGCCAAATGGTGGTTCAGCATCGACTCTGTGTTCTGGAACCATTCCAGTTTAGGAGCGCGCTTATGGTAGTGGAACCAGCCAGCAAAGAGCATTAAAGCTGCTGCCACTAGACCACCAATTGCAGTTACGTACAACTGGAAGGAGTTTGTAAAACCAGCAGCACGCCAAACTTGGAATAAGCCAGAGGTAATTTGAATGCCGTGGAAACCACCACCAACATCAGCATTAAGAATGTCTTGACCAACAATTGGCCAAACAACTTGCGCACTTGGCTTAATACCAATTGGATCGCTCAGCCAAGCTTCGTAGTTTGAAAAGCGAGCGCCATGAAACTCCATGCCGCTCAACCAGAGGAAGATCACAGCCAACTGACCGAAGTGCGCTGCAAAGATTTTGCGCGAGATGTCTTCTAGGTCGCTGGTATGAGTATCAAAATCATGGGCGAGGGCGTGTAGGTTCCAAATCCAAGTAGTGGTTTTGGGACCTTTAGCTAAGGTGCGGTCAAAATGACCTGGTTGCCCCCATCTTTCAAATGAGGTTGGTACCGGGTCGTTATCGACGATAACCCTTGCCTTTTTTTCCTCTCGCTCCGGAGGACTCATCGTCATTTAGACTCTCCTCTCTAGACAAGGAAACAGAACTTGTGGAACACCACTAGCTGTCTTCTGACTGAGTCGCCCAATCTTCCTAAAATTTAGGGAGCTAGGCTGAACCAGTCATGAAGGTCGCCCGTGGAAAGTGCTTTCTGATGAATTATAGGGTCATGATTACCAGAGTGTTGGAAGTTTTTTAACAATAATTCAAAAAGTCTAGAGAGTAAGTCCGTTCTACTATGTAAGTTCAAACCAATGGAAAAAAAGTCAAGAGTATCTTCATATAATTTACAAACCTCAAAGATTCGTAAAATTTATCATTTAGACTAGCGTCAGATTAATAGTGATAAGTAGCAAAAATAAATATGAATTCATTAAGCTCAGAGCTTTTGCTCATCAAGTTTTGAGTAGTATTTATTTTTCTCTATTTGATAGATATTTGCTACCTATTTGATCGTACGCTTCTGTGTACTGGCATAGTAGTCACTAGCACTTAAAATCAAATGGAGATGGTATTTAAGCACTAAGCGCAGAAAGATTTTATTTTTAATACTTAACTTACGAGGAGTTCGATTAGGTGTTTGGCATAAATTGGTGGCGAAAATTTATCAAAGCGATTGTTTCATTTTTAGTCACAGGGCTTATTATCGCTGGCTTGATTGGTTGTAGCGATCGCTCAGTTGAAGAAACACGTAATCGCAATGATACACAACTCAATTCTGTACCACGTCCTACTAAGATTGCTGAAGTCTCTCCACCAGAAGTAATTCAGCAACTACACCAGAGCTTAGAAATTCATCGTCCGCAAGTAACAATATTGAGTCCACAGCCAGACGAAGTTTTTCAAGATACTACAGTTAATATCCGCTTACAGGTTCAAGATTTCCCTATTTTCAAAAACCAGGAACTCGATTTAGGTCCTCATCTCAACGTTATTTTAGACAACCAACCTTATACAAATGTTTACAATCTAACTGAACCGTTGGTTTTTTCTGATTTAACTCCTGGAACGCATACTTTGCGAGTTTTTGCCACTTACCCTTGGGATGAAAGCTTTAAAAATGAAGGTGCTTATACCCAAACAACTTTTCATATCTTCGCGAAAGATAATAACAATAGTCCTGCATCTAATAAACCACTATTAACCTATAACGCTCCTCAAGGAACATTCAGTGCTGAACCCGTTCTTCTCGATTTCTACTTGACTAATGCACCCCTACACTTAGTTGCTCAAGAACATCAACAAAATGACATTACTGATTGGCGTATCCGCTGTACAATTAACGGTGATAGCTTTATTCTTGAGCGTTGGCAACCACTTTATTTACGAGGTTTCCAACCTGGTAAAAATTGGGTTCAGTTAGAGTTTATTGACGAACAAGGCAACTCTTTAGCCAACGTTTTCAATAACACAATTCGGTTAATCACTTATGAGCCGCCTGCAAAAGATAGCTTAGGAAAACTTGTAACAGGACAACTGTCGGTAGCTGAAGCACGAGGTATTGTAGAACAGAATTATGTCTATAAATCTCCAATCATTGAACCAACTCCCACACCATCACCTAGTCCAGTTCCTGAACTACCTTCTGTAGAAGAAATTAAACCAGAACAACCTCTATTAGACAAAATAGAAGTTAATCAACCTGAACAAGAACTCGAAACTGATTTAGAGAAACCTGAACAAACTAAACCAAATAACTTGTTTAATCGCTTTCGGCGTCGTGAAGTTGAACCTGCACCAAGCGTGACACCTTTAATACCAGAAGTACCTGAAGAAAGTGAGATTCCAGACACAGAAGCAGTTCCTGAAGAACTTCTAATTCCTGCACCGAAACAAACTATTCCTGTTGAACCTCCAGAACCGCAAAATTCTTCTGATGTTGAACCATTAACGTCATCACCTGAAGCAGTTCCGTCAGATATATCACCGTCAGCGCCAACACCAGCACTAGAAGGTATAAAACCCTTGGAAAAGCAGCCAGAGGGTTTTTTTAATCGTTTTCGCCGTCGTTCAGTGATTCTGCCATCGTCTGAACCACCACAATCGGAAGTGATTGATTTACCTGTACCACAGCCAGAAACAGTCGAATCAGCACAGGAAGAAGATGCAGCAGACGATGAACTTGAACTCAAGTTAGGTCTACAAGAGAATGTTCTGCCTTAAGTTAGTTCTAACTTGAAAGCTGTCGAGGTTGAGCAAGCAGCTTTTTACAGTTTAGAGTAAACCCCTTTTGCCCTCTCAATCTACGCTAGTTCCTATAACTAGGGGAACCCCGCACCTTTCGCCTGACTTCCCAATTCTGAAGAGAAAATAAAGAAAAACGCTTGTTCACGGGTCTAAGGAGGCGCAAGACATTCAACTGCGTAATTCCTGAAAACCATGAGTTTGAAGATCAAAACTTTCTAACCCTAGGGAGAAGATGTTATCTCAAAAAAAGTAAAGAGTTAGAAAGTTAGAATCCAAAACTAATGGAGAGAGAAATGAAATCAATGATAGATTGGGTGAAGAGCAGCGGATTACGTCGTGTTATCACAGTTGTATTGGTAGCAATTACATTTTTGGTTGCTCCAGCCTTCAATGAAAGTGTATTTTCACAAGCACAGGCTGCATCTGCTGGGTCAGTAGACGAGAATCCTGTTACACGTGATACAGTAAAGCGCATTAAAGAAAAAGCTGAAGATTTTGGTGATAGCGCAGAACGTCCTATTGGTGATACAGGTTTAAAGAATCTGAAAAAGCTTGGAGAAAACATTCCTGAAACCTTGGAACTTAAAGCACGTCAAACAGGTGTTACATTTAACCCAAATGAGGCAGATAAGAAAGCTGCTATGGAAGAAGCTCAAAGCAAAGCTGAGAGAAACTAAGCAAGATAGGTAAAAGCTTTCTAGCGCTTCTGTATTTTGTGAAAGCAATATCTACTTTGAGGGCTAGTGTAACCTGGAGTTGATACTGTGTATTTTGTACAGTCAATTCCAGGTTATTTATATGAAATAGCGATTTGCAGTTAGCAATATAACTTAAGATAAACCCAAAAAGCACCTTTAAGTATGCGAGTGAGAGCGCCGGAACTTCCCTCTAATCAAGCTTGGCTAAATATAGATCGTCCTTTATCACTACAGCAACTACGCGGTCAAGTTGTTATTTTAGACTTTTGGACATACTGCTGTATTAATTGCTTACATGTTTTACCAGATTTAAAATACTTAGAACAAAAATTTCAAGATCAGCTAACGGTTATTGGAATTCATTCGGCTAAGTTTGACAACGAGAAGGAAGTCGAGAATATTCGTCAAGCAATCTTACGCTATGACATTGAGCATCCAGTACTTATCGATAGTGGCTTTGGAGTTTGGGAACAATATGCTGTACGGGCTTGGCCAACCTTAATAGTAATCGATCCTGAAGGTTACATTGTTAGCTATGTTTCTGGTGAAGGTCATCGCGATGATTTAGAGCAAATAGTAGAGCAGTTGATTCATAAACATCAAGGAAAGGGGACATTTTCTGCTCAAAATCTCAGTTTGCTGCTAGAGAAACAACGCCAACCACTGATAACTCCCTTAGCTTTTCCTGGAAAGGTTTTAGCCACAACAGTAGGCTTATTTATTACTGATTCGGGTCATCATCGGCTTGTTATTAGTTCTTTAGATGGAGAAGTTCAGCATTTGATTGGAACAGGTCAATCAGGATTAATGGATGGTTGTTTTGGCGAAGCACAGTTTTCCAGTCCTCAAGGAATGGCATTTGACGCAAAAAAACAGTTACTGTATTTAGCTGATACCGAAAATCATGCGATACGCCAGATTGATTTGCAACGTCAAGTCGTCAAAACAATTGCTGGTACAGGCAAACAAAACCAGAATAGTCAACCTTTTGGAGGTGCTGGATTAACAACGGAGTTAAACTCCCCTTGGGATGTGCAACTAAGAGGTAACTCTTTATTTATTGCAATGGCAGGTGCACACCAAATTTGGGAATTACAACTAGAAATATTGACGATCGCAACTTATGCTGGTAGAGGTGCAGAAGCTTGTATTAATGGGTGTCTTACTAAATCGGCTTTTGCTCAACCTAGCGGAATTACGACTGATGGAAAAGAGTTATTCATTGCAGATAGTGAAGTTAGTTCTATTCGTGGTATCAATTTAGCAGAACAACAAGTAAGAACAATCTGCGGTAGCGGCGAGCTATTTGGTTTTGGTGATGTTGATGGTAGCGGTGCAGAAGTACGCTTACAACACTGTTTACGAGTAGATTACTTTCAAGATTATCTTTGGATAGCAGATACTTATAACAATAAAATCAAGCGAGTCGATACTTGTACAGGTATTTGTGAAACTGTATTAGGAGGTGGTACAGGCGATCGCGAAGATGAAACAAAGAGTTTTAAGTTTTCAGAACCTTCTGGGTTAAGCGGTATCGATTCATTCCTCTTCATTGCTGATACTAATAATCACATCATCCGGCGTGCAGACATTAATACATGGGAAGTTAATATTGTAAATTTCCCACAATTATGCGCTCCAGATTTTTGTTTCCCTTGAATTTTAAAAAACCAATAATTGAAAATTAAAAACTAAATCTCCTACCTCAAACATACTTACTGAGATAGGAGTGTTTCTAATCCAAAGAATTAGTTAATGTGGCTATTATGATAAGTGTCAGTTCTGCAGAATAAGTTTACATTCACAAAGACTTACTTTTGTTGAGTTTCTGCTTGGTTTTGCATGCGAGAAACAACATTATAGTCATCTGCGCCTGCTGGAGTTCTGGATTCCAAAATACCTTCTGTGGGACCACCTACTGCCTTCCATGCTGGAAGTCCGCCTTTCAGTTCTGATATGTGTTCAAATCCGGATGAACGAAGCTGTTGTGCAGCTTGGGTAGTTTGTTCGTCAGTTTCACCGTAGATATAAACATCACGACTTTTAGCTAGTGAACTTTGAGCGCGATCCACTAACTCTTCCATTGGCATGGACATAGCGCCCATAATGTGACCGTCGTTGTATGTGTTGCGATCGCGTATATCTAAAATCGTGAATGCTGGCTCGCCCCATTCTAAACGCGATTTAAGTTCGTGCACGTTAGACTGGGGATCAATAGGTGGTTGGTCTGGAATGATACCGCCTAAAGGGTTATTCATACATTAATCCTCTCTTATCTGCTCTTTCGCAATTTATCAAGTAATACAACCTATACGATCCTTCTTTAGAATGAACGTTTATAATATCTTTCTTTAGGAATAGTTGGAATTTTTAAAACCTATGGCGATCGCATTCGGGCTATAAATTTTTTTGAAACATAGACGCGTAGTAGCTTGCCGCAGGCTACCACAGAGGCATAGAGAGAAGAATGAAAAGCGGATACTTATGAATTATTCGAGGCTATGTATGTTAATTTTTATGTAAATACTTAATTGACTATTGATTTTGTGCATTGCTTGATTTGACTGAGCGCATAAGTTTTACTTGATTTGTTGTTACTGTAAAAGAAAACAGTAATAAAAATGAGATACTCTCTAAGCAAAGTTAGCTCCGTCTATTCAACTCTAGCTCAGATTGTATTACAAATGAAATCAGTTTATTCAGTAAATTAGAACAGGCTAATTTCAGTATTTAAAAATTCATGGCTGACGTTAAAAGAAAACATCTAACATTTAATTAAATACTCTTGTTAACTCATAAAAAACTGGATTCTATGCTATCCAGTATTCACACTCTACCTGAAGAAGTTATTAATTTAATTGCTGCTGGTGAGGTAATAGACTCAATAGCAGCTGTTGTACGAGAATTAGTAGAAAACTCTCTTGATGCAGGTGCAACACGAATTGTCGTCGCTTTGTGGACACAACAGTGGCGGGTACGAGTGTCAGATAATGGCTGCGGGATGAAATTAACCGATTTGCAGCAAGCAGCGATCGCACATAGTACTAGTAAAATTCGTAATTCTGATGACTTATGGAAAATTAGCAGCTTAGGATTTCGCGGTGAAGCATTACATAGTTTGACACAACTAGCACAGTTAGAAATCTTAAGTCGCCCTGCCCTAACATCTGAGGGATGGCGTGTTGTTTATGCGACAGGAGGAGAAATTGTAGAAGTGACAACAGCAGCGATCGCCCCTGGAACAGTTGTGACTGTATCAGATCTATTTGGTAATTTACCAAACTACCGCGAAGGATTACCCGCGATCGCACAGCAGTTGAAAGCAGTACAAACGACAATTCAGCAAATTGCGTTGTGTCATCCCCAGGTTACTTGGCAAGTTTGGCACGATGACCGCGAATGGTTTACTCTCAGTGCTGGAAAATCATCTCAATATGTCTTACCACAAATTCTCCGCCAAGTGCATTTAAGCGACTTGCAAGAACTAAAAATTGAAGTTCCTCATCCTGATAATTTATTCAACTGTAAAGATGAGATTGCTACACATGCTTTTCTGAACTTAGTTTTAGGTTTACCAGACCGCTGTCATCGTCATCGCCCTGACTGGATCAAAGTTGCAGTAAATGGACGCAGAGTAAAATTACCAGAGATTGAGCAAACAATACTGACTGCTACTGCACGAACCCTACCACGCGATCGCTATCCAGTATGTTTTTTACATTTACAAGTTTCTCCTAATCAAATTAATTGGAATCGTCACCCTGCAAAAGCAGAAATTTATTTACATCATCTTGATTATTGGCAAGAAAAAGTTGCGCAAGCCATTGAACAAGCATTACGCATTAATCCTGCAACGATTCCTGAATCTTTACATAATTCTAGAGTTGGTAAACTGATTAAAGCTGCAGAATCTACCAGCAGTTACAGTTTCAATCGTCAAATACAATCGGATGTTGAGGACGTTCAGAACAGCAATCCTACTACTTACATCCTTAAAGCTGTTGCTCAAGTTAACAATACTTATATCGTGGCAGAACACCCAGGAGGATTATGGTTAGTCGAACAACACATTGCGCACGAACGCGTTTTGTACGAACAATTAGTTGATAACTGGCAACTTGTTCCTTTAGAACCACCAGTTATTTTAAATAATCTTTCACCGACACAGCGATCGCAACTTGAACGTATCGGTATAGAAATAGAGACTTTTGGCGAACAAATGTGGGCGATCCGCAATATTCCAGCAATGTTACAAACGCGAAAAGATTGTGCCGAGGCATTATTAGAACTTAGCTTGGGTGGAGACTTACAAACTGCACAAGTAGCTGTCGCCTGTCGTAGTGCCATTCGTAATGGTACAGAATTGAATTTAGAAGAAATGCAAACGCTTTTAAATCAATGGCAACGTACCCGTAATCCGCGTACTTGTCCGCATGGACGCCCTATTTATTTATCTTTAGAAGAGTCAGCTTTATCTCGTTTTTTCCGTCGTCACTGGGTCATTGGTAAAAGTCACGGTATTTAGTTTCTTAAACTTTTTGCCATATAAATATCAGGCTTTCCCACGCCATTTGCATCAGGCATTACGCCAACAATGACAAAACCTAACTTTTGATAAAACTCGTAAGGATGATTGCGTAAGTTTCTGATTTTAGCGATATGTTCCCATACATTAGGATACAGACTAACGCCTGAAAGAGATGTCATATGATCTTCGTCATCTGTCCCCACCCACAATGTAATTCCACCACGTTCTCTCACTCTATCCTCTAAATCTAAAACAAGCGCCCTTCCGATTCCTTGACGACGAAAATTGCTATGGACAACTAAAGGATGAAGTTCCCATACATTACCGTTGTATTGACTAATTCCACCAATCCATCCTAAAACTGTGCCATTGTCATCAACTGCAATACGACTAATTCTATCTGGTTCTAGAGATTCTTGCACTTCTTGTAAAGCAATATCCAAGTTTGCCCACGCAGTCCCCCAATGTTCCTTAAAACTATCAAATAATAAGGCAGCAGTTTGTTGAATAAGAATTGATTTACCAGGGGATAAATTACAGATTTCTATTAATTAAGTAGAAAAATGGATATCTTATCACTTACAAATTTGACTTGTTACGAAAATCGTTAACGACACGATCGAGTCCTACCGAATGTGCAGCTTTAATAAGAATACGATCGCCTTCTTTGACAACCTCTCTCAAGTGTTTTACGATATCTTCGTGGCTAGAAAAACGTTCAGTAGAAACACCTGCTGCACTTGTTGCGATCGCCTCTGCATCACCACTGTCAACTAAAACTATGAGTGAATCAATATTAAGTTGACGTACTAAATCACCTACTTCTTGGTGCAATTGCAGCGATCGCTCTCCCAATTCTTTCATTGCACCCAACACCGCAATCCGTCGCTTTCCTGGTGTTTCCGCTAATAGATACAGTGCTGCTTTCATAGCTTCTGGTGCAGCATTATAACTTTCATCTAAGATTACCACATCATTGGGTAATTCATGGCGCTGCGATCGCCCACTTGGCATATCGACAACTAAATTAGTTAAGTTTGACCAATCAATTTGTAAAACCTTGGCAACAGCTAAAGCAGCTAGAAAATTAGCAGCGTTGTGTCGTCCTGGTAGTGGTAAAGCCAAATACCTGCCATCTACTAATATTTGACGATCAATTACCTCACCGCGTATATCTCCGCCCCCTAAACCATAGGTAAGAGTTTGACCTTGCCAAACCGTCGCAGCAGTTGTTATAAGACGAGAATTGTCATGATTGAGGATCGCCATCGCTGAATTTGACATTTCAGCTAATAATTCACATTTAGCTTCAGCGATCGCTTGTTCAGAACCTAATCTTTCGATATGTGCAGTTCCTACATTTGTAATCACGCCGATTGTCGGACAAGCTATTTGTGTTAGTAAGGCAATTTCTCCTTTCGCACGCATTGCCATTTCAATAACTGCGTAGTTGTGTTCAGAACTCAATTCCAGTAAGGTTTTAGGGACGCCAATTTCATTGTTATAGTTTGCCTGTGTTTTGAGAACATGACCTTGAGTTGCTAAAACTGCAGCAATCAACTCTTTGGTTGTCGTTTTGCCGACAGAACCTGTAATTGCAATGACGGGAATTGAAAATTGCTGGCGCCACCAATGCGCAATTTTTTGATAAGCTTCCAAAGTATCTTCTACTTGCAGTAGTGGTAGTGATTCGTTTGGCGCTTGAAATTTAGAATCAACAATAGCGGCGATCGCACCTTTGTCTAAAGCTGCTGTTACAAATGCGTGACCGTCAAACTTTTCCCCTCGTAGTGCAACAAAAATATCACCTGGTTTGATAATGCGAGTATCTGTATTAACACCCGTAAACTGGAAAGTTAACTCAGTATCGGATAAAACTGATTTAGCAGCTAAAACTCGGATAAGTTGATTTAACGTGCCACAACAAGGCATAGGTTAAGAGGAGCGAAGAGATCAAAATTCTGGGAGATTTCCCTATTTCTCACTTTACAGCGATTCTGTCACTAAGCACTTTTGGTGTTGTTTTCCAGTTTTGAGTTACTAAAGATTGCAGATTTGGCTTGCGAGTTCAATAGTAAATGACTGTTTGCATCAATACTGAAGTCTTTACCAGGAAGAAAACCTTGAAAAATTAAGTGCTTATAGAAATGGACAAGAAAGGTTTTCTGAATTTCTTGTCGGATGCCAACAGGTAAAAGATAATCTATTGTCCAAATTACCGAACTTGGATCAAACCATAGTACACGTTCAATGCAGATAATTATGACTCCTGCTGCTGCTTCTGTAGAAAGTTGGGAGTTGAGATGACTGATTAAATCATGTCCAATTTGGATGTTCCGAGTCATCATCGCCATGACTATTTTGGCAATTTCTCTTTCCAACTCTACGCAGGTCATACCCAAGGTTCCTTCTATGGCAGAAATCTAGTTCAGATAAGTATATCCAAAGAAGGAGGAAAATGTACCCTAGGATGGATGAAATGTTTAGACGTGATGATGTTGCTGTGTTTTAGAAGCTGGTGTGTCTTTCTCTACAAGCGCGATCGCTACTAAACCAATCCCAGAAACTGCAATTAATCCAAGCGTAGATGCAAGGTATGCGTTTTTTAGCATTTCTAGGGCATTCTCGAACAAAATATACGTTGCCATTATTCTTACACTCAACTTTAGAGGGTAGATCTTTCTTATTTCTCCACGCTATTGCGGTTAAATTCCACAGAGAAATTACTATATCTACCTACTTAACAATTTGTTACACCTGTAATTATACGGCTAAAAGCTTTTCTTTTCAAAGAAAATGTTTTTTTCGATAAGTTCACCTCAAATGTATATCGAATTACCGTTTATATTTGAAAGCCGTGCATAGTCTTGCTACAAATCGAGTTAAACACTAATCAAGCATTTTTCCAACGTAGCGACAACTGATTGAGAAAGTGCTGCGAAGTCGTAGCCACCCTCCAAGCCAAAAACGACTTTGGGAGTCAGCTGTAGACAATATTCAGTAAACTTGCCGTAATCGTGAGGCTGTAGTGCGATTTCTGCTAAAGGATCAGCCGCATTGGCGTCATATCCTGCACTAACAATTAATAAGTCTGGTTGAAAGTTGGACAAGAAAGGAACAACTTTCTCTTCAAACAAAGGTTGATAGACTGCCATTGTACTACCAGGAGACACAGGTAAATTGAGAACATTATTATATTTACCTTGCTCAGATGCTTGTCCAGTTCCAGGGTAGCAAGGAGACTGATGAAGTGAGCAAAAAGCTATCTGAGGATGATTTTCGACGATCGCTTGAGTGCCGTTACCATGATGTACGTCCCAATCAAGAATAGCAACTCGGTTAATATCAGGTTGATCTAAAGCATAGTGTGCAGCGATCGCCGCGTTGGAAAAAAGACAAAAACCCATACCACGATCGCTTTCAGCATGATGTCCTGGAGGACGTGTGAGAACAAAAGCTGGATTATGAGTCGCTAAAACACTTGTGACACCATCTAGCCACGCACTGACTGCTAACAAGGCAACGTCATAGCTGCGTGGCGAAACGAGTGTATCTGCTTCTAAATAACCGCCACCAGTGTTTGCTATATAGCGAACAAGTTCGATGTACTTTGGTGTATGAATACGTTCTACAAATGCTAATGCTGGAGATTCATTTACCGGCGTAGGCGATCGCCACTCTAGATGGTGGGCAAACTCTGATTGTTGTAGTGCTGTTGCGATCGCGCTTAATCGCTTAGGTGTTTCTGGGTGAAACCGTCCAGTTTTGTGTTCCAAAAACTCATCCGAATAGATCACTGGCAGCATATTACAAACAAAACAGCATGGACTACTGAATCTAAATTGTAGCCTTACTCATCTCGTTTCAAGTCGCTTCTATCATCCATCGGCGTATCATGCATTGGTGGTGTCATTGCTGGATTACCAGTGACTTCTTCTGTTGGCAATTGTTGCATGACATCATCAATTGCTGGTGGGTGCTTGATCTTATCTAGCACTTCTGGTGATAGTAGATCTTCTGGGCGTTCGTTTTCTGTCATAGGAGCTTTCTAAGTTAACTTGCCACAGCTTAAACTGCTTTTTTCAAGTCTACACACTACCTTGAGACTTAAATTCTTATGCTCTAAATCTTCTGCATGAGTCACAGATGCCCTTCGACTTTCTTCAGAACTACCCAAACGAAGTTTCAAGAGTTTTGAATTAAAAAAAAGTTTTATAACTCAACACTCCACGACTCTAAATCTGTGGACTTTGTTTATCTAGCAGCGAATTCATTTGCCAAGCTGCATAGCTTTGTGCTTCCTCCAGTCATGGAGAAAATATGCTAGAATTGTATCATTATTTAACGAATATTTAGCAGGAAAGTGGAGTAATTTGGCGTTTTTCCACTTTAACGACTAAAAATCTAAGATTTTTGGAGTTTTTCACCATATGACAAGTCAGGATAGGATTATCCCAACTGATCTGCGTAATGAGATGTCCCGATCCTATTTAGAGTACGCTATGAGCGTCATTGTAGGTCGGGCGCTGCCGGATGCCAGGGATGGTCTGAAACCTGTGCATCGCCGCATTCTTTATGCAATGCATGAATTGGGTTTAACCGCAGATCGCCCGTTTCGGAAATGTGCCCGTGTTGTCGGGGAAGTTCTAGGTAAATACCATCCTCACGGTGATGGATCGGTGTATGACGCGCTGGTACGGATGGCACAGGATTTCTCAATGCGATTGCCATTGATCAATGGACACGGAAACTTTGGTTCCGTAGACAACGATCCACCAGCAGCAATGCGATACACAGAATGTCGTTTGCAAGCCTTTACAGGTGATGCTCTCCTTCGAGATATTGAATCAGAAACCGTAGACTTTACCGATAACTTTGATGGTTCGCAACAAGAACCGATTGTTCTACCGGCACGAGTTCCACAACTTTTACTCAATGGTGCTTCAGGGATTGCGGTGGGGATGGCGACAAACATTCCTCCACATAACTTGGGTGAATTAATTGATGGATTAGTTGCACTGATTCACAATCCAGAAATTACTGATAACCAGTTAATGCAATACATTCCTGGACCTGATTTTCCTACAGGAGGACAGGTATTAGGCACAAGTGGAATTCGCGAAGCTTATACGACAGGGCGCGGTTCAATTACCATGCGCGGTGTTGCTAATCTAGAAACAATTGAACAACGCGGACGACCCGATCGCGAAGCAATTATCATTACTGAACTGCCATATCAAACCAATAAAGCCGCCCTGATCGAACGCATTGCGGAAATGGTTAACGAAAAGCGGTTAGAAGGTATCGCTGATATCCGAGACGAAAGCGATCGCGATGGTATGCGAGTTGTTATTGAGTTGAAAGGTACAGCTTACCCCCGTGTTGTCCTTAATAACTTGTATAAGCAAACGCCTTTACAAGCCAACTTTGGAGCTAATATGCTGGCTCTAGTGAATGGCGAACCGCAATTACTCACTATCAAGCAATTTCTCAATGTCTTCTTAGACTTTCGCATTGAAGCAATTAGTCGCAGAACGCGCTACGAACTGCGCAAAGCCGAAGAACGCGATCATTTACTGCAAGGTTTATTAATTGCTCTTGCCAACTTGGATGGAATTATTGAATTAATTCGCCATGCGGCAGATGCACCAACTGCACGCCACGAACTTATCGAAAGGTATGGTTTATCTGATGCACAAGCAGATGCAATCTTACAAATGCAATTGCGACGCCTCACAGCATTAGAAGCTGAGAAAATTCGCCAAGAACACGAGGAATTACAAATACAGATCGCTGATTTGCGCGATATTTTGGCACGCCGCGAACGTGTTTTAGAAATTATTGAAAACGAAGTTACTCACATTAAAGCAGCTCATGCAACGCCGCGCCGTACAGTCATTGAACCTGATGAAGGTGAGATTGGCGATACTGACTTAATTGCAAACGAGAAAGCTTTGATTCTTGTTACTGAGCAAGGTTACATCAAGAGAATGCCAGTGAATGCCTTCGAGGCACAAAGTCGGGCAACTCGTGGCAAAGCCGCAACCCGCATGAAAGAAGATGACGGCATTGAGCATTTCTTAACATGTTGCGACCACGATAGTGTTTTATTCTTTAGCGATCGCGGTGTTGTTTATTGCCTCAAAGCTTACCAAATTCCTATTGGTTCGCGCACAAGTCGCGGTACGCCAATTGTGCAAATGCTACCGATTCCCAAGGGAGAAAAAATTACTTCGGTTGTTCCAGTCAGTGAATTTAGTAGTGATGAATATCTTGTCATGCTGACGCGGGGTGGTTACATCAAAAAAACTGAACTCAGTGCCTTTAGTAACATTCGGGCAAATGGTCTAATTGCAATTTCCTTAGAAGAAGGCGATCAGCTACGTTGGGTAAGACGGGCGCGGGCAGAAGATAGTATCATTATCGGTTCTCGCTATGGTATGGCAATCCATTTTAGAACTGATCGCGAGCAATTACGTCCTCTTGGTAGAGCAACTCGTGGCGTAAAAGCGATGAAACTGCGCGAGGGAGACGAACTTATCGGTATGGATATTCTTCCTAGTTCGGTATTGGCAAACATCAATGACAGCGTTACTGCGGATACTGAAGAAGATATCGAGATTGAGGATGAAACAGAAGAAAATGCCGAATTACTTGAAAATAGCACGCAAGGACCGTGGGTATTAATCATTACAACTGGCGGTTACGGTAAACGCGTACCAGTCACGCAGTTTAAACTGTACAATCGGGCAACAAAAGGCAAGATTGCGACTAAGTTTAAATCACGCAAAGGCTTTAAAGATCAACTTGCTGCATTGCGGATCGTAAACGAAGTTGACGAACTGATGATTGTGACAACTCGCGGAATTATCATTCGTCAAGCTGTAAAAGCAATATCTCCACAATCGCGTTCCGCCACTGGTGTGCGCGTTCAACGTTTAGACGAAGACGATGCGATCGCCGCTGTTGCTTTAGTTCCTCCTGATGTTAGTGAGGCAACTGAGTCGGATAACTAAGGGCTAAAAACTAGCAAAATGCCGATTGTGAAAACGAGATTAAGTAAACAACACCAAAGATGGGGATTACCCGCCTTTGGTTTTCTTGCTTTAGCTAGCGGTATTCTGATGGGGTTAACTGTCGCCCCTGTCGAAGCGTGGTTTTTAGCATGGATCGCGTTAGTTCCTTTATGGGTATTAGTCGCCTCTCCTGCACCACGAAAAACGAAATTACTATCAGCATTACTGTGGGGAATTGGTTATCACGGTATCGCTTTAGCTTGGATCGCTGGCGTTCACCCCATGATGTGGATGGGAGTACCGTGGCTTGCAAGTATTGCGATCGCACTATTTTGCTGGGCTGCGATTACACTTTGGGGTGCAGTCTTAGTGACAAGTTGGGCAGTCGGAATGACTGTTTTCAGTCAAAGGTCAGGCATCGCCCGCATTCTTATTGGCGTTGCATTGTGGTGTGGTTTAGAAAGTTTATGGAGTTTAGGACCTTTATACTGGACTTCACTGTCCTACACTCAAAGCCCTCATAACTTAGTCATTCTCCATCTAGGACAACTTTCTGGTTCCCTCACCGTCACAGCCGCAATCGTTGCAGTCAACGCCTTATTAGCCGAAGCATGGATGAAATATGAGGGATCAGGGATCGGAGGTTGGGGGTCGGGGATCAAGGATCAGAGGGCTGCAATAAGAGTATTTGCCAGTGGCTGCATACTTTTTGTGACGTTACATCTTGTTGGGTTTGGTTTATATAATCGCCCTTTGGTACAACAACCAGAGACTGCTTTGAGAGTAGGAATTATTCAAGGTAATATTCCTAATACGATCAAACTTTATCCTGAAGGACTGCGACGAGCGATCGCAGGTTACACTGAAGGCTATCTTACGCTAGTCGATCAAGGAGTTGAGGCAGTTCTGACACCTGAAGGGGCTTTACCTTTTATGTGGAGTGAAGTGCTGCGTACCTCTTTCTACTCGGCTGTACGAGAAAAAGGCGTAACCGCTTGGATTGGTGCATTTGGCGAACAAGGACAAAGTTACACCAACAGCATATTTACTCTTACTGAAAAAGGCGAATTCAGTCGTTACGATAAAGTCAAATTAGTACCGATTGGGGAATACATTCCATTTGAGCAAGTTTTAGGAGGATTTATTCAACGGTTGTCTCCCCTAGAAGCTAGACAAGTACCAGGTTTGCCAGATCAAATCTTTGACACACCTTTTGGACGTGCGATCGCCGTAATTTGTTATAGTTCTGCGTTCCCTGAACAAGTACGCTATCAAGCAGCAGCAGGCGGACAATTTATCCTCAGTGCTGCAAACAACGCACATTACAGCCCTTCAATGCCAGCACAACACCATGCTCAAGATACCATGCGAGCAATAGAAACAGAGCGTTGGGCAGTACGCGCAACAAACACAGGTTACTCAGGTATTGTCGATCCGCACGGTAGAACATTGTGGATATCTGACATAAACACTTACGAATTACACGCAGAAACAATCTATCGGCGTACTACACAAACTTTATACGTTCGTTGGGGAGATTGGCTGACACCTTTACTATTAGGATTAGCTGTAGTATTTAAATTGGCTGAAGTATATGTAAGTTACCCTAATTCAAATGCAAGATAGTCGTTAAGTATAGGCGAGCAAGTTATCTACCCCACATCTTACAGCCTATTGCAGTTTTATGAGGCACAGTAGCAACAGTGAGTAAACCAGTTTTTCAAATGCACGGGATTAATTAAATCGAGTGCAGTGGCAATGAGAAGATCAACCCTGAATGCAGTAGTTGGGG
>NZ_JADEWN010000118.1 GCF_015207655.1 Gloeocapsopsis crepidinum LEGE 06123 | reverse complement strand
CCTATGCCACTGAGGTTCAAAATATGTGCAAAAATCATCGACCTCACAAAACAATGCTTCTAAACTAGACATAGGACGGGGCGCTGAATGGTTTAACTTAATTTCAGCTTACTTGCCCCCTCCTTTTCTTATCCCGAACTGACGTTAACGTATGATTAATTAATGCAAATTATTAGCATTTATTCTCCTAAGTTCTGATTTTGTTGGAGATTGCTCAATGAGCTTAAAACTTTCAGATGCAGATTGGGGTGAATTGTGGCAAGAAGAAACCAAAACGATCGCGCAATCCGATTTCTCTGAACAAGTCTGCAAATTTTCTGGGCAAATCGGAAAGGGAAGCGATCGCTACGTTCCGCTACGCAATGGATTGTACTTGATGATGTGTGACTATGAACTGCGAGAAGATTTAACTTTAGATGGTTACAACGGCTATACAACCTATCCCAGCCGCCTCTGTGTCAGCTTTGTCATTGCTGGAACTGTGAGAACGATCCATCATGGATTAACGGATTACATTTTTGAAGTACCAGGAAAAAATTACATAGAATTTGTGCCTGAAGGTAGAGAAACTGAAGATTGGTCGGCGGGCGATCGCATTATTAAAATTCGAGTAGGTATTACGACAGAAGCGCTACGGAAAATGAGTCATCAGTCTGTTGCTACCTTGCCTAAAGAATTAAGACTACTCGTTGAAGAACAAGAATTACCACCTTTCTATCGCCTGGAAACAACTACCCCTGAGATGCATATGGCGCTACAACAGATCTTGAATTGTCCTTATCAGGGATGGACGCGTCAGTTTTATTTAGAAAGTAAAGCATTAGAATTGCTCATTTTGTGGTTAACCCAAGCAAGTGAACTTGACAAAACACCGAAATTATGCAGCCTTTCGCATAGTGATATTGATTGTCTTTATCGAGCAAAAGACCTTTTAACCTGTAACCTAAGACAACCGCCTTCATTGTTAGAACTAGCGCGACAAGTTGGTTTGAATGACCGCAAGTTGAAGCAGGGTTTTCGTCAAGTGTTTGGCACAACAGTTTTTGGCTATTTGCACGATCGCCGAATGCAGCAAGCACAACAGTTGCTAATGGCAGGGCAGATGAATGTTAAAGAAACAGCGCGATTAGTCGGTTACGCGAGTCAGAGTTCGTTTAATGCTGCCTTTAAGAAAACATTTGGTGTGAATCCCAAAGCGTTACATAGAAGGAGATAGAGAGTGATAGGATGAACTTCGCCCTCACCACTCACGCACAAGAGCAATTAGCGAAAAGAAAACTGCCATTATTTCTTTTGCTTACAGTGATTGAGCATCCTCAGCAAGAATTTGAGGAAGATGGGGTAAAAGTTTATCAGTCACAATTTAACTACAACGGTAAAACACAGTTATTTCGAGTTTTCGTAAATGACAGTGTAGACCCAATGCTTGTAATAACAATTTATGTAACTAGCAAAATCGATAAATACTGAAGGCAATGATGAAAGCACATTACGATCCACAAGCCGATGCTCTAGCTATTAACTGGGGAGATGCAGCTATTGAAGAAAGTGAAGAGGTTGAACCTGGTGTAATTCTTGACTACGACAAAGATGGCAATGTGATTGGTGTTGAGGTGTTGAATGCTTCCAAGAAGATCGACCAACTCGAAGGCAAGCCGTTATTAATCACATCACTCGATCAGATTACACCTCGATAGTCGAAATGCTCCATCCTGCCTGTACGAATGGAGCGTCATTGGGAAGTGTGGCTTTAGCCAACCTGATGAGACAGCGCCAGTCAAAAGGCGATCGCCCCAAAAAGTCCGGCTGGAACAAAAAAAAGTCCCGTTGGAACAATTTGCGATCGCTCATTGCACGCCCATACCTTGTAAGATTTTTTTGCAAAAGATTATCAACTAGGGAATAGCAAAGAAATATTCCTACTCCCTTAAGGTGTGCGGAGCAATGCCAAGTCAACAGTATCAACTAATTTGGATCGCGAGTGCTTTTTCAATCCTAATGGTTTCTCCAAGCTGGGCAAGTGAAGTGGTGAAAACGCAGCATAAGCACTCAATGTCGTCCTTAGAAATTCCTACACTTAATGAATTTGCACAACCTGCAACAACGTTAGACGAATGGCACGAGCAAATCGCGCAAACCACGATTGTGCCAATTACCGGAATTCGGTTGAGTACAACGGATGCAGGTGTTGAGGTCATTTTAGAAACCGCAGAAGGGCAATTGTCTGAACCATCAACTTCTGTTGTAGACAATACCTTGATTGTGGAAATTCCTAATGCGGTGCTAGAACTCCCTGATGATGAGTTTCAGCAAACAAATCCAGTAGAGGGGATTGCACGAATCAGCGTTACGGGTTTACCAAAAAACCAAATTCGAGTCGCTATTACAGGTACAAATACTGCTCCAACCGCAACTGTGAGAGAAGAGGTGCAAAGATTAGTACTGAGTGTAGTTCCAGGATCAGAAGTTGTTGAAGAATCTGAAGAGACGATTCAGGTTGTCGTGACAGCACAGCCAGAACAAGGCTATCAAGTTGATCGTGCGACGACTGCGACGCGAACCGAAACGCCACTCTTAGATGTTCCTCGATCGGTTCAGGTCGTACCGCAACAAGTGATTGAAGACCAGCGAGTTACAACAGTGGGAGATGCACTTCGCAATGTCAGCGGTATTGCCCAAGACTCTACTCCACTCAGTATCTTCAGTGATTTTATTCGGGTACGTGGATTTACGATTGGTCGCGATTACTTTACGAACGGTATCAGAAATGAATTTACTGGTTATAACCTTGGACAAGAAACTGCCAATATAGAACGCATCGAAGTCTTAAAAGGACCCTCTTCAGTCCTTTATAGTCAGGGTGCACCAGGTGGAGTCATCAATATCTTAACGAAACAACCATTAACTGAACCCTATTATGCATTTGATTTTACGGCAGGCAGTTTCAACTCCTACCGTCCCACCCTTGACTTTTCCGATTCCCTAAATGACGCTCGCACGATTCTTTACCGTCTCAATATTGCCTATCAAAACTCTGGAACTTTTGTAGACGACATCGATCTTGAAAGATTTTTTGTCGCACCTGTAGTGAGTTTTCAGTTGGGTAGCGCAACCAACCTAATAGTAGAAGGACAGTATCTCAACTTTTCTGGATTACTCTTTTCAGGTTTACCTGCAGAAGGGACAGTCATATCTAATCCTTTCGGTGAGGTGTCGCGATCGCAGCCCTTAGATAACTATCCTGGATTAGACAATCGCGATCGCAGTGTCGGTAACATTGGCTATCGCTTGGAACATGACTTCAGTGAAAATTGGTCAATTCGGAATGCGTTTCGATATGAGTTTCTTGATACCAACGAGGAGGAGGTATTTCTTAATGATTTATTAGAAGACAACCGAACCGTGACTCGTGGTTCATTTAGGTCAGTAGGACATGATGAGAACTATGTGTTTCAAACTGATGTCACAGGTCGTTTTGCAACAGGATCGCTCGATCATAGTCTAGTGATTGGTACAGAATTTCGTCGAGTCACTACTGCTGGCGAGCTTTTTAACGCTGATGTTCCCCCGATTGATATCTTTAATCCAAATGATGCCGACAGCCCACCGCTAGACTTCATTCAAACAGGAGATGGTCAAACTTTTCAAAACATTTTTGGTTTCTATGCTCAAGATTTGATTTCTATTGGAAATCAATGGAAAATTCTCCTAGGCGGACGACTCGATGTGGTCGATCAAACTGTTAACAACTTTTTAACAGGAGAAGAGTATAAACAGCAGGATACGGCTTTCAGTCCTCAAGTTGGAGTAGTCTATCGAGTGGCTGAACCAGTGTCTTTATTCACCAGCTATAGCCGTTCATTTGCTCCTTCGTCCGCAGATTTTAGAAATGCAGATGGCAGTACTTTTGAGCCGACCCGTGGCGAACAATTTGAAGCAGGGATAAGAACAGAATTCATCCAAAATCGCTTAATTGCGACTCTTACTGCTTACCATCTGACAAAGCAAAACGTGGTCACTGACGACCCCAATCGTCCTGGATTCAGTATTCAAATTGGTGAAGAGCGCAGTCAAGGCATTGAACTAGATGTCATTGGCGAAGTTCTGCCAGGGTTCAACATCATTGCTAGCTATGCCTACACAGATGCAGAAATTACACGCGATAATAGCGGAATTGAAGGTAATCGTCCTTATAATGTCCCCCTACATAGTGGTAGTTTGTGGTTAACCTATGAATTTCAACAAGGTGCGCTGGCAGGATTAGGCTTCGGCAGCGGTATATTTTTGGTGGGCAATCGACAAGGAGATCTCGATAACAGCTTTGAGTTACCTAGCTATATGCGAACCGATGCTACTATTTTTTATCGACGACCGAACTGGGAAGTAGCGTTAAATGTCAAGAACCTGTTTGATGTAGATTATTTTGAAAGCTCTTTCAGTCGAACATCTGTAATTCCAGGTGCACCGTTCACGATATTAGGAACAGTTTCAGTTCGATTTTAAGATGCAAAAATTTATTATCTGGTTGGACATCTTGCACTTACATAATCAAGGTAAGAGTCGCATGGCAATTCAACAGCGTTATCAACGTGTCCTGAAATTTTTCGTTTTGTTGAACTTTGCCATTCTGACTATTTCTGCTTGCGGTATTTCTTCGTATCGGGAATTAGAAGCAGTTTCTAATAACTGCCGTATTATTGCACACGTGATGGGTGACACTTGTGTTCCCCTCAATCCTCAGCGAGTTGTCGTTTGGGGTGGTACAGAATTAGACCCTGTATTGGCACTGGGAGTCAAACCGATCGCCGGAACGCCCAACGTTCTCACCTATGTCAAGGAAAAGTTACCGTCTGAACAATGGCAAGGAATTGAAGATATCAGCAATCCGCAAGGACCGAATCTAGAACGGCTCTTAAAACTGAAACCTGATTTAATTTTGGGGCATAAATCAAGAATTGAACAAGTTTATCCCCAGTTGTCGAAAATCGCTCCGACGGTTCTGGATGGGGCAGAGGACTGGAAGAGGACATTCAGGTTATTTGCTGAGGCATTGGGTAAGACTGACAAAGCACAGCAAGTAATGGACAACTATGATGCGCGAATCAAGAGGTTTAAAGCTGAAATGAGCAATCAGTTGCCATTTACGATATCTGCTATTGAGGTGCGTGCAGATGCTTTCATTCTTAGCACAAAAGACTCTTTTGCAATGAGTGTTATTCAAGAAGCAGGATTATCCTTGCCTCCGGCTTTGACCCAATATACCTGGAGAACCTGGACATTAAGCAAAGAAAGGCTTTATGAACTCGAAAGTGATGCACTATTCTTAAGAAGTTGGGGTGAAGTTGGTAAAGAGCAGCACAAAGCACAATCTCAACTTGAGAAATTAAAAACTGATCCACTCTGGACGCAATTACAAGTTGTCCAGCAAAACAAAGTATATGAAGTAGGTGATTATTTCCAAGGTGCTGGACCAATTACAGCAAACTTTATTCTTGATGACTTATTTACAGCCTATTGCAAGTTTATGAGGTACAGTAAGAGGAGTACACAAATGAAGTCTAATGAAACCGTACTCGCTCGACTTGCGAGAAAAAATAGTTAAGGCATACACACAAGGTGACACCTCAATCAG
>NZ_JADEWN010000117.1 GCF_015207655.1 Gloeocapsopsis crepidinum LEGE 06123 | reverse complement strand
CATCGTAGTCCCGTCAATTTTGGTGTTAATGTCCTCTGTGGTTTGATTGCTTATTGTCATCAGCCCAAAAAGCCCTCCCTTCACTTAGAATGGGCTTTACCTCCATCTGCTTAACCCGAACTCAGGTGCAATTAGGATGAAAAACCTGTGTTAGACACGAGCTTAAAAATCTGCTCAGATAAACAGGTCTTTCCGAACTATCTTGCCTTTTTACACGCGTCTTGGCAGGCTATCACAAATCTCCAACTTTAGTGACAATTGCACCAGTTCTAGCTCGGTCAACTTATAGGTTTCTGAGATTAACTGAGATCCTTCTACACTAAAGCCCAGAGATTTTCTGTAATGACAGATACTAATTTGTTGAGTACTCTGAAAATGCTCAGAGTACAGCACTAACAAACCTTAACTTCTTAGGAGAACAAAGTTAAGGCATTTTATGCAGGGTTCATTTCTTCGATTTCAAAAAAGTAACTGAGGACAAGGAAGTATAATGTTTACAAAATTTTACCCAAGTGCCACGCTGGTGTTAGCTATATCATTTCTAATGCCAACAGCTACCCTCGCTGCTCCTGTTGTTAGAAAGGCGGCTGGTCCCAACGCTGCCACAATTCAATCTGCTGTAGACGACTTCCGAAATGCTTTAGGGCAAAACAACGGAGTGGGTGGCACATTTCCTAATGGTCGCCGTGAAATTAACTGGGATGGCGTTCCTGACAATTTTGCCGCCTCTAACAAGCTGCCGCCCGACTTCTTTAATGTTGACTCTCCACGAGGTGTCTTCTTCCAAACCCCAGGTCAAGGGTTTCAAGTCAGCGCTAACATTGGTGTGGCTCCCATCGAGTTTGGCAATATTAATCCCACCTATTCATCTATCTTCCGCGTCTTTAGCCCCCAAAGGCTATTCACTGCTTTAGGCAGCAACATCACGAATGTGCTTTTCTTCGTGCCTGGTACTGCTAGGAAGGCAACAGTCAATGGGTTTGGCGCAATTTTTACTGATGTAGACCGCTGGGGTAGTACGAAGATAGAGTATTTTGGTGCTAACAATAAGCTACTCTTTAGTGACTTTGTTCCGAACGTACCCAACAGTAAAGAAAGCCTCTCTTTCCTAGGGGTAGTATTCAATCAGGGCGAACGCATTTATCGAGTCCGTATTACCAGTGGCAATGCTGCCTTAAGCTTTAACAATAATGACGGCGGTACTAGAGATATTGTCGTCATGGACGATTTCATTTATGGCGAACCTCAACCGCAGAGATAAGGAGAAGTAGGATAGATACTGTTGGTAAGATCGGACAATTTTGCAAAAACTCCTAGAATCTGCCACGCAAGAACAAGGGTTTCCAATTGAGAGCCTAAAATTTCTTAAGGAGAACCATGGTAGATTTCCCTGAGTAGAGGAACTAAAATGCAAGCCCTGAGGCATCAAGTGCGTAACTTCTAATTTTGTTAACTATTGATTAGCCTACTGGCTGCTGGGCTTGCAGTATACACTAGCGTGCGGTTTTTTCAATTGAGTATACTGTGCGATCGCGGTCCTAAAACATTGTCATCATTCGGCTTTGCGGTAAAATTGCTGCAATTAATTATCATTAAGTTTTTAGCTCTAGCGATGACAATCACCTTTACAGACGATGACTACACTAAACTACTAGAAAACGAACGAAAGAGTAAGTGCAACGTTTACTCAGAATCTGAATATCTTTATGAAATACCCAAACAACTTGGTCAAGGTTACTATCGACAGATTGAGGTCTATCCTAATCTTTGGCTGAGTATTGACGATCAACAATTTTATCATGATGTAATCATCAAAACTCCAGATAATAATCATCCTCTCCAGGTTGGTGTCTTAATTTTTGGTTTAGTTAGAGAAGAAAATAGTTTTATTTCTGGTGGTGGAGTACAACGTAAATTTGAGGTATTCTTTCGCCAGTTTCAAAGAACTGTAGGTATTGAAATAGAAATGCCACCAGAGTTGCTAGCAACTTTCTTTCCTGGAGAGGATGGTAAGATGCTACCTCAATTGAAGTTTTTGGCAAAGGAAAACGACTGGCAAGCCGCAATCTTCCGTAAAGCAAATGCCGCAACGCAAAGTGTAGCGCAGCAAATTATTAACTGTCCTTACCAAGGAATAAATAAGCGGATGTATTTACAGGGTAAGGTTATAGAATTGATGGCGTTGCAGTTGATGCCTTTTTTAGAAAATTGCGTGCAAGACGCTGCGAAAACGCAATTATCACCGCGCTTGAAGAAAGAAACGATCGCCAAAATTCATTATGCTAGGGAAATTTTACTTTTGCGTTTAGAAAACCCACCGTTATTATCAGAGTTAGCGCAACGGGTAGGTATCAGTGAGAGTTCGCTGCAAAGAGGGTTCCAGATACTTTTTGGCACAACGGTATTTGGTTATTTAACGAATCAACGCATGGAACATGCACAGCAACTATTACGCGAACGTAATTTAACTGTTGCCGAAGTCGCTAATATCGTAGGGTATGCTCATCTAGGACACTTCGCGGCGGCATTTAAGCGCAGGTTTGGCATTACACCACGCGAATGTTTTTCGGGCAAAAAGCGTGTTTCTTTATAAGTTAATAAGTAGCAGGATAAAAATAAATGTAATATCAAGAGCGGTAATTAGTTACTAAAAGGAATGTAATTGTTATGCAGGCTATTTTTGGGAGTCTAGAAGAAGTTGCTTTGAGAGCAAAACAGTTTTATGAAAATGGTATTCGTCAACAAGTTGAGTTTGGTGACACGCTTGTGACTGGGTAGCGTCAACAGTTGAAATCGGATAGTGTGATAAAATAATCCTACATATTTATCCGACAATTTTTAGAGTTATGAGCAAGAAAGTTAGTATTACACTGGATGAAGAAGTCTTAGAGTTTGTGGATCGGTCTTCTAAGAATCGCAGCAACTATATCAACGAAGTTCTTCTTAGAGAAAAGAAAAAAAGTCTTCTAAAGGAACTAGAAGATGCATACAAAGAGCAGTCGGAAGAGCCTGAATTCTTAGAGGAGATTGCTGTTTGGGATGTTGCTGTTGGTGATGGACTAGATGCCTAAGGGTCAGTTAAGCTACAAGCGCGGTGATATATGGTGGGTCGATCTGAAGCCTATAGTAGGTAGTGAAACAGACAAAGAGCGACCTTGTTTGATTCTGCAAAATGACATCGGAAATCAAAATAGTCCTACTACGATTATTGCGCCAATTTTACCAGGAGCAAAAACTTTCCCCTTCGTAGTCAACATAAAGGCTACTAAGCGCAACGGTTTAGACAAAGATCGCTATGTCTGCCTAAGTCAGATGAGGGCTGTGGATGCTAGTCGAATTAAGCGTAAACAAGGCGAAATAGAAGATAAATATTGGAATGCCATTAGAAAGGCTATCTTCATTGAGTTAGGATTTGATGCGGTTTTCACCTAAGCGGAATGCAATGACTGTCTAGACATAGCATCAACAATAATCTTCTAATATTTGCCAAGGTTAGCTGATAAATCGCCATGGCATCACACTACGCGAATGTTTTGCGGGCAAAAAGCTTGTTTCAGGACGTAAGACTGTTTCAGGATAGACTCAACTCATTGTACTTCTCTACACTTTGATTGATTGCAACTAAGAAAGATCTGCAATAAGCAACATTTTTAGGTGTGTGGGGAGTGGTATGAATTGGCGGTGTGTGTTTGGTGGTAAATGCTGCGTGCGTTCGCTCGATATTCATTTTTGGTTGATAGTAAGTACGCTAGGAGTTATCAATAGTGACTTTGTTCAACTCGTACAAGCATTTGAATCGGAAAAGAAAGCAGTTGTCACGCCAGCATCTCCAACGACAACGAAAATTAGAAGACTTAGTGAAACCGAATTCCCAGCTACGAGTGTCAAAGAATTACTTTCGCAATCGCCAACTCCTAATACTTCTTTAGTACAAATTACCGAAGTCGAAGCAGTTCCCACTGATAAAGGTGTTGAGGTCATTTTACAAACTCCTTTCGGCGAACAATTGCAAGTGACAAATCGCAGTAGTGGCAATAACTACATTGCAGACATTCCGAATGCACAACTGCGTTTACCTAGTGGCGATTCTTTTACATTTCGTTTGGAAAAACCAGTTACAAAAATTACTGAGATTACAGTTACAAATCTTGATGCCAATACTGTGCGAGTATTGATTATCGGTGAAACCGCACTACCAATCGTGGAGTTGTTTGATAGCGATCGCGGTTTAATTATAGGTGCAATCGCGCCTGTATCTTCCGTACAGCAACCAACTGATGACGAAACGATTGAAATTTTAGTAACAGGAGAACAAGAAGGCGATCGCGTACCAAATGCCAGTGTAGGCACAAGAACCGATACACCTTTGCGTGATATTCCCCAGTCGATTCAAATCATACCCCAACAGGTGCTAGAAGATCGCCAAGCAAGAAGTATTACAGAAGGCTTGGAAAATACTGCTGGCATTACTTCAATTGTTAGCCCTGCTAGCGGCAGAGACTACTTCATTATCCGAGGCTTTGAAAATTATGGCGGTTTCTTAGTCAATGGCATTCCTGACCCGCAAATTTCTAGTGATGGTAGCTTTGTCAATGCCGAACGTCTAGAGGTACTCAGAGGACCTGCTGCTGCTTTATATGGTGAAGTAGGATCTCTGGGTGGCACGATCAATGTTGTGACTCGACAACCGTTAAGCTATCCATTCTATGAAGTGAGCGCAACGATTGGCAGCTATAACGACTATCAGGGCATTTTTGATTTTTCTGGACCTTTGGATGATTCTGAAACAGTGCTCTATCGATTGATTGGTAGTTACCGCAACTTCGGAAGTTTTCTAGATTTTGATGAAAACAGCGAAACGTTTATTGCGCCTAGCCTAGCCCTCAGATTTGGACCAAATACCGATTTTATCCTCGAAGGCGATGTTAACTTTTTAGACCAGAATGGACGAGAAGCTCAGCCGATTTTGGGCACTGTACTCGAAAACCCAAATGGAGAAGTCAGCCGTAGTTTCAACGCCGCAGGTTCTTTAAATAATGAACTGAGGATCAACGGCAGAATTGGATATCGCTTAGAGCATCGCTTCAATGAAAATTTAAGCTTGCGTAATACATTCCGTTATACATTTGTTGATGACAATACAAATGGGGGAGAGCCAATCATTTTCTCGCTGAAGACAACCGTACACTCAACCGAGGCTTTCTGATTGGTGCTCAGTATTACAATACCTTCTATCTCGATACCAATCTACTTGGCAGATTTAATACAGGAGGAATTGAGCACCAGCTTCTCGTTGGTGTTGACCTAAATCGAGATACAACAGATCTTAACTATGAATTTGGCGATGCCCAACCTGTAGACATCTTTAACCCAGTTTTCGATCAAACTGTAAATCCTACAGGTCAACTCACGGATGACAGATTTACGACTAGAGACACATTGGGAATCTACATCCAAGATCAAATTACGATCGCAGAAAATCTCAAACTGCTCTTAGGTGGAAGATTTGATCTGTTTCAGGAAACAAGTGAAGATCGCCTGACAGATGTAGAAACCAGTCAATATGACACAGCATTTAGTCCACGAGTGGGCATTGTCTACCAACCGATTCCACCTATTTCCCTATATGCCAGTTATGCTCGCTCCTTTTCCCCAACAATCGGTATCGCTGAAGGTGGAGACACATTCCGCCCAGAACGAGGAACGCAATATGAAGTAGGTATTCGAGCCGATATCACTGAGCAACTCTCAGCCAATCTTGCTTTATACGATTTAACTCGCACTAATGTCACTACCCCCGCTCCAGATAATCCAGTCTTCTCAGTTCAAACGGGAAAGCAACGAAGTCAAGGTATTGAATTAGATATCAGTGGCGAGATTTCACCTGGATGGAATATTATCGGCGGCTATGCCTACACCGATGCCAGAATTACTGAAGACAACGATCCAACCATCGAAGGAAATCAACGGTTTTCTGCGCCTGAACACTCGTTTAGTCTATGGACAACTTATCGCATTCAAGATGGCAATTTGCAGGGTTTAGGGTTTGGTTTTGGCTTGTACTATATTGGCGAGCGATGGGCAGATAATGTGAATACCGTGGAGTTACCGAGTTTTTTGCGCACCGATGCTGCGATTTTTTATGAACGCGATCGCTTTCGTGCCGCGTTGAATTTTCGTAATATCTTCGATGTAGAAAACTACACAAGTGATTACGGTTTAAGTACTTTTGTCAATCGAGGCGCTCCTTTCACTGTGCTGGGAACCGTTTCTTGGCAGTTGTGAGTTAGATAGTCATGAGAATTTCTTTTCGCCATTTCGCCTATTGGCTTGTCTTGGGAGTCTTAACCGCAACAATACTTGTGGCTTGCAACAGTATTAACAATACCCGCGTGACAAATTCCCAACCGCAAGCTGATACGAACTTGCGTTCTAAAGAACAATTAGGGTAGGGTGCAGTTAACCGAGAAACGAGCACTGTTATGGCAAGAGTCAGTCGAGTTGTAGCCCACCAGAGCGTTGAAGAAGTTAAGCAGAAGCTGGC
>NZ_JADEWN010000116.1 GCF_015207655.1 Gloeocapsopsis crepidinum LEGE 06123 | reverse complement strand
AATTTCTCTACAAATCAAGTTTTCTGAATTACTCTCTGCCACAAAAGCGAATTTCCGCTTCTGCTGTCACTTTCTTACACTACTTATTCATGTATTAGTGGTTTTCCTGATAGGTGCAAGATGTGAGGTACTGCAGAAAAATGGATTTGTACAAGAAGGAGTGTTACGCCAGCGAGTCCGAAAGTGGGGAGTATTTGAAGATGTGAAGTTATGGGCGATTCTAGAAAGCGACTGGCATAGGGAAGTGGCATAACGCTAGGCTGATATGTAGAACTGTCTTGGATTGCTTTGTAGGAATTAGGTAAATTGCAACCGTTAATTGTTGTTATTGGGGGAGGCGCAGCGGGTTTTTTTGGTGCGATCGCAGCAGCACAAGCTCATCCTCATACTCAAGTCATTATTTTAGAAGCAAGTCACCAACCATTAGCCAAAGTCCGTGTCTCTGGCGGTGGAAGATGCAATGTTACTCATGCGTGTTTTGAACCAGCTGCTTTAGTGCAAAATTATCCGAGAGGTGGCAAAGCCTTACGTGGGGCATTTACCCGATTTCAAAGCCGCGATACTGTCAATTGGTTCGCCGCACAAGGAGTCAAACTGAAAACTGAACCTGATGGCAGAATGTTTCCTGTCACCGATGACTCGGCGACGATTGTTGATTGTTTGATGGAAAAGGCGATCGCTTTAGGAATCGAAATTTATAAGGGCGCAGCAGTGGTTTCTGTGAAGAAGCTGGATAGCGTGACTTCGAGATTTGAAATTCAGTTGAAATCAGGAGAAATTATTACATGCGATCGCATATTACTTGCAACAGGAAGCAATAAAGTCGGTTATCACATCGCCGAAAGTTTAGGACACCATATTGAATCGCCCGTACCATCACTGTTTACATTCAACATTCTTGATCAAGAACTACGCGCACTAGCTGGGGTAAGTGTCGATACAGTTCGTTTACGGTTGTCAGTTGGTAGTCACAAACTCGAACAAACAGGTCCATTGCTTATTACTCACTGGGGTTTGAGTGGTCCTGCGGTGCTGAAACTTTCTGCATGGGGGGCACGGATGCTATATGACGAGAAATATCAGGCAACTCTAATCATCAACTGGCTGCCGCACAGTAATCCTGAAGATATTCGCCAAAAATTACTTGCACTTAAAACTGAATGGGCAAAACGGGCGATCGCAAGTAACTGTCCTGTTGAATTACCACGTCGTCTGTGGCAGTACTTATTATTGCGAATTAATGTTAGCCATGAAGATCGTTGGTCGGGAATATCGCATAAAAGCTTAAATCTACTTGTCCAAGAACTTACACAAGGACAATATTTGATTCAAGGTAAGGGAGTTTTTAAAGAAGAATTTGTTACCTGCGGTGGTGTCAGTCTCAAAGAAGTCAACTTTAAAACGATGGAAAGTCGTCTCTGTCGAGGGCTTTACTTTGCTGGAGAAATCCTAGATATTGATGGCATCACTGGAGGCTTTAACTTCCAAAGCGCTTGGACAACGGCGTGGCTAGCTGGTCAAGCGATGGGAGTAGTCTATTAGTTAGTTTTGAGTTTTGAATTTTGAATTGTTCGCGAACAAAAGTGCCGAAGGCATTAGAATTTTTTCAACACTTACAACTGTTCTGACCCCTGACCTCCGACCTCTACTATAAAATGGTTCAATTAGTTTTTGAAACTATAAAAGTCAAAGATGAAATTTAGCGAAGTTGTTCAAAAACTCGGTGAAGCTGCTGCCAACAATAGCCTTGATCTTAATAAAGACTGCGATCCAGATCTTGATGGATTAGCACCAGTTGAAGAAGCTGCTGCGGGGACTTTAAGCTATATCGAAGGTGCCAAATTTGCCTCGCAAGTTGCCACAACTCAAGCTAGTGCATTGATTTTGCCCCAGAATGAAAATCTACAAATACAAGCACAATCACGCGGGATTGCTTGGATTGCGACTTCCCAACCACGGTTACTATTTGCACGAGCGATCGCACTATACTATCAGCCATTCCACCCTGCACCCGAAATTCATCCTAGTGCAGTTATTCATCCTTCCGTAAAACTCGGCGAAGACGTATATATTGGCGCGCATGTTGTCATTCAAGCAGGTGTTAGCATTGGCGATCGCGTCTGTATTCATCCCAACGTCGTGATTTACCCCGAAGTCCAAATTGGCGATCGCACTATTTTTCATGCTAATTGTACAATTCACGAGCGCAGCCAAATTGGCTCTGACTGCGTAATTCATAGTGGTGCAGTCATTGGTGGAGAAGGCTTCGGTTTTGTTCCTTCACCGACAGGGTGGGTCAAGATGGAACAGTCGGGATACACCGTATTAGAAGATGGTGTCGAAGTGGGTTGCAACAGCGCGATTGATCGCCCAGCAGTGGGAGAAACACGCATTGGCAAAAATACAAAAATTGATAACTTGGTACAAATCGGTCATGGTTGTCAGATTGGTGCTAACTGTGCATTTGCCGCCCACGTTGGCTTAGCTGGCGGTGTAAAAATTGGCAATCAAGTTATTCTTGCAGGTCAAGTGGGAATTGCCAATCAAGTAAAAGTTGGAGATAGGGCTGTTGCTTCTGCTAAAGCGGGGGTTCATAGTGATGTTCAACCAGGAACAATTGTTTCAGGAAATCCTGCCATATCACACAAAAATTTTCTCAAAGCATCTGCTGTTTACACGCGCTTACCAGAAATTTATCAAACTCTCAAGCAGTTACAACGCAGCTTAAGTAGAGAAAAATAAATATGCCAGCAACACTACTTTTATAGTAGGGTTATCCTCACTCACTTATATTTTTATTAGCTAATATAGAAGTAAAGGTGCAAGTAAGAAAGCTATTAAACGCACCTATGCTCAACTTTTATATTGAATAAGTTCATCGTTGAGTGACAACTTGAGTCAGTCTCTTTTACTGAACTATGGAGGTGACTTGACCGTGGCATTAGTACATTGGCAACCATTTCAAGAAATTACTGCCTTACGGCGTCAAATGGATCGGATGTTTGACGAGATTGCAGGATTTAATCGAGAGTTAAAGGTAAACTGGATGCCTGCGATTGAAATGCAAGATAGTGAAGAAAATGTTATCTTACGAGCTGAAATTCCTGGAATAGATGCTAAAGATCTTGATGTGCAAGTTGCCCGAGACACAGTGACTATTACAGGTGAAACTCGTCAAGAACAACGAACAGAAGAGCGGGGATTTTGGCATTCTGAATTTCGCTATGGTAAGTTCCAAAGAATAATTCCATTACCAGTAGCAGTCGAAAACGAACAAGTTGAAGCAAGTTATAAAGATGGAATTTTGACTTTGACGCTACCTAAGGTTGCTGAAGCAATTAACCGTGTAGTCCACATTAATTTAACAGGAGGTAATAGAGAGGCGATCGCAGGTTCCGATACTACTCACACGGTAGATGTATCGAGCGAGACGCAAACCAAAGACAACAATTAACTTAATGCGTAATCGAGCAAAAAGACGGCTAACTAGTAATAATTTACTTCAGTTAGTTGATACCTGTTAACTCTAGATAATTCTTGTGCTGAGTAGAATTTTTCATAAAATTAATCTACTCAGCTCTTTTTATTTAAAACTTAAAATCCTAATTTTTCTAACAAAGGACGAGTAGAAACAATATGCCTTTCTAACCCCAATTCTTTAGGTTTAATGCCTAGTGCCAAAGCAATGAGTTGAGGTAAATGCAACACAGGTAAACCTAGTTTTTCGCCCACTACTTTTTCTACTTCGGGTTGACGAGAATCAAGATTGAGATGACACAAAGGACAAGGAGTTACCATACAATCTGCACCAGCTACGAGAGCCTCTTGAATATGCATTCCTGCCATTTTAAATGCTTGTGTAGTCGCATAACTCGAAAGCGGCCAACCACAGCACTGAGTTCGCCCGCGATAGTATACTGGTGTTGCACCAACTGCCCGAAACACATTTTCCATTGATTGGGGGTTGTAGGGGTCATCGTAGGGCATGGATTTTTGAGCACGCAGTAAATAACAGCCATAAAAAGCAGCACATTTGATACCGCTCAAGCGTCGTGATACACGGTTTTCTAGTTCTTGTAATCCATAATCAGCAACAATTGCATACAGCAAGTGTTTGACTGTGGTATTACCGCGATAGGGTAAACAGCCTTCTTGGGTAAGTAAGTCATTGACTTGCTCAAGGTAAGCAGGGTTAGTCTGCTGAGACTCTCTCAAACGCTCATCAACACGACCAATAACTCCTTGGCAAGTGCTGCAATGTGTCAGTAAGGGAAGATTTAATTCTTCCGCCAAGGCAATATTGCGGGCATTCACAGTATCTTCTAGTAGCAGTGAATCTTCTTTAAAAGTACCAGAACCACAGCATGCAGCTTTCTTAAGTTCTATAAGTTCAATACCTAAAGCTTGAGTTAATGCTTGCGTAGATTGATAAAGTTCGCGGCAGGCTCCCTGGGCAACACAACCAGGAAAATAAGCATATTTTAAATGGGAAGACATAAGAAATTAGGGACGGGCAACTAGAATAAGGAATAAAACTTAAAGATAACCTTTTCTATCCTAACCTCAGTCCACAATTGCTTCTCTTACCTTATCCAGTCTCTTGTTCCTCACTTCACTTTTAGTGACAGTAGGAAAACAGACCATTTGGAGTGTTTAAGCGATCGCGCTTTTCGATAAGATAAATATGCTTAAAACCATCTCATCCCAATCGAGGGATTTTTTTGCAACTGCTTGAGGACGTTATATTTATGAGCGAAGCGGAAATTTTTGAAAAAGTCAAGAAAATTGTGACTGAGCAGCTGAGTGTTGAAGCTGAAAAGGTGACACCACCAGCAAACTTTGCGAACGACCTAGGAGCCGATTCGCTTGATACTGTTGAACTTGTGATGGCTTTAGAGGAAGAATTTGATATTGAAATTCCCGATGAGGCAGCTGAACAAATTACAACTGTACAGCAAGCTGTAGATTACATCAGCAACAAAGTGACTGCATCCGCTTAGGTGTGAGGCACATCTGACAAGGTGGCGCAAGGAATGCGATCGCACTCGTGATTAAATCGTCTGAAGATCGCGCCAGCGCCCAAAAATAAAAATTCATTTGTTCTGCGTTATTCAGTCAGGAAGCTGGCTCAACTGAAGTATGACAGATAAGGAAAAAAAACGTGTTGTCGTAACGGGTATCGGTGCTATCACGCCGATTGGCAATACTCCAGATGAGTACTGGGAAGGGTTAATAAATGGACGCAGTGGGATTGGTCCGATTACCTTGTTCGATGCCTCCCATCACAAGTGCCGCATTGCTGGTGAAGTCAAAGGATTTAATCCTCATGACTACCTTGACAGCAAAGATGCCAAGCGCATGGATCGATTTGCTCAATTTGCGGTTTCAGCCAGTTTACAAGCGCTTGCAGACGCACAGTTTGTCATCAATGAACTGAACGCAGAACAAGTGGGTGTAATTATTGGTACTGGTATTGGTGGGATTAAGGTACTAGAAGACCAACAAACAGTTTATCTCAATCGCGGTCCTGACCGATGTAGCCCATTTATGGTGCCAATGATGATCGCAAACATGGCAGCAGGATTAACAGCAATTCATATTGGTGCTAAAGGACCAAATACTTGTCCAGTTACAGCATGTGCTGCTGGTTCCAATGCAGTTGGCGATGCGTTTCGGATGATTCAGCGCGGTTATGCCCAAGCAATGATTTGTGGCGGCGCAGAAGCAGCAGTCACACCACTGTCTGTTGCAGGTTTTGCTGCAGCCCGAACGCTGTCTACTCGTAATGACGATCCGACTCATGCTAGTCGTCCTTTTGATCGCGATCGCGATGGATTTGTCATGGGTGAAGGAGCGGGAATTCTGCTACTAGAGGAGCTCGAACACGCCCGCAGTCGTGGCGCGCGCATTTATGCTGAAATTGTCGGCTACGGAATGACGTGTGATGCCTATCATATGACATCACCTGTACCTGGAGGCGAAGGTGCAAATCGTGCTATGCAACTTGCACTCAAAGATGCTTTGTTAGATCCAATGCAAGTCAACTACATTAATGCCCACGGTACTAGCACCGCAATGAATGACACGACTGAAACAGCAGCGATGAAAAAAGTGTTGGGCGATCGCGCGTACAAAGTCGCAATCAGCTCAACTAAGTCAATGACTGGGCACTTATTAGGCGGTTCGGGTGGAATTGAAGCTGTCGCAACAACTCTCGCGATCGCACATGACCAACTACCACCAACGATTAACTTAGAAAATCCCGATCCAGAGTGCGATTTGGATTATGTACCTAATGTTTCTCGCGCCCAAAAAGTAGATGTTGCTTTGTCAAATTCTTTTGGCTTTGGTGGGCATAATGTCACTTTGGTATTTCAGAAGTTCACTGATTAGTGAATGAAATGCAATTGTGTGTCAAAAACAAAGCAGAGAAAAATTTAAAGCATTGCTGAATCAATGTATAAATCTTTAGCAACCGCACTTGTATCAGCCCCCTAATCCACGCCAGTTGCACTCAACGGAGGGCGACGAAGTCCGCTTGGAGCGCTACCCCCAAGAGCGCACTGGCTCCCCACA
>NZ_JADEWN010000115.1 GCF_015207655.1 Gloeocapsopsis crepidinum LEGE 06123 | reverse complement strand
CCCCAACTACTGCATTCAGGGTTGATCTTCTCATTGCCACTGCACTCGATTTAATTAATCCCGTGCATTTGAAAAACTGGTTTACTCACTGTTGCTACTGTGCCTCATAAAACTGCAATAGGCTGTATCTTGTATACAAGTGCCCACTTACAATCATGATTGTAAAAGCTAATGGCTAATCACTCATCGCTAAAAGCTAATTTAAAACCTGCATTTGCCGAATTTGCCATGCACCATTTCTGCGCACTAAATCATATCTAACACGGAGGTTTTGATCTGCGTAGGAAGCACGTTGGTTTAGCTGACCATTTTCATACACTTGAGCGATTTCACTAACTATTGCTTGTACTACTGCTATGTCTGAATTCTTCGGATTGACTTGTACTGAGTCTATTTTTACACTATGTTGGAATTGCCGATAGCGGTTACTCGCTCTGTCGTTCCTGACACGCTGTTGCCATTGAGCTAACGTCGGATCAACTAAAATATTTTGTAAGCTTTCTATCGCATAATTAGGGCTAAACGCTGACGATTTTGCCGATAACCAACTTTGCACAACTTGCTCAGCTGTTGCAGTATCAAGAGGTTCTACAACAGGAGAAAATTGAGAACCAGGAGTAGGAATTGCAATCAGTGGTCGATTTAACTCTACTGAAAGCTGTTCGCCTGGTAACAGAGGTGGCGCTGGATATAAAGTTCGACGTAGCCAGCTAAAGGCTTGACCGAGTAGGGCAAACAAAAATACGCTTGCTAAAAGACCCGCAAGGGCTATCACTGCCAGTGCTGTTTTTCTTTTTGTAGAAAGCTTTCTTCTGCGTCTTTTTCTTGGAGAAATGCGTACGTGTTCTAGCGCTGAAGTTGTTTGCTTGGAATTTTCACCTACATAGCCAGCATGTTCTGTCGTCGGGACAAGCGCACTGTTGTTAGTTGTAGGTTTTATAACTGATGTCGTTACTCTAGTAACATCCCCTGCAACATCAGTAGTATGCTGCTTGCGAGTAGGTTGCACTCGTTGCTGAGATGTATGATTTCTTGTTGACGTTGCAGTCATAGCTGGAGCTTTTTGCTGGTTTGCTACAATCTGATTTGGCAGTGCTTCCAAGTAAGCCTGAACGTGTTCGTCAGCAAAGTATTCTTTTAAAGAAGCTTGCTGATTTTTTAAATCGCGAAACTGGGGAAATACTTCAGTTTGCAGCCAGCGTTCTGCATAAAGACACAATCCAGGTAAAAGATCCGGAGAACCTTGAGAATGTTCGCGAATAAACTCTAAAGGTTCGTATTCTTGTGAAAGTTCTAAGGCTTGATTTGCTTCTACTGTTTGACCTAAAAGAAGTGTAGATATTGCCTGCTCTAAATAAACATCTTGAGGTTTGACTTGCGCTAAATGTTGTAATAACTGCTTAGCTTGAGAAATAAGAACGGGCATTCTTTGAGTAAAGCCGCGTGCGATTAAGGCATACACTGCTAAATAGTTAGCAACAGCCGATGGGCGTTTGCTTTCTGCTTCAAATAAACTTTGCTGTTCGGATACTGTGAGGTAACTGCGGATCTGCTGAATAAAACGAAGAAAGTCATCAAGACTGAGTCCTGAACCATCATCTCTGACCCCGTCAATTCCACCGCGAGCATCGAGCAAATCTTGCAGTAATTTTAATCCCAAGTATCGGCGTTCTAATGTACCTTCTGGTTCTTTTAGCAATGTCAAAATTCTATACGGGCGTAATTTATTGATATCTGCTAAGATATCGTTTCTGATGCCGAGTAAAATGCCTTCGCGACTGAGTAGTTGTTCGCCGTTTTGTAGGGAGTTTGCAGCACTTTCGTATTGTCCTTGCTGCCATTGTTCGCGTCCTAATTCTAGATAAGCTAAGGCAACTGTTAGAACAATATCAGCGCGGAATGAGATGTTATTTGGTTCGTGGTTCGAGGTGTTGAGGTAAGAATTTCCTAGGGTGAGGACAAGTTCGTATTCTCCAAGTTCTTGAAGGATAAGTAAAGCACCAGCAAATAAGTGATCTGCAACGTCGATAATCGGAGTGTGAGGCGCAAAAATATCCTCGACAGGAAATTCTGAATGAGGTGGCGTGTCATTAGGTACTAGTTGCTGTTCGTACCGATGTGCAAAATAATTGGTATCGTAAACACTACGCTGTTCAGGATCAGATAAAACGGCGTATGCTTGTTCTATTAGCTGCTTGCGGGCGGCGATCGCGGCTTGTGAATACTCGCGTCGCGGTAATTGTAATAAGCGATCGCGGTAAGCTTGTTGTAACTGTTCGTGGCTTGCCGCAACTGGCAGTCCCAAGATTCGGTAGTAGTCTAGTGGAATTTGCACAGCTTACTTCCTTTGCACCGCAAGTAATCAACTTATACGAACGTTTTTCCGTCTCAGCAAAACCGTGCAATCATAATAACTTGTGAGCTTTATCCGCGACAGGAATTTGCCCCACAATAGTCAAAGTTATCTAACCTAAGATACTAGACAGTTTATAACTATCTTTAATATTACTACGAGGATACTACACAGCGATGGTGCAAGAACGAACATTACCCACTTTTTCTGCTGCTTCAACTCAACTGAGCAAAGAAGAAGGACTGCGGCTGTATGAAGACATGATTTTGGGGCGCTACTTTGAAGACAAATGCGCGGAAATGTACTACCGAGGCAAAATGTTTGGCTTTGTCCATCTTTATAACGGACAAGAGGCGGTTTCAACTGGGGTGATTCAAGCGATGCGCCCTGGTGAAGATTACGTTTGTAGCACGTATCGCGATCACGTTCATGCATTAAGTGCTGGAGTACCTGCTAAACAAGTTATGGCAGAGTTGTTCGGCAAAGCGACTGGCTGTAGTAAAGGTCGTGGTGGTTCGATGCATATGTTCTCTCAAGAGCATCGTCTCCTTGGTGGTTATGCGTTTGTTGCTGAAGGAATTCCTGTTGCAACGGGTGCAGCGTTTCAATCGAAATATCGTCGCGAAATGATGGGCGATGAAAGTGCGGATCAAGTGACGGCTTGCTTTTTTGGCGATGGTGCTTGTAATAACGGTCAATTTTTTGAATGCCTCAATATGGCAGCATTGTGGAAACTGCCGATTCTTTATGTTGTAGAAAATAACAAATGGGCGATCGGCATGGCACACGAACGCGCTACCTCGCAGCCAGAGATCTATAAGAAAGCGAGCGTATTTGGTATGGCGGGTGTTGAAGTTGATGGTATGGATGTTTTGGCAGTACGCCAAGTTGCTCAAGAAGCTGTGGCGCGGGCAAGAGCAGGGGAAGGTCCTACACTAATTGAAGCTTTAACGTATCGTTTTCGCGGTCACTCGCTTGCTGATCCTGATGAGTTGCGTAGCAAAGATGAAAAAGAATTTTGGTTTGCGCGCGATCCAATCAAGAAACTTGCGGCACATCTAACTGAGCAAGATTTGGCATCTCAGGAAGAGTTGAAACAAATTGAACAAAAAATTCAACAAGAAATTGACGAAGCGGTGAAGTTCGCAGAAAGTAGCCCAGAACCAGATCCGAATGAGTTGTATCGGTATATCTTTGCGGAAGATTAGTATTTTGGCAGGCAAGATGCCTGTGTTCACTTACCATATAAAGTACTGTGTTTGCGATCGCCTCTTCTCAACAACAATACAAAACCTACACTCTGAGCGATCAAGCCGCTGATTCTCTTTTAGAAGTTGTACCAGAACGCGGTGGTATCGTCACTCGTTGGTCGATTCAAGGTCAAGAAATTCTCTACTTGGATGCGGAACGGTTTGCCAATCCGCAACTGAGTGTGCGTGGTGGGATTCCAATCTTATTTCCGATTTGCGGGAACTTACCAGACAACACTTATACCTATAACGGGCAACAGTACACGTTAAAACAACACGGCTTTGCCCGCGATTTACCCTGGAAAGTTACCGAGCAGGTAACCCAAGAACAAGCTAGTATAACTCTGAGTTTAGAGAGCAGTGAAACGACTCGTGCAGTTTATCCGTTTGATTTTCACTTAGCGTTTACGTATCAGTTACAGGGAAATCAATTAGCGATCGCCCAACGCATTACGAATCACTCCACAGTTGCTATGCCCTTTTCAATAGGACTGCATCCTTATTTTCTGGTACATGATAAAACGCAGTTACAGTTTACTATTCCCGCGACTGCATATCAAGATCAGCGTACCAAAACGAATCACTCTTTCACTGGTAATTTTGATTTTGAGCAAGATGAGATTGATGCTGCGTTTCGACCACTCAATGCAGCAACGGCAAGTGTTCGCGATGCTAATCGAGGCTTACAGTTGCAAATGAGTTGGAACGATACGGACTATAAAACATTGGTTTTTTGGACGCAGAAGGGCAAAGATTTTTACTGTGTTGAACCGTGGACTGCGCCACGCAATGCACTCAACACAGGAACTGACTTAATTTCCTTAGAACCTGGCGCGAGTTTGAATACTTTGGTAAACATGGAAGTCATTTTTTTATAAAATTCCTACACAAACTTGGAATTTATGTGGTATCTTAGGAAAGTTGCCAAAAAACATCAGGCATCTATCTTGTAAAGTTTGCTCAACGGAGGAAACCTCCGCACGCAACTTTCCGCTGGGTCGCTAACTCAACGGTAGAGTACTCGGCTTTTAACCGATTAGTTCCGGGTTCGAATCCCGGGCGACCCATATATTGCTCATCTTCAAACCTTTACAGAATAAGCACTTCAGAAACTACTGCCTGAAGTGCTTTCTAGTTTCTCCACCAAAATGAATTTTCGATCTTGTATCAGAGCAGTAGAGTAATCGGTAATAGATACAATATTGAGAAGCAAAAACACAAAATCTTTACAGAATCAGCAATTCAACTCTATTGATTATTCGGTCAACTTGTATCAACCTTGTATCTAGATACAATTCAACTAATCGGTGAGATACAAGATATGGCACAACAAGCATTCACAGGAAAGGAGCGGATAGGGAGGATCTCATTAGAGCGGTTTAGAGAATCCCTACGGCTACGTTGGACGCTTAACAAGATAAACCTACTCTCTCACTGTCGGGCTTGACTCCAGGGATGCATTAAAGGTAGCTAGGGCAAAAGCACACACAATAGACAGTGATATCACTCTTGATCGCTTTGACCCTACTCTTGCTAAATACGGCAAGATTACAGTTTTGGAAGTTGTACCACCAGTAGATCAGCAAGCCAAGGCTAACTTACGTCAAGTGTGGGACAAGTTTCTGGAGGATAAGCAGCGGCACGTCAAGGCTAAAACTTGGGACGAGTATCTTAACTTCACTGCACTGCTAGACAAGTTAGGCGATCGCCTCAACTTCGATGCTCTACAGACTAAGGAGGCGCTTTTAAAGATAACCACCATCGATCAGACACGACGGATGCTGCAATACCTATCAGCTGCTTGTAACTAGGGAATCAAACACCGGCTGATTAGTGACAATCCCTACCACGGGCTAGCGTCAGAATTACCAAAACGCAATTCAATTACTCACCCCATGCCAGATTCTTTTACAGAGCAGGAACGAGACGCGGTAATTGAGGCATTCAAAAACGACAAACGTTTGGGAATGAATTTTAGACACTATGCCCCAATAGTAGAATTTTGGTTCTTGACTGGATGCCGTCCTTCTGAGGCGATCGGTTTGAAGTGGGAAAAAGTTTCTGATGATTGTTTGATCGTTACCTTTGACGGGTCGATTCAAACCGTAAGGGGAAGACAAGTTTGGTCGGATGGGTCTAAAAATAATAAATCTAGAACGATCGCCGTTAGCTCTAGAGTGCAAGAGTTGTTACAGTGTATTAAGCCAGAAATAGTAAACCCATCAGCTTACGTGTTTCCTTCCCCTAAAGGACTGGCGATCAATTATCCTAATTTTCTAGATAAGGTATGGCATAAAGTTGTCGATCCTATTAAGCCGAACACAACACCATACAACTGTAGGGATACTTTTATTACCTTGCAGCTAGTGAAATCTGTACCAAGTGCAGTTATTGCTAAATGGTGCGATACATCTACTCAAATGATTGATAAAAATTATGCAGATAAATTAAAGCTAAGCCAGCTTAGACCAATGGATTAATATATTTGTATCACGCTTTTTCATGTACTCTAGTAATTTAATCACTAGGGTGTTTTTATGTTTGAATTAGCTAGTACTTAAAAAAAATTATGAGTTTATCTCCGTTGGAAAGATAGCTAGAAGATTTAAGAGAAAGACTCAAAGAATTAAAAATAGCTAGGAAGTGGCTGCAGGAATATAGAGTTAATGCATCTCCATCTGAAAGCAGAGTATTAAGTGCTTACCTTACTTACCTAGAAACGCAAAAACAGAAAACGATTGATATGGGTCAAAGACTGAAGGCAGAAAAATATTAGTAAAGCGATCGCGCCTCTAACAATCGACATCTGGCAAGTCTACAGTCTGCCCAGCAAGGTGATGCGTAAGACCGTACATCGGCCTGAACTTATACAAAATGCTTGTATAGCAAGAGAAGGAAAGATGAGGACAAAATAGAGAAGGAGTAAACCAAAGTAAAAAATGCCAGCCCCCTACAGCTACGACTGGAGAAAAAAGTCATTGAGGCAATAGATGGAGGAATAAGTAAAACCCAAGCTAGCAAAATCGTCAAAATC
>NZ_JADEWN010000114.1 GCF_015207655.1 Gloeocapsopsis crepidinum LEGE 06123 | reverse complement strand
CGCGATTTACCCAAAGATACTGTGCTTACTTATGATGATGTTGAGTTGCCTCTACATCGTCTTTGTGACGAGTTACGACAACAGCAAGATGCGATGTTTTCTTCTCGCGTTCCTCTCAGTGTTGGTTAAGCGAATAAATTCGCTACTACACAAATAACAAATGCTAGGCAAATAAATTCGCTACTAGATAAACAAAGTCCACCAATTTAGAGTTATGAGTTATGAGTGTTGAGTGTTGAGTTATAAAACTTTTTTAATTCAAAACTAAAAACTTAAAATTCAAAACTCTTGAAACTTCGTTTGAGTAGCCCCGAAGGGAGTCGTAGGATTTTATCGAGGCAAGCAAGTTAAGAACATTGCACCCTAACAGTGTTCTTGACTTTTTTAACACTTTTGCAAATGGGAAGGCTTAAAGAAACTTCTAGCAAAAGTAGATTTTGGGCAGGTGCGAGAACGGAAAATAAACATTAGTTTGGTGACAAGATCTGAGCAGTGAAAACCTATGAAAGCAATTAGTAATAATTATTTGAGAATTAGCTAAGAGCTAACTGCTCTAGTTCAATTGAATTCACACTGAAATAGAACTAATTTCTTCTCCATTTAAGTTCGGAACTAAAACATATAAAGGTGTTATTGTGACATAGTTTATATCTACGATACTAGAATATTTCTGGTTTTCCTAGTTGGTATTTTCGCATTTTACCCTTACTTTTGTAGAGGCAGACTTAGAAGTAATGCTATGACTGGTTATGCTATTGAATTTTGTAAATAAATTAAGTATGAGCGTAGTGTAGTTGTACTGTTTCTCAATTCGATTCACGCGATACATGGAGTCACGATACGTTCATTAACAGAGCATGTAAGATTTTTTGTGAACTTGGTTGGCGAAGTGAAAAAGCCCTTGTTTGATAACCCAAAATATCAAGAAGCTAATCACATTAAATATTGGAGAAAACTGAAACAGCTTATTAGTACAGCCAAGTAAATTAGTCCGCAGTATTTTTTCATTTTAAATAATAGTTAGCTTGTGAGCAGGGAGCAACAATATGCAATGTATTGACAATAAAACTTATGTTTTACAGGTTGTAGAACTGCTCAAACTAGAAGCAGAAGCAATTACTAAAGCAGCAAATCGCTTGCAATCGGAGCACGTCGAAAAGGCAGTTGAGATATTAGCCAATTGTCGGGGCAAAGTGGTGTTGGCTGGTGTTGGTAAGTCGGGAATTGTTGCACGTAAAATCGCTGCAACTTTAACAAGTACTGGAACGCTAGCTGTCTATTTACATCCCGCTGATGCGCTACATGGCGATTTGGGAATCGTGACATCAGATGATGTTGCGATGGTTTTAAGTAATAGCGGCGAAACTGATGAACTTGTTGTCATGTTGCCGCACCTCAAAGCTCGACAAGTGCCCATTATTGCTTTAGTAGGTAATCTGCGCTCTACCTTAGCTCGTAATGCTGATGTTGTGATGGATGCTGCGGTGGACAAAGAAGCTTGTCCTTTCAATCTTGCACCAACGACGAGTACAACTGTTGCCTTGTCTATCGGAGATGCGCTGGCGATGACTTTGATGCAAGTCAAAGGGTTAACACCAGAAGGTTTTGCAGTGAATCATCCTGCAGGACGCTTGGGTAAGCGCTTGACATTAAGAGTGCGAGACTTAATGCACAGTGGAGTAGAAAATCCCACTGTGTCGCCTCAAGCTTCTTGGATTGAAGTATTAACCACTATTAGTAAAGGTGGTTTGGGCGCAGTCAATGTAGTAGATGATTTGGGTCACTTACTAGGGATTATTACGGATGGAGACTTGCGGCGCTTGCTGCAAAAAGCCCAGCACAAAGATTTGGACTCATTTAATGCGATCGCAATCATGACCGCAAATCCGGTTGTGGTTTCTCCAGAATTACTTGCCTTTCATGCGCTGGAGTTGATGGAAAATCGACCATCACAGATTTCTATACTACCTGTTGTGGATGGGCAAGAGCATTGTATCGGTCTGATTCGACTGCACGATATTGTGCGGTGCGGAATTTAATTTATATCACAATCACAACAAGCACAAAAACTATGCGACGTCCTCTAATAAGCACTTTGCTGGTAGTGGGCAGTAGTCGTCTGCTGTTCGTGCTACCACCATCTGTCACATACGCACAATCTCCAAGGGTTACTCCAGAATCTGTAGCAAACCTTACAGCATCAAGAGAAACTCGTGTTGGAATTGCTGGCGATAAGTTTACTATTAACGGTTAGCCAACTTTTCTTTTAGGCGTGAGTTATTTTGATGCAGTTCACTGGCGTGAATCCGATTTAGATCGCTTAGCAGAATATAACTTCAACCTCATCCGCGTGTTCTTAGATTGGCAAAATCGTGGTTTTTTTGATGAAGCAGGTAACTTAACAAAATCAGAAGAACTCTTAGCGCTGGTTCGGGCTGCTAATGATAGAGGTATTGTTGTTGATGTGACAATTACAGGGTATAGCGAAATTCCACGCGATAGAGCAGTTCAAGCTGCTGTAAGAACATTACGCAATGAACCCAATATGATTTTTGACTTGCAAAATGAACATAACCTAGGAGGAGAAGCGGCACTTTCGCACTCGGATATTCGCCAACTCTACTTTATTGCTAAAGCTGAGAACGCACGCGCTATCATCTTTACTTCTAACTATGCTGCGTGGATGCGAGGAAACACGCTTAACCCTGATGTTTTGACGCAGGAGGTCAAAACTGGTATTGATGTAGTCGCGCCGCACTTTACACGCAATTCGAGATGGTATAGCGACACAGGAAATCGTGCTGCCCAAACTAAAGAACATCTCCGTAGCATTAATAGCAATCGTCCTGTCTATGTACAAGAAGATCATCGTAATGGTTGGCGCGGTGGAGAGTTTACTAAAGAGCAGTTTCTCCAAGCCGCACAGGAAGCAAAAGCCAATGGTGCTGCTGGCTGGGTATTTCACACCGATGCGGGATTTTCTTTAATTGATCGGGAATTTTTCGCTGAGTTAGATGCAACTGAACGCCAGGTAATACAGGAATTAGGTTCTGCAATTTCTAACTCAACTGCGTATAACACGCCTAGCGACTGAAGTCGCGGCTATAGAAGCGAAGTCCACCTCCGTGGACTAGCAAAAAATCAGCATTGTTAATAAACCTGTCTTCACAGGTTTTTTCTGTGTAGCTGCGGTTTTAACCGAATCAGCTTCCTACAACACATTACTATTTCGGAGTCATCATGGAAATCTTGGCTGTCATTCCTGCACGTTACGACTCACAACGCTTCCCTGGTAAACCTTTAGTGATGATTAGAGATCGTCCTATGGTGCAGTGGGTTTATGAAGCAGCTCAAAGTTGTCCAGCTTTTAGTAAAGTTGTTGTTGCAACAGATAGTGAACTCGTAGCAAATTGCGTGCGAGAATTTGGCGGTGCAGTAGAAATGACCAGCAGCGCTCATCAAACAGGTACAGATCGCGTTGCTGAAGTTGCTCAAAGATATCCGCAGATGCAAGCGATCGCCAATGTTCAAGGAGATCAACCTTTTGTCACGGCTGAAATGCTGATGCAATTGGTTTCTCCTTATTTGGAAGGTAAAGCACCGGATATGACAACGTTGGCTTGCCCATTAGATCAAGAAACAGACTATTTCAACCCGAATGCGGTAAAAGTGTTGTGCGATCGCCACAATCGCGCTCTTTACTTTTCGCGTTCTCCCATTCCCTACTTCCGCAATCAAGGTTCGGCTCCGGTGTTTCACCATCTTGGGCTGTATGCTTTTCGGCGTGACTTTCTAGCTGACTACGCTCAACTTACGCCTACACCACTAGAACAGTGCGAAGGATTAGAACAATTGCGCGTTCTCGAACACGGATACTCAATTATTGTTTGCCAAACTCAAAAAGCTGTGCTTGAAATCAATACTCCTGGAGATTTACTACAAGCAAAATCTCTATTTGCTCAAAGCTCAGTTAAATCATGATTTTATAGTTATTTTCTCATGGCAACCTCCTCAACTCAACATATTTCGACTCGTTTCTCCAAGCAGCAGACATCTGATATACAGGGGGTCGCTTACGGGCTAGAGAAACGCAACATTATATCCTTTTGAATAGCTGGCGTTGTTTTTTGATAGGTACAGTAGTTCCCGCTTACAAACATTTGTGTAACGTCCCATCTTTTGTACAACAAGCATTTCAGGTTAAAGGTATGCTTACCGATTCTCTAGAGCGCGTTGTACGCCGAATGCCAAAGCTAAAGTCGATACAGTCTTCAACTAAAGTTTTGACAAAAGCGTGAATATTACTGGCTACCTGCAGAATGATATCGAGCATAATCACTTATCGCTATGAAGTGAGACAACTTTGAGAAGTAACTTGCTGATGTTTGGATTGAACAGAACACGATATCGCTAGTTAGTATAAGGACAATACATTATGTTATTTCCCCCAAACGCATTTCTTCTCGGTGCACAAAAGGCAGGAACTACAACTTTAGCTTATTTGTTATCTCAACATCCTGATGTATGTGTTTCCAATCCTAAAGAACCACATTTTTTCACGCGCAACTGGCATAAAGGGTTAACTTGGTATCAAGAAAGGTTTTCCAACCATAATGCAATCTGCCTTGATGCATCAGTCACTAATACACAAGCACTACTTAGCGATAACCCTAATTCTAGTAATGCTGCTAAGTGTTTACAAGGTATACCAAAAAGAGTTTATAATTTTAATCCTCATGCTAAATTTATTTACCTTTTAAGAGAGCCTGTAGAGCGAACTTATTCTGCATATTGGTGGCGTGTGAATCTTGATTTTGAACGCAATAGTTTTGCTGAAGCAATACAAAAAGATTCTGTTTACCTTGATACAAGTAATTACTACGGACAGATACGCTTATGGCTAGAGTATTTTCCTATTGATTCATTTCTCTTTGTCTTATTTGATGATTTGAAAAAAAATCCTGAGTATGTTGCTAAAAAATGCTTTCATTTTCTTGGAGCTGATCCAGACAACTGTCAAATCAATTTAGAAGTCAAAAATAAAACAATCAGATACAATGCCTTTGGTCGTTGGGTTTACAAATTTATCCATAAATTAAATAGAGCAAATAAACGCTATTTAGTTCCTCCTACAGTTAAAAAAGTTTTACCGTTAATAACTACCAACTATCAAGGCATTCCTCCAATTTTAGAAAAAGATAGGGTATGGCTGCAAGAATACTTTTCTGAAAAAAATCGAAGTTTTGAGATAGTAACTGGTTTTTCTTTAGATAGATGGCAACCTATAGTACAATCTTGTGATTCTAATGAGTTATCCTTAAGTGTTAAACCTACTCAACAAGCAGTACCAGCAGATAGATTAACAGTATAATTTATACAATTGACTCGAGCCAATAAAAAATTAGCGATCGCAGCGCACATTCATATTAAGTTTTACTCAATATCCATAGCTAAATCTTTGTTTTCAAAGACTATGGGTATCTAACATCGAGCATCTACATCAGGGGAGCTAAAGATATGAAAACGATTCTACTCGCGACAGATCGCAAATTTTGGCGTCAAGAGCAAGGCTCAGCAAAAAGAATTTCTGACTTGTATCAGTACTTAGTCCGAAAAAAGTTCGATGTTTCTGTGTTTTTTATCGGCAAGCTGACAAACACAGAGATTGATTTGATTAAACTTGCCTACGACCATGAATTCAAGGTCTTTAATAAAGGCTGTGGCTTTTTGAGTATTGATTGCAACACTACTGCTCAATCTGATATCTTGAGAAAAGGAAAAGTTTTTCTTAAGAAAAAAGCAGGATTATTGAAGAACTTCTTGCTTAACAAACCTTTAAAACCTCAGAATAGGCAGAGCGAAAAACTAGAAATTATTAATTTTTTCAGTCAAGAGCATCAAGACTATTTTCGTAATGTATGTCAAGAATTAAATCCAGAGGCAATTATTGTTGAATACATTAGACTTGCCTATTTAGTCAAAGGCTTTGATAAAATTGGGACACAACCATTAACTTTGATCGATACACACGATGTCGCATATCAAAGATATCAAAGATTTCGAGACAATGGTGAATCAGAAATAAAAATTACAGCACAGGAGGAAAAACAGCTATTAAGTTTCTTTGATGTTATACTAGCAATTCAAAATAAAGATAAAGAAACTTTTAAGAAAATGCTACCTGAGCATCATGTCATTCAGGTAGGACATCCTAGTCAACCTCAAAAACATGAATTTTTAAATAAATCACCTATTAATATTACTTATGTTGCTGGACCTAATTCTTCTAATAAAAGAGCGATCGCGCACTTTCTCAAGAAGGTATGGGTTAAGCTTATAGAAAAATTTAAGTACAAGATTAAGTTACACATAGTAGGAAGAATTTGCGAAGAATTAACTGATGTTGAAATTCCTGCTAATGTTCAACTAATTGGCTGGACGAATGACTTAGAAAATGTATATAAAGAAGCAGATATTGTCATTAACCCAGTATATTTTGGAACAGGGCTTAAAATAAAAAACGTTGAAGCTTTGTGTCATAGCAAACCTTTAGTGACTACTACAGTTGGTGCCGAAGGGTTAGAACACGGAATCAACAATGCGTTTTTAGTCAGCGATCGTCCTGAAGAGACATTTAAGCAGATATCTACACTCATTGAAAATGAAGAAATCAGAAAGGATTTTTCAGACAAAGCTTATGCTTTCGCTTGTCAAAATTTAGCTGAAGATAAGGTGTATCGAGAGCTTTGTCAAGTTTTAAATAAGTCAACTTAATTAAAGATTAAAGATACAGCCTATTGCAAGTTTATGAGGTACAGTAAGAGGAGTACACAAATGAAGTCTAATGAAACCGTACTCGCTCGACTTGCGAGAAAAAATAGTTAAGGCATACACACAAGGTGACACCTCAATCAG
>NZ_JADEWN010000011.1 GCF_015207655.1 Gloeocapsopsis crepidinum LEGE 06123 | reverse complement strand
GCCAGCTTCTGCTTAACTTCTTCAACGCTCTGGTGGGCTACAACTCGACTGACTCTTGCCATAACAGTGCTCGTTTCTCGGTTAACTGCACCCTACCCTAATTGTTCTTTAGAACGCAAGTTCGTATAAGATAGTAACCTCCTGCCTTACGACACTTGTTTTCTCGCTGAATTTCTCGCACAGAATTACGAATTGAAACTTCCCAAGGACGAGTTGTACGGTTTTTTGCTTGCTGTTTGATCAGGTGTAACAACAGGACGACTGCGTAACTCCGAATTGTTTTAATAATGTCATTACGACCCATTTCTTCGAGTTCTTCGACAATCGCTAAGGCACCAGGAATATTATCCTTAAGCAGCATTTCTTTGAGAGTCAGCAGTTCTTCTATAATGAGATGCCTTCCGACTAAAGTCGGGGCTATATAAACAAAGTGTGCCTTCTCCCACTAAAGTAAGAGTTTTGGTTGTCAGTCCACGGAGGTGGACTTTGTTTGCCTAGCAGCGAATTCATTCGCCAAGCTTAAAGGGGAATATATGCTTACCAAGCATTTTCAATTATTAGCAAAATACAACACATTAGCAAATCGCAAACTCTACGAAGCTTGCGCTCAATTAAGTGATGATGAACGCAAACAAATCCGTCCAGCATTTTTTAAAAGTATCCACGGAACGCTAAATCATATTATGGTAGGCGATCGCATTTGGTTAGGGCGGTTTGAGGGTAAATCGATGTCATCAACTAATTTAGATGCGATTCTCTTCGAGAACTTTGACGAATTATGGCAAGTACGTCAAGCCGAAGATCAGCGGATTGAAAACTTTGCTGCAAGTTTAACTGAGGAGTTTTTAAGCAGTACAATTGAGTATACAAATAATTCTGGTAGAGTTTGTAACGATCCTGTCGATTTACTTGTCGCCCACTTTTTTAACCACCAAACACATCATCGAGGGCAAATTCACGACATGATCAGCCAAACGGAAATCGCTCCACCATCACTGGATATGCATCGTGTCATTCGACCTTAGCTTTGCATTCCTCCAAGCCTATTCCTCTTGCTCATCCCAAGCTTCTGCTGCTTTAATTTCTGCCTCTTTTTTGGGAGCCTCTGAGCGGAATAAAGGAATTGCAGCAACTGCTACCAGCAATTGTATTGTACTAAAAATAGCGAGTGTCGGACCAAAGCCCCAACGAAGCGCCTCACCGAATAAGAGACTACCAATTCCAAATCCAGTAAATAGTGTAAAAACTTTGAACCCCATTGTTTGCCCTAGACTTCTGGCGGAACCTAAATCTGTCACAATTCCCGCAAACAAAGGCTGAGTGAGGTCATAGCCAAGAGACAAAATCAGAATAGCAATAGTGGTCAAAGTCAAGGGAATCTGGAAAATCATCATAAACCCTGCTATAGCAGCTATGCCAAGTCCTGGCGGGATGAGCCATCTGCGTCCCCAACGATCCACTGCTCTGCCAATCATCGGACTAAAAATTAAACCTGGAATGCCGTATCCAAAAATTGCTAGCCCGATTCCAGCCTCCCCCAAGTTGTAGCGCTGCGACAAATAAAGTCCTAGCCAGGTATAAACCCCTGAGTGAAAGATCGCGTTCAAAAAGACATAGATGTAAGTCCGCTTTCCGCGCCAAGTTGACAGAACACTGCGGTAGCCTGCAAAAACCTGACGAATCGAGCGTAGTGGTTCAGCAGCCTGTGGAGTATCGAACAGTGCTTCATAGCGGTGCAAGCGCCAGAGAATGATTGCTGTTGCAACTGAAGTCCCAATAAATAGTACCTGCCAGCCCACAAAGGGTTCAAGAATCGCTCCACCCGCAGAGCCAAATGCCATGCCACCCTCCATATAAGCAAACACCATACCCAACATCTGTCCTCGTTCGCGAAAGGGAAATAAATCTCCAATCAAGGCAAACGTTAGTGGTATAACTCCACTAGCACCTAGTCCAGTTAAAAGTCGCCAGAGAACCATCTGCGAGGCAGATTGAGCTGTTGCTGTCAGTGCTGTACAAATGATGAAGATGCAGACTGAAGCACGCATAACGGGCCAGCGACCAAAGCGATCCGAAAGAATTCCGTAAAAGAGGGCTGCTAGGGCATAAGCAAGCATATATGCTGGGACAATAAAGCCGATCTCTTGCTCTGGAACTTGAAAAATTTGTGCCAGCCGAGGGATAAGTGGTGCGATCATATATCCCTGCAAAAAAATTAAGCCTGCTGCAAGAGAAAGCCATAAAAACAAGCGATGATGTTGCTTTAGCCTTTGTTTGCGGTTTGCCTCTTCTACATGAACCCTAGGATCAACCATAATCTTCCTCTAAGCCACGGGTAGTCTGCGGGCTGCGCTAGCTAGCGTGTTTCCTATACGATTTAGCCCTGCTATGCAAAAATTGCATAACCCGTATATTTTACAAGTCATCGTTAGTCTGTTATTGAGTGTGCCCAATTTTTTCTATAAAAGGCTTGACTTAGAGCGCACTCTAAGTTCTAAGGTGATATTCATGGACACGGACATTCGACAAGTTGCAGCACGAACGGGTTTGAGTGTGCATACACTGCGCTATTACGAGCGTAATGGGCTACTTGAGCCAGTTAATAGGGGAAGCAATGGACATCGCCGTTACTCAGCAGCAGATATTGCTCGAATTGAATTTTTGACTCGCTTACGGGCTACAGGAATGCCAATTCGTCAAATGCAGCAGTTCGCTACCTTGTTACGGGAAAATCCAGAAGCAATCAGCGATCGCCGCGCAATTCTAGAAGCGCATGAACTTGAGGTTCAAAAACGTATTGCCGAACTTCAGCAGAACCTAAAAGTGATTCAGTGGAAAATTCAACACTATCAAGAGATAGAAGCACAACAAACTAGTTCACCTAACTACTCAGCTAAAAGCTGATCACTTTAGACTGGCTTGCCAATTTTAGGGAAAGTTTTGATGTTATCCCCCATTTTTGGGGAACCACTGCGTTGCGGGGGTGTCCCCCGTTGTAGCAAGTGGCGTGGATTTAGGGGGCGCGAAAGAGATACTAACTCACATTAATTGCAGTAAATCTGAGAGACAAAATGAAAACACGAAACCTCGGAACTCAAGGACTCACTGTGTCTGAACAGGGACTTGGATGTATGGGAATGTCGGAATTCTACGGTACAGGTGATGAAGCTGAAGCAATTTCTACAATTCACCGCGCACTAGATCTGGGCGTCACCTTACTTGATACTGCGGATATGTACGGTTCTGGTACCAACGAAAAACTTGTCGGTAAGGCGATTCGCGATCGCCGCGATGCAGTAGTTCTCGCAACCAAGTTCGGTATTATCCGTGGCGAAGATAGTAGTTTTCGCGGCGTCAATGGTAGTCCTGAATACGTCCATCAAGCCTGTGATGCGTCATTACAACGCTTAGGACTAGACTACGTTGATTTGTACTACCAGCACCGCGTCGATCCCAATGTACCCATCGAAGAAACTGTCGGCGCAATGGCAGAATTAGTCCAACAAGGTAAAGTTCGCTATCTTGGACTTTCAGAAGCCGCACCTGCAACAATTCGCCGCGCTCACGCTACGCAACCCATTAGCGCTTTACAATCAGAATACTCGCTGTGGCAACGCGAACCTGAAGACGAGATTTTACCTACCATCCGTGAATTAGGAATCGGGTTTGTTGCTTATAGTCCCCTCGGACGCGGATTTCTTTCAGGACAAATTACCAGCCCTGATGATTTTGCGCCTGATGACTTCCGCCGGAATCTACCTCGGTTCCAAGGTGAGAATTTTAATAAAAATCTGCAACTCGTGGAGCGAGTCAAGGAAATTGCTGCCGAAAAAGGCGTCACCCCAGGACAATTAGCACTGGCTTGGTTACTCGCCCAAGGAAACGATGTTGTACCGATTCCTGGCACAAAACGGCAGAAATATCTAGAGGAAAACGTTGCCGCAGTTGATATTACACTTACATCAGCAGAACTCCAACGCATTGCTGAAGTTGCCCCCAAAGGAGTTGCTGCAGGCGATCGCTATGCGGATATGAGTAGTGTCAATCGCTAATTGCCGCTTTTAAACTTTGGCAAAACTCCCCAATTGCTTGCAATCCTGCTTGGGGGGTTTCATCTGCTAAGCGTTTCACAATCGCACTTCCAACAATTACAGCGTCTGCACCTGATTCGCGTACTTGTCGCGCTTGTTCGGGTGCAGAAATGCCAAAACCTACACCAATGGGCTTGTCGGTGTAACTACGTATTTGTTTGAGTAATTCAGGGACTCGCGCTTCCATTTGCGATCGCATTCCCGTAACGCCCGTCACGCTAACCAAATAAATAAATCCTTGCGAAGCACGGGCGATCGCCTCAATTCGTTCTAGGGAACTGGTTGGAGCGACTAATAATACAACTTCAATCCCTATCTTTTGAGCGGGTTTCAGCAGCCCTTCAGCTTCTTCTAACGGCAAATCAGGCACAACTAAACCAGCGACCCCAGCATCTGCAATTTGTTGTAAAAATGTCTCAATTCCCCGATTCAAAATTGGGTTGTAATACATAAACAAAATAATTGGCGATCGCAGTGTAGGACTTACCTCGCGCACGATTTCCAAGACTTGTTCAAGGCGCGTTCCTTTTTGCAGCGCCCGACTTGCTGCGGCTTGAATCACAGGTCCATCTGCTAGAGGATCGGAGTATGGTACTCCGAGTTCAATCATGTCTGCTCCAGCACCATCTAAAACCCGCAAAGCTTTAGCAGTTGTTTCCAAGTCTGGATCGCCAGCAGTAATGAAGGGAATTAAAGCACAAGTACCGCGCGATCGCAGTGACTTGAAGCAATCAGAAATTGAGTTCATTTTTCAACGATAGTGTCGGCGATCAAATGACAACATCCAACACTTTACACCTTTGAGGAGGAATCGCGAGATTTGTTTTCTTGTTCAATCTCTGCTTGTAGTTTGGCTAATTCTTCTGGTGTGAGTTCATCTAACCTTTTTTGCAAAAAAGCTTCTTCATAGTTTTGCCGCTGCTGGTGATACGTCATGTCTTGTCGCAACACTCTGGTGAGATAAGTGACTAACCATCCCACTAAAGCACCAACCAACAAAACTTGGCTCCACACGCCTGCTGTTAAGCTATCTAAACCAACTACCTGCAAGATAACATAGACAACACCACCTGCCACAAACACGCCAAGCCCAATACCAATAACCGTAATTCTATTCATGGTTTAGCTAGAAATTTGCCGACGCTGAGGGCGAAAATTCATAAACGGTGCTAGTAGTAATAACCCTGGAAAGAAAAAGAACACCAGGAAATACATAAAGCCCCGCTCAAACGACGTAGCGTTATACCAACGCAGTTTTAGGTACAACATGATGGCTAAAGGGATGACAAGCAGATATGCTCCCGCCAGTACAAGATACAGCAGCGCGATCGCAATCGGTTGGTTTTGGTTAAGGTACTGTAGTAAGTTATCCATTGAACCCGCGTGAATCGTTTGTTTTTAGCTATTCTACCGCTTTTCTCCCTAGCTGCTACGCTCAGTTGACGGGAGAACTTCATAGGCGATCGCCAATTTTTTTTGCTAAAGTTGTTGCATAGATTGCAATTTAATGGTGCAATAGACAAACGGGATGGTTGTTAACCCAACACCCAAACCTCAAAAGGGGGCGTGGCGGAATGGTAGACGCTACGGACTTAAACAATTGAGCCTTGACAAAGAAACTTGTCAAGTGACCGCTCTCAAACTCAGGGAAACCTAAATCTAATTCAGATATGGCAATCCTGAGCCAAGCCGAAAAGTAGACAATGAGAAAGTGAATCTAGAGTTCTTACAATTTCTAGCTACTAGCTACTATTTTTCGGAAGGTGCAGAGACTCGACGGGAGCTACCCTAACGTCAAGCCGAGGGTAAAGAGAGAGTCCAATTCTCAAAGCCTAGTAAGGTAGTAGCGAAAGCTGCAGGAGAATGAAAATCCGTTGACCGTAAAAGGTCGTGAGAGTTCAAGTCTCTCTGCCCCCATACCTAAAGACCTTAACTATAGTTAGCTGAAAGCTCCTTTGTCAGGGGCTTTTATTTTGAAGTTAATAGGTTTTAGAGGCTAACTAGATACGTAATGGATACCCACCAACAGGTGACGTAGCACTCAATGCTTTGATGAGTGGCGAAACAAATACGGTATTTATTGCTGTTAGCACTAGAAGTTATAACGCGATCGCCTATATCAGTAGCCTATTTTGACTTTCTTGTGTAGATGATCGACGCGCTCAATCGAGAAGCGACAAGAAATTCAGCCCTCCGCTGTTTGAAAAAGTCCAAACTAGTCGAGTTAACGGTCTATTTTAGTGCAATTTCCTTACCCAACACCCGATGGCTGAGGAAAGAAGCTACATTTTTCAGCTTCAAGTAAAATAACAGCTTAGAAAGATCTCTGACTGTACTCAGCTTTAGAAAACAGTAAGTGATTGATAAGTTAATAAATCACTAATTTTACTGAGGAACTACATCAGGTAGATATGCCATATTTTCAATCAAGTTTCATTTAAATTGTGCATCGAAGTCTCAAATTATCAACAGTTCAACTTCTAAATATAAGAAAATATACGTAAAACAAGCTACCTCTCTATGTAGAGGAGGATCTTTACCGTTAAAAACCTGTATGTTGAATTCTCCACGCTCAGCAAACTATAAATTTACTAATAATGCGGTTGGTCAGTCAGATAAACAACCTCGTAGTCTGACACAATCTCAAGAGACTGTTTATAGCTTTTTGTTAGAAAACGTCAAGCAGTATTCAGCAGAGACAGTACTACAGCAATTCACTGATTTATTCATATTTCCTCCACAAATAACCAATTTAGATCATCTTCAAGCAATACAAGAAATTATTGCTAGTAATAATAAAGAAGAATTTTATAATACAATTAAGCGTTGTTGCTACATCCTACTCAATAATTGGAAAATCACAAAAAAAACACAATATGTAGAACATTTAATTGCCATTTTTGAAAATATTTCAGATAATCAACCTACTACAACACCTACACAAAATCATCTCAGAATGTGGGTAAAAGATTTTGTAAGTAGTGAGAATTACACAGAAGTTAAAGCATTTGCTGATAAGTGTCAGGTGCAAGGACAAGCGCGTTGGAATAAGAGTTATACATCACATATCTTGATGGCTCAATCTAATGATATTAAGAAACCAATAGAACAACGAGAAGCTGCAAGAAATGAGGCGAGCAGGCTAAAATATCAATTTAAATTTGATTTAGCAATGTACATGGCGTCTTCTCAGTCTTCTAAGATAGATAAGCATAAAAACCCTACTAACTTACCAGATGAAGTACTACGTTTAATTAAGTTAATTGTAGCCAAGCGCGATCCTACCAGCTATGCGAGCAATGCCAATCTTTTTCTCAAACAAACAAAGAATCTTAACTATCGCCAGTTTAAAGAAAGACTAGAAAAGTTTTTAGTTTATTCAAGTACTAATAGTGAAGTAGGAGATACTTCAGGAATCAACTTATCGAAAAAACTAATTACCTTGAATACTAATTACAATGAAAAAGAGCCAACAGATGCATTAATTCTGAGAACTTGTAATAAAATAATCGAATACTTAATAACTGAAAACCATCATGAGCCTTCCCCAATGTTCCTTACTCTGATATCTCAAGGAACTCCATTAACACTAGTCATGCTTTTAATTAAAATTTTATTGATTTGTAAAGGTTGCCGCGCTCATCTTGAAACCTGTATCGCAGAATTGATTAGATATTATGAAAATTTTTCCGAAAAAGAGCGAAATAAGATGACGACTTTTCTTGATATTTTTAATGTAATGTGTGCAATTTATATAGATAATATTCCTGTAAAACTTAATTAAAATCTAAACGACGTTCATCTAGCCAAGCAAATCCAGCAGCAGAAGTTTCAGCAAGAATGCTCACTAACCGGTAAAAAGCGATCGCACTAATGACAATGCCAGGAGATAATCGATGTTCTAATAGCGCGATCGCAGTTGCTTCAAAAACTCCCAAGCCTCCAGGGGCTCCTGGAACGATTAAACCCAGTAACCATGCTAAGCTAAAAGCCCCTAGTATTAAAGGTAATTGCTCTAACTGCAATGAAGTAAAAGCTAGCAGTGTTAGTAAAAAACCCATGCCTCGCAGTAGAACAAAACCTAGTTCACCTATCAAAGGTTTCAAGGGATAATTGACTACCATACCGCTATGAAGGTCTATTGTATTAGTGTAGTTCTTCTTTAGCTTTAATTTGCCTAAAAAGCGAATTGCTGTATTTAAAAACCACGGATGAATAGCAATTAAAACAGCAGCTAAACCTAAAACGGATAATAATATTAATAGCAGATGGCGATCCCCCGCTTCTAAAGAAACACCTAATAAAACAATTATTAAAGCAGATGCTGCCATGAGTAAAGGTTCTAGCAGTACGCTTAAAGTGGCTACGCTAGTAGAAATACCTGCATCTTTAGCAGTGGTAATCCTACCATAGTAATGCCAAACGTTACCAGGCAAATACTTAGCAATATTTGTTTTTAAGTAAACACGAATAAAGTAATGGTTATTGACTTGTTGATTTAGCTCTCTTAAAATCCAAGTCCACACCAAACCTGACCATACATGCGCAAGAAAAGTTACACATAAAGCACCTGCTAAAATTGCCCATCCTGCAGCAGAAATTTGAATCGTAGTAACTTCTTGCCAGTGACGAATTAACGCTTGTAGAAGAAAGAATAGTGTTGCACCAACAATAAACCATCGAATATATGGTTTAAGGTATGCCAAAGAGTACTTTAGTAACTTAAGAATTAGATGCCTCCTACCGCTAAAATCATTTTCTCGCACACTCAGTTTTTAAGTGTAGTCGAACTCAGATCTCAGTATTATTTACATTTTGCATATAGTAATAGTTCAAATAATACAAGTAATGTTTTTTTTGCTCAACAAGTCTTAACACAGAGAAACGTAAGTTGAGCAAAATCTCTCTACAGTTAGATAACAACGGCGTGTTAGTGAACTAATAATGTGACCTTTGCTAGAGGCAGCGATCGCTAATTGTTTTTTACCATCATCAATTAGTGGTTAAAGTTAACTATCAAAATCAATAAAGCGACTCATTTTGCTGTATATCTAGTGTGTTGATTGCAGCGCAATGGGTGTTCAAAAACTGTTATGAAAACCCAACGCGACGGTTAAAAAATTGTTAACTTTAAAAGTTCGGTTGCTTGAAGACGAAAGGAGGACTTTGTGAATAGGTTAGTGGAGACTATCAAAAAACTGAAACTACGGCAAATTCTGACAGTATTACTTGCTGGAATTTTAGTAGTATTTAGCACAGCATGTAGTCCTGGTGACGTGCGCGGTGCTAACCCCGATAATCCGGCAGTTCAAGCCGGTGGTGCTAACAATCCTTACAAAGGTGGTGGAGATGCGTACACAGACTATAACTTATCTCCAGATACTAAGGTAAACAACAAAACTGCTAAGTCGGGGCGCAATCAAGCTAGCGTACAGTTCAATGAACAACTAGTCGCAACTAACGACTCCGAAATCCTTTATCCTGGCGCGGAAACACCAGAAGGTAGGCTTAGTAAGGAGTCACAATTGCCAGTTAAAACTGCGGAAGATTTCAAACAACCTGCTTCTGGCGGGCTAATTCAACGCGATCCCGACTTAGGAAAGCGTGTTGAGAAGCGTTTAGAGAAAGTGCAAGAAGCTTTCGGAGAAGCCTCTGAGTTTGTTGGTGATAAAGCAAATGAAGCCAGCAGAAGACCAGAAGCAACAAGTAATCCAGCACTGAGAAGCAAGTAAGAGCAATTCGCAAACAACTTGCCCTGACTTAATTTGAAGTTTAAGTCAAAATTTAGAAAGTAAATAAGGCTTACAAGCAGTTAGGGCATTCAGTTAACTTTTCATCTAAACAGAATCGCACGGAGTATCCAGTATGAGCAGAATCATTACTGCAATTAAAAGAATCCAACTGAGCAAAATATTAATTGCTGTGGCAGCAAGCTTTGTGCTATTTGCTAGCACAGCTTGTAACTCGGTGCAAGCTCGCACACCTGGCTTATCAGGCGATAGACAAGCAGTTCCATCTGGAATGCAATCTGAGTCTCGAACTCAGCTAAGAAATAGCTCAAATCCAAGACCCGAAGTTCCTGACGAAGCTGTGACTTCTCCCTTTGAAGGAGGGTCAATGAATGAGTTCAGTGATGTAGATCCGAGAGCAAGAGGCTTAGAAAAGGCTGCGGCTGATCGCGCAGCTGCGCTCAAGGAAAACGCTGAGCGAAACGTAATTGATCAAACAGGTAGTGTAGGCGAAAACACCAAGCGCATTCTTGACAAGAAAGGCGAGAACGCAGAAGATTTCGGTAAGAATGTACAGCGTAGCACTGAAGCCGCTCAAGATAAAGCACAGGGTACGGCAGAAGAATTGCGCAAAGCAACAAAGCGGGGTACTGAAAATGTCAAGGAAAATACCCTTGATGCAACTGATGATGTAACTCGCGGTACTAGCCGTGCTGCAGACAACCTTAAAGAAAACGCTAAAGAAGCGGCTAAAGATGTCAATCGAAGCGCTAGCCGTACAGCTGAGAATGTGAAAGCAGCAGGTAAAGACGTAGCAGACAAAACACAGCGTGCTGCTGGCAACACTTCTGACTACGTCCAAGACAAAACATATCAAGCAGGAAAAGCTACTCAAAGATCGCTTTACAAAGCAGGCGATAAAGTTGGTGAAACTGTAGAATAATCAAACTGAATCGCGCTTAATTAAAACTGCTATTAAGTGGTTAACGCTACAAAGTCAGGAAGTTTGGATTTGATACACACCAATCGCCTGACTTTTTTGTAATTGGCAATATGGTATGAAGCGATCGCTTGCCGTCAATAGTTTTATTCATGTTGTGCATACCAGCTAGATAACGCCTGTCGGTGAATTTCGCGCCAAGCAATTTGATGTTTTTTTGCTAGTTGTGCACAGTCTTCGTATTCTGGCTGAATATTAACCAACTTTTTTCCCATCCAGGCAACCTTAACTCGTACTGTGCCATATTTAGTACCAACTTTTTGAATTTCTCGTGGCAAAATAGTACGTTGCTGCAATGAATGACGAATACCCAAAGTTGTTGTTTCCTGAAATAAGACCGCTTCACAAGCCTTCAACTGTTCAGGATGGCAAATTACACTGAGTAAAATTCCCAGACGGGACTTTTTCATACCAATTGACTGTGTAAACACATCCACAGCGCCAGCCTCAAATAAAGCCTCAAAAACATACCCGATCGCTTGAGGACTCAAATCATCAATTTGCGTTTCTAACACTGCAATTGTTTCTACACATGAACTTGGATCGCTAATGTTAACTCCCTGATCTCTACTTTCACCTAACCACAGGCGTAGAATATTAGGAATTGGCAGATCAATCGAACCAGGGCCTAACCCTATTTTGTGTATCGTCATAGCAGGTGGAGCGCCAAAACCATGAGCAAGAGTTGTTGCGATCGCAGCTCCGGTAGGTGTCACTAATTCTCTTTCAATGTTGTTACTATAAACTGGACAGCCCCGCATTTGCCATAACTTTAATACTGCTGGTACGGGTACTGGCAATCGTCCATGCGCTGCTTTTACTGTGCCGCCTCCTGTAGGCAGCGCCGAGCAGTACAATTTATCAATTTCTAACCAATCTAACCCTAAACAAGTACCAACAATATCAACAATTGCATCAACTGCACCAACTTCATGAAAGTGTACTTTTTCTGGTGCAATACCATGTACCGCTCCTTCAGCTACTGCCAGTTGGCGAAATACTTCAAGGCTCCACTTTTGCGCCCGCAATGGTAATTTAGCATCTATAATAATTTGCTCAATTTCTGGTAAATGTCGTCCGTGATGGTGAGTGTATTCATTCTGGTGATGTTGCAATTTTACGTGAACCTTGGTTGCTAATTGCCCATTTCGGTGAACTGGTTGTGCCTGTAACTCATACTCTTGAGCAATACCTAATTTCTTAAGCTGTTCTATTAGATACTCCAAAGGAACACCAACATCAACAAGTGCTCCTAAGCACATATCTCCTGCAATACCAGTAGGACACTCTAAATACGCTAGCTTTGTCATAGGTAAAAGGTAATAGGTAAGAGGTAACAGGTGATACTTGTTAAGAATACTGCCAGCATTTAATACTCGAAATCGCAATGGCTAAAACTTACACTATTCATCCCGAATCTCCGCAAGTACGTACAGTCGAACAAATTGTTGTTATGCTCCGTGATGGAGCAGTGATGCTTTACCCTACGGATACAGTTTATGCGATCGGCTGCGATTTGAATTCAAAATCAGCAGTACAACGCGTCCGACAAATTAAGCAACAATCCAACGATAAGCCGCTAACATTTTTATGTCCTTCGTTATCCAACGTTGCAACTTATGCCAGAGTTAGCGATACCGCTTATCGCATTATGCGGCACTTGATTCCAGGACCATATACCTTTCTCCTCCCAGCAACTAAGTTAGTTCCCCGCTTGGTACAAAATTCTAAACGGAAAACAACTGGAATTCGCGTACCCGATCATGCAGTGTCACAAGCTTTATTGAATGCTTTGGGAAATCCAATTATCTCAACATCGGCGCACTTACCTCAAGATGACAATGGTCAATTCACTTCTTTTGCACAAACAGAAGCTAGTATTTCACAAGCAGAACTATTTGACTGTCTAGATAAGCTAGTAGATATTATTGTTGATGATGGTTCTGAACTTGGATACCAAGTTTCTACAATCTTAGATCTCACAGAAAGTGAACCTGCGATCGCGCGCAAAGGTCTAGGTTGGGAAGAAGCAGCAACTTGGGTTTGATGAATTTTTGGTAACTCTAGTGAAGTAGACAGAAATCTCCTATTTTTTGAGCTTAGTTTTCTTTAAAAGAACAACATCGTCTGTAGTACTAAGTCTGGAGACTGAATGCCACAACTATGACTCAAAGGCAAGGCAATTTTAACAAGTATGTTTCCACATCCTCTTAGCGCCGAGCTTAATATCATTTCCGGCTTGCATAACCTGAATAACTTTGAGTTACCAGTTTCTAGCTACTTTCATCATAAAATTAACTGAACTTGATATTATCAGTTATTTACACAACACTTAAGCTTTACTTACCACAAAAAGAGCCTTTTTTTCTCTGCAAGGTTAGCACTCTGCGTCTGAGAGTGCTAAATTGGAAAATTGGAAGCGCTAGAAAATAAACATGGCAAAAATCGTTGCATTTGATGAAGAGTCGCGGCGGGCGTTAGAACGAGGTGTTAACGCTCTTGCTGATGCCGTCAAAATTACCTTGGGACCAAAAGGTCGTAATGTTTTACTAGAAAAAAAATTTGGTACACCTCAGATTGTTAACGATGGTATTACTGTTGCCAAAGAAATTGAACTTGAAGATCCACTAGAAAACACTGGTGCGCGTCTTATTCAAGAAGTTGCATCCAAGACAAAGGACGTTGCAGGAGACGGTACAACCACCGCCACCGTTTTAGCCCAAGCGATGATTCGGGAAGGCTTAAAAAACGTTGCAGCAGGTGCAAATCCTGTTGCCGTGCGTCGAGGAATGGAAAAAACCGTCGATATGTTAGTTGAGGAAATTGCAGCAGCAGCCAAGCCAGTTGAAGGCAGTGCGATCGCTCAAGTTGCAACCGTTTCTGCTGGTAACGATGACGAAGTCGGTGCCATGATTGCAGAGGCTATGGAGCGAGTCACCAAAGATGGTGTGATTACCGTTGAAGAATCAAAATCACTTACAACAGACCTAGAAGTAGTGGAAGGGATGCAAATCGACAGAGGATATATCTCACCCTATTTCATCACTGACAACGAACGGTTAGTCGTTGATTTTGAAAATCCTCGCATTCTGCTCACTGATAAGAAAATCAGTACAATTCAAGATTTAATTCCTGTATTAGAAAAAGTTGCTCGTGCAGGTCAACCATTACTCATTATCGCCGAGGATGTTGACAGTGAGGCTCTAGCAACCTTGGTTGTTAACAAAGCCAGAGGAGTACTGAACGTTTGTGCGATTAAAGCACCAGGATTTGGCGATCGCCGCAAGGAAATGCTGCGTGACATTGCAGTTCTAACTGGCGGACAAGTCATCTCAGAGGAAGTTGGACTGAGTTTAGATGATGCTTCCTTAGAAATGATGGGAGTGGCACGTAAAGTTACAGTTGATAAAGAAGCAACAACAATTGTTGCTGGTGGTGACAATAAAGGCGACGTCGAAAAGCGTATTGGTCAAATTCGTCGGCAACTCGCAGAATCTGACTCAGAATATGATAAAGAAAAACTGCAAGAACGCATCGCTAAGCTTGCCGGTGGAGTTGCAGTCATTAAAGTTGGTGCAGCAACAGAAACCGAACTTAAAGATCGTAAACTGCGGATTGAGGATGCACTCAACGCAACAAAAGCAGCTGTAGAAGAAGGTATTGTACCTGGCGGTGGAACAATGCTGATCCACCTTTCTACCAAAGTAGAAGAAATTAAAAACAGCTTAAATGAAGAAGAAAAAATTGGAGCCGAAATTGTTAAGCGATCGCTCGAAGCTCCTCTGCGTCAGATGGCAGACAATGCTGGTGTCGAAGGTTCTGTAATCGTCGAGAAAGTACGAGACTCAGAATTCAATATTGGCTACAACGCTGCTACTGGCGAGTTCCAAGACTTAATTGCTGCTGGAATTCTCGATCCTGCTAAAGTTGTGCGTTCAGCTTTGCAAAATGCAGGTTCGATCGCTGGAATGGTTCTCACAACAGAAGCATTAGTCGTTGAAAAACCTGAAAAGAAAGCTGCTGCGGCTCCTGATATGGGCGGCATGGGCGGCATGGGCGGCATGGGCGGCATGGGTGGTATGGGCATGATGTAATTTCACTCCAGTACCATAAATTAATAACTACAAGCAGTTTGTTGAAAATAACAAGCTGCTTTTTTACAAAAGTAGAAAATAGCGGCTAGTATCATGCAATAGTATTTCCCCTGATCCTCCGCTCCTCTGCTCTCCATTTGTATCAACCTTAAATCAAGGGTATACCCCCTCTTTTGCATGGTCAAAATACAAATTCAATCTTCTCCTGACACAAAATCCCGCGAAGATTTCTTCTACGAGCAACCTGGTAGTTTACCAGGAACTTTGAGTATTGAAGAAGATGCGCCTGCTCCTGTTATTGTGCTGATTGACTATGATGAAGCCCATGCTACTCGTAAACAAATCACAATGCCAGAAGAATGTGTTTCTTATCTAGATAGTGATTCGGTTTCATGGGTTGATGTCCAAGGTTTAGGAAATGAAGATATTTTGCAAAGGTTGGGCAACGTATTTAAGCTGCATCCCCTGCTGTTGGAAGATGTCGTGAATGTTCCGCAACGTCCGAAAGTAGAAGATCATGAAAGCCAGTTAGTTGTGATTGCGCGGATGGTTGTTCCTAAAGAACACAAAATTGGCTTCTACAGCGAGCAAGTAGGCTTTGTGTTAGGAAAAAATTATCTTCTGACAGTTCAGGAAGAACCAGAACATGATTGCTTTGAACCTGTAAGACAGCGCATTCGTCAGAATAAAGGAACACTTCGCAAACAGCAAGCAGACTACTTGCTTTATACGCTTTTAGATTCAATTATTGATGGTTTTTTCCCAGTATTAGAAGATTACGGTGAAGAAATTGAAGATTTAGAAGCAGAAGTTGTTAGTAACCCAACACGTAAAACCTTAGAAAAAATTTATCGAGTAAGAAGAGATTTATTAACATTGCGGCGAGCAATTTGGCCACAAAGAGATGCAATTAATTCTTTAATTCGAGATGGCAGTACGCAGATCAGCGAAAGCGTCAGAATTTATCTGCGTGACTGTTATGACCATGCAGTACAAGTTTTGGATATGGTAGAAACCTATCGCGAATTAGCTGCAGGTTTAATGGATGTTTATTTATCTGCTGTCAGCAATAGGATGAATGAAATTATGAAGTTGCTGACAGTTATTTCATCTATATTTATCCCGTTAACATTTATTGCTGGAGTGTATGGGATGAATTTTAATACTGAGCGATCGCCTTGGAATATGCCAGAATTAAACTGGTATTGGGGATATCCACTGTGTTTAGTAACAATGGGAGCGATCGCTACTTTACTAGTGGCTTTTTTCTGGCGGCGTGGTTGGTTTGAGAACTCTTCTACAGTTGTTGACGATCCTGAAGGGTTCGATGGTAACAAAATTAATCTTCTCCAAAGGCGATCGCGTAGATAACAACTCCGCCAAGGATTACACTGGATTTAGGGAAAGAGTAGGCGCAGCGGTTGCGGAACAGTTTTAGCTGCTGTTCTGAGGAAAGTCCGGACTCCCGAAAGACCAAACTTGCTGGGTAACGCCCAGTGCGGGCGACCGTGAGGATAGTGCCACAGAAACATACCGCCGATGAATGAGGAGCGAGGAGGAGCCAGTGCGGTGCGGGGGTGTCCCCCGTTGTAGCAACTGGCGTCGAGGAGTGAGGAGCGAGGTACAAATTAAACCCTAACCCCTAACTCCTAACCCCTCTTAAAGGTAAGGGTGCAAAGGTGCGGTAAGAGCGCACCAGCAGCGTCGAGAGGCGCTGGCTCGGTAAACCCCAGTTGGGAGCAAGGTCGGAGGAACTATGGTTGGTCTTTTACCAGTTCCGTTATTGGAGAACCGCTAGAGGCGTCTGGTAACAGGCGTCCCAGATAGATAACCGCACTTCGCTAGCAACATTGTTGTTAGGAAGCAACAGAACCCGGCTTATGTCTTGCTCTTTCCCCTCCTGCTCTTGAGTTAGAAACTATATATTTACTAAGGATACGAAGAAGGGAAGATGGGAAAATATAAATAATCAGTAGAGAATTGATTGATAGCTTCTTGTTTTTCGCCTGATTTATTCCCTCAACGCTGCAGCCTACTTCCTCCAATGAGCTTAAGTTATCCACGTCGTCAAAAACAATTACAAAATCTTGTCCAAAAACTAGGGCTATCAGCACAAGCGCCATTAAAATGGCGTCTTTTAGATTTAGCATTAACTCATCCTAGTGTTTCCGCGCAGGCAAACTACGAACAGTTAGAATTTATTGGAGATGCAGTGGTGCGACTTGTTGCTGCTGAAGTTCTGTGGGAAACGTATCCTGAGTGTCCTGTAGGAGAGTTTGCGGCAGTTCGTTCAGTTTTAGTGAGCGATCGCATTTTAGCCACTTTAGCTGACGAATATGACTTAGGATTGTACTTGTTAGTTGCGGGTAGTGCGACAGGAGACAAAGCAGGAGAAGAATCGCGTTTAGCTGATGCTTTTGAAGCAGTTTTAGGAGCTTTATATCTCAGCACTCATAATTTAGAGTTGGTACGCCCTTGGCTAGATCTTCATTTCAAACAGCTAGCAGCTCAAATTCGTTCTGATCCAGCTCGACTCAACTATAAAGCTGCTTTGCAAGAATGGACGCAAGCCTACTATAAAGTTTTACCAGAGTATCGCGTACAGGAAATCAATCATCGCGGTAATATTCACGATCGGTTTACTGCTCAAGTGTGGCTGCAAGGGCGAGAACTAGGGCAAGGTACAGGGAGATCAATTAAAGCAGCAGAACAAGCTGCTGCGCAAGCTGCTTTTTTAGCACTTAGTAGCCAAGAAACCGAAATGGTTAAGAGCTAGTAGGATGCGAGTGTTCAAATATTCGTGATTCTTCAACAACATGATGTGAGTGAAACGGTGATAAATCCATCACAGGCATAGTAATGGCAACCGTTGTTCCTTTACCAGTGCCAGCACTATACAAGATAATACTTCCCCCCATTAACTCAATTAAATTGCGCGAAATGGCAAGTCCTAAACCAGTTCCGCCGAACTTGCGTGTTGTTGTCCCATCCACCATAACAAAGGGGCGAAAAAGTTTATGCTGTAGTGTCGGATCGATACCTACTCCAGTGTCTTCTACAGTGATTGTTACGCGTGATTGACTACTAGATGATAGTTCCGCAACTGACTCTAGTCGAGTGCTGATTGTAATACTGCCTTGCTCTGTGAACTTAATTGCATTCCCAATAACGTTGAGTAATACTTGCTTAAGCTTCGCTGGATCTGCTTGCACAGGAATTGGTTCCATTCCTTGAGGTACAACAAGCTGTAAGCCTTTTTGTTGAATATGAACTGTTTGTAAATTAATGACTTCTTTGAGGAGTTGCCGTAAATCAGTTGGTTCCAAAATCACGGAGAGTTTACCCGCCTCAATTTTGGCGACGTCAAGGACATCATTAATAATACTCAGTAAGTGGATTGCGGCTTCATCAGCTCTGAGCAAAAACTCCATTTCTTCTTCACGGTCATCGCAGCAACCATCGCGAACAAGGCGAATACAACCGATAATGGCATTCAGCGGCGTTCTTAGTTCGTGAGATGTCGTAGCTAAAAACTCACTTTTGAGCTGATTAGCTGCTTGGGCTTCTTCCCATGCTGTTTCAATTTCTTCTGCAGATGCAGTCAATCGCTCTACCATTCGTTCTAAAGCTTCTGCAAGTTGTTGAAATTCCCGAATTCTGAAATTGTGGGGTACTCGTTCTACAACATGATGGCTTTGGAGATTTAAGGCATAGTCGCGTAATCTTTCTAATGGTCGCGCTAAATCGCGAGCTAAATAGCGTGTTGCAAGTAAGCTCGCACCAAGTAACCCGACTGTCAGAACAATCAGAATAATTTTAATTTCGCGTAGACCGTATAGCGCATTGTCTAGAGGAGTGATGGCTAAGATTGTCCATGACTGGTTTGTTTCGTTTGCAATTGGGCTAGAAATTGCACTGTAGCCAGCCAAAAATTTTGTACCATTATTTGTGAAAGAGACATTTTGTATATCTTGACGCCCAGCGATCGCATTTTCCACAATTCTTTGCAGTCGTTGAGCATCAGGTTCTTGCTGAATATTTCGTCCCACACACTCTGCGAGCGGATGTGCCAAGATTGTGCCATTCTGAGCAATGACAACGGTATAACCTGTTAATGAACCACGCCCCGTCCGTTCTTGTTCTAAAGTTGCTTGAATGCTCAAGGCGTAGCGAGGTTGACCTATGGGAGTGTAGACAGGAGTAGATAAGCGTAGATGCAGTTGACCGCGTGTATTATGACTATCTAGTGGTAGTTTCTGAGATTCAGTAGGCACTGAAGGTAACAATACACTGACACTAACCAGGTTAGTACTCGTAGGCAATTGCACTTGTGTTTCCGGTAGCGAAGCATCCGTATTAGCCCAAGTATTTCCACAGGTACTTGCAACTTGTTTTTGAGTTTTTGACTCTACCAGGCGCACACACTGAACGTAATCTGGAAGTTGCCCTGCCAATTGATTAAGATACTGCTGCCCTTGCGTTGCTGTTCCTGCTTGTAGAATCTGTGTTTGGCTAGCAATAATTGAGATAGCTTTTAGAGCGGCGATCGCATCTTCAATACTCTCGCTCTTTTTGATTGCGCTTTCAGTAAGATTGTGGCGTGCAGTTTCCAATAAAATAGAGCGTGCTTTCCGATAAGCGACAGCCTCGCCAATTAAGAGAACTGGTACACTCAATAATAAAATTCTCGACAATAAAATGCGGCGAAACGAAGATTGACCTGGCTTAGCCATAATGATTCTCACTGGGAAGGAAAACCCAACAGCGTAATAGCAATAATTACCTACTTACAGACCGCTAAACAAAACGTGTTTTTATGAATAGTAAAAACATCGTTCTGTGGAGAAAAGCATTTTTACCTCACACCAGATGTTTTATCCCATATATTGGCTAAAGTACAATGCTTTACATTATGACGTCTAATCCTAAGTCAGCTTTTGCTATACCATCAGGTTACAGAGTATTTTTATTAATTGATGTATAAATAATAACCTGTATCTCTGCAATCAGTATGGAATTTCATCATACTGACTGTTACAACTAACGTATTAGCAAAATAGCAGCACAAGCAAGCGATCGCACTTGCGCAAGCAGTTCTTAAGTAAGTAGAAGTCATGGCGGATAGCAATCAAAAAAGACCTCAAACTACTGTAGTTTTAGCAATGAGTGCAGATGGCAAAATCGCGGATGTGAAGCGATCTCCTGCCCGTTTTTCCTCCTTAGTCGATCAAGCACATTTAGAAAAACAACTGGCTGCGGCGGATGCTGTACTATTTGGTGCCGGAACTCTACGGACTTATGGCACTACAATGAGTGTTTCTGATCCCCAGCTTTTACAACAACGCTTACAGCAAAATTTACCACCACAGCCATTGCAAATTGTAGCTTCCTTGTCAGCTGAAATTGATCCTCAAATGCGTTTTTTTCGCCAAGACGTCAACCGCTGGTTACTCACTACAACTCCTGGTGCTAGACACTGGCACGAAGGTGTCGAATTTGCACGGATATTGGTCTGCGAAGCACCTGCTGCAAACGGAATTGATTGGGTTAGTGCTTTACAACAACTTGCTAGCTTAGGGATATCACGCTTAGCAGTGATCGGTGGCGGTGAATTAGTCGCTTCTCTGATTGCAGACGATTTGATCGATGAATTTTGGCTCACTGTCTGTCCGCTCATTTTAGGTGGCGCTGATGCTCCTACTCCTGTAGAGGGAACAGGATTTGTTTCAGAGCAGTTAGCTCCTCGTCTCAAGCTACTCTCAGCGGAAGTCGTCAACCAAGAGGTCTTTTTACACTATCGGCGGCAGCGTGTAGAAGATTAGATTACCCTATTTAGGAGGGGTTCAAGCTCAGGAGTCGGGGATTCGAGGAGACTTGAGATGTGGAACTCGATTCACCACTGACTACTCACCCCTAACAACCCTTAGTCCCTAGCCTCTCATTTGACAATGGTGGAACAACTTAAACCTCGCTATTCTGTTGCCTGGATTAATCATATTGCTGAAGTTCCTCAGACTGAATGGGATACTCTGGCAATGCCGCTTGCGACACCATTTTTTGAATGGGAATGGCTGCACACTCTTGAAAGTTCGGGTAGTGCTGTTGCCCAAGCGGGTTGGTTGCCCAATCATTTAACAGTGTGGCGCGATCGCTCTCTCATTGCCACCGCACCACTATATTTGAAAAGTCATAGCTACGGTGAATTTGTCTTCGATCATCAATGGGCAGATTTAGCTCAACGAATCGGCGTGCGATATTATCCAAAACTCTTGGGAATGTCACCATTTACACCAGCAACAGGTTATCGCTTTTTAATCGCTCCAGGAGAAGATGAAGACGAAATTACTGAGTTGATGGTGCACGCAATTGATACTTTTTGTGCTAAAAACCGCATTTCCAGTTGTCATTTTCTTTACGTCGATCCCCAATGGCAAAGTGTGCTAGAACGGCATGGTTTCACGACTTGGATTAACCATAGTTATGTCTGGCAAAATCAAGGTTTTCAAACTTTTGATGATTATTTAGCAGTGTTCAATGCAAATCAACGACGGAATATCAAACGCGAACGTAAAGCTGTAGCAACCAATGGCTTACGACTGCAACCACTCACGGCAGATGAAATTCCAAAATCGATGTTTCCGTTGATGTACAACTTTTATGCGGATACTTGCGACAAGTTTGGCTGGTGGGGTAGCAAGTACCTAACAAAAAAGTTTTTTGAGCAATTACACTCAAATTATCGGCACCGAGTTGTGTTTTTTGCGGCGTATAGCGATCGCGATCCGTGTCAACCATTAGGGATGTCTTTTTGTTTAACCAAGGGCGATCGCTTGTATGGACGTTATTGGGGAAGTTTCCAAGAAATTGATTGCTTGCACTTTGATGCTTGCTACTACGCGCCAATCGAGTGGGCAATTTCTCACAATATTCAAATCTTTGACCCTGGTGCGGGGGGACGCCACAAAAAACGTCGCGGTTTCCCAGCAAGTCCAAATTACAGTTTGCACCGCTTTTATAATCGTCGTCTAGAGCAAATTTTGTCTTCTTATATCCGTGAAGCAAATCAATGGGAGATGCAAGAAATTGCAGCAATCAATGCGGAATTGCCTTACAGTCAAAAAGTTTAAGTATCAACTGGAAAAATTATTTAGCTGACTGCAAGAAGTCTATTCTACATAAATCAACAACTTTCCAAGCAAACAAATTTGAGTACTGGTATTAAGAGGCTATTGATAGTAGTTTTTGTTAGAGTTTTCCAAAAACTATTGATTAATTCAATACCGATAGGTCATGCTTAAAGTGATTCAAGAAAATCTGCCAGCAGGATCTGATTTGATGCTTGGCGAGATGCAAATTCCTTAACGAAAAAATACAAATTTAACAATTTTTAATAATTAAAGTTGTAGAAAATGAAATGAACTAATCCTGCTCAATATTACAACCATTTCTGTTATTGTAATTCCATCCCTTTCTTTCACAGTTAGTGATAGCATTTCTATGACGCCTCATCAACAAGATATTTGAATAGGTCATCAATGACAGCATGGGCGGTGAGGATACTACTACCAATCCAATAACTAGGCACTTCATAAACCCGATTGTGTTGAACACCTTTAAGTTTTTTCCAGAGTGGATCAGTTCTTAGTTTGGCAATTTCAGCTTTCACATCTTGCTGAACTTGCCCTGTTTCGTTACTCCATAAAAAAATCACGTCACCATCAGCTAAATGTAGACTTTCTTTAGAAATATCTAGCGTTCCCGCCTGAGTTTGTGTAGGCGGGCGTGTTAACCCAGCATCTTTGATAATTGAGCCAATAAATGTGTCGCTGGTGTAAATTGAGATAGTGTTGAGATAAATCCGAACGATAGAGACTTCAAGCTGCTGAAGGTTATTACCCAGTTGAGCTTTGAAGTCGTTTAAGCGAGCGTAATAGTTTGCCATTAATTCGTTAGCGACATCCGTTTTACCCAAGGCATCGGCGTTTTGCATCAGAATTTCTTTCCATTGCCCGCTCGTTTTAAAATTGAGTAAAACAGTGGGAGCTATTTGCGTTAGCTGGCGATAAGCGGCTTTAGAATTAAGCTCAAGACCTAAAATCAAGTCAGGCTTTAAGGCGAGAATTTTCTCTAGGCTAGGTTGGCTATGATCGCCAGCATTCTCAATACCGGATAGGCGAACGCGTAGATATTCGCGCTTTTCTAGCCAATCTGGAGAAATTGCAAACCCGACAGGCTGGACTCCAAGTGCTAAGACATTCTCAAGCGAGAAAGGATCGAGCGTGACAACACGTTGAGGATTAAGCGGTACACAAGTTTTGCCCACTGCGTGTTGTACTATCCGACAGTTTGAGGAAGCTGTATCTGCGGTGTTTAGACCATTTGCCTGATTTCCAGGTTGAAATGAATTAATCCCACACGATGCAGTTAATAAAAATGTCAGGAGTCCCAGTGCAATTTGTCGGATGATAGGTCTTGTGCGTTGCACTTTGAGCGTCAGCATTTTAAATTTATGCCTTTTGGTTTACATCAGCCTAAAACTCGACTGCTATTGATCCCAAAACTGTGAAGGGAGCGCCAGGATTGCTTGTTCTCCCAAAACCGGCATTTTGGATGTAATCAACGTCAAAAATATTTTTAAAATTGATTGCCGCCCGCCAGCTATCCCTGCGATAGAAAATACTAGCATCAGTGCGAACGTAGCTCGGAATTTCATAGTCATTTTCTAAGTTTCCAGAGCGATCGCCTGCAAAAAATAGCCCCACGCCAAATCCTAAACCCTGTAAATCGCCCCTTTGAATTTCATAGCTTGTCCACAGGCTGGCGGCGTTGCGAGGGACATCGGCTAATTGATTGCCTTCTAGTGAACTTCCACCATCTTCAGTGACTTCAGCATCCGTATGCGCATAAGACGCAATAATGTTCCAACCAGGCGAAATCTCACCAATCACATCCAACTCAATTCCTCGGCTGCGTTGCTCTCCGATGGCAATGCTGAAATCGATATTGTTGGGATCGGTCACGGCAATATTGCGCTTAGTTAGGTTATAGGCAGCTAGATTTGCGGTTAATCTCCCGTCAAACAATTCGCCTCGCATACCAACCTCATACTGAGTTCCGCGTTCTGGTGATAGCAAATCACCCTCGACGGTTGTGCCTGAATTGGGTGTAAACGATTGGCTGAAACTGGCATACAAAGACAATGGTTCGAGCGGTTGATAGACAATGCCCAGGCGCGGGGTAAAAGCTTGCTCTTGCTGTTCTGACTCTTCACCGTTGAAACTAGAATTTTGGTTGATAATGTCAAACCGTCCGCCAAGCAAAAATTTCAAACTATTGGTAACTGTAATTTGATCCTGGAGATAGATGCCCAAATTATCTATTTTGTCCTCAAATCGAAATATATCTGTCAGGTCATCCCGACTGGGGCGATCGCCCAGCCCGTATTCTGGAGCAAAAATGTTAATTGGAGGCGGCGGCTCAATTGGTTCAATTGAGGAACGATTATCAAAAGTATCCGTTAATCGAAATAAATCAACTCCAACTAACAACGTATGTTCGAGCGCACCTGTTGAAAATTGCCCCTGAATACTCGTTTGCAGCGCATAGTTCCAAAATGATGATTCATTATCACTCCAGTCAGAACGGGTCAATTCCCCCGTTGCCTCGTCAAGCGTATCGACTCTCGCAAAGCGAAAAGAGTTGTCGGTAGTAAAGAAGCGCACGCCATTGCGCAGCGTCCAATTTTCGTCGAGTTGATGGTTAAGCCGCAACGCCGCACTAAATTCTTCAAGTCTCACTACATCATCTGGTTCGCCCAAAATGCGATCAAAGGGAATATCCGCAATTCCATCACCAAAGGCAATGATTCCGCGATCAAACGGGCGTTCATCGCGTAAATATTCGAGTTCAAAAATCAAATCAGTGCGATCGCTAACCTGCCAACTCAATACAGGCGCAACAAAGATGCGCTCGATGTCTTGGTCAAAATCGCGAAAATCGTCTGACCGTTCATACGCAGCATTCAGGCGATAGCGTAAAGTGCGATCGGTGTTCAATGGTCCTGTCAAATCAATACTAGGGCGAATGGTTCCAAAGCTTCCGGCTTGTAATTCAAACGAATAGCGCGGTTCGGCTAAGGGCACCTTCGTGACTAGATTAACAATGCCACCTGGTTCGAGGTTGCCATACAGCACTGAGGCGGGTCCTTTGAGAATTTCAACTCGCTCTAAGTTGGCAGTTTCTCTAAATGCGCGAAAGTTGCTGCGCTCCAAAAATCCGTTACGGAGAACATCGGTTGTAAAAAATCCACGAATAACATATGTTTCGCGTGAATTGCCAAAACTATTCCCTTCACCGATACCACTGACGTTGCGTAATGCGTCTCTGACACGAATAATTTGTTGCTCTTCCAAAACCTGTTGCGGAACTACTTGAATTGACTGCGGAATGTCGCGCAAAGGCGTATCTGTCCGAGTTGCAGTCGCTGCATTGTCTACTACATATCCTTCTTGCTGTTGCCCCGTCACCACGATTTGAATTTCATCTTCTGCCGCTTCCGTTCTAGGAACCGCTAACACTAATCCCGATGGTGCCACGCTCAAATTGGCAGTTGGCGGAGCATCAACTCCTGTAATCACTACCCGAACGCGGTTATTTGGCAAAGTTGTTACACTCACCAGCGCAATCCCCTCCACCGGATTCACCTGCTGAAAGACATTATTATCTGGCAATGCCAGCACTGCATTGGGAATATCGGCAATCAAAGCATTTCCTACTATTGATGTGGTAGGAGTCTCTAAAGGTTCAGATGTTTCTAGGGTGATTTCTAGCCCCACATCAGTTGCAATGACCTGCACTCCTGTCACCTGCACCTGTGATTGGTCAATTTGAGCTATCCACTCATCTACTGTAGTTGCGGGTTGCTCAATATCGTTGATGTGGAGGATTTCTGTAGTTAAGGAATACTGGTCATTATTTGTCTTGCGTTTTGTTTCAGCGATCGCTGATTCTGCCAAAACATGGGGGGCGACGAGCAGGGAAATACCCGAAAAAATCACGATTTGCACCAGTCGATTCACCATAACTCCACACACCTGGAACGATATTAGAGCTAGCGCTGCTTTGCTTGCTAACTCAAATTGATAAAAATATTTCTCAAATAGATTATCAGAGTGTGAAGTTAGGTAGGCGATCGCAATGTCTCCTAGACGGAATATTTTTGTGAACTAGAGGGAATTTTTACTCGAACTGATCCTGAAGTGAGCTATCTATGTCTTTTTCGGTAGGCTCCAGGCGTGCAGCCAAACTTTTGACAAAATGCCTTAGTAAAGTAGTTGCGAGCAAATCCTATAGACTGCGCAACTTGTGCGACTGTCATTTCTCCACTAGCTAAAAATTGTTTAGCTTGTTCCAGTCGATAGTGATGCAAATAGCTAAATGCCGTAGTGCCAAATACCTGACGAAAGCCTCGCTTCAGGGTACATTCATTCAACCCAACTTGCTGTGCGAGTTGCTTCAAAGACGGCGGATTGTTTAACCGCTGCAACAAAATGGCTTTAGCTTGATGAATCCGTTCAATATCATCAGGTTTCAGGCAGGTAGGGGTTTGTTTGCTTTGTTGAGTTTCTACTTCCTGTTCCAGCAACAGTGCCATCAGTTCCCAAACTTTGCCTTCGAGAAACATTCGCTGGGTAAATCCCTGATAAGGACAGTGCAAAATTCGCTGCAAAGCACTCTGCATTGCTTGTGTTGCCTGACCTGGACGGACGTAGTATTTTTGATTGGGATTACCAATCAAGTGTTGCAAAGCCTCAGGAACTTGTTCAGTTGTGTTTCCTACAAATGATTGAAACACCTCCGGCTCGATATGAACGCTCACCCACATACTTCGCTGTTTCGCAAATTGTTTCCAACACTCTCCAGGTGCAACACCACTACCATAAAGATGGTAAGGAATCGTATTAGCCGAGTTTTGATAACCATCTGCGATATTGAATGTGTATTCCAGAGGATGTTCAAAATCAGAAGACTCGCTGATGATATCGTCGTGAAGCTGATAGTTGGCGATCGCCAAGTCTAACCCATCTCGCAAGCTAATCTCGCGCACAAAGCCCTGACCAAACCGCGATGGATACCTCCAAATGATGTCATGACCAACAAAATTCCCGCTTTTCTGATCGAGGAGCGCTAATGAAGGATCGCTTTCCTGTATTTCTTGAAATAACTCCCGATACGCTTGCTCCGAGATCGTTATGGTCATTGGCTTGAGTCAAATCAGCAGTCGAGTGTTGATGCTTCAAAATAGTAGCTTAATTGATAATATTTCTCAACGGTTTGGTAAAATCTGTATCGACTTCAATAATTTGTGCTAAATCCGAAAAAAAAGAGCGATCGCATTTCTAGCGCTGCGCTTCGTGCAATCGCGATAAAACACAAGAAACATGACAAGTCCCCCTTGAAGACACGCGTGTTAAGTTTGTACTCCTGTCAGAAGAATTACACTGGTTATAGGGTAAAAGTAAAGCAGTTAACACACGATGAACCAAACGATTGAATCTTTAGCAGCAATCGATAACAAACTTTCACAGCGTCATATTGACCTTGACCCATCAGGATACTTCATTATCTATTTGGATCGCGAAGCTCAATCCATTTGTGCTAAACATTTTACAAATATCATTGACGAGCGCGGTTTAGCTGTTGATCCCGAAACAGGTAAAGTTATTCCAGCACGTGGTAAGGTTGAACGAACTCATACTACAGTTTACTCTGGTAGAACTGCAAAAGAACTTTGCGTCAAAATCTTTGAGCAAACTCAGCCCTGTCCAGTGACTCTATTGGACCATGCGGCTTATCTTGGGCGCGAGTTTGTCCGAGCTGAGAATGCTTTAATATCTGGGCAAGAATATATTCAGGACTAACTATCTGACATATAAGTAGTAAGTTGCCATAGGAATAACTGTTGCAGCAAGTAATAAACCAATAACCCAAATCGTCGCGTTGTTCGTGTCAGTTTCGTCTTTTGCTTTAAACGTACCTTCGACACTGACTGTTTGAGCAATTTGTGGCGGTCCTGGATCTTCTTTTCCTGACAAAATGGCAACCAAGCGATCGCTCGCGTCTAAGAAGGCTTGATTGTATTTTTCACCTTCGCGGAGCGGTGCTGGCACAGTTTCTGTCACCACACTTTGAGCCGTATCATCAGATAACAATGTCTTGACTTTGTCCCCAGTACGGATTGCAGTGTTATTTGTCAGCGTGTCGATTGCCAGTAGAGTTTGATTGGCTTGCGCTTCTGGTGTCGGGAACCATTTGGCGAACAACTTTTGTGTAAAGCTATCAATGGTTTCACCATAGTCGAGGCGACGAACTGTGACTAATCTAACTTCATTACCTGTCTCTTGCGCTAGATCTTCCAAAGCGTCACCAATTTTGCCTTCATTAATTCGGCTGATGACTTCAGCTTGATCGATCACCCAGTTGCGATCGCCTGCGGTTACTTGTGGCATTTGATACACGCCAGTCGCATTGACAGGTGCTATCCCTAGTGTCAATGAGAGTAACAGCACTATGAGTAGCACAACCAAGTGTGATAAGTAGTTTATTGAACTAAAAAATTGATTGAGGAGTTTCATCGGAACAAACCCGATAGACGACGAATAAAAAAGCAATTAGCTGTTAGCCTTTAGCTTGTGAGAAAACCGACATACACTAAATTTAAACGCAGCAAGTTATCCATTTACGAGTTCACATGTTTTGTTTAAGCTATTCACCAACTACCAATTGCTTTCATCTCAAAATACTACCGCAACAGAAGGGGTTAGGGGACGCGCTTCGCAGACCTTCGGTTCACAGGTCAGAAGTCAGAGGTTAAAAACTCACTAACTGCTCCATGAATTTAATTTCTGAGATTTCTAACAAATTAGGAAAAAACTCAGTCAAAAATTGTTGAAAAACTGCAAATGTAACAAGTCAACAAAACGTTAATATTAAATTTTCCACCCTTAAAAACAATAATCTCCCTAACCTCTGTTATATATCCCTACCAAATGACTTTAGTTCTCACAAATGATGACGGGATTGACGCCCCTGGAATTCGAGCGTTACTTAAAGCAGTGAATGGTCAAGGAGTTTTAGTTGCTCCCAAAGCACATCTTTCTGGTTGTGGTCATCAAGTTACGACAACTCAACCAATTCATATCGAGCAAAGATCTCAAACCGAATATGCGATCGCCGGAACTCCAGCAGACTGCGTACGTGTTGCCTTATCACATTTATTTTGTGATGTCAAGGCTGTCTTGTCGGGAATTAATGCTGGAGGAAATATGGGGGCAGACACTTACATCTCTGGAACAGTCGCTGCAGTTAGGGAAGCAGCGTTTCATCAAGTTCCAGGTATTGCGATTTCTCATTATCGTAAAGGAAAAAAAAATGTTGAATGGGATGTTGCAGCCCGTTGGACAGCTCATGTTTTAGCAGATTTGCTACAGCGCCCTTGGGTATCAGGAACTTTTTGGAATGTGAATTTGCCTCACTTAGAGCCAGGAGAACCCGATCCAGAGGTCGTATTTTGTGGACCATGCAAGCAACCACTACCATTAAAATATCGTGTTGAGGGAGAAAATTTATTTTATGTAGGAGAATATGCTATGCGCGATCGCACTCCTGGAAGCGACGTTGATGTTTGTTTCTCAGGACGCATCGCTGTGACTCAGATCAAACTTTAATTCCAAGCTCTTTATTCAAATGCAAATCCACAGCAAGCCGCTCGCAAAATCAATTTATGGATGACCAATACACCTCTCACAAACCTGTCAATCCATCAATCTACTCGGCACCTTTTTTTCGAGGAATGCCTACAATAGCTGTGGAAAAAGCGACTGCTCATCTTGTTACGCGGACACATCCAGCAAATCAAGTTATTTTACTAGAAAATGACTGGGGCAATTCAGTTTATTTTATTCTCGAGGGTTGGGTAAAAATCCGGACTTACAATCTCGATGGCAAGGAAGTCACGCTTAACATCTTAGGTAAAGCAGAGATCTTTGGTGAAATGGCTGCTTTGGATGAAGCCCCCCGCTCAACAGATGCAATTACACTGACTCCTACTATTATTGGCAGTATGCCCGCACACGATTTTGTTGCTTTAATTCAAACCGAACCTTTGGCAGGAATTCGATTATCACAACTAATGGCACGACGCTTGCGGCAAGTTAATCGCCGCTTACGACTGCGGGAGTCTGACAGTGTTTCACGCGTTGCCGATACTCTATTATTTTTGGCAGAAGGACAAGGAATACAAGATGAAACAGGAATCCAAATTCCTAACTTACCGCATCGAGAATTAAGTAGTTTGAGTGGTTTGGCACGAGAAACAGTGACAAGAGTACTCACAAAATTAGAAAAAAAAGGGTTAATCCTGCGTCAACAACAAATACTCTCTATTCCGAGTCTAAAAGCACTAGAACGATTGATAATGTAGGGATCAGAGGCTACGGTTCAGAGGTCAGAAAATAAGCTTGATCCTTAATCTCTAATCCCCAATTCCTTTTGAATAGAGTTATGGTTATCTTTTTATAAGAAATTACATGAGTGATTCTGTCAGTCGCAACGAGGAAAATGCTTTACCACATACAGAAGTATCTGTGAGTCAACCATTAGCAGCCCGAAGCAATTCTGCTCCTTTAAAAATGGTAGAAACTGCATTTCTCGCTAGTGCCGCAAGCTTAATTTGGTTTATCAATTACTACATATCGCTAGGACCACTTTTACGAATCTTCTTCCCTGTACCTATTGCACTAGTTTACCTGCGATGGGGAGCTAGGGCGGCATGGATGGCAACTGGAGTTTCAGGATTGCTGCTATCGGTACTTTTAGGGCCAACTCGCGGTATTTTATACATTATGCCGTTTGCTTTGATGGGGGTATTGCTTGGTGCGGCATGGCATCGTCGCGCTCCTTGGGTCGTTTCAATCGTCCTAGGTGCGTTATTAGGGACAATTGGTTTCTTCTTTCGATTTTGGATATTATCGGTTTTATCAGGTGAAGATCTTTGGGTATATACAATTACCCAAGTGACAAGATTTGCAGAATGGGCATTTTTGCGATTAGGAATACTAGTTCAACCGAGTGTTTTATTAATTGAAGCAGGCGCGATCGCCCTTGTATTTGTTCAAAATATCGTTTACTTATTTGTCGTCCACCTAGCAGCCTGGTTCCTTCTTGATCGTTTAGGCAATTCAATTCCGCGTCCGCCACAATGGGTGCAAGTTTTAATGGATTATGAAGAGTAGCTAACCGCTGATTGCTAATTGCTAATTATTATTCATGATTCATGTTTACACCCAAGAAGAGCAAGGTAAAGAGTGGCTGCGGCGGTATCGTGGTTGTTCTCCTGTACTAGCTTGTGTTTTAGGTTTTACTGAAACGGGATTAATTTCAGGGATTTCTGCTGCTGGCAGTACTCCACAAGCGCGGAAATATACTGCGATCGCAGATGCAGAATTTCTATTTAATGGTCCCCAGCCTCAGCCGCAATATCCTTTACCGCCGCTACAAGCAGGTGCTTCTCCCGTCTTTATTTCGCGTGCTGTTGCAGAAGCACTTGCATTACCAATTTATCTTTTTAATGCTGGATTACCTTACCTCCCTAGCGTACCGACGATCGATTTAGGTGGTACTGTCGCCAAATGTTTAAGTCAAGGCTGTGCGTTGGAACTAGCAACAGTTAAACATCTATGGGAACAAGGCGTGTACTGGGGCGAACAACTAGCACGTCACTCGCAGGACTATGTTATTTTGGGCGAGTGCGTCGTCGGCGGCACAACAACAGCACTTGCAGTTTTGACAGGATTGGGTATTGCCGCAGCTGGAAAAGTGAACAGTAGTCACCCCATTTGCAATCACGAACAGAAGTTGGCACTGGTTCAATTAGGGTTACAACGTGCCCAACTCACAGACGAAATATCGCTGCAAGATCCTCTAGCACTAATCGCCGCAGTGGGCGATCCGATGCAAATTGCGGTAGCTGGGATGGCGATCGCACTGAGTCGTTCTAAAGGTGTGCTTCTTGCTGGTGGTACACAAATGCTGGCTGTATACGCCTTGATGCAAGCATTAGCCGAAACGTTTAAGATCTCGTGGCAGCCTGAAGAAGTCGTTGTCGGAACTACTCGTTGGGTTGCAGAAGATCCTACTGGGAATACCGTTGAGTTAGCACAACTTATTGGCAGAGTCTCTTTGCTTGCTACAGAACTAAGTTTTAAAAATTCTCGATATCCTCAACTACAGGTTTATGAACAGGGTTATGTCAAGGAAGGTGTCGCAGCTGGCGGTTGCTGCATTGCTGCTTGCTTAACTCAAAATTGGAACCAAATTCAACTTTTACAGATAATCGAAGCTTTACTAGACCGTTACTCAACAACCTTCAGCTGTTAGCGATTAGTAATTAGCGTTAGTTTTAGTGAATTCTTTGTGCTAGTAGTTGCTCTTCCAAAGCTGCAATTCGATTGTATGCAGCTGTTAGCTGTGCTGTCAGGCGCTGAATTTGAATTTCTGGTGCAAGTTCCTTCTCACCACTTTGACGCTGATTGTCGAGACTGTTACTGTCTTCTAGCACGTCTTTGTGTCCCATTGTTGATTTTGAAGCTTTATATCCCTGGCTTGGGTAACGGACTTCTATGTTGTGTAGAGAATGCTGTGTTTCTTGTGTAGGAGCTAAGCGACACTCTGACAATGCTTCAGAAACTCTACCGTTGAGTGCTTCAATTGCTTGATATAACGTATCGACTTTGTGGCTTAAGGTAACGACTTGTTTTTGTAACGGTTCCATAAAATTAACTGCCTCATTGCCCGAAGGAATATATCTCTCTATGCTAGGCAACAAAATAGCAAAGTTAACGCTACTTATGAAACATTTAACTTTTGATAATGTTGATTTTGAAGCGATACATTAATCTGTGATTCTCAATAGAAATAAATATCAGCATAAAGCAGTAACTTCTTGATTTATGTAGATCGGTAAATTTTTCAGCAAATTCAGTCGATAAAATCCTGATAAATGCTGATTTTTATGGATTTATGCAATATAAATATTTGCTGTTAGGTAAGTAAAATTTTAAGAAGCGATCGCCTCAATGAATAAGCCTAATTAGTAATAATACTCACGCTATTAGAATATCAACCCAGATAGCACAGTTTATAAAAGTAAATCTTCCAGCTATGGGCTATTGAGGGAAAATAGATAGGCAGCAATATATTTAAGAAATAATGCTTAGTTTCCCAGAATTTTTTACTGCTTGTAGCGGGAAATGGACTACAGAACGCACTTATCATTCAATGCCACAAGGCAGTATAGAACGGTCTTATACTGAGTATCAAGTAGAACCCATTACATCAGCAGATAAGCAGCGGATTTTAACATTATCAGCTCAAGCAGGGATAAAACTAGCAGTACAATTAGCGACAATGCAACAAGAAAACTTACCAGGATTTGCGATTTCATTTGATACTCGCTCAGAAACTGGTGAAACTGTGTCGATGAGTTTACAAGCTTTATTTGTGTCAGATGCGTACATTTCGGCTGAAAGCACAGCAATTAAGCTACCATCTCCTGTAGCTGCGCAAGTTGTTACAGAACGCCAAGGAGAGGTGATTCAAGGATTTTATTTGCGAGATGAAGGTTATTCTGAAGCGGGAACAGCAGTAGGGCGATTTACATATCAATCTACACGTCAAACCTTAGAGATGACAACTTACTACCGACGCTCAGTCGCAGTTGATCAGATGCGCATGGTAGCGCCGAACTTGCGCTTGCGTACAATTGTAACTTACCAACGACCTGACAATGTTGATGAAATACCCACGACAATCGATTTGGTAGGCTTTGGTGTAGAGCAGCGCAGCGTGTAACAATTCAATTATGGATCGACGGACTTTTTTATTCGGGACAGGGACTTTAGCACTGTCACAGATGTTATCAGGGTGTAATGCACAGGCAAGTGAGACTCTGCAAGTGCAATTTTTGCGTGGTTCAATACCACCTATTATTGTTGATCGATTTCATCAGCAGATACAGCAAAATCCACAAGTAAAGTTTACACCTGTTGCTCAATTAGAAGAGATATTTGACCAATTACAAGCTTGGCACGAGCAAGCCAATCAGACACCGCAGTCGCGATCGCTTCCCTTTTTGACTCAGCAATCTCAGTCACCGAATCCTGCTGCCTTAATTACTTTGGGAGACTACTGGTTAACAGCAGCCATTGAACAGCAACTGATTCAACCTTTAGATATTACTCAACTGCAAAATTGGAATGCTTTACCGCGTCGCTGGCAAGAATTAGTCAGACGCAATCAGCAAGGTGTACCTGATGCCCAAGGACAAATATGGGCAGCGCCTTATCGGTGGGGTAGTACAGTCATTCTCTACAACAGAGATAAATTTAATTCTTTGGGTTGGACGCCGACTGATTGGAGTGATTTATGGCGTCCTGAACTGCGATCGCGAATTTCTGTCATCGATCAGTCGCGGGAAATCATTGGTTTAACACTGAAAAAATTAGGTCAATCTTATAATGCGCAAAACCTTGATGAAATCCCAAACTTAGAACAGCAACTGCAAGCTTTACATCAACAAGTGCGACTATACAGTTCTAATCGATATATTGAGCCGTTAATTATCGGTGATACTTGGGTAGCAGTTGGGTGGTCAACTGATGTCTTACCGGTAATGCAGCGCTATCGCGAAATTGCGGCAGTTGTTCCTCAATCTGGAACAGCACTATGGGCAGATTTGTGGGTCAATCCAGTTAATGCAGTTTTACCAACTTTAGCTTCACAATGGATCGATTTTTGTTGGCAGCCCCAAATTGCAAAGCAAATTTCGTTACGAAGTAATGGAACTTCACCTATTGCCACAGAATTATCAGGAAATACGCATCGAGAGCAAATCAGACTTACTAATGCTCAATTGCAACGCAGTGAGTTTTTGCTACCACTTACTGCTAGCGTACAGCAACAATATGATGCTCTGTGGCAAACAATCAGAACATAGATCATTTCTATAGAACCCTTATAGAATCTATCGCTTAGCTTGTCTCTAGTGAAGACTTCAAGAAAAATGTAGAAATTTTTTTGAGGTGAGTGCATCCAATTCGTTGTTGGCGACGTACTAGAGTCGTTCAAACCAATTCACTACGACAAAGAGAAGTTGATGGAGGGGTAATGATTAATCGATTGGGTAAAGCTGCAGTAGTAGTACTTTTAGCCGCAGGTTTTCAGGTTTCTGCTTTTGCCCCAGCGCTGAGTAGACCAGCGTACAAAATCATTGGGCTAAAGACCGATAATACATTAGTTACGTATGAATACAATTCTCGCCGTTCTAATCAGACCAAAATTCAAGGAGTGGACGGAAACGTTTTAGGAATAGACATCCGCCCTGCGAATGGTCAACTTTACGCAATTACAGACACTGATAAGATATACACAATCAATAGTGACACTGGTGTTGCTAAGTTGGTAAGCACTTTATCAGTAAGCTTTAGTGGCGGCTTTCAATCCGGCGTTGATTTCAATCCAGTTGCTGACAGATTGAGATTGGTGGCAAACAATGGTGAGAATTTTAGAATCAACGTTGATACTGGAGAAGTCGTCGTCGATCAACCGCTTAATTACAATCCCCCTCAAGCAATAGGAGTAACTGCTTCTGCATATACTAACTCTAGACCAGGAGTTAGCAGTACCACACTTTATAATTTAGATTATGATTCTGATTCTTTAGTTCTTCAGAATCCACCCAATGATGGTGTTTTAACGACAGTAGGATCGCTAGGTTTTAACCTACCACCAATTGCAGGATTTGACATTGTGACTACTCGTAATGGAGAGAATGTCGGATTTATTGCTGCGGCTAGATCTTTGTATACCGTAGATCTATCAACAGGAAGAGCTACTTTTATAGGGAACTTCCGTAAAGGTAATTTAATTGGTATTGCTGCTACCATCACTTCCAGAGGTAGATAGCAAATTTTAACCTGAAGTTGTCACTAAGAAAAAATTCTCAAAAGCAACGCAATCAAATTCCAACTTTTTTAAGGATGACTATATTAGTTCATCTCTTGATGATGGAAGTGAGAAAAAATTGTAATTTGAGACTTCAGATGCATCGTCTACAAAAGTAAAAGTGAGTTGCAAATATTGCTAGATGATGCATTTTAAGAGGTGCAGTAGTACAACAACAGTTTATCGAAATAATACAATATTTGAGCTATAAGCCTTATAAGGAAAAAGTTTTCTGATAAAAATTTATTGTGTTTAAGGGACAGTAATACTATCTTGATGTCTTACTGGTTTACTAATTACTACACAAACAGAATAAAGTATTGAACTCCTTTATAGGGCTTTTAGCTTGATTATCAATCTAGATTTGCATAGCAAAGTATAGCTCATTAATTGAACCTGATGTTAGCGCTGACTCAGTGTTTAATAATCAATTCCGGCTTGCTGTGAGAAATATGGTGAAAAAACATGAGTTTATAAGAAGAAAGCTTGTTAGGTAAATTTGAGTGCGCCGTGGATAGGGAAGATAGCTATTCCACATCTGACGTTTGATTGAATTAATCTATTAAATGTTAATTGCTTTCTAAACAAGACTTCCTCATGCTGAGAAGTTCCTCATGAAGTCAGGCAAGAACACAATTAATGATTCACTATTTACGCAGTGTAAAAACTAGGTTGTTGAAAGCACCATTCTAGATAAGAGGTTTCTAATGCCTAGTAAACGTAGTAAGCAGAAAAATGTACAGCGGTTTTATTGCCCTAAATGCGATCGCCGATTGTGGCGCGTAGGCAGCCTCAAGTACTTTTTATCTCATACAGGAGTATTAGAAAACCAAAGATGTGTAAAAATATCTCACCAAGGAGCATTACTGGTAACTACTAAAGAGGTATGTGTGGATGGTAACTCCTGGATTGAAGAATTTGTTTGTGGCGAGCATGGTACGCTTTGGATGAAGCTTGACAAACAAGCTGATGGTTCACTTAGCACTTCACTAGCAACAACTAATGATTGGCGACTTACAAACTACACACTTCAACCAGAAACATCTAATCTATCAATCGATCTGTAGGTGAATATGCCTATTGGACAAGCCTTTCCATTTCAATTCGATTTAGATGAGATTAATCGTACAATCACCTCATACAGTACACCTTCTTAGTAGGTACAATGCCTTCTGAGCAACCTGGCAACACTGAAAAATTAATCCAAACAGATGTAGAACTATATCGCGCACTACAAGCTGGTCAGGATGTTGCTTTAGGCATTCTTTACGATCGCCATGCTGGATTAGTTTATGGAATAGCACTCAAAATCCTTGGTCATCCACAAGAAGCAGAAGATCTCACTCAGGATGTTTTTCTCAAGCTTGCTCAATCGTCTTCTTACGATCCAAGTCGAGGATCATTAAGAACATTCTTGGCAATTTTGACACGCTCGCGAGCCATTGATCGAGTGCGATCGCGTAGTAAAGCCCGCGAGTTTTTTGGACAGTGGAGAGACAGTGAAGCAGAGCATGTTACTGATTCTCTTTTTGAACAAGTTTTTCGTAGCGAACAGTCTCAGGAGGTACAAGCAGCACTCTCCCAGTTATCAGACACTCAACAGCAAATTCTGCACATGGCTTACTATGATGGTCTTAGCCAATCAGAAATTGCCAAGCAACTAGAAATTCCTCTAGGTACTGTGAAAGCTAGAGCGCGGCGGGGACTTCTCAAACTGCGTCAAACTCTCACGGATTACATTAGATAGCCCCAACTATGGTTTGGTCGATGCCGTCAGAACAGTTACAGTTACTAATTGCTGGGTACGTCCTTGGCGATCTGAGTCCAGAGGAAATAGAAGAGTTTGAGCAACTTTTGGCAAATGACCCTGCAATCGCTCAAGAAGTTGCCCAGATGCAAAAGGCATTAGAAATATCATATGCTCCTCCTGAAGTAGCACCTCCAAGTCATCTACGTGCAGCCATCTTGGAGGCGAATAAGCAGCAAGATAAACCCTTGCGCCCACAGTCACAGCGTTCGTTTTCTTGGATTCAAGCAATGGGAGTTGCAGCAGCAGTGTTAGTTGCTGCGTTAGGGATTAGTAACTATCGCCTGTGGCAAACTCTACACGCTTTACAAACTGAGGTTCAACAAACTGAACCTTTAACTTTTGTTCTTCAAGCTCAAGATCCAAATGTCTCTGCGTCGGCTACCCTGACAGTCGATCCCAGTACTCTAGAAGCTGAGCTAAACGCTCAAAACTTGCCTACACTACCACCTGGAAAAGTTTATGCCCTGTGGACAGTTTTACAACAAGGTGCGCCCTTTACAACTGATGACAAAGACGCAGTATTAACGGCAGTATTTGCAGTGGATGCTAATGGAAATGCTTCAGAAAATATTGAGGTGCCTCAAGTCTATCGCAATAAAGCCTTGGTTACAGCAGTTGCTATCACCGTAGAAGATGCTAGCGCTCCTCAAAGACACGAAGGAGCACCAGTCTTGATTGTGAAAGTGTAAAATCTAACACTAGAAGTTATATTCTCTCCGGTTAAACAACCAGACTATCGGTAGAGTAGTTAGTGGTTAGTTACTAGTCACTAGTTACCTTTACTCACCATCTTCATCATCACTAATTAACCGGATTTGATATTAGTTAACACTTCTGTTATGTCTACTCTGCTTCTGTATCTAGTTGCAGCATAGTACCATTTTGACTTTCACCTAATCGCCGCAATCCCGATCTTCCTGTCGTGCTGAGATAGTCAATTTGGCATTGGGGAGTTGCGGTAAACTCGCAAGTATATGTTGCTAATAGCTCTTGTCGATAGTTAAATACCCGAATGTTGTAACCATAATCTCTCCCTACTGTACCAAAGTGATTCACAAACTCATAACGTTGTAGATAGTCAAGTGCATTCCAAAGACGGCGGTTGACAATCAAGTCAATGCGTCCAGCATTGGTACCATCAGCAGGATATGCAATCCAATTGTCTAAGAGTTGACTTGCAAACTGTTCTCTTGCCCACCATAAACTGGGAACAGTCAGATCGCTTTGAGAAATTGTGTTTGCTGTGATGACGTATCTACTACTTAAAGGCGCACCTGGTTCTAACAAGCTTAATTCCAATGGCTCTGTCGAAGGCTGTGGTATTGCTTGCACGGTTGATGATGGTAATGGAACGAGCCAAGTAACAATGCTTAGACTCATTAAGAGAAGCGATCGCATTTTAAGATAGTTTCATTCGTAGCTTCCTGGCGACTTATTGTAGTCTAAAATTCCAGATTTCTCATTGATTTATTACTGGAAATACACAATTCAGTGAACTCAAATTGTTGTCAATGCCCTACAAAAAGTTACAATAGAGAATGGTGTCTTTAATTAGGAATCAAAAAAACTGTAAATGGCTAAAAAAAGCATGATTGAGCGCGAGAAAAAGCGCCAAAAGCTTGTTACAAAATATGCACAAAAGCGGGAAGCTTTAATTGAGCAGTTTGAGCAAGCAACTTCACAACGCGAGAAGTTGGAAATTCATCGGCAAATTCAACAGCTACCACGTAATAGTGCTCCAACACGTTTACATAATCGCTGCTGGGTGACAGGGCGTCCTAGAGGAGTCTATCGGGATTTTGGTCTATCTCGTCACGTATTGCGCGAATGGGCGCACCAAGGATTACTTCCTGGAGTTGTCAAATCTAGCTGGTAATAGCACAACGGGGAATGATAAAGCGTGAAAAGGGTTAAGGGTGAAAAACTCTTAACTCCTAAAACCTGCTCCCCGATCCTTGTTTCTTTATTGACCACAACAGCGATCAATACCTAAACTATCTAAAAGGAGGTCGCTGACTGCATTAGCGATCGCAAACTCACCATAAAAACTTTGCGAAAAATCAAAAGCTTGCATTTCAGTCACAATCGCAAGCACCAGCGAACCTAAGTCATTTTCGCCTTCCATTCTTTGTCGGACAAAGATTTGAGCAGCACGTTGGGCAATTTGCTGATTAGCTGGTTCTGGTAAAAATTCTTCATCAAGCCACCGCTGCAAAACCTGTTGCAACCACTCTCCTTCAGTTTGCGGGTTTTCTGCTGGAGGCAGAGTAATCGGTGGAATTGGCTCAGACATGATAACGCTCGGCTGAAGAATAGTTAGTCGATTATTCAAGCATTATTTAGATTCTAAAGTAATACCAAGCGTCCCAAACTTCAATGTTGGTGGCAGAGAAGGTAATTGAATAAGAATATTTATGCGCTTCTCTTAAGAAAGGTACGATGTTTAAATATATTTACGTATAGTACAGGTTGACTTGTTGCTTACGCTTCATGGAATATGATGTTTCTGCGATCATTGAGGGTTACGCTCAAGGCTATTTTCTGATGGCTGATGAAGCAAACGTCTTGAGATGGTATACTAGCCGCGATCGCACGCTAATTCCTTTAGATGAACGGTTTTGTTATCCTAAGTCATTACGACGAGTACTGAACTCTGAAAGATTTACTGTTACAGTGAACCGCGATTTCTCCGGTGTTGTCGCTGGGTGTGCAAATCGAGAACAAACTTGGATTTCTCCAGAGTTACAAGAAATTTATTGGCAACTCTACCAATCTGGTTGGGCTTATAGCTTTGAAACATGGCAAGGTGATGGGTTAGCAGGGGGAGTTTTAGGAATTGTTATCGGAGGAGCTTTTATTGGAGAATCCATGTTCTATCGCATCTCTGATGGCTCAAAAGTTGCACTTGTGAAGTTGGTAGAACGACTGCGCGATCGCCGTTTTGTCTTCTTTGATGCCCAGATGATGAATCCTCACTTAGAGCGGTTTGGTGCTTATCGAGTTAATCAGCGCGAGTATCAAGTACTGCTTAGGCAAGCACTCCAGCGACAGTGTTCTTTGATGTAAATTACATGACTACTTCTGCAGCAAAAGTCAGATAATTGCCATACATTGGCGATTTACTACTGACGAAAACGTGTTGGGAAACTTATTATGGGGAACTGACCTTATTGTTAGGATACAAGAGGTTTTTAGCTCTAGCTGGTACTGGGTATTTGAGTTGTTTAGCTATCTGGGCGATACTCAAGGCGTATTACTGCTAGCAGCGTTGACATTTTGGATTTCTGATCGGCGACTGACCTATAGTTTAGTTGGCATTGTTGTCTTTTCCATGACTATTGACTTAGTTATTGGAACTTTAATCGGATTACCGCGCCCAGAAGATCCACGCATTATTGTCTGGAAGGATGAGTTCACATCCTCTTTCCCCAGTGGACATACTGTACTTGCAACCTCAATGTGGGGAATGCTAGCAACTTTGAACTGGATGCCGAAAATGATTGTAGCGATCGCTGTTGCAGGTGTTATGCTATCCCGCTTGTACTTTGGCGTTCACTATTTAGGAGATGTGATTGGTGGTGTGTTGATTGGTGTAGTACTTACCGTTGCTTACTTACGGATGTTACCAACGCTGGAAGATTTTTTGACTAGGCGATCGTTCAAATTTTTTCAATTTTGGGGAGGTTTAATATTTGTTGCAGTGCTTGTAGCAATTCCCTTTGCCGGAGATTCAGCAAGAGTTTGGCACGTAATGGGAACGGTTGCGGGTTTTATTGTTGGTGGCTTGACTGAATATCGTTATATTCGATTTTCTCCTACACCAATTTCGCGTACTGGACAATCATTTAAGCTATTGATTGGACTAGGTGTGTTGATTCCACTTTTATTAGTTCCACTATTAGTTGACGATCAGCTGGTGCTAGAAGGGTTACTGTTCTTTGCTGCTGCATTATGGACTTTGCTGTTTGCACCAATAGTATTTGCTTGGATGCGACTTTCAGCTACACCTTTAACAAGTAGGCGCGTGCGCTAACTGACTTTCGTCTCTGTTACTAACGTCAAGCTGTACCATTCACCTTTTTCGTTGTAACGACGGATAATTCTTTGACGCCGACCTGAATCAATTAGCCAACCGAGTTCCAAAAAAAAGGCTTGTCCAATGCGGACGTGTTGAGGAGAAGCAGCAGAAGCGCCATCGGGAAGAAGTAATACTTGATTCCACTGCGAACCTGTTTCAAACGATAAAATTGAGCCTGAAATTTTTCCAGTCGAACTGATGGTATGCTGCGAACCTTGCTGAATAATACTCAGGTGTTGCACAAGTTGGGTGTCGCTTGTTTTTTCTACACGTAACTTGGTGGGATAAGTATCAGCAAGCCCGTCTGGATATCGCGTTACAGCTTCACCATGCCATTCTCCAACTAAGTCCTCAACCTTCAGCACTGGGCGTTCTGGTGTTGTCGCATCAGGAAGTTTCTCGCGAATTAAGGTAATTCTATCGAGGTTTCCAGTTTTATCAAACAACTGTACTAAGCGTAAGCGGCGATCGTCAACAATCAAACCGTGTTCTGCACCAAACTCTGCATAGGGAGCAAGTTGGATCGAACCTTGAGAAAAAGCCCCATTTTCAAAAAATAAAATCTGCTTCCCTAATGTGCTGTATTGTAAAACTTTCTCGTCTACAGTTTGATTGGGTAAAGTACGCCGAATAATTTGGCGCATTACCTGATTATTGTCGATCCCCTCCAAGGAAACGACAGTCGGAGTATCTTCAAGTAAATCTCCTTTGGGTGAAAAACGAGTAAATGAACCCTGCCATTCACCAACGTTTTGTAGTAAACATTCCCACTGCGATCGCATACTTCAACTTGATGATTGCTTTTCCTTCATCATGTTATCTTTAGTCGTAATCTTCCTGAAATTCAACTTAAGTTTGATAGCTACAAAATAACATCACTCCAGATAGCTACTCAAACCATACCAACTAACACAGTGCTCTGTTCAAAGCTAGTCTTCTTGCTCAAGCATTGCTGTATAATCACTCATTCCTAATTCAGCAAGTACACGATCTTCCTCAGCAAAAGTCGCAAGGTTAGCCAAAGTGGGGTCATTATTGCCTTGCCCCACAATACGCGCTAAAGCATCCTCAGCTTCCTTAGACACGTACCACCACCCAGGACACAGCACATGATCTTGTGCTTGAATCGCTTTAAGTTGCTCAACAGCACGATGTGACCTCATATTCCCTAATCCATAACAGCACCAAAATCGAACAACAGGGGATAAGTCCGAAACATGCTCAAGCAATGCACTTTCGGCTTTGTGGTAGTATATCTGTCCAGAATTTTGATCAAATAACATTCCAAGTGCCTCTGCCGCCTGACCACGCACATTCTCCACCTCGCTAAGATCTCCTAGTATTTGAATAAAGGTGTCAACAAACTGAGGGTTATGCATCCAAGCCAAAGCATAAAGCGCAAGTTCTCTCCTATGTGGCGGCTGTTTTGATCTCGCAAACTGAATCAGAGATAGAATGCTCTGTTCGTGGTATTGTTGGGAAAGTAACTTAGCAGCCTCGACAGCATCTTCATCAGAGGCTTGGCTCAATTTCTCAAGAAGATTTTGCCAATCGAGTTGTTTCATCACAATTTGGAATTGATTTGCCTTTGCTTCACCGACAATTTGGAAATACTGCCTAGTTAAACCCCGAATTGTTGCTTAAGCTTGAACATCAGCCGATAACTTTAGTGTATTAGTGTAGTGCTTCTATCCATTGCCTTGTAGCACGACTGTGTATCAACCAAGATCCCATCCCAATAGAAAGCAATTGAGCGAAACTCTATTATCCAAATGATATTTATCTTGAGAACAAGCGAGAATAGAGAGAATCGAGGCTTGATAAAATGAAAATGAGAAAGTTAGCGGAAAAAAGCGAGTTATAATTCCATGCCTTCTGAAGTTGTTGTTGAAAAACAAAAATTAAAAAATCCTCCGTTAGATATTCGATACTTAGGCGATCGCGCTTTACGCCAGTCAGCTAAGCGAGTTGCGAAAGTCGATCAAGAACTCCGAGAACTTGCTAAAGAAATGCTGCAAACAATGTACAGTGCAGATGGTATTGGTTTAGCAGCACCGCAAGTAGCACTCCAAAAACAAGTCATTGTTATCGATTGCGAACCAGACAACCCAGCTAATCCACCACTAATTTTAGTGAATCCAGCGATTAAAAAACTAAGCCCAGAACTGTGCGTGATGCAAGAGGGATGTTTGAGTATTCCTGGCGTTTATTTGGATGTTGTACGTCCTCAAGTTGTTGAGATTAGCTACAAGGATGAAAACGGGCGTCCTCGGACATTACAAGCTAATGAGTTACTAGCGCGTTGCATTCAACATGAAATCGATCACCTCAATGGAGTATTATTTGTTGATCGAGTAGAAAATCAAATCGCACTGAATGCTGAGCTATCAAAGCACGGCTTCTCAGCAAAAGCTGTTAAACCATTCGCTTAGGAAAATTACAAAATGAATACAATGACCCCTAAAAGTGGGCTGTTTCTTGGTGGCTCATGTATAGCAGCGATCGCGGCAGTAGGTTCAGTGTTTGAACTTTCTTCTGGGCAGCCAGATTTAGGAGTAACTGTGACAAGTGTTATTCTAGCAATGAGTATTCCTCTAACTGGCTTTTTGTTTTATGCAGCGGTGCGTGATACCAATGCTGCAAACGGTAAGTAGAAGCCTTAGGCAATTTAGGTAGCATCCTCAATATAGATAAGCTCACTACTGATGTAGTAGTGAGTCAACTATGGCAATTTTGATCGCAGTCAGTCATAACTGCTGTATGCTGTTGCCAACACCGTATTCCAACTCATGACCGGACAAGACACTGAGGGATTTTTGCAGCAATTACCTCGTAATAGTGTAGGGGAAACAGATATTGATCGCCGCTATCCCCTCTCTAGAACTCAAGAGGTTGTTGTTGGGCGCGACCATAGTTGTCAAATCATACTAGATTCTAGTATTTATGGCATGGTATCTCGCCGTCATGTAGTTTTCCGACCAATGTTGAATAGTGGCATTCAGCGACGTTGGCTTGTCTGTGACTTGAATAGTGCTAATGGTACTTACGTCAATGGGCGTCGTTTGGAGCGATGTCAGGAGTTACGCGCAGGCGATCGCATTACGCTGGGATATAACGGTGCTGAATTTGTTTTTGAGTATACAACTCACATACAACACACACTACAATCTGCACCAGAAGAAACACCGCAACTCATTGAGACGTCATCCTCAGAGCACTCAGTCAGTTTTACTCAGCTATTTCCCATTGCAACTACGGCAAAGGACTTAACAAGTAAGGCATATCTCATTCCAGGAGTACTAACGGTTATCTTTGTTGTTTTGATGTTTGCCACGGTAGGCAGACCTGAAACAGCATATTTTAATCAGATACTTGTTGCAATCTACCTTGCGGGTGCTGCGTATTACTTCATTTATCAGCTTTGTGGTAAGCGTAAGCCTTGGTGGGCAATTTTAGGAGTCGCAATCGCTTCTCTTCTAATTTTACTAAGTCCTATTTTACCGTTATTTATTTTTGTTTTTCGTAGACTACTTCCTGGTCAGATTCCTTTAACTGCTGAATCCGTAAGTTTCCCTGAACTATTGATACGGATGTTTTTTGGTGCTGGGTTGATGGAAGAACTGCTTAAAGCGTTACCAGTACTTTGGGCTTACATCATCGGAAGACGTTTGCAATCTCCGTGGCGAGAACGCATTGGTATTGCAGAACCGTTAGACGGAATCTTACTAGGTACAGCTTCCGCAATGAGCTTTACTTTGGTAGAAACACTGAGGCAATATGTTCCAGAAATTACTCGCAGTGTCGCCGATCAGGGTGGTGTGGGTGAACTTGTTGGTTTCCAACTATTGATTCCTCGAATATTAGGATCAATAGCTGGACATATGGCTTACAGCGGCTATTTTGGCTATTTCATTGGCTTAAGCGTGCTCAAGCCACGTAAGCGCTGGCAAATTCTAGGAACAGGGTATTTGAGCGCTGCGGTACTTCATGCGTTGTGGAATACTACAGGACTTCTTAGTGGTTTACTTCTAGCAGTTGTTGGTGTTGTTTCGTATGCATTTTTAACAGCAGCAATATTAAAGGCGCGGGTACTTTCACCAACGCGATCGCAAAACTTTGCTACTCGGTTTGGAAAACGCTCGTAAAATCTTCGGTAATCTCAACCTGATGGCTGAAGCAATAACTGTGCGTCGAAAACAGACCAGGTTTTGTTAATGTTGCTGTCCATTGGTATAAGGACTGTGTGCTAGTTTCGTTTGTGCTAAAGCGTAACGGGCGATCGCCAAACTTGCTTTTGCTTGTTCAATTTCTGACAACTCGTCCCACTTATGCTGTTGCACGTAACTAATAACATTTTCAGATTCTTGCTTTGCGTTGCGTGTAGCAGATGCGAAAGGGCGAGCTAGTACTAGCAAATCTTCTTCAACTAAACTTGGGAGTAAACCACGAACGCAGTCTACCAATTTTTCTGCTAGCGGACTTTGAGTATGGCAAACTTGTTGGGCTTGACAAGCGATCGCTTCTAGCCAACTTTGAGGCACGAAGGCAGTGAAGTGGAGTTGCCAATCTCGCTTACAGCCAACGTTAGGAAAATTATTCCTCTTGGGTGTTACTTTATACCAAACTTGCTCTAGCTCTGAGTAAAAGTGTTGCGAACGTCTTTTAATTTCTTCTTCTGACAATGATTCAATCGCAAGTTGATCTTGTTCTTCAAAATAAATCGCTGCTTCTGGATCTGCAGGATTCCATGGATAGGTAGCATTTTCTGATGATAAAAGTGCTTCTAATAAATCCAATTGCGCTGGTGAAGGAGTATATTGACTCTCATCTTGCGCTGGATTGAATTCTTGTGCCATGGTAGAACTCCTGAAATACATTGACAGAAAACTGCTGGTATGTCTAGCTACACTTGCTTCGTAGCCCTTTCCGTAATTGGTGGAAAGAGCTACATTGTCTATGTTGTAATTTTATTTATCTTCAACAAAATCAAATATTTAAATTTTAGAACTATCAAACTTTAACTATGTTTTTAATGTCAAAGGGACTTCCTGATGATGGATCTTTTACTAACCTTTGGTAGATAATAATAGTACGCCAAAATGAGAAATCTTTCGTAAGAAATAGATCAAACTTGCTTTTTCCTTTGCTTACAATCAAGCAAAAAATCAACGTGCTGCTCTTATAAAAGAGTAACTAGATCCTCGTAATGTCAGTAGCCAGCAAATGTACTGTCATCCTTTGCTAGGCATGAATAACCAGAAATAGTTCATGAATCAAGTCAGGAAATTGGAATAAGGACGTTTATGTAATTGTTGCCAACAATCTCAATCCTACTTTCTTGTTAGTGACTTAAATACATTTAAATAAGTGGTCATAATCGTTGATCGCACACTTATATACTGGGTAATGGTTGTTACTTCACTGACCATTGATCTATTAACTGATAACAGCCCTCAAGTTACATTTATTTTTACCTACTCACTTAGGTTGCAACCATATAAGGAAGCGATCGCGTTTTCTTACCTAGCGAAGAATCCTTTTCACTTTTTTTCAGTAATGTTGAGACTGGAGCATTGTTTGAGAGATTCTTAAGGAGTGGACGTTGTTGGGTTAGTTGAAACAGGGCAAGAATTGCTTTTTGTTTGACCTAGAGTTTTTTCAACACTCGGTAGCAGTGTTGTTTGATGAATCCATCCTTCTTGTCCTAATTGAATCAAGGGGGAAGTTGTATTTTGCTGTAATTGCCTAGAGTTGGGGCTGACGTCGATTTCTGCGGTATTATCACTAACGCAAAGAAATTTTAGCCTGAGTAGATCTCCTTGTTGAAGGTTTTCTTTTCTACTAGTTACTTTCAAGATTCCGTTTGTAGGAACTTGGGCAATTTGAGATTGTGAGGTGGAAGCGGCGATCGCACTTGGATTTTGCTCAAGATCAATTTGGCGATTAATTTGTACTAAAGTACCAACTGATAGCGTGCTAGCTGCAACAGATTGAGTTATCGGTGGTTCTGTGGGTAATGCGACTGGGGATGGCACTGTTGGGTAATTTAGTGGTTGCTTTGTGCGATTAAGTCCTAATAAAAAATAAGCAAGCAATCCTCCACCCGTCAACAGCAAGATAGCTCCGAGTAACATCGGTAGCAAGAGACGTTTAATTGAGTGCGATTGTCGCAATTTATCGGAACTTGAAGGGGTAAGATTGACTGTAGCATCTTGTTCTGTACGATATGCGATCGCTTTTGTTGTGTTGTCGCGCTCCTGAAAATGAACAACATCCTCAAATAAAGTAATAGATAGCGGTATCGCTGGCTCAGAGTATTCAACTTTACAACCTACAAGCGCAACAGTAACATTATCGTGTCCATTTTGCGTGTTACCAATTTCGACTAATCGTGCAACGGCATCTGCTTCCTGAATATTGCCATTGATTGCAGGTAAAATTGCGGTATCCCAATACTCTTCTACGCGATCGTAGTCGCTTAAACCATCAGAACATAGCAAAAAAATACAGTCTTCATCAAGTACAAACCGTTGTACAGTTGGATGTAATGCTGTTGAAGAACTCATTCCTAGAGCTTGTACCAAAGAACCAGACGATGCTTGTGCTAAAGCATTGCGATAAAGTGAATAGCCCAAACGTACCTCACGAGAAGCCACATCATCATCTAAGGTCAACTGATGGCAACCTGTGCGAGTAATCCAGTAAGCGCGACTGTCTCCTACGTGCGTAATATACATTTCATGCGCACGCTCTACTGCCATAACTAGTGTAGTTCCCATACGCTGACGACCAAAGCGATGTTCGTTATCGTTGCGCTGGCTAATGCGATCATTAGCAAGTCGGACAAAACGTTCTAAGTCGTTAGTAAGTGCTGTGGCATCTAAGTTGATATCATCTAATGGCAGTTGTTTGACTTGTTGTAATACATCTACTGCCAACTGCGAAGCAACATTACCTCCTTCATGACCACCGATTCCATCACAAACTATCACTACTGCTGGTTTTGGTGATGTTATTGTATTACCACTGGCAGGGTAACATGCATCTTCATTGCGTTGCCGAGTAGGTCCAGGATCTGTGTAAGTGCTAATGACTAATTTTCGAGCTTGCGATCGCCCTAGTTCGGCAATACCTCGATCCAATGCTGCCACAAGAGCATCTGTACTTAAGACTCCCTTCAACATAGAACAGCATAATTGATTGAGAAACTCAACAATATTTGGTCGTGCTTGGTCTACTAACTCTAGCCATAACTGACCTAATTCGGCTATGGTTGGTTGAGAATCCTGATCTGCTCGCAGTTGTAATAATCGTACCAAAGAGCCTTCCACACGCAGTAGCTGTAGATCCAGTAAACTAGACACGACTCCTTCACTGCTGAGAGGTTGCCACAATTGCGCAATTTGCCATAGCCAATGTAATTGTCGTAGTGATGTTGCATCTTGCCAAGCATCATATAGCGTTGGTAGCAATTGTCCTGCCAGAGGTGTTGCTTGAGAATAAACCGGCGCTTCTAACAAGAATATGTCACAATTAGCCTGTCCTGGCAAAAAACCATATACTTGAGGAATCTGAAGGCGGTAGGGAATTAACCTTAAATAGGGTTTTGTTGCGGTCGTAATTTCATACTGCTGTGTTTCCGGTGGTAAGCCTGGCTTGGTGTCAAGAAATAGTCGCTTACTTTTCAGCAAATACCGCTCAGCGGCAATTTCTCCAACTCGATACTCTTCAATACCCGATCCTACTGCCCACAGGTAGAGTTTAGGTATAAATGTACCGCATTGCTGGCAATACTTATCACTTTCATTATTGGCAGCTTTGCAGTGTTCGTTTGGACATTGGAGCCTTGCTGCTTCATTTTGCATAGTTTTCGCACCAATCAGCCATTGAGAATTTTGTACAGCAGTCCTACTATTACAAACTGATTACTCTCTAAATTGCCACATCAAGAGCTTCATGCAAAATTTCTCTGTCTCTGGTATTCTGCTGTCGAACAATTTTCACGATCTGAAATTTCGATATTTTGATACAATTTTTCTAATTATAGGATAGGCTTTTCTCGCACGATACCTGAAATTCTTAATTAATCTTGGTTATTACCTTAGTCATTATTCGTTTATATTAAGTGAAGCTGAATAGTATTAGTTTCCCATAATAAAGACTTTGATTTGCCAAATATAGTTTCTTGTTCTTACTTTATAAAATAATACATTAGCTAATTATTTTCTTAATAATATATCTGTTAATTTACTTGCTGTCTATTTTTTTTCAAGTAAATATTCATTTCAGCCCAACATTGTCATCATTGCAATAAGTATTTTAATCAAAAGAATAGAACATTCTTAATCTCAATCGAAAATACTACTTTCCAGTACTGAAAAGTAGCCTTATTCTACCTAATGCTATGTATGAGCTTGATTAAGTTAAGACATTTGAGCTGAAGGTGAGTGATTAAGAATAAAGTAAAATTGACTACTAATAGCAATGGTTTATGACTCATGTACAATTATTTTATTCTAGTAAAAGTTATATATAAATAGGAAAAAATAGCGCTAGAAACCAAATAAAAACAGCACTTTTTATAATTAAGTGAGCGTAATTGTTGATCGCCCATTTCATGCTGGTTAATAGTTAATTGTTACTCTATTGACTATTGACCATTAACCAATAACAATATTTAAGTTACGTTTATTTTCACCCGCTTACTTATATATCAATTTATGTCGCTGGAAAGATGCGATCGCCTTTGTTGTTCTTTAATCTGTAATAAAAATTAGTTTAATGTAAAGTTACTCTTCTAAATTTATGGCAAACGAACAAGAAAAAGATACTCATCGTGCCGTAAACCCTGGCGATGTTATTTCCGAGCAACCCGAAACGATAGAAGAAAAATCTCAGCAGCTTGCGGTAGATTCTCCAGATATTACTGGAGATCATATTGAAGTTCCTGCGTATTTTGTAGTAGATGAGCCAGATGGAGAAGAAAAGGCTCTACATCATGTTAAAGATGCAGAAGAAATTTCAGATGTAATCAGGCAAGCACGAGTTGACGAAGAAGGCGACCGTAAGTGGTGGTAAACTTATACAACAGCTTACGTTATTAAGTCCTTCATGACTAGCTTGAAAGGTTAACGAAATAATCCAGGGAGCGAGATACTATCCCTGGATACTAATTTTATAGCAATACACTGAGAGTTCACTATCTTGACAGCGATCGTCAGTGTGGACTTTCAAGTTGAACCTTGTGCTTTATAGTACTTTACAGGACAGCTTACTTGCTATCATCAGATGCAACTTGCGGAATACCCATACTGTAATTAACAACGCGCCCTTGAAGATTGTAGCCGATTTGACCACTTTGCAAGAGATGACGGATAAAATGCTCTAAATCTGACCCAATCCGGCGAAGATTGTAATCAGTTAAGTCGGCACCACTATAAGACTCTACTAAGTCATCAAACTTGCGGTACACCTGTTGGAGAGCATCTTCATTCCAGTTGAATTCGTTATCTGGGTCTACATCCAGTGTCAGAACTTGGTTACTAGGCACTAGTTCACCATCTTTATCCACTTCAGCAGAAAAGATGCGTACATGGCGGGTTGTGGACTTAAGAAGCTGATCTTCCATAGGTGGATGATTTAACAGAGGAATCACACTGAACTCATTTTAGACCGGATCTGCATAAGTTTATGCCCATAATTTCAGCGATTGCGCTTTTCTCAGCGCCAAAGGCGATCGCGCTTAACGTGAAATCATTCCTGTTTGGCGGGCATAGGCAAAAATGCCACCTGCATCAATAACCGGTCTAACTTCACCTAAAGACTTAAGAACGTATACTTTATTCAGGGAATGATTAGTAATTTGATTTTGGTCAAAGTCAATCGTGACCTCTTGACCAGTCTGAAACTCATCGCACAGACGTTCTACTGATTCCCAAGGGTAGAGTTCACCCGTAGCTGCACAATTACGAAAAAAAATCCGTGCATAAGATTGTGCTACAACTGCTTTAACACCGGAAGCACCCAAGGCGATCGGTGCGTGTTCTCGCGAAGAGCCACAACCAAAATTTTCTCCTGCCACGATAATTGGATATTCTGTCTTCGCTTGCCCTGGAGTAACAAACTTGCCATATCGATCAGGCAATCCAATTAAAGCATAACTTCCTAACTTCTCGTACTCATCAAGCTTAGAAGGGACTAGTGTTAAGTACTCTGCAGGAATAATCTGATCCGTGTCTATATTATCGTCAACAACAAAAATTTTACCTTGAATGACTTTACTCATTGGTAATCTCCTGTAACTTCGCATAATGCTACTTTTCCAAAATAGCAATAAAGAGAGAATAGTAAAAAAAAATCTCAGTATTTCTGCGTTACTTACTACATTCTGATTAGCAAATTTTTAACATTAGATCAACCTAATTTTTGTTTAGAGCAGCTTACAATTGTACTTCGGTTTAAATTTCCTCTATATATTTCTTTAATAAGGAATTTATTTTCTAAGTTGCCCAGGTGTTAATAAATACAAGCGTGCCAACGGAACTTGTCTGCTAAGTGAAACTTAGAAACCATTGGCACCGTCATATATAAAAAATTAGACAACTCTTACAAACTCCTTACAGAAACTTTATTGTATTTCAGCTTAAAGGCTGAATAATAGTGATTGACCATATTGATCTTAATTCTCCGGTTTTTAAAATTTGTCAAGAAAAGTTAAAGTGAGGTAGCTGAGATTTATTTATCTGTGTCGAAAATAAACATCCTTAGATTAAGACCGATATATCAGTTATTTACTTAATTACTACAAAAAATTGGATATTTAAAAGTATGAAATCTAATGCAATACCACCCCAACAAAGCAAAGTCGAAGTCGGCGTTTACGAGTGCAACGTCCAGCTCAAATTTCGACTGATTGAAGAAAAATGTGTTTTACGTAATCGCGAAGACTTACTAGAGTTGCTGATCGAGGCGTTTGCTAGTGGGGAGGATGAGTATATGGAACCTTTGCAGGCACACGTAGAAGCACAAGAAATTTCTGAGCTAGAAGCCTCGCCGCAAATGCGCCGTCAACTGATGCGGTTGAGGAATTCATCTGATTTAGCGTAGAAGCATCTTTTTTTTCATAAAGTGTTGACAAAATCACGCTAAGCTCGCTATTCTAATAAAAGTGCAAATCAGACGCCCCCATCGTCTAGAGGCCTAGGACACCTCCCTTTCACGGAGGCGACGGGGATTCGAATTCCCCTGGGGGTATTTAAAGCCCAGTTAAAAGGCGTTAAAATAGTGTTATTAAGGCGAAGTGTACCTTACGATATATAGGTAAGGGAAAGATTAGGGATGCATCTGGCAATTCTGTTTCCCTAACCTTGATTTGCTTACTTATTTTCAAGATTTAAAAAGTAAATAGTTCTGTGACTCTTTGATGAATAGCAATCAAATTTGTTTGCATATCTCTACTTAAACGGCGCTCAATGATCGAAATTGGCATGGTACGCTTTGGTAGAACCCGAACAATGTACTCTAGAGCCGTTCCTGCTTGATTCGCAACCAAACAAGGCTCCAAGCACCAACTACCAGAGAAGTCTTTGAAGTCACCTTCAACCATTTGAAAATTGATTTCTTGAGGAAACTTTTCTTCTAGGTCAAGAATCACTCGTGCGGAGAAGTTGAAATTAAGCAAGCGCTGGGTACCAACTTGCTCTAGACGAATACCACCTGTGGGATGTTCAAGGCGATGGCTACGAGCTAAATTTGGGATAAAGTCGGCTAATGTCTCATAGTCGGTGAGGACTTGCCAGACTTGCTCGATTGAATGAGGAATTTGAATACGAGCAGAAATTCTACGGTGTCGCTCAGCCAAGCGCTCAGTTCGCACTTCCACCGCCTGTAACAATGCTTCTATTGTTCCCGAACTTGTCGCATTGTTGATCGCAGCGGTATTTGAGACTAGTTCCAGGTTAGGGTCGTGTTGAGTCACTGTTGTTCTAAGTTTGAGCTTGGTTCAAAGTTAATGGTAGCGTCAGCGTAAAGCAAATTTCACTACTGCCAGATTGACTGACAGTACTAGAAACGGCGATCGCACCATCAATGTGTTGTACTAAACACTTTACCAGAGCCAGCCCTAAACCAGTGCCTTGAATTGCTTGTTGGGTCACACCTTGACCGCGACGAAACTTATCAAAAATGTGGGTAACATCCTCTGCAGCAATACCAGGACCATGATTAATTAATTGTAGGACGATCTGATTATCTTGATGCCGTGCGTTGATAATCACTGTAGAATTGGGTTCAGAATATTTGCCAGCATTGGTTAATAATTCTTGTAGAATACGATGCAAACTTTCAGCATCAGTTTGGAGTAGTAGAGGTGTTTTAGGAAGATTTACACTGAAAGCTAGTCCTTTATCTTTCCACTTGTCTGCAAACAAACACGCGATATGCTCAAGTTGAGCGGCAAGATTGACTGTTTCTACATTCAAGAGTGCTTTATGCGATTCAAGTTCCTGAAGTCTGAGGAGATCGTTAATTAAATTGATTTCTTGAGAACACTGTTGCTCTAAAATATCCAAATACTTAGCTTGCCGTTCTGTGGGTAATCCAGGTTGACGTAGCATCTTAATTGCTAAGCTCATACTAGTTAACGGCGTTCGTAGTTCGTGATTCATTGTACTCACAAACTCATCCTTCAACTGATTGAGTTGCCGCAACTGGTCAATTTGCTGGCGAGTTTTTTCATATAATTTTGCCTGAACTTCCAAGCTGCGTTGTAGTTGAGCCGTGCGTTCTTCTACTAAAGATTGGACTTGGCGCAGAGTTTGGCTTTGAATAATCGCAGTACTGATTTGAGTGCTGACCAGTTCGAGTAAAGCTAGCTCGTCTTCTTGCCAAAGATGAGCGCATGAATGCTGTAATACAATAAATCCCAGCACGGTACCCTGATTTTCTAGTGGTAGCATGGCTAAAGATTGCCAAGAGTGAACATCAAAGACATCAGGAGTTTCTTGCTGGTAGTTCAGTTGAGAGAACTTTTCTTGACTATTAATAACAATTGGTTGGGGAAAGTTTAGTAGTCCTTGCTGACACAACCAACTTTCCGAAAGCGAGAACTGGTTGATAGAACTACGACTCGTCGCTAAGTCGGTATGACAGCCTTGCCATTCACTGACAACTGTAGCTATGGCTTGAGGAATTTTCTTCTGCCGCTGACGGACTTTGAATAAAGGATCTGCGTACTTTAAAGTAAGAATACAACCGCGATCTACTTTGAGTGTTTGAGCTGTTTGGGAGAGTGCTAGCTGAAAAATACGATCTAAGTCTAAGGAACTGCGGCTAGCCATTGTAATTTGGTTGATCAATGTTTGATATTGTGCTGAAGTTGTGACTTGCTGCTGTAAAGAAGCGATCAACCGATTTTGTAAGATTTGAGTAATGGCGATCGCTACCGATGTCGCCACAGCCAAAGCACTTGCTTGTTCTTCCTCACTCCAATGATAAGGTTGTGCCCGCAGAAAACTGATAACACCGCCGATTTTACCTTCACACCAAAGCGGTATACCTAAAATTGCTCCTACTTCAAGTGGTAGCTGTGCTGTGAAATTAGGCATTGCTGCCTTAACATCGTCAAATACAAATGGGCGGGATGCATACGCCAATGCGAATTGTTGTAGTGAAGATAATAATGGTTGCTGGGGAACTGTTAAATTCTCATTCGAGCACCAATGACCAACTATCTGAGCTGTATCTTGCTCGTCAGCTGTCGTGATAATACTACACCAGTCTACCTGAAAAGCCTCTCCTAGAATTTGTGCTATTTTCGGTAGCCGCGTTTCGTTATCAGAGCCATTCAAGATAATCTGATTGATTTGTTCTCCCAGATGGGCGGATTCTATTTGATGCTGCATCAATCTAACTGAATATTTTTGCGAGCAATTAGTTTCATCTGGGCAATGAGATTGCGACGATAAAAGCGGCTTCATTTTTGACTTGCTCTGTTGTAGTAGTCGCACAGATTGACAGAACGATACTTTAGACATCCCTTGATTTTTATGCTTAGCAATACACTATTGACTGTTGCCCATGAATGAGTTGACACAATTGCTCACCTCACAGCTAATACTTTCCTATTTAGGATGCCCCTACTGAGAAAGATGTAGACAACGAATAATTAAAAAACATAGAAGAATTGATGAAACCAATGCTGAGAATTTATTGCTCCACAATATCCTGCCTGCAGCTATAGAGAATCAGTAGATTCGCTGATTATGAGCAACTATTTAATCAGAACCAACTAGCTAAAATGCTTATGAGAAAATGTTTCTCCCTCAGATATGTAAAAACTTTACATAAATTTTTAGATAAAGTTTTTCCGTGAAATTTTAGAGCGGCGGGAAGTATATTGCCCGCCACTATCTATGAGTTACTAAAAACTTCAAGCTATTCTCAGTAGAGTACTACATAGGTAAACTCTTCATGCTAATGGGAACCAAATCTCCGTAGGTAGTTAACCCCAATAGCATAGGTTCTTGTGGTTGAATTGATTGTCCTGTAATCACACAGTGTTCTTCTTTCTGAGCTGTTGCTGCAATACTAGCTCGGATATCAGCTGGTGAGTGCACATAGTCACTAGATTTCTGCTGTACGTATTTCCACAGAATATCTCGGATCAACGCTTGATAACCTTGATTACCAGCGAGTTCTTTGAGGCGATCTTTTAGTTCTTTTTCCAAGCGAATGCTGGTGACTTCCATTTCTGTAGTTGCAGTACGTGTGAGTGTATGCATTTTTTCTCCTGAAATATCTAGACAGGTTAGTAATACAAGTGTAGTATGTTTAAAGTAATGTTCAAATATCACGCTCAACTGTAGGCATCCAGCTTGTAGTTTTTTGCGGTATGCGCCAAGATTAGGCTGTGTCATAACAAAGTTCGTCAAGCCCTCCACGCAAGAGAAAGCTTCCTGTGAAACGTACCGACTCTACTTCTGTTTCTGTGGTTTTTACCCTAGGTGTTGATCTGTGGGAGATAAAAGCTATTGAACTCAAAAGATTAGGCACAGGTAGCAACTTTGTCCAAAAAATAAGAGGCGATCGCTTAGAACATTGGCAAGCTAGAAAAGTTAAGGGTGAAAATTTAGCAGATTTGTGTAATGTGCTATTAACTGCACTACAACTAAAGAAGCTGAGCGGGAGGTGTAGATGGCACGTTATACCTACACAAAGATAAAAGGATTTAAAGGTCTTTCCCAGCCCCTGCTTCTCGCGTACAGAAGTGGGGGTTTTTTATATAGGAGCTAGGTTATTATGATCGTAAATCAAGTATTAGACCAGTCAGTAGTTGTATTTTCCAAAAATTATCTTCCGATCAGTAAAGTTAACGTCCGACGAGCTGTTCAACTATTAATTGCAGGTAAAGCTGAAGCACTAGATTTAGTTCAAGAGACAAGCTGGTTCGTGCGATCGCCAAGTATTGTACTTGCAGTTCCAGCTTATATTCGACTAACAGTCGCCAGTGTCGAACGAATTTGGAAAGTTCCGCCAGTCAATCGGCGCGAAGTGCTGCGGCGCGACAACCATACCTGTCAATACTGTGGCAGCCGCAAACATTTGACACTCGATCATGTCCTTCCAGTATCTAGGGGTGGTTTACACACTTGGGATAATGTCGTCACGGCTTGCGAAAGGTGTAACCAACGTAAAAGCGATCGCACTCCTCTTGAAGCTGGTATGCCTCTACACACTAAACCAAAAGCACCAATGCACCCCACGGTTGCTTTTGCCGAACATTTTTGGCGATCTGAGTCGTTTCCACCTGAAATAGGAGGAACTTCAAAGCACAATGCTGAAACTAACATATCTTGATAGTAATTTCTGTTTAGAGTACTTAACGCAACCACTAGAGGAATGGGTAGCACTGCGAGTTACTTTGGCACTCCGAGTCGGTAAACGCATTTGTATTGAACCTAGCATGGCTTCGTTTTTATTACCTGCTGATTTACCAGGGTTGGATTCTCTAGAAACTGAGGCTCGACGCTTCAAAGAGGATACAATTACGCTGTGTGCTTGTGACGCAGAGTATATCGAAGTCTCTCTTCAAGGTACTTGGCTAGCATCCGATACAGAGACTGAAGAAGGTATTTTTGTGACTACTTTGTCTTATGTAGTTGAGTGTTTACTATTTAAGCTTTGGCAAGAAGCTCAAATGAGCGCAACTGTTGTGGGAGAGTAAAAGTATTTGAGATGCGATCGCATGAGAGTGCTGCGCTCTGCGCAATCGCTTTAGAAGCACTGCGGCTTATTGAATCTAAGCCCTTAGATAGGGTATGCACTATATTCCACGATCATAAGCTGAATGTATGTTCAGTTATGTCATGCGAGAAAGTAGATATGTCTAGCGGTCATGCCAATCATAAAGGTACTTCTGACAAACCTAATACAAATGCTGAAGGTGTCATGGATATTGCTGCGGACAAAACCGTCGATCCTGAAGATCTTCTACCCGAAGGAGCTACAACAAATACTACCAGAACTCAAGAATTTGTAGATCATCCTCCTGCAACGCAACGTCCCGCAGAAGAACCGAAATAATATTTTCTGCATTTGTGATGAGGTGAATTCGAGGATAGGTAGTTATTCGTGAACGTAGTAGCTGAAAGTAGAATACCGCAATTACAAAATTGTAGCTCTACTTTCAGTTGAAAAAATGTCAATAAATTCTCACTTATTTGTGATAATAATTGCGGTTAAAAACTTCAAATAATAATGCAGTTGAAAGTTACTTTTAATTATTTTTCAAGTACTCTTTAATAAAAAATGGCTGATATCAAATCATTAAAGCAAATCTCGGATACGATTTGGGAAATTCCTATCTCGTACAAAGAAGGTATGCGTGTTCCAGCGCGTATTTATGGAACGGAAAAATTAATCCAGGAAATGGACGATGCTGTTTACGACCAAGTTACCAATGTAGCAACACTGCCAGGAATCACTAAATATGCCTTATGTATGCCAGACGGACACTTTGGCTATGGCTTCCCTATTGGTGGAGTTGCGGCTATGGATGTCGAAAATGGCGGCGTTATTTCTCCCGGCGGTATCGGGTTTGATATTAACTGTGGAATGCGTTTGGTAGTGACAAACCTGACGTATGACGAGATAAAACCGTATGTTAAAAAAGTTGTCGATCGACTTTATGAGCGAGTTCCTGCAGGAGTAGGAAGCACTGGTTTTGTTAAAATATCGCGTAATGAATTTCGCAAAGTTGTTGAAAAAGGTGCACGATGGTGCGTTGAAAATGGTTATGGTTGGGAAGAAGATTTAGAACTGATAGAAGAACAAGGTTGTATTGCAGGTGCGGATGCTGCCAAGATTAGTGAAAAAGCAATTGATCGTGGTTTTAATCAAATTGGAACTTTAGGTTCTGGAAACCATTATCTAGAAATTCAGGTTGCTAAGAAAAAGGATATTTTTGATCCCGAATTAGCAGCAAAAATGGGCATTACTCAACCAGATCAAGTCGTTGTGATGTTTCACTGTGGTAGTCGTGGTTTTGGACATCAAGTAGCGACTGATTATCTGCAAGTTTTCCTTAAGGTGATGGAAAGCAAGTATGGCATCAAAATTTTAGATCGCGAGTTAGCTTGTGCGCCATTTGATTCGCCTGAAGGACAAGCGTATTTTTCGGCAATGAAGTGTGGTTTAAATATGTCGTTTGCTAATCGACAAGTGATTTTACACCGGATTCGTGAGGTTTTTTCGGAGATTTTTGGGCGTTCCGCAGAAGATTTAGGAATGCATGTGGTGTATGACGTAGCGCATAATACGGCTAAACTAGAACGTCATGTTGTAGATGGTAAAAAGCGATCGCTTTTAGTACATCGCAAAGGTGCAACTCGTGCATTTGCGCCTGGAATGATGGGTGTTCCTGACAAGTACCAACATATCGGTCAACCAGTAATTATTGGTGGCAGTATGGAAACTGGTTCTTACTTGTTATTAGGTGTTCCTAGTGGTGCACAAAGTTTCTTTAGTACGGCGCATGGAAGTGGACGCACAATGAGTCGTACCAAGGCGCGAAAAACGTTTCGTGGTGAAAAACTGCAAAAAGAGATGCAAACGCGGGGTATTTATGTCCGCAGTACCTCTTTGTCGGGATTAGCCGAAGAAGCTGGAGGCGCTTACAAAGACGTTGATGAAGTTATTGAAGCCGCAGAATTAGCAGGAATTAGTAAAAGAGTGGTGCGCTTTACGCCAATTGGAAATATTAAAGGCTAAGCAAATTTTGATTTTTAGCAAGCTGCAATAAAAACAGAAATAAGCTATGGAACTGCGCATTCCGCTGACAGTAATTACAGGATCGTTAGGTAGTGGTAAAACTACCCTCTTACGTCATATTCTCAACTCAATTCCTCGCAAAATTGCTATTTTGATGAATGAGTTTGGTGAAATTGCGATCGATAGCAAAGTTATTCAAGGTAAAAATGTCGCAATGGCGGATTTAGGTGGCGGATGCGTTTGTTGTTCGCTACTCGGAGAATTTGAAGCAGCAGTTGACGAAATTCTTGAGACAGTTCATCCTGAGATGATTGTGGTGGAAACAACAGGTGTCGCAGAACCTGATGCGTTAGTATTTGATATTCAAGAAAGTTTAACTAAAGTCCGATTGGATGGTGTAGTGACTGTTGTTGATGCAGATGCAATGGTGAAATATCCAAGTATTGGTCACACAACACGAATGCAAATTGAAGCCGCAGATACCATATTACTCAATAAAGTCGATTTAGTCACAGAAGAACAGTTGCAAACAATCGAAGCAAAGTTACATTTGTATAACGAAGTCGCCGAGATTCTGTACACTCAGCGCTGTCAAGTCGATCCAGATTTATTATTTGGAATTGCTAGAGAACGAATACAACCAGAACCGCATCATGTTCATCAACCTGAATTTGATTCGTTTAGTTATAAAACACAGGCTACTTTAAAGCTAGAATGTTTTGAGGAATTTGCTGATAAACTGATAGAAAAAAATGTGTATCGAGCAAAAGGATTTATAAAATTTGTTGACCAAGTTTATTTATTTAATTTTGTGGCTGGACGCTGGGATTTAGAACCATTTGAGCAAGATGCTACAGAGTTAGTTTTTATTGGTAGACAGGTTAAAGAATATCAAGAAGAAATTATTGATCAGTTAAAAATGTGTGAGCAGTAATATGCCTTATGAGTATTTGGAAGATATCGCGATCGCAGACATTGCTTTTCGAGCTTGGGGAAAAGATTTGGAAGAACTGTTCATTGCTGCGGGTGATGCAACAATTAATACAATGATTGATAATATTGATGCGATCGCCCTCCAAGAAACTCGCCAATTCAACTTGAATAACGAGGCATTAGATATGCTGTTGTTTAACTTTCTCCAAGAATTTATTTACTACAAAGATAGCGAATTACTACTGCTGCGTCCACAACAAGTTAATTTAGAAAAAGAAGCAGGAATACACCATCTTCAAGCAGTTACACAAGGAGAAAAACTCAATCCTAGTAAACATTATCAGCGCGTTGATGTTAAAGCTGTAACTCTACATCGTTTTCAATTAGAAAAAAGTGCTGATGGTTGGCAAGCTATGGTAATTTTGGACATTTAATAATAGGTAATAATTATAGTTTTTTCCAACTTTAGTAAACGAAAAGATTGATTAAATTTGCTATTTTAGTAAAATAGAAGAACTTATAAAATTACAGTCATTAAGCATCACATCGCTGTCATAGAAACCAAAACTATTACAATTCGCGTTAATGCTGAGGTAGCCCGCATTTTTGAGGAAGCTTCTGAGGAAGAGTGTCGGAAAATGGAGGCACTACTTAGCCTTAAACTCGGCAATGCAACTAGAAGTAAAAAAACTCTGGAAGAAGTGATGAGTGAGATTAGTCGGAATGCGCAAGCACGAGGATTAACCCCAGAAGTTTTAGAATCAATTTTAAATGATGAATGAAGTACGCTGCGTTTTTGATACAAATGTAATTATCAGCGCGCTTCTGTTTGAAAATAGTAAACCTGGGCAGACTCTTCGGTATGCTTTAGTAGACTGAGAAGTACTACTATCACTTGAACTACTAGAGGAATTGAATGAGGTATTAGGGCGCGAAAGCTTTAATCAGTATGTGACAAGCTAAGAACAAGAGGAATTTTTAGAAGCTTTAGTAGAACGGGCAGTTCTAGTAGAAATAACTGAGAATGTGCAAGAGTGCCGCGATCCAAAAGATGATAAGGTTTTAGTATTGGCATTGAACGGAGAAGCCCAGTACACAATTACTGGCGACAAAGATTTGCTTGTATTACATCCATTTCGGAGTGTGATAATAATTACAGCAGAAGAGTTCTTAAAGACAATTGAGCATGAGTAGCAGCTGATATTTAGAGTTAAGTTAGCATGAGGTTATTGATGAGGAGATTGCTGCTACTTCATTAGAGAATGAACTCGTATGAATGCGATGTCTATCCGTAATCCTGTTCTATTGCTTCATGGTCGAATTTCTAGCCACCTGCAAATGAGTAAATTAGCAGATTATCTTAGTCATTTAGGATGGCGTACCTATTCTCTTAGTTTTGAACCAAGCACTGGAGAATTAGGGTTAGAACATTGGGCGCGGCAGATTAAAGACTACATCAGCAAAAACTTTTCCCTAGATCAACCCATAGATCTTGTAGGCTTCAGTATGGGTGGACTTGCAGGTCGATATTATCTTCAGTGTCTAGGTGGAGTTGAACAGGTTCAACGTTTCATCAGCATTTCTACACCTCATCGTGGAACGTGGACTGCATATCTCTTGTCCCATTTGGGATGTTGTCAAATGCAACCAAATAGCCCATTGTTAAGGATGCTACATCGGCATATTGAATGCTTGGCATCTATCGATTGCACAAGTATTTGGACTCCCTTTGATGTAGTAATCTTGCCAGCTAGTTATTCAATACTTCCCATTGGTAACTCTGTGCAGATTCCTGTTCTTTGGCATGACTGTATGCCTTTTAATAACAGAGTACTACAAGTAGTTGCTGAGGCTCTCACACAGTAATATATTTGAAAATTGCCCATCACAGCAACGCTTGTACCGAACTAATGATCGCCTGCTTCGTTTTAGTTTAATCTGTTGCTAGTGAAGCTAGTCATTCCTTGTGTAGAGTTTTTTCTTACTGAGATTGAATTTATTAATATTCATACTTTATTTAATTTGTATATATCTAAGTTTGATGAATAAAAATCGTCTAATTAAAATTAGTAAATATCTCAGCAAGCATCTACGTCATCAACCGGAACGTCTTGGTTTAAAGTTAGCGCCTGGTGGCTGGGTTAAAGTAGATGAATTATTAATAACTTGTGCAAAAAATGCATTTCCGATTAGCCGTAGTGAGTTGAATGAAGTCGTTGCCAAAAATGACAAACAACGCTTTTCTTTTGATGTGACAGGTAATTTAATTCGAGCTAATCAGGGGCATAGTGTAGAAATTGACTTACAATTAGAACTTGCTATTCCTCCCAATGTGCTGTTTCACGGAACTGGACATAAAGCTGTAGATTTGATTCAGCAATATGGATTAAACAAAATGTCGCGACATCACGTACATTTATCAGCAGACATTGAAACAGCGCGTAAAGTTGGTGCTAGACACGGACACCCAGTTATATTTGCGATAGATGCAGCCGCAATGCAGCAAGCAGGTTACACTTTTTACTGTTCTGATAATAATGTTTGGTTAGTAGATAGTGTACCAACGGATTATTTACACCGCATCTAAATATTTGAACTTTTTAATAACCTCCTAAAATACCTCGCCGCTTCGCTTCAACTTCAGCCCGACGAAATATAACCAAACCTAAAATTAAATATCCTAATCCGTTGAGTAAGGCAAGCAAAATCTCAACAATGTTCAAACTTAAATTACGTGCCATTAAATCGCGGAGGATTCCTGCGCCCATTGTCATTGGTAACAGTAATCTTACAATCCCTAGCGTTCCACTCCAGGTTTCTGAGGGAATTGTAAGGAGAAATAATAATGCAAATTGTGTTAAGCCAAGTAGTTGTTGGATACGTTTAAATAGCAAAGCTAAAGAAGCCATGAGGAATGCTAAACCATAAGCACCGAATAAAACTGTCACGAGTGGCAAAATTAAAGTAGGAGGAAAATATAATCGTCGTCCTGTTAGTAAGAGAATTAGTAGTAAAATTCCTGTAATTATGACAAGATTGATAGTTAAACTTGCGATCGCTCGTGCCAAAAATACCCGCGATACACCATAGGGTGTCAGCATGACTTGCTCTAAAGTTCCCGTTTGTGCTTCAATTTGCAGGATACTGACAATACTCGTAACAACAAAAATTACCAAAGTCCACAGCACATATCCGACAACGATCGCATCAAGACGATCGCCAAATTGTAAATTAGGGCCTGCAATGTAACGGGCACTGAGAAATAAGCCATAAAATACGGATGTAATGATAAAAACTCCGGCGATCGCATCAACAGGATAGCGCGTAAACTCAATCCAACTGCGTTTGAGTTCAGCTAAAAATAGTTCAAGCATTACGGTTGTCTCGGACAATTTTGAGGAAGACTTGCGTTAAGTCAGCTTGTTGTTTGACTTGGATTAAAGGTAGAGGATTGAGAACAGCTAGAACTTGATATAAACCTTCTGAGGTTCCCTCGTAAATAATTCTATCGGCTTGGATGATGACACCTAGAGATTCTAGTTTACTCGTTTGTACGGAATCTAATTCACCCGCTATCTCGATGATATAAGTTGAACCCGAAAAGCGCCGGATAATTTCGCGAGTTGATTCTTCGGCTAAAATTTTGCCTTGTTGAATAATCGCAACTCGATCCGAAATTTCTTCTGCGACATCAAGTTGATGAGTTGTTAACAAAATCGCGCAGCCTTCACGCGCAATCTCGCGTACTAAAGTTTTGACATTTTGGCTTGCTTCCACATCTAAACCTAGCGTAGGTTCATCGAGTAACAACAACCGTGGAGTATGAACTAATGCAACTGCGATCGCCAACTTCTGCTGCATCCCCCGTGAAAGTGTTTGTACAGGGGCGCGGCGCTTTGATATTAAGTCAAATCTTTCTAATAATTGCAGTCCGTTTTTATGCGCTACACGGCGATTGAGTCCGCGCAATGTCCCGAAATACTCTAAGTTCTCTTCGGGAGTGAGTCGCCAGTAGAGATTGCGGTTTCCTTCTAAAACTGCACCTACCAAACGCAGCGATCGCGGATTGCGATGCGGATCAGAACCTGCAATTTTGACCGATCCTGCATCGGGCTTAATTAAGCCTGCAATCATTTTGATACAAGTTGTTTTTCCTGCGCCATTGGGACCCAGAAATGCGAGAATTTCACCAGAATTTATGTTTAGAGAAACGCCACGTACAGCTTCAATCAGCTTTTTACGTTGCTTGTAGGTTTTATGTAAGTTGTGAACTTCTAGGGCGATCAAGAGAGGGGTGAGGGGTGAGGGAATGTCTAAAGCTTTACCTTCTGTAATCTATTCTAAGTTGAATTGCTGGACTAAACATTGGGCGATTCGATGGGCTGCGCCTGGTTCTCCCATGCGTTGATAGCCGTTTTCGGCAATTTGTTGAAGTCGAGTTGGATCTTGAAGCAGCGATCGCACTGCATCCGCAACTTGTTTTGGGTGTTCAACTAAAGTTAATGATGAACCAAGATGACGGCTTTGGGCTTCAGCAAAGGCATACGTATATTGTGGTCCATTCCCTGGAAAGGCGATCGCACATTTTCCTAAACCGATAAACTGTTCGGTGGCTGTTCCCGCCATTGCAATTGCCAAGTCTGCTTGGTGTAAGCAATCGTTGTAAGCATTTTGAGTTAGAATAACTGATGCATTTTTTTGCTCAAATGTCAAGCTTGCTTGAGAAAAACCTGAATCGATAAGACTTTGACACAACGGTTCTAAAGTTAACGTGGGAGCGATCGCCGCGAGAAATAATAGCGATCGCGTCGGAAATGCAAAGATTAATTGAGTAACAGCGAGGAGAATTTTTTGCCAATTTTCATAAGCTTCAGGAGGGCGCGAACCAGGAAGTAACAGAATCGTTAACCGCTGCGGATCTGTATCTAGCTTTAATAAATTCTGCGCTTCTAATCCATCCATCATTGGGTTTCCCAAATCGAATGCAGGAATTGCCCATTTTTGTAATGTTTTTGTTGTTAGTGTATCTCTGGGAAATACCGCTTTGCAGCGCGGGTGACGCATCAAATAACGATCCACAGGATGGTAAACTGAACTAGATAAATTTTCTAAACGTGAAATTGGCGATCGCCGTTGATGCCATCCTGATTCATCTCTTCGGTAATATTCTGATTTCGCTGTGCCGACAAAAGCGTAATTTGCCCCACTCCCCCAAGCAAAAAGTAACGGTACAATATCACCTACAGCTAAAATCACTCCGGTTTTTCCCCAACTGCGGACTACCTTAATTTGAGACACAGTTAGTTTGAGCAAACCACCTTGTAAATCTCGCAAAACTTGTCGCCCATCCATATAAATAAATCCACCGGAAGGCATTGTTTGCACTGCACCAATTATAGGAATACTTAATTGTGAGTAGGCGCGTCCTTCGCCAACTATAGGTAAAGCAGCGATGTCAATTGAAGTTAACTGCTGTAATTTTTGTAAAATCCGCACAGCAATTACATCTTCACCGTGACCATTACTAAGACAAAGTAACTTTAGCGTAGAACTTGAGGAAAATGCTGATAAATTATTCATCTAGAAACAAAATAACACCAGTAAGTGTCTGTTAGTTCATAAACTAAGTAATGAGTAATTCGCATTCAAGGCTGATTACTTACCCCTCAACGCCAGCTGCTACAAAGGGCGCGGTCACTTCCGCAATGCACTGGTTCTCCCTCACTCCTCACCCCTCTTTTGCTATGCGTGTTTCTTGTGCTGCAATTTGTACCTTGGCTGGGTTGACTGCCATAGAGTTAATTGATACATCGCTTGCGACGGCTAGCCCTCAAGTTTTAGTTCCCAGCAGTGATGTGCAGTATTATCAAGAATACCAAAACGCGGTTGTTATCCCCACAAGAGAACCGACAAATCCAACGCACTTAGCAACGAATTCGCAGCAGTTACCAGTAGAGGGTAACGATTTGTTTGTTACCGCAACGGATGTACAAATTGTTGGCACCAGTCAAGAATTACAACAAATCGCCCGCAATGCGATTAAAACTCGTGTCGGAGGAGAAACAAGTGAAAGTCAGCTACAACAAGATGTCGCCGCGATCTTAGCGACAAATTTGTTTAGAAATGCCACGGTTAGTAGTAACCCGACTGCTTCAGGATTAAATGTGGTGTTTCAGGTAGAACCTGTCATTGTGCGTTCGCTACAGCTTGCAGGTGCAAAAGCATTACCACAAAATGTAGCATTAGAACGCATAAAACCGCAAATTGGCAATCCAATTAGTCCATCAGCATTGAGTCAAAGTGTCGAACAAATTAACGAGTGGTATGCTCAGAATGGCTACACCTTGGCACGAGTCATCGCGATTCGTCCTAACGCAAAAGGCGTAATAACGTTGGAAGTTGCAGAAGGAGTTGTGAGTGATGTCCGATTCCGCTTTTCAGATGAAGATGGTAGGTTTGTTGATGATAAAGGTAAACTAATCCAAGGACGCACGCAGCCTGATTTTCTCCGTCGTGAATTAAGTGTCAAACCAGGTCAAGTTTTCCGCGAAGAAACTGTTAAACAAGACTTACAACAACTGTATCAACTGGGATTATTCCAAAGCGTCCGCGTTGCTTTAGAAGGCGATGCCACAAAAGTTGATGTTATTTATGACTTGACAGAAACGCCAGCGCGTGCTGCTAATTTGGGTGGCGGTTACAATGATGATAGTGGACTGTTTGCGACAGTGAGCTACAAAGACTTTAACTTTAGTGGTATTAATGATTCAATCGGTGCTGATGTCCAAATCAGTCGTCGCGATATTCAATTTGAGACAAATTTCACAAGTCCTTATCGGGAGAGTAACCCCGATCGCTTCGGGTATCAACTCAATGCGTTTCGCCGTCGCGGGATTTCACAAACTTTTGATGGTGAAGTGTCATTACCAAACGACGATCGCCCAAGAGAAGGACAATTTGGCACAAGTGTAACTTTACAGCGCCCGATTGATGACTGGCAAGCTTCAATGGGATTAAACTACAAACGCACCAGTATTCGCGATCGCGCAGGGAATATTTCCCCTGAAGATGAGTTGGGTAATCCTTTAACCTTGAGTGGTACAGGAATCGACGATTTGACAACGATATCTTTTGCTGCGACGAAAGATTTTCGGAATAACCTTGTCAATCCAACTGAAGGTTCTGTACTCAGCCTGAACGCGGAACAGTCAATTCCCATTGGTCAAGGGGCAATTTCAATGAGTCGCCTGTGGGCTAATTATAGTCAGTATGTTCCTGTCGATTTGATCGGAGGCAAAGATGATCCCGAAGTTTTTGCCTTTAATGTTCAAGGGGGGACAACAATTGGCGATTTACCACCCTATGAAGCGTTTAATTTGGGTGGTTTAAATTCAGTACGCGGTTATGGTAGCGGGGAAGTTGGCAGTGGGCGATCGTTTGTGTTAGCTTCGGCAGAATACCGCTTTCCAATCCTCGATTTTCTTGGAGGAGTGGTTTTTGCTGACTTTGCTTCAGATTTAGGTTCAGGAGATACAGTACTCGGAGAACCAGCGGTAGTACGCGATAAACCAGGATCAGGCTTTGGCTATGGTGCTGGTGTGCGAGTCAATTCACCGATTGGTTTAATTCGTGCTGATTTTGGATTTAACGATCAAGGAGAAAGTCGCTTACAGTTTGGTTTCGGTCATCGCTTTTAAGGAGGAGCGATAAAGTAGAAGTCGGTATTTATACTTTATCGTTCGGTGGGGAGGCTTGACTATGCTAGTAGGAAAAAAATTGCAACGAGGGAAATATACCCTAGATCAAGAAATTGGACGCGGTGGCTTTGGGATTACATTTACAGCGACTCACCAGTACTTAGGTCAAGTTGTCGTTATTAAAACGATCAACGAGGAACTGCGACAGCATCCTGAATATGTCAGTTTCTATCGGCAATTTCAAGATGAAGCCCGCAGATTAGCGACTTGTGTTCATCCCAATATTGTACGTGTGAGCGACTTTTTTATAGAAGACACATTACCTTATATGGTGATGGACTACGTTCCTGGTCAAACATTAGATCAAGTTGTTTTTCCTAATAATCCACTTTCAGAAGCAACAGCAATTCACTATATTCGCCAGATCGCGGCAGCTTTACAAGTAGTACATAAAAATAATTTATTACATCGAGACGTTAAACCACAAAATATTATTTTACGCCAAAGCACGCAGGAAGTTGTTTTAATTGATTTCGGCATTGCCCGCGAATTTACTCCAGGTCATACACAAACGCATACTAATATTGTTTCTGAAGGATACGCACCGATTGAACAGTATCTACCTCACGCACTGCGTACTCCTGCAACTGATGTTTATGGTTTAGCAGCAACATTATATTCTTTATTAACAGCAACGGTTCCTGTTGCAGCTAGTTTACGAGATCGCGTTTCGATGCCAACACCCCGCGATGTCCAGCCGCAACTAAGTATTGCAATTAACCAAGCTGTCATGCGTGGTATGGCGGTAGAAGCTAAGTTTCGCCCTGCAACGGTATCAGAATGGCTTGCTTTATTACCCTCAGAATCTTTTACAGCAGCGGATATCCAAACTCAATCAGTGCCTACTCACACCGCCGCCACAGTTGCAGTAATTCCCCAGCCACAATCAATAGAACCTCCACGGGGTGTCCCTCAGCGTAAACGGGGGTTATCTGGAATTGTACTCGGTATTGGAGCCGCTGCGATCGCGGGTGTGGCTGCGGTTGCTGTTGCTAATGTGTTATCTGAAGATGATAGTCCTCAACAAACGGCACCTGCAATCGTTCCACCAAGTAATATTCAAAAAACTGGTGAAAACGATACTGAAATGACGCCATCGTCACAACCCGAAGCAACGACACCCCCAGAAGAACCAGCGCCTTTTCGTTGGCGTCCGCGTAACCGAGTTGAACCAGAAGAATCAACAACACCAGTAGAAGCACCATCTCCTACTGAATCTCCTGTCCCAGATGCATCACCCGAATCGCCTTCTCCAGCAGATACATCACAGCCTGCTAGTGAATCCCCATCTCCATCGGAACCTTCCCCGACAGAGGAAGCACCATCAATTGTAGTTCCAACACTACCTGCTTCCCCTACACCCCCAACGGAAGCAACTGGAGAACCGCAAACTGGTGATAGTTTAGATACACCAACTCAATCTCCAGATGCTCAACCAGAATAGGAATAATAAGAGTGCGATCGCTTATTTATTGTGAAGGCGATCGCGCATCTTACTCAAGAGTATCAGGCTCGATTCCCATTTCCCGTAACTTAGCAGCTAATCGTGCGGCTTTTTGCTCAAACGGATAAAATAAGTTTTGGAAACTGAAGAGAAACTATTTGCCGTCCTTGCTTGAACTCTTTTTTTCGTATCCTTCTTCATTTTCGGCGTGAGTTGAAATCCATATTCGCTCTTTTTTAGGAGCAATAATCCAATATTCAGGAATATCCAGCGAAGCATACTCTGCATATTTACGAATATAATCTTCTCCTCAATTATCACTGACAACTTTAACTACTAATTGAGGTGCTTCATGAAAATCTAGTACGCCACCACCTGCTCTATGACATAGTTGTTTCCATAGAGTCTAAGTACACACGACAACATCAGGAATTCGTGACGAGTTCTCTTCAATTCTTACTTTAGTTGAGCTTGTTGCTCTTAATGATATATTAACATTAGCGAAGTAGCCTTGAAACTGATAAACCAAGAAATTACAGATTCTAGTGTGTAAAGCTGTAGGCGCAGCCATAAGGATTAATTGACCCCTAAACAGTTCATATAAAACGTCGGGTTTTCCTTGATAAAAAAGATATTCAGCAAAAGTTAACTTGGTTGAAGTAGAAGTGATGGATTAAGACATCATTTAAGCTCGAATAATAGGAAGCATTTTAGATAAATCGAGTCAAGAATTGGATGAGAAAGAAATACAATCGCTTGATGAGGCAATATAATACGCTTTATTCCGTGGCTATGTTTGCCTTGTGAACTTTGATAGGAATCTCTCTAGACTTCTAGAATGTTTTCTACTAAATTAAATATCCAATAGTGAGAAATTTTGCTTCAGTATAGAGAGATACTTTGATTTCTTGATCGTAACTCAAAGATGAATCGGTAACTTCAATTAACAGCAAGACATCAATTGCCCTTGGATGAGAGCTAGGGTAATCATTAAACCGATTTTGCACGGATCTGTAAAATCTGGTTCCGGTTCGCTATTGTTGAACGTTATGGCAGATTGACTGCGTAGAGTTGCGCGATCGCCTACTAATGCTAACTCCCCAATGAGTCGAGTAATGCAGTCTTAATGGGCTGTTCATTCCTCTGTGACCTCAACTCGATCATCTTCGCCAATAATTCCTAGTTTTGCTAACTGATGATATTCTGTAAGGATGAAGTGATTGAGGGTAAGGTTAGCCATTAATGCTCTTGCTCTTACAGATGTAATTAAATAATAAATCTTTATTTATAAATTCCCTAACGTGCATTAATAATTAATGAATTAATGATTTTTAAAAAAACTTGTTCTTATTTTTCAGCAATTTTTGCAGGTATTACTTCTTTGCTTTTATTCGTTTCATTAATTCCGAGAAAATGGGTTTCTTACCAAGAAAATGATGTAACAATTTGCGTCAACCAGGTTGGTATTCATACTAATATTATTGTACCTGTTCAAAATAATATATATAACTGGCAACAATTTTTAAAGCTTCAAAAAATTGGTAATCAGCCTTCAGAAAATTATCAATACTTAGGTTTTGGTTGGGGCGATCGCGACTTTTATCCAGCAAATCCTAGCCAAATTCAGGAGATTGTCCCGCTTGGTATACAAGCCTTATTCTTCTCTCGTGGTTCAGCTATGCGAGTTGAAGGTTATTCAGAACTGCCACAAGAACATGATATCCAATGCACAGGAGTTAGCACCACAAATTATTTAAATACTATACAGTTTATTCAAAATTCTTTTGAGTTAACACCTCAAGGACAAATAATATTATTCATACGCAACGATGAATCAGAAGCTAGCTATTATGAAGCGAGAGGTCATTACTCACTTTTGAGAAATAGCAATAATTGGACTGCCGAAGGATTAAGAACAGCGAACCTTAATACACCACTTTGGGCTGGAATTCCTCAAGCTGTCATGTTGCATGTAAGTAGAAATCCTCAGTAATTCCTCATACTTATCTCTATATGAAAACCTCTCTTTCTTCCGCGTACTTCGTGTCCTATATTATAGGAAGGCTACGCCAATGTGGTTCGTTAAAAAAAACTTACAACTTACACGCGATCGCTATAAGACGATTGCTCGCGTAAACTCTGCAATGCTGCGATTTGTTTTGCTTGTTCATTGATCCGAATCGAAAGGCGATCGCACACCAATTCACATAACTCGAAAGCGATCGGATCGACAATTTGGTAATAGACATTGCCACCTTGAGGAGTGCGAGTCACAATACCTGCTTGTAGTAATACTTTCAAATGTTTAGAGACATTCGCTTGTCCGAGTCCAGTGATTGTAATAATTTCGGTGACATTTTTTGCCCCTGAAGTGAGACTGCTTAAAACTGTTAATCGACTCACTTCAGATAAGACTTTGAAATATTCTGCAACAGGGGACAGAACTTGAGGAGATTGCATGAATATCCTTAGCACAGCATAAGATTGGGGAAATGCCACTATATTGCGCATAAGTAATATAATGGCTGTAAAAAAAACGCTATGAGCAAACTTGTAGGTACTTGTTACTCATCGTGAGCAAAACGATGATAGAGGAAATCAAGCGCGTAGTTGCGTAATTTGTAGTATTGCGGATCTTCCATAATACGGGCGCGATCGCGTGGGCGGGGAAAGGGAATTTCCATGACTTCCCCAATTTTCGCATGAGGACCATTTGTCATCATTACCAAGCGATCTGCTAAAAATAAAGCTTCATCAATGTCGTGCGTAATCATCAAAACTGTACAGCGATGATCGTTCCAAATTTTCAGCAATTCTTCTTGTAGTTCCTCTTTAGTAATCGCATCCAACGCGCCAAAAGGTTCATCTAAAATCAATACTTGCGGACGAATTGCCAAAGCCCGTGCAATACTGACCCGCTGTTTCATACCACCTGAGAGTTGTGGTGGTTTTTTATCCGCAGCTTCGCTGAGTCCTACCATTGCTAGGTGTTCGCGGACGATCGCTCTTTTTTCAGCTTGGGGTTTATTGGGGTGAACTGCATTGACTGCTAAATAGACATTTTCAAACGCTGTTCGCCAAGGAAGTAAAGCGTAGTTTTGGAAGACTACCATGCGATCGGGTCCTGGTTTGGTAATTGGTTTAGAACCAAGCCGCACTTCTCCTGAAGTTGGGTGATTAAACCCTGCAACCATGTTGAGGAGTGTTGATTTACCACAACCTGAGTGACCGATGACACAGATGAATTCACCTTCAGCAACCGTGAGATTAACACCATCTAAAACGGTATATGGTCCTTTTGATGTGGGATAAACCTTCGAGACATCTTCCATCACCAAAAATGGTTCGCGTTGCGTTGCAACTGACACGGTTTGACTTGCTGTCTCGGTATAGGCAAAAGTGCGCTTAAACATTGTAATTCCAGATTGTAAATTTCGGATTTTGGATTGATTTTTGAGGCTTAAGCGGCGACAAGCGGACGTCGCGCATCAAGTACAACTTCAGCGATCGAGAAATCGCGTTTGATTGCTAAATCGTTGAGATAGCCAATCGGATCGTCAGCATTAAATACAGTTCCATCAAATAACTTAATTGGCTGACGAGTGTAACTAATATCTAAACCCAATTCTCTTGCTGCAGTACTAAACACGCCAACCTTGCAGATACGTTCGACGATTTCTACCCAGTTTCTGGGAAATGGAGTGTCACCCCAACGCGCCAGTTGCGTCATAATCCACAGTTGTTCGGTACGACTGGGACGATTGATTGCTGAGTCTGCATAAAATTGGTGATGTGCGTATTCTCGCATTGGACGATCAAGACTACACGTTGAGGTATTCGGATCTTCGATTTGAACATAAGCAAGATCTGTGCTAACGTACTCCCGCCGCGCCACAATTTCGCGGACTTCTTCAGAATTCGCTGGATTTGCACAGTAACGACAAGCTTCTAGAAGTGCTTTGACTAGTGCAATATGGGTGTTAGGATAGGCTGCTGCCCAATCTTCGCGGACGCCGAGAACTTTACCAGGGTGTCCTAGCCAAATTTCTAAGTCAGTAGCTATAGTAAAACCAACGCCTTCTTCCGCAGCGCGGATATTCCAAGGTTCTCCGACGCAATAACCGTCAATTGTTCCAGCTTGTAAATCTACAACCATTTGCGCGGGAGGAATCGTTTTGAGGGAAACATCGCGATCAGGATCGATCCCACCTGCGGCTAGCCAGTAACGTAGTAAAAGGTTGTGCATCGAACTTGGATGTACCATGCCCATGCGATGCTGTTGATTTGCAGTTGAATGCAGATGTGCTTTGAAATCAGATAAGGTGTAAATGCCTTGCTCGTAAAAACGTTTATCGAGAGTAATCGCGTTACCGTTACGAGTCATTGTTAGCGATGTTGCAACAGGTAACGGACGGTTTTCGTGCCCTCCTAAAGTTAACCACATTGGCATTCCTGAAGGCATTTGCGCGGCGTCTAAATATCCACCAGTGATACCATCAACAATTCCGCGCCAACTGGTTTCACGTACCAGAGTCACTTCGTCTAAACCATGCTTCGTAAAAAAGCCTTTTTCTTTCGCTACTGCTAAGGGGGCGCAAGCCGTGAGGGGAACAAACCCAATTTCGAGGTTGACTTTTTCTAAGCCGTGACGGGAAATCGCCGCAGTTTTTCGCGCCCGAATTTTCTTAATGCGTTTCTGCTGGTTGAGGAAGTAAATCATCTCACTACGCAAGCTGTAATAGCTGGGATGTTCGACAACTTCCATGCGCTTGCGCGGACGCGGGATATCAACTTCGAGAATTTGACCAATCTTTGATTCGGGTCCATTGGTTAACATCACAATGCGATCAGATAGCAATACGGCTTCATCGACATCGTGTGTCACCATGATCGCGGTAACGTGGTTTTCCTCACAAATTTGCATCAGTTGTTCTTGCAAGTTACCACGTGTTAATGCATCTAGCGCCCCGAAAGGTTCATCGAGTAAGAGTAATTTGGGACGAATTGCTAAAGCGCGGGCGATCGCTACTCGTTGTTTTTGTCCGCCTGATAGCATTTCTGGGGGTTTATCTGCATGAGGACGCAACCCAACCATATCGATATGTTTTTCGACGATCGCGCGTCGTTCGCCTGCTGGTAAATCTTTCATCGTTGCATTCACCGCCAGGGCAATATTTTCGCGGACAGTACGCCACGGTAGCAGTGAATAATTTTGAAAGACAACCATGCGATCGGGTCCTGGTTTGGTGATGCGTTGTCCTTCTAGAGTGACGACACCATCAGAGGGTAAATCCAAACCTGCCACCATATTTAATAGTGTTGATTTACCACAACCAGAGTGACCGATTAAGGAAACAAATTCACCTTTTTTGATTTGCAGGTCAATTCCTTTGAGGGCTACGTATTGCCCGCCACCGGCTAAATCAAAGACTTTATCAATGTTATCGACAGCAACGAATACAGACATAACTCCTTCCAATTTCTGATTTACTACTAGTCACTAACCACTAACTCTTCTGTCCTTGGGGCACAATTAGGGTTTCGATCCATGCCATGATTTTATCGAGGAGTAAGCCAACGACACCGATGTAAACGAGGGCTAAAATCACTTCACTAACGTTATTGTTTTGGTATGCTTCCCAGATGAAGAAGCCAATGCCGACAATACCAGACATGACGATTTCAGCAGCGATGATTGCTAGCCACGCTAAGCCGATCGCTATTCTTAATCCAGTGAAAATGTAGGGTAATGCAGCTGGGATGAGAATGTTGAAGAAATACTCTTTGCGGGTTAGTTGCAACACTTTTGCAACGTTGTTGTAGTCTTGGGGAATCTGTTTAACGCCTACCGCAGTGTTAATTAATATGGGCCATATTGCTGTGATAAAAATAACAAATAATGCTGCGGGTTCATTTTGGCGTAATGCAGCTAGTGAAATAGGAACCCAAGCCAGAGGTGGTACAGTTCGTAGTAGTTGAAAGAGCGGATCTAAGGCTTTGGACATGACTTTACTTGTACCGATCAAAATGCCTAATCCAATGCCGAAAATTGCAGCTAGGACATAACTAATTGCTACTCGTTGTAAACTTGCAAGGATTTGCCAAAACAAACCTTTATTAGTTCCACCTAGGTCAAAAAAAGGCCAGAAAATCAGTATCCAGGTGTCGCGCACAACTTGGACTGGTCCTGGTAAGGTTGCACCAGGTGTTAAAGAAAATAGTTGCCAGATGACTAGGAAGATTGCGGTCGCAATGATTGGCGGTACAATATCAGGAAATTGTTTATTAATCCGCGAGAGCCACGGGTTTTGTAAACTTCTAGCGGGACGTGTGCGTAATGTTGTCATTAACTCGGTTTTCCTAAATTATTAGTTGGTAATTGGTAGCAATTAGCCGTTAGCGTTTGTGTAGCTAAATGCTAGTTGCCAAGTGCTAAAACTTTTCTCTTAAACATTGACTCGCTTGACTTTCAAACTCTGGAGATAAGCAGTAGGATTTGCTGGGTCAAACTGAATACCATCGAAAAATTGTTCGACACCACGCGATGTATTGGTGGGAATATCAGCAGCAGGAACACCTAATTCTCTGGCGGCTTCTTTCCACAAATCTTCACGGTTGACTTTATCAATGATGGTTGTGGCGTTTGTGAGCGTGTCTGGAGGTAAAAAGCCCCAGCGGACGCTTTCGGTAAGGAACCAAAGGTCGTGGCTCTTGTAGGGGTAGGAAACGCTACCTTTTTCGTCTTTCCAGTACAATGCTGCCATCGAGCGATCGTCAATGGTGCGTCCATCACCCATGTTGTATTTTCCTTGGAATGGTTCAGTAAGAATTTCTACTGGTAAATTGAAATAGTTTCGTCCAGCTAAAATATTGGCAGCTTCTGCACGATTATCAAAATTATCTAGCCATTGCTGAGCTTCCATTATCCCTTTTAGTAAAGCTTTTGTCGCTTTGGGATTTTTATCAACCCAGTCGGCTTGAATTGCTAAGTATTCTTCAGGATGATTCTTCCAAATTTCTGCCGTTAAAGCTGCCATGTAGCCAATTTTGTCTTTCACGATTCGGTAAGGCCACGGGTCGCCAGTACTAAAGGCGTCCATTGTTCCTGTTTTCATATTGGCAACCGTCTGAGCCGATGGTACTGGCATCAAGTTGATATCGGTATCAGGATTTATACCACCAGCAGCTAACCAATAACGAATCCAAAAATCTTGGTTAACTTGAGGAAATGTATGTGCTGCTTTAAAGATGTTATTTGACGATTTCAACTGACTAATGATTGCTTGTCCCTGTGCCAGTTTCAAATTGATACCTTGACCTTCCCATTTAGATGCAACCGCAATGCCATTCCCATGAGTATTTAATTGCATTAACAAATACATGGGAATTTTGACGTTTCCCTTGGTGATGATGCCTTCCGTGATTAGATGTGGCATTGGCATTTGCCATTGACCGCCATCAATACCACCACCTGCTGAACCAATTTCTACGTTGTCCCTTGCTGAACCCCAAGACGCTTGTTTGGAAAGCTCTACTTCTGTCATGCCATGCTTTGCAAAAAAGCCTTTTTCTAGGGCAATAATTAATGGAGCAGATTCAACAATGGGGACATAGCCTAACTTAATTCTAGGAGTTTCTGGAGCTTGTTCAGGATTAATATTAGTAGCCGCTACTTGCTGAACTTGAGTGATACTACCTGTTGTCCCTGGCGGATTTCCTAAGCATCCTTTAAGAAATATTGACCCTATTGCAGATGCTCCAGCTGTTAAAAGAAACTTTCGACGAGATTGATTTGTAAATTCGCTCATACTTTCTCCAAGAAAACTATATGACCTCAATAAGTTATTTATTGAAAATCCTATTTAGTAGGAAATCCTAAAACATTCATTACTTTTAGCTGAGTTATGAGATGCGAGCACTAAAATAATGCTGCAACCCTTAATAGAACTTGCAGCCATTACCTCAGTTAGTGTAAAAACATTCGCTAGCTGTTCTTTCTCACAATTAGCTGTGCGTTAAATGTAACTTTATCATCTTTAATTAATAATTGGTTCACCTAAAACCGCAAATTATTAATGAAAAATTAAATGCTATCTATAGGGATGTTTAGAGGTAATTTTTACTGTCTATTATTAGCAAATAACATCCTTAAGTTTTATTTATCAATTACTAGCTAAGCAATGTGATGATGTATTTTCATTGCGGAATTAGCTGGCGATCGCTAAATGTGCTGTGCAGGTAATAAGTATAATAAATACTTGAGTTTTGGACTGATAATAAGCTGCAACTTCTTGCTACAAAAGTTTTTTATTTTCCTAATGAGAAATATAAATTAATTCCTTATGCAAAGTTAATACATTACGAATACTGTCATAACAAGTAAGCTAAATTAATTACTAACACAGTTGCTAAAACAGTTCTGAGTGAGGCGAATTCATGGCGGACATTGTTGATATTGCGGTGAGTGCAGGTTCGTTTAATACCCTAGTAGCAGCCGTACAAGCGGCTGGTTTGGTAGAAACGCTGAAAAGTCCTGGTCCTTTTACAGTTTTTGCACCGAATGATGACGCTTTTGCAAAACTTCCACCTGGTACAGTGCAAACGTTGGTGCAGAATATTCCGCAACTCACGCGGATTCTGACGTTTCACGTAGTTCCAGGTAAGCTGATGAAGGCTGACTTAGCAAAAGTTGATTTGGTGACTTCGGTTGAAGGTTCACCCATTAGAATTGATTGTTCTGACGGGTTTGAAGTGAAAAATGCTACGGTAATCGCACCCGATATCGAAGCCGATAATGGCGTTATTCACGTCATTGATACCGTTATTCTTATGGGATAGGTGATGCGGGTGGGTAGTACTCACCCTTTTAGCAGAATTTTTACGTCAACAAAAGCACCAATCCAAGCAAGGCAATATGGAAGAATTACTAGAACTCAAGGAACTTCTTATTCATAAAGATTTTGAAGATGCTTATGCTTTGGTTGAAGACGTTGAAGACTTAGAAGAAATGGGAAAAAGAGGCTTTGCTCGAAATATTCGCTCTTACGCCAAAGTTTTACTTCTTCACCTTATCAAACAATAAGTCGAGCAGCGTACTGCCAAATCTTGGGATGTATCGATTCGCAACAGTGTAAGAGAAATTAAAGATCTCAATACTCGTCCATCCAGTAAAGGAACTTACGTTAGCAATGAAGAGTTATATGAAGTGATTGCGGGTTTAGTAGATAGTGCTATCGATCAAGCCTCGATCGAAGCCACCGAAGGGATATACAATGTTTGCAAACAGTGTTGCATTCAAGGTTGAAGCAGCTTTTTCGCGACGACAAACCTCAATTTGTTGTTTTTGCCAATCAACGATCCAATATTCTTGTACGTCCCTAGAGGAATAAAGTTTTAATTTGACTTCTTTGTCACGGCGTTCGTTTTCACCACCAAACGACAAAACTTCCACAACTAATTCTGGTGCAGCAGTCAAATGTCCTGCATCGTCTAATCATAGGGCTAATCTCTCATTACTTGCCCAAACAACATCAGGAATCACATTAATCTGTCTCTTATGACCAAACATTAAGTTCTTGGTAGATATTGCCACAAACTCGTTGATGATTCCAGTGCGGCGCTCTTGTTACAAATAACTCTCCATCAATAATCTCATAGCGATTGCCGTTATCGGGCAACAACTCTAAGTCAGCTGTTGTCCAGCGTAGTCGTTCGGTTGTAGGCTTCATACAAGCCCTCCATTGTGGGTAATGGCTATATTTTAGTTGATACAACAATAGGGTAAGCATTGCTACCTACCCTGTAGATGTGATCGCTTCTTTTCCCTAATAAACTATCGATAATCTTGCTGTTGAATATCTCGTAAACGTGCAGCATCACGAATACCGTATTCTGGGCGCGTAAAGCGATTTAATTGTGCTTCAAAAAAGTCGCGATTGGCTTGTAAATGCTTTGGATTTGGGTCGTCTAAAGGATACAACAAGGCAGTCCGCAATGCTTGAATAACAGCAGATGTTACGCAATACATGGAACGTTGAAAAGTGATGCCTAATTGAATCAGCATATCTTCTTCACCGCGACAGTGTTGATGATAGTAATCAACCAAATATTGTGGTAGAAAATGCAACATATCTTGCATTAACAATGTGGGAGGAATACCCGCAGTGCCAACGGGGAAGACATCAGCATAGAGGATACCATAATGAAAATCTTTTTGATCGTCGGGAACTTGTCGCGCTTGCGCATTGTATGACTTTGTTCCTCTAAATGGTGAAGTGCGATAGAAAACGGCTTCGACATACGGTAATGCAGCTTCGTATAGCCATGTAAAGCCTTTTGATTTAGGAATAATCTCGTAGCGTTCACCGCGAACGTAGACATGATGATAAATCGGACGCCCTGCTACTGCAAAGATGCCATTTACCAAGAAATTCATTGCATCGGGTACAGTTTTAAAATCACCAGCATCGTAGCGATCGCTCATTTCAAAAAATACTGGTGCCATCACTTCCCAGAATAAGCCAAGATTGCTGTAATACGACATCTGGCGACACTGTTCCAAAAACATGTCGGGAAACAGTTTGTACATCCCTAACATCAAGGGATTACCCTGAAAGTAAGCTTTAATTGCTTTATCTGCGTTCGCTTTGTACTCTTCGCTATCTAAGTACGAATCAAACTTATTATAAGGTGCATACATTCCCCGATGCCACAGCATTGATCGCATACATTCTTCGGCAAATTCCATATTGATGCGATCGTGAAACCAATGATGCAACAGTTTGGGCATTTTGAAGGTTTCACCCTTCTCCATAAACGTAAGTAGTTCAGGATGCGCTGTGGCTTCGCCTTTTTGCCAAATTCTTAAATCAGCGTCTTCACCTGCATAGTGATTGTGTAGTTCCAAATACTCTTTGGGAACGAAGTATTTAAAAAAGGGAAAAGGATCTAGAAATACACGTTCAGCAATATAGAGTAAATCTCGCCAATAGAAATCCATTGGCACAGCATAAGCTTTATAGATGCCGATAATTTGCATCAAGTTTTCTGGCGTATCAGGTAACATAGCCCCACCAGCTTCTAAGCGGTGAATAACCTCAGCAAATTCGTGTTGCGATGGTGGTAGTTTAGTGGTTGGAGGTTGAATCGTTGCGGTCATGGTAACTAGGTAATTTGTAATTTATAGTGCTTGGGATGGCATTGAGTAAATTCTTTTGAGTTAGTCGAAGTGCAACTAACAACTAGTCACTAGCCACTAGCCACTCACTCACCTTTTGATCTTCACTTCTAATCCCTACATTCTCGATTACAGGAATTGTTGCCACCATTGCAGTTGTTGTGGGTTCACTCCAACGCACTAGCCAAGTTGGTTGTACTCCTAAAAAGATAATTAAGCCTGCCAAAATGAAAGCTGGGATTTTTTCAGACCAAAAGACTTTAGGATAGTAAGCGAGATTGTTGTCAAGTTTTCCAAAACAGGTACGATTAAGCAAAATGACAAAATAAACTGCGGTTAAACCTGTTGCAACAACGCACAAAATCGTTTGGATCGGAAAAACAGAGAAACTGCCCTGAAATACAATAAATTCGGCAATAAATCCTGTCATTCCAGGAATACCCGCACTAGCCATACCACTTAAAACGAGGAGGGCACTAATAACTGGTAAACCGCGCACTGGACTCATTAATCCATTTAGCTTATCTAACTCGCGAGTACCAACTTTAGTTTCGACAACTCCGACTAAGTGAAATAAGATCGCTAGAATGATACCGTGGCTAACCATTTGCGAAACCGCACCAACAAGCGCTAGGGGAGTACTAGCCGCCGCTGCTAATAATACGTAGCCCATATGACCGATTGAACTAAAGGCTACCATACGTTTAATATCTTTTTGGGCGATCGCCGCTAATGCCCCATAAATAGCACTCGCTGCACCCCAAATTGCCAAAGTTGGTGCGATAATTGTCCAGGCTTCAGGAAACAAACCCATACCAAAGCGTAAAACTCCATAGGTTCCCAACTTAGCTAAGACTCCACCAAGAAGAATTGCGATCGGTGCAGAAGCTTCAACATAAGCATCAGGTAGCCAGGTGTGAAAGGGAACTAAGGGAATTTTGATACCAAAACCGAGAATGATGCCTGCTAGCAGTATTACCTGCAGTGTTGAAGATAAACCCTGTGTTGTCAGAGTATCGTAAGCAAAGCTGGAAGCACCAGTAAGCCATACTATACCTAGAAATGTGGCTAAAATTAATGCACCAGATACAGCAGTGTAAATCAAAAACTTGATGGCAGCGTAGGCTCGTTTTTCACCACCCCAAATTGAAATTAGTAGGTAGAAAGGAATTAGTTCGAGTTCGTAGAACAAGAAAAACAGCAAGAGATTTTGTGCAGCGAATGCACCTGCTACCCCACCGCTAACTAGCAAAATCAATGAGTAGAAAAGTCGCGGGCGTTCAGTTTGCTTGGCACTGCTATATATTGCAATCCAGGTTAGTAAGCTATTAAGTACCAGCATCAGAATTGATAAGCCATCAGTTCCAAGTTGATAGCTTAACCCTAATGTTTCATTCCAAGGAATGTTTTCTAAAAACTGCATTCCTGAACTCGTAATATCAAACTTGAGTAGCAGAAAAATATTCCATGCCAAGGTGAAACCAGCGACAAGAAGTGCTGCAAGGCGAATGCGTTCTGTGGGAATATTTTTAGGAAGCAATGCTATAAGTGCTGCACCTAAAATAGGCAACCAAATTAAAACACTGAGCATAAGATATTTACCTTAAGATTTTTGATGGTGTTTTTCTAGTTTTGTCGCAGGTAAGATGTCTGCAGCTACATAATAGAACTCAGAAGTTGAGAATTAAGGAAATATATGAATACATCAAGTTCAAAAACTGATCTCCCCAAAATTGCCAACTCATCAAAACTCCAAATAAACCTACACCCAGTAACACAGTAAAAGCATAAAATTGTGTTTGACCAGAAGTACTATACTTTAATCCTTCTCCACCAAAGATTGAAATTAACCCAACTAAGTTAACAATGCCATCGACAACAAAACGGTCAACAATATCGGTAACTTTGGAAATGATATCTACACTAAAAACGATACTCAGGCGATACAGATTTGGCGTGTAAAAATCATAAGCAATCAGGTCTTGCAATCCTTTCCAAGGAAGTTGTACTGGTTTAGCAATTGCATTACCAAAGTAAATAACGCCACCAATACTGCAGCCAAAGATACTCGACCAAATTAATAGTAAAGCCACATCTTTATTGAGTAGTTCCCAAGTAGGTAACAGGGATAAGCTTTGTAATACTAACGGAAGATGTAACGTGAAAGCGAGCAAGATAATCATAGGTAGTGCCATAGGCCAATGAATTTCTGGCGATCGCTCACTCATTTGCTTAGGTCTACCACCAAACACTAAACCAAACTCACGAGTTAAACTAAATGCGGTTAAAGCATTTACGACGATAATAACTCCCACTAGCCAAGGTTGCGTTTCCCATAGCGCGGATGCAAGTTTGAGTAATGCCCAAAAACTACCTAGTGGTGGAAAACCAATTAACCCTAACGTACCGACAATAAAGGCTATACCAGACACAGGACGACGCGACCACAAGCCACCGAGTTGCGTCACATCTTGGGTGACACTATTCCAAACAATCGCACCCGTACTCATCACCAAAAGTGCTGCGGCTACAGCATGAGTTAGTACCAATAACAACGCCGCTTCACTCTGTTGCGTACCAACAGCAATAAAGACCAAGCCCATATATGCACTAACCGAATATGATAAGCATCGCTTGATATCAATTTGGGCGATCGCAATTAAAGAACCACCAACCGCAGTCACCGCACCAATCCCTACCAATGCAGACATGACAACAGGGGATAACGCTAATACGGGTTGTAATTTAATTAATACCCAAGCACCACTAGCGACAACGACTGAATTCCGTAAGATTGTGCTAGGAACAGGTCCTTCCATTGCTTCATCTAACCATAGATGCAACGGAAACTGCGCGCATTTACCCATTGGACCGGCAATTAATGCTAAACCGATAAGTGTCATCACTGTCGGATCGACGTTGGCAGTAGCCGCCCAAGTTGCAAGTTCGGTAAAGTTCCAAGTTCCTGCTAGAGGTAGCAGCGCCAACACTCCCATCAATAGAAATAAGTCACCGACGCGCTTTGTCAAGAAGGCATCTCTTGCACCTGTAACTACTAACGGTTGGCTAAACCATAAACCCACTAATAGATAGGTTCCCAAAGTGAGGATTTCCAAGAGTACGTAGCTGAAAAACAACGAGTTGCACAATACTAAGGCACATAATCCAGCTTCAAATAAACCGAGTAGGGAATAAAACCTTGCCCAACCCCAGTCCATTTCCATGTAGCCAAAGCCGTAAACTTGTGCTAGTACATTGATACCAGTAATAACAACAAGTGCTGCGACGCTAACTGAAGAGACTTCTATTGCGATCGTTAAATCTAAACCCGCAGTATTCAACCAAGGAATGAAGATTTGTTGGGGTGGTTGATGCCAAGTTGCTGGCAAGCTAAGTAAGCTATGTAAAAATGCCAGAAATGTCATTATGAAATTGACATATCCTGCCGGTCTTGGTCCTGTACGCCGTAGTATTCCTGGCGACCAAGGTACAGCCAAAAGACCGCCAATTAAGGCATAGCAAGGTACAACCCAGACACTCTGGATGAGAAATTCCATTGGAATTACCTTTAATTCTCGAAACGACTAAAAATTTTCACACTAAAGCATGAGGCTTATGAAACTGCAATAGTACTAAGTCATGCTTTCGTTATTTAGTTATTTGATTTAAATAAAATTTTAACTTTTTGAGTGTTAAAAATAAATTATTGCTTCAGTGGAATATACGATAGTTTCAATAATTTTTGTTTATTAGTAATGCCTATCATAGAGTTTACCAATAGTAACCATTGATTTTTACTTATACTAAAGATTAATCATTACTATGAGTCAATAGTTTGCATAGATTATCGTCTATGCATAAGTTGAACGTGTTTGGAAGCGATCGCTTGTGTTGAATTGCATCATCAGCTATACCTCAAGTCCTCGGTAAGCTTAGTGATTGAAAAGTTATTGGTTACTGCTCAGGGTTAAGTTACTTTAAGTTTATTGAGGAATGGTAGTCTGAGAAGTATTGCTGGAGAAATCTTCAGGATTGAAGAGGCGAGTAAATGAGAGAAATCGTTGTCCAAGAAATTGATATTCCGAATACAAGCCTTGCAGGATGCTCGTTAACACATATTGATTTTGCTGATGCGTTTAAATGCCAGCTTCCAGAGAATCAACCGCAGAATATAGATTCAGTGACACGAGCAATCTTTTTAAGAATGCCGCAGTGGATTACAGCATTGTTAGGGCTACGCAATGTAATAGTTCGTCCATTTGGTTTGAAGATATCGATTGATATAGAGCCATCTTATGGGCAAGACGAACTGAAACCAGGAACAGCAGTTGGTGTATTTGAGGTACTTAACCGTAGGCTAGACGAGATTATGCTCGGTGAGGATGATAAGCATCTAAATTATCGGGTTTCAGTCCAATTAGAACGTGAGGAGGGAAAATGCTGGGTTATTATTTCAACTGTAGTAAAATTCAACAACTGGTTAGGTCGAGCCTATTTCGTTCCGATCAAACCAGTGCATAAGATAATTCTTCCAGCCATGCTCAGAAATGGTTTGGAGAATTTGACAAGCAACGCATCAAGCGGAACATAATCTCATTCTCTAAGTCTGGCAAAGAACAATTGTTGGCTGCTTCTGAATGTTAACTGAACTGCTGCGACACGCGATCGCTCAACTTGAGATCCCATCCGCTCAGCAAGATAATGACTACAGCAATCCCAACTATAATTAGCGAGCGTTTTCAGGCTTCACCATCACAAATTGCCGATTACTGTCAGCGATGGAAAATTGTTGAGTTTGCTTTGTTTGGCTCAGTTTTACGCGATGACTTCCGACTTGATAGCGACGTTGATATTTTAATCACTCTTGCTCATAATCACGGTTGGAGTTTGTTTGACTGGCTGGATATGCAGCAAGAACTTGAAATTATGTTTCAACGAAAAGTAGATCTCGTAGATAAACGCGGATTGAAAAATCCCTATCGCAGATCTGAGATCTTGAAAACTCACCAGGTAATTTATGCAAGCAAGCAACCGTGATGTTGCTGCACTCTGGGATATGTATGATATCGGCAGTCCGTCGCATCCAGGAATTTACTGCTAACCTCTCTTTTGAGAACTATCAGGAAAGCTTATTAATTCAAAGTGCAGTAGGAGACAACTAGAAATTCTTGGCGAAGCAGCAGGTAGAGTATCTGAAGCTTTTCGACGCACACCTTCAGGGATTGACTGGCGCAGGATTGTCGGCTTACGAAACATTCTTATTCATCGTTACGATGAGATTTAACAAGACATCATTTGGAAGAGCGTCACCTCAGAACTTATGAAGTTGCTGACTCAGCTAGAACCTTTGTTACCTCCTCTATCGAATGAAGATCAGTAGTGCGATCGCAGATAATTAAATCGAATAAACTTTTTGCACTACATAATGATAGGAATAATCAGCAATGAGTGAAATTGTGTTTTTGGTTGAAGGTGGCTACAGGGCTAAAGCATTGGGTGAGTCGATAGTTTACTTCTTCGGACTTGGAGACCTTACGGGAGATGGTACGTGATGCAGTTCATTGCCATTTTCCCGATGAACAAAGTCGTCCTAAAGTTATTTGCTTACATATTGTTCGAGATGAAGTTATTGCTTCATAAATCTACCAAGAGATTTGTCAGCTAGCACTCTAGTACAAGCACTGGCAAAGCTTGGTTATATTGTTACTCGTCAAACAGGTAGCCATATTAGATTAACTACTCAACAAAAGGGAGAACATCATCTGACTATTCCTGCCCACAATCCAAAGCACACATGGCGCTTGTCGATAATCAAATCAGGCATTTACTATGAAGTACATTCTATTAATTCTTAAAAGTTATACTCTGGTTTGATATCGCGTAACATCAATTCTTCTAACGCTTGTCGTGGTGTAATTTCTGCTTGTAATAATCTGTAAACTTGAGTTGTAATCGGTACAGAAATGTGCTGCTGATTTGCTTTTTCGATTAAAACTTGCGTCGTGTTCACACCCTCAGCTGTTCCCTCTAGATGTTTGAGAATTTCTGCTAAAGTTTTACCTTGCGCTAGCTGATAACCAACTTGATAGTTACGACTTAAGGGACTGTTACACGTTGCAAGTAGATCGCCTAATCCTGATAAACCGTAAAAAGTCTCAATTTTTGCACCCCAAGCAACACCAATCCGAATAATTTCAGTAAGTCCCCGTGTCACAAGCGCAGCTTTAGCGTTAGTTCCCAAGTGTAAACCGTCACAGACACCAGCGGCGATCGCAATTACATTCTTGATTGTCCCGCCAAGTTCTACTCCAATTGGATCGGTATTGGTATAAACACGAAACCGACTAGAAGAAAACACCGTTTGCACAACTTCTGCTGCAGTAATATTTGTACTTGCTACAACTGTTGCAGCCGGTAAACCTTGCTGAACTTCTTTTGATAAATTGGGACCGCAAAGAACGACAATTGGATGGTGGGGAAATGCAGCTTGCCAAATTTGTGCTGGAGTTAAAGTCGTCGTTGGTTCTAAACCTTTAGTCGCTGTCAGAAAAATTGTTTCTGGTGCAAATGGGAAAGATTGAATTTGTTCGACAATTGATCGCACCCCTTTCATTGAGATGGCAGAGACAACAATATCTGCGCCTTCAACTGTTTCTGCTAGACTACGGTCAAGATGACGCGACCATAAACGCACATTATGCCCTGTTGCAGATGCGAGGTTTGCCAAAGTCGAACCCCAAGCACCAGCACCCAAAACTGTTACTAATTTTGGTGGAATTCTCCCATTGTCTGTGGAGAAATCAAACTCACTCTTAATCACTAACTAAAATCGGCTACGTGGATAGCGTTGCATCAATTCTCTGACTTGTTCTGCATGATAAGAACTGCGAGTTAAGGGGGAAGAGACAACTTGAAGAAAACCTAACTCTTCACCAAACTGTTTCCAAGCATCAAACTGTTCTGGCGTAACGAACTGAGCAACATTCAGGTGTTTCTGACTTGGTTGTAGATATTGTCCTAGTGTCAAAATATCGCAATCAACAGCGCGGAGATCTGCCATTACAGCGCGAATTTCCGCGTCAGTTTCTCCTAACCCAACCATTAATCCTGATTTAGTATAAACCCAAGGGGCAAGATCGCGAGAACGACGCAGTAATTCTAAAGTGCGATCGTAATTTCCCTGCGGACGTACCCGACGATACAACCGAGGTATCGTTTCCGTATTATGATTTAATACCTCTGGTTGCGCTTGTAAAATTATCTCTAACGCATCCCAGTTGCCACACAAATCAGGAATCAGTACTTCAATTGTTGTCTGTGGTGACACTTCCCGAATTGCAGTAATACACCGCACAAACTGCGACGCCCCTCCATCAGGTAAATCATCGCGATTCACCGAGGTAATCACAACATGATTCAGTCGCATCCGGCGTACTGCTTCTGCAAGTCGTTCCGGTTCAGTAGGATCGAGGGCTTTAGGCTTTTTCTCAAAATCTATATCGCAATACGGACACGCACGAGTACACGCTGGTCCCATAATTAAAAATGTTGCAGTACCCGCGTTGAAACACTCGCCAATATTTGGGCAAGATGCTTCTTCACACACCGTATTGAGTGCTAAATCTCGTAAAATTTCTTTAACGCTGCCAACACGCTCCCACTGAGGCGCTTTGACGCGCAACCAATCTGGCTTAACAGTCACGATTGACGATTGTATAAATATGTGAATCAGTTACATCTTAACAGGCAAAAACGCCCTATTTACGATTAGCAAGTTACAGGGCGATGGGATTATGATTAGGTTGCTAATTGCTAATTGCTAATTGCGATCGCCTTTTCCCAATCAATCGATCTAAAGTCATGATACTGAGTGCGCCTGTCACGCAAACACCAAACAGCGGAATCATCACTGTTGGAAATGTCGCAATATTCTCCATTAGTGGTACTTGCAATAGATTAAACGTTAACCCTGTGCCTACAGCGATCGCAAAGTCTAAGACACTAAAAATGTGAAACGTCGTGTACCTACCGCGAAATCTGAGTAAGAGAACCACAGGTACTAATAACCCTACTGCTAAATCGCCATAACCTGCATTTGCAACAAACCTTTCTGGGAGCAAACTTTGACTTCCACAATACAAAAACCACAGCCCAGCCGGAATCCGCCACAAGTGGAAAACGGTTAAATACTTCAAGTCGAGCGATTGAATGTAAGCATGGAAATCTGCGTTTAAGTAGTACACTGCTACTGGGGTTGTCATTCCCGTCACGACAAGTAGCGCAATCCAAATTAAGTCAATCTTGGTGAAAAAACCATAGTACCCTCCTAGTAAAACCGCAATTCCCCAAAGTGACAGTACTAGAAAGAACCAACGCTGAGTAATTGAATGTTTACTCATTTTCATTTGAACTCCTTGCTATTAAAGTGTATATACACTCAAATTCCCAAAAAAATTAAATTTCGCGGAGTAAGGATACTGTGTCAGACAAATTGGATAATAATGCCTGCCAACGGTCTTGACCCAATTCCTCAGTAACCTTAGTTTGTGCTTGTTTCCATAATGGAAGTGCTTTGACTAAAGCTGCTTGACCTTTTTCAGTTAAACTCACAACCCGCACTCGCTGATCTTGACCTGGTTCAATGCAAATCAATCCATCACGTTCTAACGGTTTGAGATTGCGTGTTAGTGTTGTTCGATCCATCACTAACTCTTGTGCTAAGCGCGTAATTGATACACTTTCTGCAAGGCTGAGGGCGGCTAGCAGTGCGAACTGATTTGCCAAAACTCCACTTGGTTGCAACACTTGATCGAACAATTGCGTTACAACGCGGGAGGCTTTACGCAGATTTAAGCAAGTACAGTCAGTAGCAACGGTTTTGATTGATTGGTCTTGCATGATTTCAAGTGTATATGCACTTATTTGAAGTGTCAAGCAAATTGGTGAGGTACTAACTAAGAGTGGCTAGTGAATAGTTTTGGAAAGCGAACAAAGGTGCCAGAGGCATATTAGAATTTTCTCAACTCTCTTAAACTCAAAACTCATAACTCCTTTGTCTCCTCTGCTTACCTACACGAACAGCTACACTAAGAAAAGCAGAGAGGACGTTACTTATGACTCAAACAAATCGTTCTCAATGGGATCTGGGTAGGTTTGTACAAACCCTGACCTTTTTTGAGGTTATTCCTTTTGTTGGTTGGATACAGCGGTTTATGTCAGGATCTCAAGATTCTCAGGTAGTACCAACAGGAGAGAAAAGAGTGGGAGTCGTGTTAGTCGCTGGGGCGACAGGTGGTGTTGGTCGGCGCGTAGTACAAAGACTAACTGCGCGTGGTTACAAAGTGCGATCGCTTGTCCGCAACGCTGAAAAAGCAAAGGAAATACTCGGCGATAGTGTTGAACTCTATGTTGGCGACATCACAAAACCAGAAACTCTCACCTTAGAAATGATGGCAGATGTCACAGCAGTTATTTGTTGTACTGCAGTGCGCGTTCAACCTGTGGAAGGAGACACCCCAGATCGTGCGAAATACAATCAAGGCATCAAGTTTTACCAACCTGAAATCGTTGGCGATACTCCAGAAGCTGTAGAATACTTAGGTGTCAAGAACTTAGTCGAAGTAGCGGCAAAACATTTTGCTACGATTCCTGCTGATGAAAAGCTAATCTTTGATTTCGTACATCCCTCCGAGGAGTTAAAACGCATTTGGGGTGCTGTAGATGATGTTGTAATGGGCGGTGTAAGTCAAAGTGAAATTAGATTTGTTGAAGATACTGCATTGTTTACTGGTTGTGTATCTACTGCAAATTCAGGTGGCTTTGCTTCTGTCAGAACTAAAAACTTTGAGCCAGCATTAAATTTATCTGGCTATCAAGGTATTAAACTACGTGTTAGAGGTGACGGCAAACGCTATAAGTGCTTCATTCGTATAGATACTAAGTGGGATGGTACAGCTTATTCCTATTCCTTCGATACAGTTAGCAATACTTGGATGGATATCTGTATTCCCTTTGCTGATTTAACTGCAGTATTTCGTGCCAAAACCTTAAAAGATGCACCTAAGATTGATGCAAGTAGAATTGCTTCGTTGCAATTAATGTTAAGTAAGTTTGAGTATGATGGCGAACTCAACCCACGGTTTACGCCTGGTGGCTTTGCATTACAAATCGAATCAATTAAAGCTTATGGTGGTGCTAAGTTACCACAGTTTATCTTAATTAGCTCGGCGGGAGTAACTCGTCCTGGACGCCCAGGAATTAACTTAGAGGAAGAACCTCCAGCGGTAAGATTAAACGATCAGCTAGGTGGTATCTTAACTTGGAAGTGGCGCGGAGAAGAATCTCTAAGACACAGTAGTATTCCTTACACAATTATTCGTCCTTGTGCTTTAACAGAGGAAACTGGAGTACAATCATTAACTTTCGATCAGGGCGACAGTATTAAGGGTAAAGTTAGCCGCGATTCAATTGCTGAACTTTGCTTGCAAGTGTTAGAACAACCCCAAGCTTGTAACGCAACGTTTGAAGTCAAAGCAGAAGGTGGAACTCCAAGTTCTAGTGGAAATTCCTTTTCTCACTTGCAACCCGATTAACACTCGTCGTTATCGTTTTAATAATCAACTACATAGGGTAATTCTGATTGACTTGCACGATCTAGAAAATCCTCTATCTGCATAATGTCGTAAAGGTTAATGTCTTCTTCTACTAAGCAAGCGTGTCCACTGTAAGGTAAGAATACCGTTTTGACATTATCTAAAACTTGAGAGAGGTGGTGTGCTTCAGCAACAGATGGCAAGAGGCGATCGCGCTTGCTAGCAACAACTAAAATAGGTTGAGTTAACTGGCGTAACTGCACATCACTGACATCAAACTCTTTTACCAAAGTTATCCGCCACAAAACTGTTTCTGGTGGAACAGAACGCATTGTATGAAGCATATCTTGGCGATCTGCTGGAGCAATTCTATCAAGGGAGGCGAGGACTGCTAGCAGTCCTAATGCGCCAAAGGGAAACAACCAACGAGGTACGACATTAATTAACTGCGATACCCAGCTATACCAAGAACGACGATGAAAAGAAGATGCTGAATTGACTAAAATAATCTTGTCAAAAAGCTGTGGTGAGTATAGTGCAACTTTGATTGCCAGGCACCCACCAAATGATTCCCCACACAGATAAACTTGTCGTTGAGGATTTTTGGCAATTTCTAGCTCAATTAAATCAACAACTTGTTGAGTAAGATCTTCCCAGCTTGTTAAATCATCCAGAGGAATTGATAAACAACGCACATCAAACCCAACTTCTAAACCTTCAGTTTGCGATCGCAGCAATCTCCCAGTTCCATCCATACCAGGTAAGAATACAAACAAAGGATAATGCGGCTGAACTTTGTTAGGTGTCAAAAAAACAGGTTTTCTATTAATTTCTGACATTGTTAAATTTGAATCAACTTAAAAATCTGCTGTAAATTAAGTCAAAGGTCAAGGGACAGGAATGATATCGAACTTTAATCTTTATTCAGTCATTAAATGTTAAAAATTTATGACGTATCGAATACACAAAAAAATCCGAGTGCTAGATTTCTACCATAAAGCAACCATTGCAATATCTTTAATCCTTAATAAAATCCTTGACGTAACAGTTGTGCTATCTCGTCTTGACAGTAGTGAGTTAGTTCAGCCACTATTTCTTTTGCCTGCTTGCCTTGGTATTCCATCTGCTGATGCTGTGAAACCCAATACGGACGACCAACTAAAACTGCGACACGACGATAAATGACTAATGGATGCCAACTAGACTGGTTAAATAAAGGTTCAGAAGGATCAAATAAACTGAGTAACTTTAGAGGTACTGCTGAAGTGTTCACTTCTTCTAATGATGCGATCGCTATTGGTAAAATCGTCAAATTTTGTCCTGATGACACGACACTAGATGTATTAGCCCGTAAAGCTAAATGCGCAAAACCACGATGAAACTTGCCTAAATGATCGGGCTGTGTGAACGTTACCATCGGTTTTGTCCCTTCAGGAAAGATGCCAACGACTTGGGAAGTATCTAACAAGCTTAACGCTTGCTCAAAAAAGCCTTGTTGTCTTTTTCCTTTTGCCTCTAGCGGAAAGCATCCTAGCAAATCTGTGACAATTTCTCGCATAATTGGCACTTGAGCCATATAGTGATGGCAGGCAAAGCGAATTGGTCGTTCTAGAGTTGTCATAAGAATTGGCGCATCCATGAAACTGCGATGATTGCTCACCACGAGTACAGGACCACCACGAGGAATGTGATCCTCGTAATAACGAAACATTTGAGTTCCCACCGCAGTGAGAAACCCTTGAGAAACCTGCAAGGCGTTGTTTGCACTCATGCGTTGCAATATCGATTGTGCTTTCTAGGACGTAAGTAAAGCTAATTAGCTTTACTTAACTAAATTGTTACATTTATTTATCTTTGGCAGTGAGTACCAGAAGTAAGAACTGTCACAAACTTGTTTATCTTTAGTTTGAGTCTTGGAAGAGGCATCATTTTCTGGTATCTTTTTAAGGATAAATTCCTTAAAATTGAGATAATCGTCTAATTTTAACAGCATTTATCTTGATATTTCGCTATTATTTATAACTGCTTCATTATTACTCTGTTATCTCCTAATCCTAGCGCTAGGAGACGCCATTACTAATAGAATTTGGTAACAAAAATACATACTCAGAGACTCTGAGGTATGATAAAGAAAATTTCAAATTTATTTATAAAATTTGCATGATATCTGCGAGTAAAACAACAAAATTCGCGCTGACAACACCACTTTATTATGTGAATGACCTACCACACATCGGTAGTGCTTACACAACAATCGCAGCCGATATCCTAGCAAGATTTGCGCGGTTACAAGGCAAGTCTGTCATGTTAGTGACAGGAACCGATGAACACGGACAAAAGATTCAGCGTACGGCAGAAAGTAAAGAGCGATCGCCACAAGCTTACTGCGATGAAATTGCGGCGGGATTTGTTGCCTTATGGGAAAAACTAGATATTCAGTACGATAGCTTCATTCGTACAACAAGCGTCAAACACGAAGCGATCGTCACAAGTTTTGTTCAACGCCTTTGGGATCAAGGAGATATTTACAAAAGTAGACAACAAGGCTGGTATTGTGTTGCCTGCGAAGAGTTCAAAGAAGAACGCGAACTACTAGATGGACATCGCTGTCCAATCCACACCAATAAGCCAGCTGAGTGGCGCGATGAAGAAAATTACTTTTTTCGCCTGTCGCGCTATCAGTTACAGCTAGAAGAACTATACCAACAAAATCCAGATTTTATTCAACCTGAAAGTCGCCGCAATGAAGTCCTCAGTTTTGTTAGTCAGGGACTACAAGACTTTTCAATTTCACGCGTAAACGTACAGTGGGGCTTTCCAGTACCAATTGATCCCAAACAAACAATCTACGTTTGGGTCGATGCTTTAATTGGATACATTACAGCTTTACTCAATCCCGAAGACGAGCCAAATTTAGAAAATGCCCTAAGTCAATGGTGGCCAATCAATTTACATTTAATCGGCAAAGATATTTTGCGGTTCCATGCGGTTTACTGGCCCGCGATGCTAATGTCTGCGGGGCTATCCATTCCACACAAACTCTTCGTGCATGGATTTTTGACTAAAGATGGTCAAAAAATGGGCAAAAGTTTGGGCAACACGCTTGATCCCATTGCTTTAGTTGAACGCTATGGTGCGGATGCTGTGCGATATTACTTTTTTAAAGAAATCGAATTTGGAAAAGACGGAGATTTTAACGAAACTCGCTTTATTAATGTACTAAATGCAGATCTAGCCAATGATTTAGGCAATTTACTAAACCGTACATTAAATATGGTGAAGAAATACTGTAATGGCAATATTCCTGATTGTTCTAGTGATGATATATCCTCAGACCATCCATTAAAGGCAATTGGCTCAGCTTTAGAAAAAAAAGTCAAACAGAATTATGAAGCGTTAGCTTTTAACCAAGCTTGTGATGCTATCTTGTCTTTAGTACGGGCTGGTAATAAGTTTATTGACGAACAAGCACCTTGGACACTCTATAAACAAGGACATCAGCAACAAGTAGAGCAAGTGCTATACACTGTATTGGAATCTATTAGATTAGCAGCATATTTGCTATCACCAATCATTCCAAACGTGTCAAGCAAGATTTATCAACAACTTGGTTTTGCAATAAATTTCAATGAAAAAACACAAATTGCTACTTTAACACCATTTAAGTCCCACTCTCAGTGGGGACTATTAAGCGTAGAGCAAAAATTAGGTACTCCAAAACCTGTTTTTCAAAGACTTGAGTTGCTACAAACAATTTAGTAGCTTACTGAATATATTAATGCTGACAACTTTATGATGGCAAAACATAATCAAGTCTTAATATAAATTGTCAGTAAAATATAACAGTTTGGTGTAACATACTTTATCTAAAACAATCATTTTTTATAAATAAAAAGGTTTAATAACATCGAGGCATAATAAATCATGTTAAATTTTGAATCGGATGCGATTTTCACGCCCGAACAGGTGCTAGAGAATCGAGGTAGGGTGTCCATTTTTATTGATGGATCTAACTTGTTTTACGCTGCGCTGCAGTTAGGTATCGAAATTGACTACACAAAACTCTTATGCAGGCTGACTGGTGGTTCTCGGCTGTTGCGCTCGTTTTTTTATACAGGCGTAGACCGTACCAACGAAAAGCAACAAGGTTTTTTATTGTGGATGCGGCGTAATGGGTACAGAGTCATTGCTAAAGATTTAGTCCAGCTACCGGATGGCTCGAAGAAAGCAAACCTAGACGTTGAAATTGCTGTGGACATGATGGCATTAGTCGATTCCTACGACACCGCAGTATTGGTTAGTGGCGATGGCGATCTCGCTTATGCGGCAAATGCGGTTAGCTATCGTGGGGCGCGAGTCGAAGTTGTCAGTTTACGGACAATGACAAGCGATAGCTTGATTAATGTTTCAGATCGCTACATTGATTTAGAGTCGATCAAAGACGATATTCAGAAAACTCCAAGACAAGACTATCTCTATCGTCCAATTCCCACAATGAATATTATTGAGCAACCCTCACAAGAGGGACTGGCGCCTGATGGAATCCCAAATATTATTCCAACTTCACAAGAGTGAAGAATAACGAGCGAAGATAGAGATATGAATCGTTTCTATCTCTTATTCTCTATTCACCGTAGCTTCACGGCACAACTTCTAGTAGTGCTGCTACTAACGGCTATGGGTTGTCAAAGTCAAAATCAAACTGCGAACAAGCTATCTGAAGACACGACGACAGTACAAAAAATTGACACTGAATTAACGTTCAATAACGTTGATTTGGAACAAGCAGACGAACAAGGGCAGACTGTCTGGAAAGTTAATGCTGCGCAAGCGTCATACAGTCAAGATCGACAAGTAGCACAGGTCAAAAATCCTACAGGCGAGCTATTCCAAGATGGTAAGCCTGTATATCAAATCAAAGCCCAGGAAGGGGAAGTTCATCAAGATGGGAAACAGCTATTCCTCAAAGGGCAAATTGTTGCGACAGATCCTAAAAGTGGTTTAGTACTGCGTGGGAATGAATTGGAATGGCTTCCCGAAAAAGATTTATTGATCGTCCGCAATCAAATCACTGGTAGTCATAAACAGGTGCAAGCCGTAGCCCAAGAAGCACGGGTATTTACCCGCAAACAGCACGTTGAGTTACAAGGGAAAGTCGTTGCTAATACAACTAACCCCGCCACACAACTGCGGACTGAACATTTGACGTGGTTGATTGAGGAGGAAAAATTCATTGCCGATCGCGCGATCGCAATTGACCGTTATCAAGACAAAAAAATTACAGCAAGATCAACTGCTAATTCTGGCGAGTTCAGTTTAAAAACCAACGTCGCTACCTTAAAACAAAATGCCCAACTTGCACTTGTCAATCCACCCGTACAAGTTGCCAGCAACTCCGCCGTTTGGGATCTGAATACAGAAATTGTCACCACCGATCAGCCAGTCCGAATTGTACATCATCAAGAAAAAATGACGATGACAGCAAAACAAGGGCGAATGGATTTGCAAAAGCAGATTGCTTATCTTAATGGTGATGTTGCAGGATCTGGACAGAAAGGTCAGACAATTAATTCTCAAAGGCTAACTTGGACAATTCCTACTCAGTTAGTTGAAGCCCAAGGTAATGTTGTTTACCGTCAAACTCAACCGCCAGTAAGCTTTACTGGTGATAAAGCTGTAGGCAAACTTCAAGATGAAAGTCTTGTTGTTAGGAGTGGTAGCGGTAATAGAGTCGTAACTGAGATCATTCCTTAGTTACCAGCAATCTGATAAGTAACCCAAAAAAACAAGTCGGCTTAAACTAAGTTAAGTGTCACGCACAATAACAAAATTTTTCCTTGGTTGAAACCTCTCTCACTCAAAAACTTCTCAAGGAGTCTAACCAATATGCCTGGCTTAAAGAAAGGCATAACCGCGTTTAAATCTGAAGACTATACCAAGGCATTTGAGTTGTTGAAACCCATTGCTGATCGAGGAAACGCTGAAGCGCAATGCATAATTGCTAATATGTACCATTTAGGACTTGGGTTAGATTGCGATATCTCAGAAGCAGTGAAGTGGTACAAGAAATCAGCTAATCAAGGTTATGGCTTAGCTGCAAATAACTTAGGTTGTATATTTATGATGGGCGCTCCTGATATTGATGCGTCTCAAGCAGAGGCAGAAAAGTGGTATCAGAAGGCTAGAAGACAAGGATTTCTACACACCTAAGCAGATAAATTATTGACTACAGAAGATAACTTTTGATCTACTGCTGGTTAACCCCCATATAAAATTTCATTACGACTTGCTGCACCAAGTGGGGTAGGAGTGTTATTTAAGGATCTAGGAGTAATTGCCGCAGGAGTTGTAGAGGCAGCTTGCCATTGCGTTAACAGGCGTTGCAAGAGTTGATCTTGTCTGGTACGTAAACCTTCGACATTAGTGCCGCGATTGATGATGGCAAACCAAACCAGACCGCGATCGCGTGTAGGCATAACTCCGGCTAAAGCACTGACATCACGAAGAGTCCCTGTTTTAATCACAGCAGCTTGGGGAATGCGTCGCGCTTCCATTGTGCCGCGGCGATCGCGTCCTGAGACGGGAAATAAATCGGCGACACTCAGTTGGGAAGGCAGTAACTCGCGTTGAATTGCCATTAACATTGCGCAAGCGGCTCTTGGTGAAATGCGGTTTTCGACTCCTAAGCCTGAACCATTAATTAATTGAATCTCTTGTGGCGGTACTCCCGCAGCAGTGGCTGCTATAGATTGCACTACCTGTGCCCCTCCCAGATTTTGGGCTAGCATTTCCGACATTTCGTTGTTGCTATAGATGTTCATTTCCTTGAGAATTTCTGACAAGGGTAACGAACGGTGACGCATGAGTAAGATTTGTTTGGGATTTGGTAAAGATGCGACTTGAACAGTACCCGCGATCACGACTTGTGGGCGTAGGGTTCCTGGGGGCATCGTTAAGTATTGTGTAGTTGCTTCTCGCGACCAGGTTGTGACATCGAGCGCTTGCTGTAACAATTGACCAGCTTGTAAAGAATTTGTTTTATAGTTCATGGCAAAATTGCCACTAATGACTAAGTTTCCTGTAATCTGCTTGATCCCCATGCGGTTGAGACTATTACCGAGTGCGATCGCTTCTTCCCACACAAAAAAAGGATCGCCCCCTCCTTGAATGACTAAATCTCCCTGTAAGACACCATTGTTGATTGATCCAGTTGCTCCAACAAGAGTTTCAAATTGGTGATTAGGTTCCCAAGTTTTTAAAGCAGCAAGTGAAGTTGCCACTTTGGTAATCGAAGCGGCAGGTAAAGGCTCAGTTCCTTGATTGTTCGCGAGTAGTACCGGTCCAGACTGCAGCCAGATGCCTTGAGCATTACTAACCAGTCCAGTCGTCTCCAATTGCCGTAGATACTCTTGTACGGTGTTGGCTGCAAAAGGATGAGTATCAGGTGTCAGAACTAAACCAGGACGACTATTGAGAGTAAAAAAATCCAAAGCGTCTACGGGCTTAGGTTGCAACCCTGCCATTTCCAACCACAGTGAAACCAGTCCTGACCCGAATAGCTGCAGCATTCTTGATCCTCAGCAGTGCTCAATTCAAAACCTGAAGTGTCAATTCCAATTCAGGAAATAATTTTAACTCTATTACGTGTCGATCAACTAAGGTCAAGAGTTTCAACCTTGAAAAGAAACAAGTAGCTTAAGAGCTGCAGAGTGAAAAATAACTCTGAAACATCTTTTTCCTTACTTTGTTGATTTTCTCTAATTTGAACTAAAATGCTCTAGCCCTTGCTGTAGAAGTATCTGAGTGAGATATTCATCTTCTCCAAAACTTTTAATTCCCAACCGATAACGCTTAATCTGATAGAATTTTGTAGGTTTCTAGAACTTTGAGCAATGGGAGCGACTCGCGCACGGATCGCAATTGATGCTATGGGGGGGGACTATGCTCCTACCGAAATTGTTGCTGGCGCACTGCGGGCACGGGAGGAATTAGGAGTAGAAGTTGTCTTGGTGGGAGATCCCCAGCAAATTAAATCTGTTTTACACCAAAATCGTTTAGACCAAATCGCCATCGTTCCAGCAGAAGGAACGGTAGAAATGCATGAGGAGCCGCTTAGTGCTATCAAACGCAAACCAAAGGCTTCAATTAATGTAGCGATGGACTTAGTAAAACAAAAACAAGCAGATGCGGTGGTTTCGGCTGGTCATTCTGGAGCCGCAATGGCAGCTGCTTTGCTACGCTTGGGACGCCTGCGGGGGATTGATCGTCCTGCTATTGGTGCAGTTTTGCCAACAATGATTGCCAGTAAGCCAGTACTCATTCTTGATGTGGGAGCAAATGTAGATTGTCGTCCTAAGTTTTTAGAGCAGTTTGCGCTGATGGGAACGATTTACAGTCAATACGTATTAGGAATCGTGCAGCCCAAGGTAGGGTTGTTAAACATCGGCGAGGAAGAATCTAAAGGCAACGACTTGGCAGTGAAGACTCACCAATTACTGAAAGTCAACAATAATATTTCGTTTATCGGAAATGCGGAAGGTCGAGATGTCCTTTCCGGTCAATTTGATGTGATTGTCTGTGATGGCTTTGCTGGTAATGTCTTGTTGAAGTTTGCTGAAGCTGTGGGAGAGGTCGCAATTCAAATTCTTAGAGAAGAGTTACCTCAAGGTTTGCACGGACAAATTGGTACAGCTCTACTCAAATCAAACCTAAAGCGGATCAAGCAGCGGATTGATCATGCAGAACACGGTGGAGGATTGCTTCTTGGTGTAGCTGGAGTTTGTATCATCAGTCACGGCAGTTCCCAAGCACCGTCAATTTTTAATGCCATTCGCTTGGCAAAAGAAGCAATTGATAATCAAGTATTGGAGCGAATTCAATCACAAAATAGAGGCGTAAATTTAGAGGTCACAGATCAGGAATCGGGAATCAGGGGTTAGGGTTTTTAGAGCTGAGGGAGACTAGGAGTTACTCGTAATCAGTGTTGAGTTAAGAAAAATCTTCAATTCAAAATTCCTCACCCCTCACTCCTCACCCCTCTTTCACTCGCTCTCTAAAATCTTCACAACCCACATCTGAACTATGGAGAAGAATGTTGCAAAATTTTGGGGTAGCAATTACAGGGAGTGGTTCAGCAGTACCGACTAATTCCCTAAGCAACCAAGTACTCAGTCAGCTCGTGGAAACTTCAGATGAATGGATTGCAACACGAACAGGAATTCGTTCGCGACGGTTAGCAGCAGCGAATGACTCTTTGCAAGCGATCGCAACTCAAGCCTCTTTGCAGGCGATCGTCATGGCAGGAATTACACCACCAGACATTGACTTAATTATTCTGGCAACTTCAACTCCTGACGATTTATTTGGCAGTGCGTGTCAGATTCAAGCAGCTTTAGGCGCAACTCAAGCCGTTGCCTTCGACATGACAGCAGCTTGTTCAGGATTTGTGTTTGGATTGGTGACTGCTGCACAGTACATCAGAACCGGTGTTTACCAAAATATTCTTTTAATTGGAGCAGACATTCTCTCACGTTGGGTAGATTGGGAAGATCGACGGACGTGTGTTTTGTTTGGTGATGGTGCAGGAGCCGTAGTAATGCAAGCTACCAAGCGCGATCGCTTACTAGGATTTGAACTGAAAAGTGACGGCACGCAAAATCAATGCCTTAATCTTGCCTACAGCCCACAGCCTCAACCACTCATTAATGAAATTGATGTTGCTAAAGGAAATTACCAACCGATTACAATGAATGGGAAAGAGGTTTATCGCTTTGCAGTACAGCGTGTTCCAGAAGTCATCGATAAGGCACTGTTTCGCGCTAATCTCAAAGTTGAGCAAATTGATTGGCTACTACTACACCAAGCAAATCAACGCATCCTCGACGCTGTAGCCGAACGCCTGCATATTCCCAACCACAAAGTCATCAGCAATCTTGCCTATCATGGCAATACTTCAGCTGCTTCTATTCCTTTAGCACTTGATGAAGCTGTGCGTGCAGGTAAAATCAAACCTGGTGACATTATTGCAACCTCTGGCTTTGGTGCTGGATTGACTTGGGGTGCTGCAATCTTTGAATGGGGCACAGATAAACCTGATCCTAATTACTAATGACTCACAGCTAATTGCTAAAAAAATGACTAAGACTGCATGGGTATTTCCAGGACAAGGTTCCCAAAAAATTGGTATGGGAATCGATTTGTTAGAACTAGACGCAGCTCAACAGAAATTTGCCCAAGCTGAAGAAATCTTAGGCTGGTCAGTGACTGAAATTTGTCAAAGTGAGGACGATAAAGTTTCCCGTACACTTTACACTCAGCCTTGTCTTTATGTGATTGAAAGTATTCTTGCTGACTTAATGCAACAACAAGGTCAACATCCTGATCTTGTTGCTGGTCATAGTTTAGGAGAATATATCGCCCTGTATGCTGCGGGAGTTTATGATTGGGCTGCAGGATTAACCTTGATCAAGCGGCGAGCCGAATTGATGGACAATGCTGCTGGTGGTATGATGGCAGCTTTGATTGGCTTTGACCGCGACCAACTTGAACAGCAAATTCAACAAACTCCCGATGTTGTCCTAGCAAATGACAATAGCGCCGCCCAGGCAGTGATTTCGGGAACACCTGAAGCCGTAAACAAAGTACTATCGCAGGTAAAATCAAAGCGTGCTGTTCCCCTAAATGTATCAGGAGCATTTCACTCGCCTTTAATGGCTGCTGCTGCTGCTGAATTTGAGGAAGTTCTAAAATCAGTAGTTTTTAATTCGGCTCAAGTACCTGTACTATCAAACGTTGAACCAACTCCATCTATTGACGGCGACGTGCTCAAAGAACGCTTGCGTCGGCAGATGACTGGTGCTGTTAGGTGGCGTGAAACTTCTGAGTGCTTCCGTCAGGAGGGTATTGAGCAAGTTGTGGAAATTGGTCCTGGTAATGTGCTAACTGGTTTGATCAAACGCACCCACTCTGAATTAATCTTAAAGAATATTAGTAGTGCTGCAGATCTCTCTGCTTAGCAATTAATTAGGATGAGGAGTGAGGATCGAGGGGTGAGTGACTAGTTTTGGAAAGCGAAGAAAGGTGCCGGAGGCATTTATTAAAAGAATTTTCTTAACTCATAACTCTCTTAAACTCACCCCTCACCCCTTACCC
>NZ_JADEWN010000113.1 GCF_015207655.1 Gloeocapsopsis crepidinum LEGE 06123 | reverse complement strand
CTGATTGAGGTGTCACCTTGTGTGTATGCCTTAACTATTTTTTCTCGCAAGTCGAGCGAGTACGGTTTCATTAGACTTCATTTGTGTACTCCTCTTACTGTACCTCATAAACTTGCAATAGGCTGTATATAAACTGCAATAGGACCATCTGTAGCATCAAAATGTCTTGAACGTAATCTTCTGTTGCTTTTTTGGTCATACGTAGACAACTTCTCTAAGAATTTGTTGACCAATTTCTGGCTTTAATCCATCCTTCATTACTAAATCAACTTCCAATCGATTCTTTTTGCTCAAGTTGTAACTTATGGTAAATTTTTACTCTAGCAATCCACTGCTGCCAATAATATTGAATTTGTGCTGGTTCAAACCAAAAAACTTCTGCTGGTGTGTCTGGAATTGCAACAACTAAAAGTGCATGGTCGAGTTTAATGCCATAATCTTGGTAAGAATGATTAACGGCTCCAAGATAAGCAGCAAGTTGTAGGGGATATTCGTAAAGTCGCTCAATAGAACCTTTTGGTTTATCAGCAGTTTTCCACTCGCAAACAACGGGAGTATCTTTATAGCTAGCTACGCAATCAACTTTACCAGAGTACCCCAAGTCGTAGTGGAAAATTGAACCTTCAACTAGACGCACAGTGTCGATATCTTGTAATACTGGTTTGATACTTTCCCAGTAAGAAATGCTATTTTCTGGACAAACAGGATCTTTACCTAAAAGATAGCGCTGAATTTGTTTGTGTGTCTGCGTACCTCGACGACTTGCGGTTCCTGCGATTTTATTTGCTTGTTCTGTACCAACACGCTGTCGCCAATTGAAAAGTCTTTCCCGTTGTTCTTGCGGTTTGGTGGCGTTGAGAATTGTCGTAACACTCGGTAGGCGATCGCCTTTATCATCCACTAAAAATTGCTTTCCTTCTAGCCGAATTGATTTTGCTGAGATTGCAGGTAATAACTCGATAATTGACGGCATTAGTCAGCGTTATCAGTAACTTAACTCTATTTGAGCAAGTTTTGCGGTGCGATCGCTATACTTACGCAACTTTGCCCTAAACTCAATCGTCGTGAGTAGCATGAAAACGGAAGTATTGAGTGAGGGTGGAGCAAATTAAATATGTCCCGAATACGTCAGCTTGCTGGTACACTTTGTGTAGTAATGGTCATTCAAAGTACAAGTGCGATCGCCCAAACACCACCTGCAACATTATCTACGCCTGATGCAATCCAACAGGCCGTTGCTGCGGGGTTGATGAATAATTATGCTGATGGGCAATTTCATCCTGAACGATTTATTAGTCGCGCTGAACTTGCGTCAATTTTAGTTAATGCCTTTGCCCTCGATACACGTGCGGCTGCTACACAAGAAAACTTGGTAGAAGTTCAAGATGTTCCTGCTTCGCACTGGGCATTTAACGATATTCAAACCGTGCTGAAAACTGGTATTATGCGCGGCTATCGGGGAAATATGTTTTTTCCTAACCAAAGGGTAAACCGTGCTGAAGCCTTCGCGATTTTTGCTCAAGCATACGGAGTATATCAATTCCCTGATGACACCGTTGCCGAGATTCTTACGGCTTATCCTGATGCTGCATCAGTTCCCACATGGGCACGAAGATCTATCGCTACAGCATTAAATGAGGGATTTGTCAATATTGATGCTCAAGGTAATATTAAACCATTACAGCCGATTACGCGCGGTGATATGGCTTATGCGCTGAGTAGGTATTTAGCAAAACAACAGCAACCAGGGGTGTGAGAGGTCAGGGTTCAGGGTGATGAGGGTGTCTCCTTTATCTACTAAACTTAATTTATGTGTAGTTGCGTGCGATCGCTTTGAGTCAGTGCTGTGGTAAGTAAAAAGAGTATTGCAATATTAGTGAGTGCTGCGGTTTTTACTTGTGTAAGTCAAGTTAACGCTGTGCCTGCTAACACTCAATCTTCATCTGCACAACAAGTTCAAGAAGTCGTTTCTCACTTGAATGGCGCAATGGATACCTCAGCACAAGCCCGTGCTAACCCCAACGCACCAAACGTTCGCATGACTACTTGTAAAGTGAAAGTCAAAAATGCTGCTGCGATCGCGCGTCCTCATGCGGTATTTATGTATCAAGAACAAGCACTTTCACAACGACTTTCCCAACCTTATCGTCAGCGTTTTTTGCGAATTGCGCCGAGTGTAGATAACAATAGTATAGAGTCAGCTGTCTTTCGACCCCCAACACCGCAAGCTTGGATTGGTTTATGCAATAAACCTGAAGCGCAACGCATCATTGACGTGAAAGATATTGGCACATCAAACTGTAGTGTCTTCTTGCGTCGCCAACAACAGAATTATATCGGAGAAACATCCGCGTCAGGATGTCCAAGTAATTACAAAGGTGCAGTACGAATCACAAATCGCATCACTTTACACCAAGCAGGTATGGATACTTGGGATCGCGGCTTTGATGCTGCGGGTAATCAAGTTTGGGGTGCACAAAGTGAGGCTTATCAATTTCGTTGGATTAGAGAAAGCATAAGAAGCAGGTTTCTACAACTATAATGTCGTCATAAGTCCACCTGTGTGGACTTCGTTCTTGAAGCCGCGAATTCATTCGCCAGGCTTTTCGCGATCAAGCCTGCTGTAAGTATTTTTCAAACCGCTGGTGCAGTTCTTCAACGCTAAGATTTTCTGTCCAATATTCTACTAAAGCATGACCAAATGCCCAAGCGTTACGCTCTGGTGCTGAGGTATTTTCTAATAAAAGTGACCAAAGCGAGAGAAGATCGAAGTTACGCTTATTACCAGGCTTCAAAAGCGAGAAAAGCTCGTATGCCATTTGCAGTTTACCAATCACAACAGGCAACTGTTCTACAGGAATTTGCTCAGCTAAGATATAGGCAAGAGTAGGAGATCCAGTTGAAACTGTAGAAATAAATTGCAAAACAGGACTTTTGAGGAGTGCAGCAAGTCCTTGTGTAGTTGTCATTTGAAAAGTGTAGCGATCAATAATTTTAGCAGCAGCAACAGTGCGGGCTTCGAGGTTACGTAAAAAGCGGGCAAGGCGAAGTTGTTTTGCAGGGGAAATTGCCTCAACTAATGCTAAAGATAGTGCATCGATTCCCCACGCTGTTCGACCTGTTTTAGGATCGCCAGTGACCACAGGTAGAACGAGATCGCATTCCTTGAGTAATTGAGCGCGATATGCAGTTGCTTCGCGAATAGCAATTTCTTTCGGGCGATCGCCCCATTCCCAATCATAAGGTGGTTCCCACTCGCGAATTGGACGCAGACGATCAACCTGAGTTACAACTCCAATTGCAGGTAAATCCACAATATCGGCTTTGATATCTTGAAGAAAGTCTACATCCATTTGCAACGCTGGATCGAGTGCTGGGGTAACTATGAGAAGCAAGTCTGCATTCGTAGCATAATCAAGGACAAGTTCGCGCAAATCATCACGGTTAGCTTGTTCGTAGCCTGGAGTATCCCAAAGCGTCAGTTCTCCTGTATCAGTTTGCCAGCGGAAACTTGCGTGCGGGGGTTCCCCCCGTTGAGCATTTTCAAGAGAGTGGTAATTTTGAATGCGATCCGTACTCGGTAAAACATCGACCGCAGCTAACTCAGCTTGAAACAGTGTATTAATCAAGCTACTTTTTCCTGCACCAGTGCGCCCTGCAAGTAAGATACTGACAGGTTTTTGCTCAACCTCAACAGGTTCAGCTTTCTCTAAGATTTCACGCAGCGTTTGCGTTTTTGCTTTGGGTAGTGTTGGTGTTGTAGGGGAAAACGTGCTAGGTAATGTAGTGCCTCCATAGAGTGCGATCGCTTGCTTGCATAAGTTTCGTAAAGCAGCTTCTCGTAGTAATTGACTTAAATTAACTAATAACTGCTGCGTTGCTTGGTTACTCGAACGTTGAGTTGCTTGTTTAGCGACTGCTACTGCTGGGTTTAACAACCACTGCGCCCAGTTCCAAGCTTGCCAAACTTTCCGCGCTGATGGTTCGAGTTTTTGATACATTTCATAGGCTTGATATGCTTGCCCTACGGTAACTTGATTGAGTGCGGGGGATAACTTTTGCATCCACCGATCCATATCATCGACAGTTCCCCGAATCAATCCGTAAGCTTGAGGAATATAGATATTGAGTAAGGGATACTTTACTTCGGGATGATAAATATGAGCAACAGCAACGACAAGATTCTGACAGCGTTGCCAAAAGGTTTGCCAATCTTCCCAAATTGGGCGATCGCTTTGTGCTTTTTTCAAAGTTTCTTGTAGTGCAGTTTCTACTCGAGTTGCGGTATCACTTTTGATTGGTAGCATCTCATCGCTTGCAGATGCTAATTCCTGGCTAACTTCAGTGACAACTGCTTCGACCTGCGCCACGGCTAGGCGAGTCCACTTCACCAGCAACCAACGCCAACCAACGAATACAAGAATGAATACACCCCAAATCCAATTCACTCGCCACTCATGAATTTGCCAACCTGCTGCGAACAGTAAGAAACCGATAATTACTGCAATTGGAGTTGCCAATATAACCCATTGCCACACTTTAAGTCGCACCATATCTTACGCCTGCCTCGATCAGAGTCTGATTGTTGATCTCATCATGGCTTACTAGAGATAGTATCAAGGTCAGCTACAGCCCAATCAAATAACTACCGCTTTTTGAGCAACATCTTCATCCCGTGTCGTGGGCGGAGTGTGAGCGATGGTTGAAGCACAACCGGATGATTTGGTTGTAGCGTCAAGCGAAACTTTGAGGCGAGTGTTGCCAGAAGCAAAATAGCTTCCATCATGGCGAAAGCCTTGCCAATGCATATGTGTTGACCACCGCCAAAGGGAAAGTAGGCAAAGCGAGGCAGTCGATTAATCTGATTGTCTGCCCAACGTTCGGGGTAAAAAACTTCTGGCTGATCAAAGAATCGAGAGTCTCGGTGGGTAATCCACTGACTCATAAACACAGTTGTCCCAGCTTTCACATTATACCCGCCCAGAACACACTCATGTTTTGCAACTCGGCTCATTCCCCACACAGGTGGATACAGTCGCATGGCTTCCAGCACAATTTGCTCTGTGTAGCGTAACTGACGTAGATCGGCAACTGTTGGTGTGCGATCGCCCAGCACAGTCTGTAGTTCCTCTTGCAATTTTGCTTCTACCTGGGCATGCTGTGCTAAAAGAAACCATGTCCATGTCATGGCGTTGGCAGTTGTTTCGTGACCTGCTAAAAACAAGGTCATTGCCTCATCTCGCACTTGCTGATTCGTCATTTGTGTACCATCACCTTCGTCTCGCACTTGCAGCAGAAGTGAGAGTAAATCACCTGTATCCTCGCCGCTAGCTCTTCGCTGGTCGATAATGTGGTAAACGATCGCATCTAGTTGTTGAATCGCTCGTTGGTAGCGTAAGTTACTAGGAGTAGGCATCCAGGTGGGTAGCAGATACTGATTGCTAAGTTTGGCATTAAAATCCATAACTGCATTTAAGGCAGCCTGCACCCCTGAAATTTCACCAGCAATATCGATGTTAAATAGTGCCTTAGACACAATCTGTGAAGTCAGCGACATCATATCCTGGTGAAGATCGCGGATAGAACCATCTTGCCAAGAGTCAAGTAATCGGTTGGCATAGGCAACCATCACCTGAGCGTAGTTTGCAATTCGCTCTTGGTGAAAAGCTGGTTGAACCAGACGGCGCTGACGCTGCCAGAAGTCACCTTCACTGGTAAGCAAGCCGTTACCTACAACACGTAGTCCGCGTCGGTACACACTACTTTTGACAAAGTTCTGGTGCTGGGTAACTAATACTTCCTCAATCAAGCTAGGATGATTAAGCATAATGGCTGGAACCAAACCGAACTGCCAGCCAATAATGTCACCATACTTATGAGCGCACTGGCTACAGAAGTTAAGTGGATCTCGATTAACTTCTGGTATATTACCAATGAGGAAATGACCCTTAGGTCCAGGGGGAAAATTTGCAGTGGGCATAAAAAATTTAGGAGAAAAAGCTAAATTTTAAGTAAGCAACAGTTGCAGCTAATAAATAATGCCTATTCCAGTTTCTTGTGCTAGATACTATCTCTATTTTCTCATAGCCGCACACAGAGAGTGGAACCCAAGCAAGGTAATATTTACTGAGTCAAGTAAATTGTTGATGTACTTATGGGGCATAAAGTTGTCCCCCGTGCAGGACAGTAATGTAATTAACTTCAAACAAAACAAGGAAACTTTTCATCAATCTTTAGAGATAAATGGCGATCGCATCCTCAGCAGTAAACTTCTGACAAAAGTAAGAAAGAGGAGCAATAACCTACAAACAAGAGGCAAATCTCAAGCCTTAAGTATTTTATGAATAATTTTTACAAAAACTTATACCTTTATTGAAAAGGGTTGCTTGAGTTTGTTGCTAATAGTTAGAAGCTCAAATTTATAGATTTTGATTTTGTAACAGAATTTGAGTTTTTGTCTATCAATATTAAGGAATCAATGTATCACTAACGCCTAGAAGATGAATTCCATAGCACAAAAATTGCCGTTTTAAATTTTGCAACTGAGTTAACCAATTAATAAGTCAAAATTTGTAATCCATCATGTGCAGTAGTCAGTACAGACCTTGTAACGCACTCATCAGTATCAATCAGGAGTTTTAAAATGACAGTTATCACAGCCACACATACGTTCACCAGCAGTAACTTTGAAACCATCGAAACAGCATTCAATATCCCTCGCAGGAGGATTTGTGTTTTCCCAACAGTGCCACTGCGCGTGAGAACCGCATTTTTTACCACTGCCAACTCTACGAGTGGTTGCATTAATTATGGCGGAACAGCCTCAATTGCCGTCCAGCGGGTTCAAGCTAAGGGTTCTCCAGGTCAAACGATCCAGATTAAGCAGAGTCTTCCCGTTGGCAGCTAATATTGGGTTATACCTACCTAACGTCAGTTCGGGATAAGAAAAGGAGGGGGCAAGTAAGCTGAAATTAAGTTAAACCATTCAGCGCCCCGTCCTATGTCTAGTTTAGAAGCATTGTTTTGTGAGGTCGATGATTTTTGCACATATTTTGAACCTCAGTGGCATAGG
>NZ_JADEWN010000112.1 GCF_015207655.1 Gloeocapsopsis crepidinum LEGE 06123 | reverse complement strand
CAGTAATTCCCATTGTTCATCTGTGAGATCGGTACGATATGATTGACCCATGACTCTCGTTCTCTGTCATTTTTTGCTATTGACAGGTTATTGTAACGAGAGCTTTTTTACTTTTCAGACCTCCTCTTAGTTCCTTCCTTCGCTAATGAGCTAAGTTTAAGTGTAAAAGTTGTGTTTGGTTGGTTATTAGAGTAAAGCGGTATTAAACATCTTTTTGTTGCACAAATGGCTTATATTTGCTCGTATGTTTGCAAACGCCACAAATTGCCGCTAATAGTATCCAAAATAATGTATTAAGACGTAAATCAAAAATTGTGACGTCTACAGTATTGAACAGTATACAGGCGAAAAATGCCACAAGGTAACTAAAAAAAATAATTTTGTCCTGAGTGCTTTGTACTGCAGTTACTGTATTTGTATCCCAGTTACGTAAGAGTTGAACACTAAGAAATAAAATCCACCCAACCCAAAGACTTAAGAATACAATCCCTAATATGCCTGTTTCCGCTGCGAACATGAGGAAAAAATTATGCGGATGTCCTAGCCAAACATGCATGTGATTTTCATACAAGGGTGTAAAATTACGCAATCCCCAACCTGTCAAAGGACGTTGTTGAGTTAAAGACAGTGTAAATTGCCATTGAGTAGTGCGTAAAAAAGGAATTGGTCGATTTGGGTAGAGTTGGTCTGTTAATCTTGCCCAGAAAAACTGAGGCACAACTGTTCGTAACAGATGACTCAACGGTGAGGGAGCAAAAGCAGCTAAAACAATAGTACCAGCGATCGCACTAACTCCCATCACTAACCACCACCAGCTTTGATAAACTGCGAAGGCAAGAATGGAGAAGCAAGCGATCGCCCAAGCATTGCGCGAATTTGTCAAGATTAAAGCAACAAAGTTACCAACAACTGCCATCAATAAGAGCTGATTATTGAGTGTTACTTTTGGTGTGAGAGACTCTAGCCATAACCCTAATACCAAAATAAAAGTAATGACTAAATAACCCGCAAGAATATTAGCGTACATGAAAACAGAAGCCATGCGTCCAGGGGGATTACCTTGAGGGACTAGCGTCCAACCCAGAATACCTGACAACGATGCTGGAGTTGTCCAATTTAATAATAATTGCCCAAAGCCAAGGACAATGACTGGAATTGATGCGATCGCTAAAATCTTAGCTAATTGCCGCAGCTGAGCAGGTGTTTGGATAAGAGTACTAAAGGCAGCAAATAAGACAAAAAATGGTAAGAAGTTGAATAAACCTAAAGTCGCTGCTACTCGATCGTCAGCCAAAATAGTTGTGATAACTAGCCAAGCGGCTAAAATGACTAATCCCCAGTTCAACGGCGAGTGGATAATGTCACGATACTTGTGCCGCCAGGTATCAACCAATGCTAAAAATATGCCCAAAGCTCCTAAAATGGGAACTAAAGGGAAAACGAGTAACCCAATTTGAGCTAAAGTCCAGGCAGTTTGGAGACGGGCATTAGAGTGCTGCTGCAATAATACTCTTTTCTTGCCCATCTTTTTGCTTTCTCCAATTACGCAAGCTGCCAAGACTCGGTGCGAGTTAAGCGAATTTGCGCCAAGGCAAAGATTGTTGGAATAATACGGCCATAGTTCGTGGCGATCGCTCGCCATCCTAAATCAGCAAAGAACCACGTCCATAATGCAGGTCCCATCCAGGCAAAAATACCACGAACTGCGCCGTAACGTGCTGCACTCGCTGCCATGCCTCTTCGTGCTGTTTGCAACGCTAGATGGCTGTGAAATTGAGTTGCTGCTGCTGTACCACCTTTAACAAGTGCTTGTTTGGCAACTTGGTAGCTAGCAAAATGTAGAGCGAACTGTCGGGCAATTTGCTGTAAAAGGATAGGCTTCAAAACTGAACTAACGGCTAAAGCACTACCACCTTTAACTAGCAATGCTACTGGATTTTGCTGAACGATTGAGGGGACTTTTTCTGTCAATTTCAATTTGGCAAGCGATCGCTGTACTCGCTGTGTTAAGCTTTGTTGCTCTTGGCTGGGAAGATGCTTCCATGCTCGTCCTAATAAATTTAGGAATACCTCTGCTTCTAAATCAGTTGTAGTCAGATTGTTAGAGTACGGAATTTTTAGATAACGACAGACTCGAATCAATGTTTGCCGATAAGTTACTTGTTCTGTACGCCCTTGCAACACTGTCATGCCATCTGCGGCTAAATAGCGAAATCGCTGCTCAATGGCGTCTAGCCATGAAGAGCGATCGCGGCTTTGCACTTCTATTGGTTCAGGAGTGTGTAAATAATCAAGCGGATTAAATTTACGGCAAAACAAAATATCTGTGAGTTGTTGCAACTCGTCTTCAGTGGCTAATTCTAGCGCCGCTCTCAGCTCGTCCAACGTCGCTTCCTCCAAGTCCCTAGTCTACATTCTACTCTCTACCTTTTCTAGGTTAATACTTACAGTCAGTTGGATCGAGCTAATTATATTGATTTAACAGAAATTTCTTTCGTTTTTGCGATCGTGTTGAGCGATCGCCCTACTGATTAGCTACTTAATTAATTCTTACTACGTTTATTCTCTCGATCCAAATTTTCGTTTAATTAAAGGTATTCTTCAATACAATACATAAACATCAACTGAAAAACTTACTTTGATAGAGCTTGAAGCTGTCTATTTACAAAATTAGGCTAATTTAACAGGGATCAGTTGTTTACTACGTCTTCAACTTCCATTTTATTTGGTAGCTTACATTATTCACGTTTTTATGAAAGGAAAATTTAATAACTTATCAACTAATGATCGGCGATTGAAATGTTTTGTTTTGTATCAATTTAACATAAATCGATACCATTTAAAATGACTTAGTTTATATATTAAAGTAGTGGTGCATTACGCTTTTACCGAGCAGTATGAGTTTTATCAATCTGATTCTACGTTTTTTTAACAAAACAAAAGTTGGTTTGCAAATAAGATAAGCAGTTAATCAGTAGTCTTGGACAAGAACGCTATTACTCTAAGCCTCACTGCTAGCCTCAAAGAGGAGTGTCAGTTACGAAACAGTGTTAAGAATCTGTAACCTGCACATAGCGTTAAGTAAACTGGGGTGAAGTTGAAAAATGTTTAAAACAGTCGTTAATTTAACCCAGCAAGCCGTCATAACAGAGATTGAAAACGTTTTAGATACATATCCATGTCATCCTTATCAAAAAGCGTTTGCTATTCCAGATCTCCGACAAGAATTAATTGCCTATGTTCTCAATCGAATTCCCTGCGTTTATAGTGTGGTTGATAATGAACGAAAAGCAATATCATTTAACTATCAGTTGCCAAGTTCCCAGCAGCAATTACAACTCGAAAACTTAATTCACCAAGGCATCTGCTCTATCTTACAAGAAAGATCTGATTGGGTTAATCGTCACCTTCCAGAATCAGTGCAATGCAGTATTGAACCGTCTCACTGGTTTGGTTAAGTTAATTCGCTGAGAGCAATGATTTACTTCAAAGGATCGTGTCCCCAATTTTTTAACGAGTATCTCCATCGCGAGTCTTCTATGTCACTAGATGGTTTTTGTGCAGTATGGCGGTGAACGTAACTAATGACTTTCTTCATGTGAGATAAGTCATCATCTGTATAGTCACTTTTTTTCTTCTGCAAAAGTTCGACTATCCGTTTACCTGACTTGTGACCTATTGATTCATCATCTCCATCTTTTTGTCCTACTGATTGAGATTCTTCTGTATCCAGCCATGATTCAATCTCTTTTGGTGTCATATTGACAACATCAAGAAACTCATCAATAGTCGCTTTACTATCATCACTCATTGCAAACTACTCCTCAATTTTTTCTAAAGCATCTGGTTTATGTGCTGCTTCTTTTCCTGATTTATCACTTTCAACCAAGTATTCAGGGTTATCTTTTGAAGCCGCAACGTGATGTCCTTTGATATCAGTTGAGGAAGTAAGTTTTTTCTTGACTTCACCTGTAGTTTTACCTTGTGAGGTTTTCCATTCTACTTTGTCACCTTTTTTTAATTCGTCAGCCAAGGCAGTACTCCTTATGTGATATTTATTCTACCTTAGAAATTATGTTAAGAGTCATGAAGTATGCCATCAGTCTAATGATAGAGAAATCAATCCCTCGATTACCTTGAAATTAAAAAGTATAAATTTAAACGAGTTCGAGCATCATCTCAATCATCTCAATATTTCCTCTTTTATAGTTGATGTTGGAACCTAAACGAGTTATTTTAAATCCACATTTTTTGTATACTCAGCGAGGGCGAATGAATTCGCTGCTACACAAACAAAGTTTATATATGGTGCGTGGAATTACTAATAAAAGCTTTGATTGAGTGTACTAAAGTACACTTTGTTTGGATAGCCCTGAAGGAAGTTGAAGAAAGTTTGTCATTCACGCAAGAAGTTCTACCGATTCACCATAACCTCCTCCACCAGGAGTTTTAATTATAAATACATCTTTTGGTTGCATTTCAACAGTTGCAGTACTTCCTAACTCCTCGACAGTTCCATCACTACGTTCAACTGTGTTTTTTCCTACTACACCATTTTCTCCACCATGCAAACCAAATGGAGGAACAATGCGACGTCCTGAAAGGATTGCTGCTGTCATTGGTTCGCGAAACTGAAGGCGACGGATAACGCCGTTACCACCTCGATGATGTCCTTTGCCACCACTATCAGGACGAATACTAAAACTTTCTAGTAATACAGGAAACCGCCACTCTAAAACTTCAGGATCGGTGAGACGAGAATTTGTCATATGAGTGTGTACAGCATCGGTACCATCAAAGTCTTTTCCAGCACCCGAACCACCGCAAATAGTTTCGTAATATTGATAGCGATCGCTGCCGAAGGTAAAGTTATTCATAGTTCCTTGAGATGCTGCCATAATACCTAAAGCGCCATACAACGCATCAGTGATTGCTTGAGAAGTTTCGACATTTCCGGCAACAACAGCAGCGGGATAGCGTGGATTCAGTAAACAACCTTCAGGAATAATAATTTCCAAAGGTTTTAGACACCCAGCGTTTAATGGAATATCATCATCTACTAAAGTGCGGAAAACATATAAAACTGCGGCTTTACATATAGCAGCAGGAGCATTAAAATTATTTTCAATTTGTGGTGAAGTTCCAGTAAAATCAATACAAGCGCTACAAGTGGATTTATTAATAGAAGCATTTACTTTAATTGCACTACCGTTATCTAAATAACAAGTAAATTCACCGTCTTGTAATATATCAATGACACGACGTACAGATTCTTCTGCATTATCTTGAACAAACTTCATATAAGCTTGTACAGTGTTTAATTGATAATGTTCTACCATTTTGTGCAGTTCTTGAACGCCACGTTCATTTGCAGCAATTTGCGCTTTTAAATCAGCAATGTTTTGGGTAGAGTTTCGGACTGGATAGCGCCCACTTTGTAAAGTTCCTAAGAGTTCTTTTTCTCTAAATTGACCATCAGCAATAAGCTGAAAATTATCTAATAAAACTCCTTCTTCTTCTACAGTGGTACTATTAGGAGGCATAGAACCAGGAGTCATCCCGCCAATATCTGCATGGTGTCCGCGTGAGGCGACGTAGAAAAGTGGGGAGTGACTAGTAGCGAGTGAAGGGTGTGCAGGAAATACGGGAGTAATAACAGTGATATCAGGAAGGTGAGTTCCACCGTTGTAGGGATTATTCGATGCAAAAACATCTCCTGGCTTAAGAGCATTTCCACGATCTGCGATCAGTGCTTGAACACTTTCACTCATCGAACCCAAGTGAACAGGAATGTGTGGTGCATTAGCGACTAATTGTCCGTCACCGTCAAAAATGGCACAAGAAAAATCAAGCCTTTCTTTAATATTGACTGAAGAACTCGTATTTTGTAGCGTGATTCCCATTTCATCCGCGATCGCCCGAAACAAATTGTTGAAGATTTCTAGCATCACTGGATCGGGGGAAGAAGTGGCTAGTGACTGGTGGCTAGTGGCTAGTGATTTTTTAGGTTGATGGTGTGTTCGCTGTAGAATTAAGTGGTTGCGATCGCTTACTGTTGCAGTCCATCCTGGTTCAATCACATTCGTCCCTGTTGCTTCCACAATCAGTGCGGGACCTGAAATAGAGTCTTTGGGTTGCAATTTCTCGCGTTGAAACACAGGCGTGGCGTGCCAAGCATTCATTGTATATATTTGCACCGTTGCTAGTGCTACTTTCTCGTTACTCTTACGTAAAATAACTTCCTCTTTAGGAACATCATTTTTACCCACCACCTCAACTGAAACCGCCTCAACAATTAATCTTTTCTCCGGCGCAATAAACCCGTAACGCTGACGATGCAAATTCTCAAACTCTCGTCGCATCACTTCTACATCACCACAATTCACCATCAAAGCTGCATCTGTCCCTTGATACCTCAAATGCACCTTGCTTAAAACCTCAATACCCTTTGTGTCTGTGTGGTTCAATTCCTCCTTCCCCTCAGCCTCCAACACAGCCAATACCTCTAATAAATCCAACTCCTCACTCAAAACCTCCTCTACAGCTTGTTCCCGAATTACCCGTACATCAGCCAAACCCATGCCATAAGCAGACAACACTCCTGCATAAGGATGAATAAACACTTGCTTCATCCCCAACGCATCCGCAATTAAGCAAGCGTGTTGTCCACCCGCACCACCAAAGCAGCACAATGTATATTCAGAAACATCATAACCACGTTGGAGAGAGATTTTTTTAATCGCATTTGCCATTTTTTCAACAGCGATCGCTAAAAAACCACTTGCTACTTGTTCCGGCGTGCGATCATCTCCAATTTCCCTTGCTAACTCCTCAAACTTCCGTCGCACAACTGCCGCATCCAATGGTAAACCGCCATTCAGACCAAAGACTTTTGGAAAGAAGTCTGGTTGTAACTTTCCCACCATGACATTGCAGTCAGTTACTGTTAATGGACCACCTTTAGCATAAGCCGCAGGTCCTGGATGAGCACCTGCTGATTCTGGACCTACACGATATCGCGCTCCATCAAACTGTAAAATTGAACCACCACCAGCTGCCACTGTATGAATTGCCATCATCGGAGTACGCAAACGCACTCCAGCCACTTCAGTTTCAAAGGTGCGTTCATACTCGCCGTTGTAGTGGGCAACATCAGTAGAAGTTCCACCCATATCAAAGCTGATAATTTTGTTAAATCCAGCTATCAAGCTTGTTTGTACTGCCCCCACAATTCCACCAGCAGGTCCTGAGAGAATACTGTCTTTTCCTTGAAAAGTTTGAGCATCAGTAAGACCGCCGTTTGATTGCATGAACATTAAAGAGGGGTGAGGGGTGAGG
>NZ_JADEWN010000111.1 GCF_015207655.1 Gloeocapsopsis crepidinum LEGE 06123 | reverse complement strand
CCTATGCCACTGAGGTTCAAAATATGTGCAAAAATCATCGACCTCACAAAACAATGCTTCTAAACTAGACATAGGACGGGGCGCTGAATGGTTTAACTTAATTTCAGCTTACTTGCCCCCTCCTTTTCTTATCCCGAACTGACGTTATTTACCGCCTTATTCTCCGGACTTGAACGAGATTGAGCATTGGTGGTTTACCCTGAAGAATTGGATGCGGCAACGCTGGGATGAATTTGATAACTTTCGGGATTGTGTTGATGCTGCCTTCAAAGAATGTCCTAACGTGTATGCGTAGTGCTATAAAATACAACTTAGCCTCAAACGTTCATAAAGCCACCATCAACAACAAGATCTGCTGCTGTCATGTAGGAAGACTCGTCACTGGCAAGGAAAACGGCACTAAGAGCAATCTCCTCCGGTGCACCAAACCGTCCTAGAGGGGCAGATTGCTTAATGTAGTCTCCAAAGCTATTGAGTACCTCAGGTGCTAGTCCCATTTTGTTTTGAAAATCAGTTAGTACAAAGCCAGGGCTGAGGGCATTCACGCGGATCTTACGAGATGCCAGTTCAGCCGCCAGGGTTCGAGCCAATGATCGCACTGCTGCTTTTGTTGCAAAGTATACACTACCCATAGCCGCACCTTTCTCACTTACTGCTGATGCATTCAAGATGACGCTTGCCCCTTTATTCAGTAATTCTGCAAGTTTTTGCACTGTAAAAAATACACCTTTGACGTTAATATCAAATTGATCGTCGTAGAACACTTCGTCTATGACATCTAGTGGCGCAAACAAGCCGATGCCTGCATTGGCAAACAGAATATCAAGACCACCAAATTCTGCTTTTACCTGTGCTGCTAGCGCGATGAGATCGTGCAGCGATCGCACATCTGCACGGACAGGAATCACTGTTTCACCAAGTTCCTTTGCTGCGGATTGTAAACGTTCTTCATTCTGCCCAGTAATCATCACCCGTGCACCCTCTACGACAAACTGTTTAGCAGTTTCAAACCCGATTCCGGTCGTTCCACCTGTAATAACAGCTGTTTTGTTGTTCAAGCGAGCCATAGCAATTTCTCTTGATGATGGTTTGTCGATAAACCTAGACCAATTGGTATAAGTTAAATCAAAAAAATTTAAACCCTTTTGAGCAGCATCAATGTTGCCTCTACGGTGTTCTGCAAAAGCGTTTCATCTTCTACAACTCGACCTAGCAAAGCCATTCCTTGAGTGGTGCAAAGCAGCATACGAGCAACGTTACGGGAGTTAATGGCTGAACTGATTTCACCTGCTTTTTGAGCACGATCAATAACGGTACAATAGGCATCTTCCAAGCTTTGGAGATGGTGACACAAAATCGATGCAATCTCTGTCTCATCTGTGTCAAAATCAGCTATGTTTGTGCCTAACATACAACCTCGACTTCTAGGTAATGAATGTCGTTGCTGCAAATTTTGTAAGACTTGCTCAAGGTTTGCCAAGGGCGAACCCGATGCCAAAAGCTGATCTCGCATTGATTTCACCTCTGTCTGAGCGTAGTAGTCTAATGCCTTGAGGAAGAGCGATCGCTTGTTGCCAAACGTATCATAGAGACTCTTTTTACTAATTCCCATGTGTTCAAGCAGTTTGGAAAGGCTAGCTGCCTCATATCCTCGTGCCCAAAACACTTCCATTGCCTTTGAAAGCGCAACTTCAGGATCGAATTGTTTCTCAGGTCCCCTGCTCATGGTAGTATGGTAACCTTACTTATACCAAACGGTCAAGGTTTTAAGGATAGCATGCGATATCAAGAGGGCTAAGTAATTTCAAGCGATCGCCTAGATCTTGCCTAAACTGCTATGGGTTGAATTGGCTGTCCTAAAATTTGCTCAATCATCTTTGGCTGCATCGTCTGTAAATATTGGGTTTCAAATCCTGGTGGCAAAAACTCAAACAAGATGCGATTCTCCACCCAAAACTCAACCAGCCTGAAGATACTGTCTTCCTGATCGCGAGTCAAAACACGCCACCCTTCCCGTTGCCCAATTTGCTCAATCTGCTGCTGAGTTGTGGGAACCGAAATTGCAGCATGGATAGCCACCAAATCAGTCGATGCGGAAGGTAGCAACTGGGCTGGTTTGGTATCAGCACCTAGAGTCCACACAGTCCCATGAGGAAACACTACGATACCAGTGCCATAGCTGTCAAAAGGCATGACGTTGTAACTGCCAGGATAAAAGAATTGGTAAACTTTACCCTTCCAGATTTCTGCTAAAACACTAGCAACCCGCAATGGATTGTGAGCGTCGATCGAGATATGGTGAATCATGTAAGTAACTCCATTCAATTAAAAAGTTTTTATTTATACAGTGATTCCAAAATTGTCAGCTAGAAAAGCTTAAAAAACGTCTGGGCTTAAATTGGGGAGGATTGAATCTGCAATCGCACCCCGATAAAAGTGCATTTGTTCAAGATTTTTTAATCTCTGCGGGTCAAATTCCCCGCCGCTGTGCGGCGTAAAATATAGAGATGAGTGAGTATATTCATAAAAGTCATAACGTAACAGTTTTGCTATACCATTTGGTGTTTTTTGCGAAGTATCGACGAGCTGTATTTGACGAACAGGTAGATGCAGTTTTGAGGGAAGTGTGTCTAGAAATTGAGAAACGCTACGAAATCAAGTTTGTTGAAATTGGTGTGGACAAAGAGCATGTAGATTTTTTAGTGCAGTCAGTACCAACTTACAGTGTGACTAAGCTGGTGACTCTGCTCAAAAGTCTGACAGCAAGAGAAGTGTTTAAACGCTGCCCGCACGTGAAACAGCAACTGTGGGGCGGCGAGTTTTGGAGTGATGGGTATTTTGCTAGCACAGTGGGAAAACATGGTGATGAAGGAATGATTGCCAGATATGTAAAAAAACAGGGGAATGACTATCTCAAACTGCACCGAGATGAGCAATTGACTCTATGCCTGATTCTGATACCCCGTCCGCTTGCGGCGGGGTAGTTCATTCAATCAAACAAAAGCTCAAAAATTAATTACTTGTTAATACTGAGGCAAGAAGCTCAGGATGCGACAAATGCGGGCAATGTCCAGAAACTAACTCAATCGCATCGACTCCTAAGCGCTTGCGTGCAGCGTAGCGTGACCATACAGGAGATATGATCCGGTCATTGGTACAAACAATATATTTACGCTCAACTTGTGGTAAAGCTTTGAGAGGGTTTGTTTCAAAAATGTATGCCATCGAGTTTTGCAAACGACTTTTTGAGATTGCCCACTGTGTTACATCTGGTTGACAATCAGAATAAAACAAGTCCCTTAACACTACTGCGTCCGTAAAATCTTTCCCCACAGAAGCAGGTTCAAATATATCAGGTTCATCGTGAAACTGTTTCAGTTTACTAGGGTTTTTCGCCTGGTAATTAAATGATTTAAGCGTATCAGAATCAAGATGATGCGAAAATTGATCAAGTGTACTGATTCGAGGATGCGGAATTAGCGCAGCTATAAATATTAGTTGACGCACGTTTACTGCTTCGGCAACAAGGGGAATTATAGTACCAGCCATTGAGTGACCAACTAGCACAATATCATCAGTTTTTGGTAACGCTTGAATGACTGCATCCGCAAATTGAGATAAAGTAGCCGATGCATTTTCAATTGGCAAATCCATTGCTATAGTTTTGTGACCCTGTGCTTCTAAATAGGGAATTAATAAATCCCAACACCAAGCGCCTTGGAAAGCACCGTGAACGAGACAAAAAAGACTCATATTCATTGCATCGTGTCATACTGAACACGCCTACTTGCTTGATTTTTTGCAAACTCTAATGCGTACTTTAACTTCTACACTTTGCAACTCCAATATTCTTGAATAAAAGCTGCATTCTTAGCAATTATTAGCTCTTTGAATTAAACTAACACCCAACTGCCGCATCACTGCCAGATCGTCACGGATTACCCAATACTCGACAAGTTGGCGATCGCGAACTCGTAAAATATGAATTTGTTGTTGACAAATTGCTCTATTTGTGGATGATACTGCTAAAAATTCTGGAAATTGCCCATTGTGCGTACCAGTAAGCGTACATCGCATGACAACTTTATCATCTTCTGCAATCAAGTCTTCAATTGTGTGATGATGATCGGGGAATGCCTCTGTCAGAGTTCTAATAAACTGCTTGCTGCATTGTCTCGCGGTTTCTAGCAGCAACTGGTGTAGGGTCGTGATTGATAAATGTTTCTGCCATTAATTCGGCAATCGCCTCAGTGTTGCGTTGATTAAAAACCTCTTCGTAAAAGCAACGGACAATTTCTTTGTTAATTTCTGTCGTGCTATTCATCGTCAGTTCCTCTATTAAAAGCCGACTTTTACTGGTACACTCGTCACGCGTAAAACCGATTCTTGTTGAAACTGCGTCTTGTAGAGGTTAATAATTTCCTCAATTGCGCGTCTTTTCGCAGGGCTATTCGGATAAATTAAAATTAAGACCTTTGTTGGTTCTCTAATAATGGTTCCTGTGCTGGTGCGAAACTGCCCACTGGCATCGAATACAGTCAATCCGTCAGGAAAACGCGGCGTGACGACATTGCGCAAAAACCTTTGAAATTGTTCCTCAGAAACAATTCCGCCTGGTCGAGATCTGCCAAAATATAACTCATCTTGCAGCAAAAGATTGGTGCGGCTCAAGCTATCTGCTGGTGCTTCGGGAATTTGGGCGCGGGCTTCGGGTAATGAAGCCACCGAGCCTGTAAACAGCAGACTAGTAATAAAAAGAGTGCTAAAACTTTTTCGTAAAGCGAGCATAGTGATATTTCCTTAAGTAGGGTTAAATAACAACAATATCTACAGCGCTAAGAGTTGGAATTCCAACAAGCGTTGCGATTTGGACTTGAAACGCTGCACCTGTACCATCTGGGTCAAAAAACAGCGCTCCATTGTTGTTGTAAATGAATCGGTCATTAGCGTCAGCCGCAGAGGAACCTAAGCGGAATTGACCAGATGCGATCGCACCTGCGTTTAGCCCACCGCCAAAACCAGCAGCAGAAACCTGAATAGAATCATCCACAGCGACAAAGTCTGTAATCAAATCAATTCCTTCATTCGAGGCGTTGAAACGAAAGCGGTCTGCACCTGTACCTCCGAGCAAGCGATCGCTCCCAGATCCTCCAATTAAAAGGTCGTTACCGTCTCCTCCAGAGAGGATATCATTGCCCAAACCTCCATTAAGCGAGTCATTACCTCCTAACCCGCTGAGGATGACATTGATAGTCGTGGATGTCATATTGTTGTTGAGTTCATTGCCCGTGCCAATGAGTCCACTTTCAAACTTGAGTACCAAGTTCTCTACATTGTCAGGCAGCGTAAAACTGTCATCCGACTCGACGGTATCAATACCACCATTGGCAGCCTCGACGATTGTGTCAACATTATTACGCTCAAAGACATCATAGAGGTCATTGCCTGCGCCGCCTATAAGGCTGTCAACACCAAAAACACCAGAGAGCGTGTCATTACCCGCACCGCCAAACAAAGAATCATCTCCATCTCCTCCACGGAGGGAGTCATCGCCATTACCTCCGTTGAGGATGTTACTGGGAACATTAACCCCAATATCTCCACCAAAGAGGGAGTCGTCACCCGAACCTCCATCAAGGAAGTCAGTTCCCGCCCTTCCATTGAGGATGTCGTTACCCGCTCCACCCGAAAGAAAATCATCGCCGAGATCGCCAATTAATTCATCATTGCCAGCAAAGCCAAAAATATCATCGTTTCCGGTCGTTCCTACGAGGTCGTTTCCGCCAAAAAGGTTGTTGTCATCGCCGTTAGTACCAAAAATTGTTGCCATGTCGTTTTCCTTGCCTGGTAATTGGTAAAAGGTAATTGGTAATGGGTAGTTGCGATTCTCTTTCAGAGACACTTCGCGATCGCACTCTTACCCACTGCTAGCAAAGTCAAAAGAATAAAGTGTTCAGTTTTATACCCAGGCGACAATCAGGATGTCTGCGGCACTGATATTAGGAGATCCGCCAAAAGTATTGCTAGGATTTAGGTCGGCAATGATATTCCCTTCCGCATCGCCGCCCACAACGACTGAGCCATTGCGGTTAAAACATAAGTTGCCTCTGACCGAGTTATAGGTAATCTTGGCATTACTAGAGAACTGTTCAGAGAAGCTATCGACGACCTCAAACTCAGACGGATTCAAAGTACCGCCTGCACCACTAAAGAGCGTGTCAAATGTGGTTTTGGATAAAACGATTTTGTCGCTACCCACACTAAAGTTTGTAATGGTATCTACACCAAGATCGTCAAATCGAAAGGCGTTGCCTGTGCTAAACAAGAACTGGTCATTACCAACACCGCCAATCAAGACATCATCGCCTTGGCTGCCTTTGAGGGTGTCATTGCCAACTCCTCCGTTGAGCGTATTATTAGCTCGGTTGCCATCAATAAAGTTATTAAGCTCATTACCTGTGCCATTAACCGTGTCAAAACCTTTGAGATCCAAGTTTTCTACGTTGGCTCCCAGCGTAAAGCTGCCGTCAGACTCAACAGTATCGATGCCACTACCAGGGTTCTCTATGATGGCATCATTAAAGCCAGTGATTTCGTAAGTATCATTGCCTAAACCACCTCTAAGCGTGTCGGAGCCTGATGAACCAGCATCAAGTTCGTCATTACCGCTGCCACCAAAGAGGAGATCGTTGCCATTTCCACCGCCAATATCAACAGATCCCAAGGTGAATTGAGAAGCGTCAACGACAGTCCCATTGTTACCTCCACGTAGTAACGCGGTTTCAATATTATTTAATTGATCGGTGCCCTCACCCACCAAAGTATTATTAGTCAAAGTGAGGTTAAAATCGCTAAACTCAGTAACTCGGTCAATGCCCGCGCCACCATTGAGGGTGTCATTGCCAGCTTCGCCCTCTAAGTTATCATTGCCATCACCACCGTTGAGAACATCATCGCCAGCTTGACTATCAAGCAGATCATTGCCAACTCCACCGTTGAGCGTGTCATTGCGAGTACCACCTCTGAGTTGATCGTTGCCACCTAAACCGTTGAGAGTTACCGATCCAAGGGTAAATTCAAAGGCACTAATTGAGTTATTACCTTCACCTCCAGTGAGTGTTGCCGTTTCAATGTTGCTGAGTGTATCAGTTTCATTACCGACTCTTAAACTGGTGTTGTTCAGGCGGATAGTCGCATCACCTGACTCATACTAAACCGCGTTCTAAAGAACAATTCTCAGATGAGGGAAGTAGGTCATGGAAGACAGCTTTGCAGGAGCTAGCATTAACTCCTGCAAGCCTTGGCAAAGGACATCTGTAACAGCATCAAGTGAGTCGAA
>NZ_JADEWN010000110.1 GCF_015207655.1 Gloeocapsopsis crepidinum LEGE 06123 | reverse complement strand
CTGATTGAGGTGTCACCTTGTGTGTATGCCTTAACTATTTTTTCTCGCAAGTCGAGCGAGTACGGTTTCATTAGACTTCATTTGTGTACTCCTCTTACTGTACCTCATAAACTTGCAATAGGCTGTAAGTAAAAAGTCTCAGTATAATCCGCAAGACAAAGGCAAGCTTTTATGACTTAAACAACGCAACAGCGTAACAACGTTGTTAAGATATGAGTCAGTTGAGACACCCGAAAAACAAGTTTATCAGTTGTAAGTGTGACTAGCTCAAGTAGAAAGTTATGAACAATGCCACTGTAATTAGACATCTGGCTTTTGAAGATTTAGGAACTTTAGAATCAGCTCTACATCAGCACAACTATAAAATTAAATATGTAGAAGCTGGAATCAATAATATTATCGGTATTGATGCAAATACTGATTTATTGATAGTTTTGGGTGGTCCCATCGGAGCCTATGATGAACAAGATTACCCTTTTATAGTTGATGAATTACACCTACTAGAACATCGTCTTCAAGCAGATTTACCGACATTAGGGATTTGTTTAGGTGCTCAATTAATGGCGCGATCGCTTGGTGCAAAAGTCTATCCTGGCGATTATAAAGAAATTGGTTGGTCTCCCTTAGAACTCAGTGTTGAAGGGATGAATTCGCCTCTAGCTCATTTAGCAGCAGAGCATACTTTTGTTTTACACTGGCACGGAGATACGTTTGACTTACCTACTGATTCTACTCACTTAGCTGCTAGCTCAAAATATCAAAACCAAGCTTTTTCTTGGGGCAAATGTGGCTTAGCACTACAGTTTCACCCTGAAGTCACGGCTTGTGGGCTAGAACGTTGGTTTATTGGTCATGCTTGCGAAATTAGTACAACTTCTAGTGTTCGTGTTGCTCAGTTGCGTCAAGACACAGCGCGATATGCTAAACAATTAGAACAACAAGCCGCTAAGCTATGGCAGGCATGGTTGGAATCCTTGTAAGACACAACAGCTTTCAAACACATAAGTAAGTCTACGGAGGTAAACTTTTTTATTCACACTCGCATCCTTCTTAATTAAGCTACAGCAGCAACAGCTTCCTGTCCGTGTCTGCGAAGTAACTCCATCAATTCATCGCGGTAGTCATGGAAGATTGAGTGGCGTTTTACCGTGTGGCTGCGATTGGGTAGGTTGATGACCATTTCTTTACGTACAGTACCAGGACGCGCACCTAGAGCATAGATGCGGTTTGAGAGAAAGACAGCCTCTTCGACATCGTGCGTAATCATAAAGATTGTCAGATTTGTTCGTTGCCAGAGATCGAGCATGAATTCGTGCATCGATTCTTTAGTGTGAATATCCAACGCACCGAAAGGTTCATCCATTAACAAAATATCAGGTTCAGAAGCAAGCGCACGGGCGATCGCAACTCGCTGCTTCATACCTCCTGAGAGTTCTTTGGGCAAAGCTCTAGCAAACTTTGTTAGTCCCACAACATTAAGATAGTAACTAGCTTGTTCGCGCCGTTCTTTTTTGGGTACGCCTTGCAATTTCAATCCAAACTCAGTGTTTTCCTGGACGTTCATCCACGGGTAAAGCGTGTAATGTTGAAACACCATGCCGCGATCTGATCCAGGTGATGCAACTCGTTTACCATCAATTCTGACTTCTCCTGTGGTGGGGGTATCAAGTCCTGCAATCTGGCGCAACAATGTAGACTTACCAGAACCTGATGCACCGACAGCACAAATAAATTCACCACGCTCAATTGCCATATTAATGTCTTTAAGGACAACTAAAGCGCCTTCTTTTGTAGCAAAGTGCTTATTTAGATTATGAATTTCCAAAAACATAGATTGAATTTCCTTATTGTATTTAGATAAATAAAACTATCGTTTTTGACTTGCCCATCTACAAGAAACTCGCAATAGATATTGAAACAGCAAGTCAAACGTTAACCCGATAACTCCAATCACAATCAATCCAACAAAAATTTCATCAGTTCGTAAGAATCGTCCCGCTACACTGATCCGACGTCCTAAACCTTCATTTGCTGCAATTAATTCCGAGACAATCACAAGTTGCCACGCAGCGGCTAAGTTGATGCGGCAAGAATCAATAATTCCTGGTAAAACATGAGGTAAAATCACCTGCGTCAATGCTTCCCAGCGAGTACCTCCTAACATATAAGTAGCTTCAATCAGATCTTTGGGGACAAACTTTACCGTATCCATCACCATCAACGAATTAAAGAAAAAGACCCCAATAAAGATGAGCATAATTTTTGGCTCCTCGCCAATGCCCAGGTATAAAATGAGTAGAGGAATAAACGCTGGAGCAGGCATGTAACGCATTAAGCCAAAGAGTGGTTCGAGCAAAGCGCGAATACTCGGAAAACTACCCATCAGCACCCCAACCGGAATCGAAAGCAGTGCGGCAAATAGAAATCCGACTCCGACTCGCCATAAACTTGCTACTGTGTCTTTAAGCAGTTCGCGAGTACTCCAAAGTCGCCCAAAGGCTTCGAGGACATCCGCAGGCGAAGGTAAAAATGTAGGCTCAATATTGCCTAATGTTGTTACTAACCACCATAGTATTAATGGCAAGGCAATTGATGTAACCATTAATACAGTGCTCAGCGATTTGGGAATGTCCTCAGTTAGTCGCCAGAAAACAGTGGGACGCATTGTTTTTGGCTTGATTAGCGAGCGAATTGAGCGGTGTTTAACGCTTTGACTCATAGTTTTCAAGTGGTGAAGAGTGCGATCGACGATTAGGATTTATTAACTTGTGCGGCGTGGGCTTTGACAAAGCGATCGTCAAATAACCTGCTGGTATCAGGCGAAGCGGCGGCTAAACCAGTTTCAGTGAGAAATTCACTGATTTGTTCTGCAGAAAACTGCAATGAGGTCATGTCGTTTCCTGGTTGAAAGGCTTGTAAGTTTTCCTCAATCGTGAATAACCTAGTGCCATCGGCGTATTCTTTATATTCTTCAACACTGACACCAGCGCGTTGTGCCATAATTTTGTATGCTTCGTCTTGATTTTTTTGAATGTAATCTAATGTGGCAAACCAAGAATCGACAACAGCTTGTACGCGATCGGGGTTCTGCTCGATGAACTGGCGCGTAAATACCAAATGATCCGAAATAGCCCCTGGAAAATCTGCTGAACTGAAAAGTTCTCTGCTACCTGGACGCTTTAATGCTTGGGTTGTAAAGGGCGCAAATACAGCAACAGCATCAACTTGTCCGGCGACAAAAGCAGCAGCAGCCCTTCCTGTTTCTAATGGAACAAACTGAATGTCTTGTGCTGATATTCCTTCTCTCTCTAGCCCTAAAAGCAAGAGAAAATGATCGACAGTGCCTTCCTCAGCAGCAATTTGTCTTCCTTTTAAGTCAGCAATCGAATTGATACCTTCTCGGACAATAACTTTATCATTACCAGTTGAGTTGTCATTAACAAGTACAATGACTTGATCGGCACCACCAGAGACTGAACTGACCGTGTCGCCTAGCGTTTGACTATTCGCATCAATTTGTCCAGCAGTTAAAGTATTGATAGATTCAAGATAGCCATCAAACCATCTCAAGTTGACAGGAATATTATGCTTATCAAAGATTCCGCGTTCTTGAGCAACTTGCCAGGGGAACCAACCAGGCCATGCACTGAATCCCAAACGAACTGCACCCGCAACTGAAGACGCAGTATCACTTTCAGTTGTGGTTTTGATATAGATCGCAGGGTTGACGCATCCTACAACAATCAATGTGATGCAAAACAGAATGCAATAGGATAAGAGCGATCGCTTCTTCATGAGCTTTTTAATAAAGAGATTAACAACCAGTTTTTAAGAGTTTTTGTTCGCTGCAATTAAACTTCTATTTTGATTAATATACCTCTTTGCATCAGTTTCAAAAAAAGAGATTTGTTATTATAATCACCCCCAAAAATTTAAACTGTAATGATTGAATCAATGTGTATGGCAACACTAGAGAAACTCATGCGCGATCGCCCTAAATAGCTTTTAACCCTGACCTCCGCTATAAATAACCAAAAGAGAAAACCCGAAAGAAAAAGTCAGTTGCCATAAACAACTACAATTTCTCCCAGGTTTTTCTCCCGCCGTGTGGCTAGCAAATTTCTAGATAAACTTGTGATATAGCACTAGCCTGCCTCTCTTGGACCAGACATTCAAATTGTTAACTCACAATCATGACTAATTTGAACCGGAACCCTAGAGGCAATTAAGTTGTAGATATAAGATACTAATATCAGTGGTTTATTTGTAAAAATGTATCGAAAGTTACTGGATAACAGTTATTTTTATTAATAAGTCAAGATTTATTGACACAAGTGAATTCATAATATAGATCTTGAATACATTGAGCATTTTAATTTTTTTGTAATAGCAAAATTACCAACTGCCAAGACTATTTCCGGCAGTCGGTTATGTTATTGTTTAGGTATTATTTATACCTAGCGATCAATAACCATAGTAAGCTGCATCAGCCGCTGCATCAGCATACCAAGTTCCCCAATCAGTCCATCCCCAGTCAGACCACCATGTGGCTTGTTCAGCATAGTACTCAGCCCAACTTTCACCACCATTAATACTAGTAGCTTGCTCGTCAGTGAGTTCGATAAACAGTGACTTCTCGTTCTTCATAATTTACTCCTTGATTTCAATTAGTTTGAGTTACATAGAGGTAGTAGCCTATAGATGTTCTATAGACTAAGTAACTGTTTACTGGATTTAAAGATAAAGAAAGTAACGAGACAATTCATTCACCTTATATGACAAGTGAGTTGCTCTATTTAGACAAGATAGTTTGCACAATTCTACTAACACTATTGTAAAAAGATTGTAAAAAGTACATATCGACTTTTTTGAGAACAGTATGAATACATTACTCAAAGATATAAAATGCGATCGCTCTCATAACTCATATCTGTAATTTTGAATTCTGGTTCCATAGAAAAACTAGCATGTAGAGGAAACCAATCCTGTGATTAATAAAAGCTGGTTCGGTTGGCGTTGGCAGTTAATGCTAGCGAGTTGGATGGTTTTAGTGGGAGTAGGAAGGGGCGATCGCACTTTAGCCCAAATCATACCCGATGCTACCTTAGGCGCAGAGAACTCAGTAGTTACACCTACGAACATCAATGGCATTCCCAGCGATCGGATAGATGGTGGAGCAATTCGGGACAAAAACCTCTTCCACAGCTTTGAGCAGTTCAATATAGATGCAGGACGAGGAGCTTATTTCATCAATCCGTCTGGAATTGAAAATATTTTGAGTCGAGTGACGGGGAACGATCCTTCCAATATTTTAGGAACGCTCGGCGTCGTGGGAGGCGATGCCAACTTATTTTTAATGAATCCAAATGGAATTATCTTTGGACCAAATGCCAGTTTGGATCTGAATGGTTCGTTTCTAGGTACTACAGCAGGTAGTATAAATTTTGCTAACAGCATACAGTTCAGTGCAACTGCGCCTCAAACTATTCCTTTGCTGAAGATAAGTATTCCTCTGGGCTTGCAATTCGAGGAGAATGCAGGACAAATTCTTGTGCAAGGATCGGGAGCTATACGGACTTCAGGTGCGGTCAATCAGCTTTTGAATCGAGATGCGGGTCTTCAAGTGCAACCTAGTAAAACCTTGGCACTAGTAGGTAATGGCATAGCCTTGGAAGGCGGCATTTTGACGACTGATGATGGACGAATTGAGTTGGGTAGTGTTACTAGAGTTGCCCAACTCAGCCTAACTCCTATAGAGAAAGGCTATGCTTTAGGCTATGAGAGCGTACCAGCGTTCGCAGATGTTTCTTTGTCCAATGCGGCTGCCGTGAATGCTAGTGGCGAGGGGGGTGGTGACATTCAAGTTCGAGGTAGGCAGGTGACGCTTACCGATGGTTCTGCTATTGAGGTTGCTACTTTGGGATCGCAACCAGGGGGGACTTTGACTGTAGCTGCATCAGAAGCAGTAAAAGTAATTGGTACCACAGCAGATGGTCGGGTCTCCAGTTTCCTAACTACTTCAGTCTACCCAGGAGCTACGGGCAATGGAGGCAATTTAACGATAGAAACAGGACAGTTAATTGTTCGCGATGGGGCACAGATATCTGCGGGTACGTTCGGTCAAGGGTCAGCAGGTAGCTTGACGGTTAAAGCTGCCGAGTCGGTTGAACTGAGCGGGACGGCGGCGAATGGTCGGTTTGCCAGCTCTTTAGGGACTTCATCAGAACGAGGAGCTACAGGTAATGGGGGTAATTTAACGATAGAAACAGGACAGTTAATTGTCCGTGATGGGGCACAGGTAGTTGCTAGTACTTTCGGTCAGGGGGCGGCAGGTACCTTAACGGTTAAAGCTGCCGAGTCGGTTGAACTAAGTGGTACAGCGGCGAATGGTCGGTTTCCTAGTGGCTTATTTTCTTCAGCCCAGGCAGAAGCTACGGGTGGTGGGGGTAATTTAACGATAGAAACAGGACAGTTAATCGTCCGCGATGGGGCAATTGTATTTGCTAGTACCCTCGGTCAGGGGTCAGCGGGTACCTTGACGGTGAAAGCTACCGAGTCGGTTGAACTGAGTGGGACGACGGCGAATGGTCAGTCTCCCAGCGGCTTAGCTACTTCAGTCTACCCAGGAGCTACAGGTGGTGGGGGTAATTTAACGATAGAAACAGCACAGCTAATTGTCCGCGATGGGGCACTGGTAAATGCCAGTACCTTCGGTCAGGGGTCAGCAGGTAGCTTAACGGTTAAAGCTTCCGAGTTGGTTGAACTGAGTGGGACGGCGGCGAATGGTCGGTTTGCCAGCTCTTTAGGGACTTCGGCTGAGCGTGGGGCTACAGGTGGTGGGGGTAATTTAACGATAGAAACAGCACAGCTAATTGTCCGCGATGGGGCACAGGTAGTTACTGGTACATGGGGTCAGGGGTCAGCAGGTAGCTTGAGGGTGAAAGCTGCTGAGTCGGTTGAACTGAGTGGTACAGCGGCGAATGGTCAGTCTCGCAGCGGCTTATTTTCTTCAGCCCAGCCAGGAGCTACAGGTAATGGGGGCAACTTGAGAATTCAGACTGAAAATTTATATGTCCACGATAGAGCTGTAATAGCCGTCAACAGTCTAGGATTAGGAAGTGCAGGCAACTTAGAAGTTGTGGCTGACTCTGTCCGTTTGGACAACCTTGCATTTTTGAATGCTGACACCACAGCAGGACAAGGTAATATCTTCCTACCTCACATCTTGCACCTATCAGGAAAACCACTAATACATGAATAAGTAGTGTAAGAAAGTGACAGCAGAAGCGGAAATTCGCTTTTGTGGCAGAGAGTAATTCAGAAAACTTGATTTGTAGAGAAATT
>NZ_JADEWN010000109.1 GCF_015207655.1 Gloeocapsopsis crepidinum LEGE 06123 | reverse complement strand
GCCAGCTTCTGCTTAACTTCTTCAACGCTCTGGTGGGCTACAACTCGACTGACTCTTGCCATAACAGTGCTCGTTTCTCGGTTAACTGCACCCTACCCTAATTGTTCTTTAGAACGCAAGTTCGTATGACGTATTAATTCCAGCTTAGTGGAAACTTCTTCACTCAAGTGATTCATGATGTTCTTAAGGCTGAGGGGTGCAGGGGAGGTGGAGAGTTATGATTTCTCACAATTTTTAACTTGGTGTTATGCTCAGTTCGCTACTGATAACGACAGCTTGTAACTCTTTTGCTTTTTCCTCTGGAAGCGCATCGTTGGCAAACATCCCTGCGGCGAGTTCGGTTCCTGCTAAATATTTCAGGCGATCACTTGTCCGGTAGGGAGGATAAAATTGGGCGTGCAAATGTGCTTCAGGATGCGCTTCGCCATCGGTAGGTGCTTGAAACCACGCCATCAAGTACGGAAATGGGCGCTGCCATAAGCCATCATATTTAAGTGTCACCGTTTTTAAAGCTTTGGCAAGACTCCAGCGTTGCGCTGCACTCAGGTCACAAAAGGTTGCAACGGGCTGAATTGGGGCGATCCAGACTTCATAAGGATAACGCGCACATACCGGCACGAATGCGATCGCTGCTTCATCTTGATAAACGATTCTTTGGTTGTCGGCAATCTCATTGACAATCAAATCTTGCAGCAAACCCCGTTGATGTTCCGCGTAAAAGTGCCGTTGCATCTCTAGCATGCGTGCGGGTACGGGTGGAATAAACGGATAAGCATAAATTTGTCCGTGGGGATGGTGTAACGTTACACCCACCTCCACACCCTTATTTTCAAACGGTAGGACGTACTGAATCTGACGATTTTCTCCGAGAACGCGCGTGCGATCACCCCACACTTGTAACAGCAAATCTAAGTGGTCAAGTGCCAGTGAACCCAGCGAAGCTTGCGGATCTTGCGTAAATACCACCACCTCACAAGCACCATGCGCGGGTAAAGTTTCCACAATAGACTGCGGTGGATCGTGTGCAGCCACTGTGAGTGAGGGAAAGCGGTTCTCAAACACGGCGACGTCATATCTACCTAATGGTAGTTCAGTCGGAAACGTTGGTTTGCTGGTGGGTGCGAGGGGGTTATATTCTGGAGGCGGCATGAACGTCCGCGCTTGACGGTGACTCGCGTAGGCTACCCATTCACCGCGTAAGGGATGCCAGCGCAGATGCGGATTGGCTTGCACTGGTTCATTACTAGGGCTGACGGCTGTGATTTTGCTATCAATTGGGTAGCGACTGTACAAAGTTAAATGACGACCATCTGGCTTTAGCAGCTTGTGGGAGTACATACTCCTCCTGATAAAGTTGCCTTACGAATTGCCTCAATCGAGATTTTGGGCGTGCGATCGCTGTACAATAACCCGTTAGCTTCTTGAAACGTATCTGCGAACTGCGTGTAACAAAAGCCGCTGAATATCTCGATATTATTCACCGTTTCCAGCAGCGCAGTATACTTCATTTCAAGTTCGGAAATATTGAAACATCGCTCATATCCCCAGATATCAGCATCCGGTTTGTCATCTGGGGCGTAGGCAATTCCGCCAAACTCGGTCAGCATGACAGGTTGTCCTTGATGCGGATAGTTATCTAAGGTTAAGATTCGCCCTCCAGGACGCCGCCGTTCAAAAAGATCCGATAGCTTGACTTCTGGACCATAACGATGTGCTAACCGCAAAGTGTTAGTTTCGTAGTCATGAATTGCGAGAATATCGGTGTCAGTACTTTCCCAACCATCATTACCAACCACCGGACGCGATGGATCGAGTGTCTTGGTGAGGTGATATAATGCGAGAACATAGTTGCGGTGTGCTGGTGTTTCAACTAAGTTCGGGACTCCCCAAGATTCATTGAATGGCACCCAGACGACAATACACGGGTGACTGATATCTCGCTCAATGACCTCTGTCCACTCTTTGGTAATGCGTTCTACAGCTTTGGGAGTGAAGCGGTAAGCGCTGGGCATTTCCTCCCAAACAAGGAGTCCTAAGACATCTGCCCAGTACAAAAAACGCGGATCTTCAATTTTTTGGTGCTTGCGAACTCCATTGAAACCCATTGCTTTGACAAGTTCCACATCGCGCCGCAGCGCCGCATCGGAAGGTGGAGTCATTAATGTCTCTTGCCAGTAACCCTGATCGAGAACCAACCGCAAGTAGTAGGGACGACCATTGAGCATAAAGCGATCGCGTTGTATCCCTACAGTGCGCATTGCTGTGTAGGATTTTACTTCATCGAGCAGCTTGTCTTGCTCCCATAATTGAATTTCGGCATCGATCAACGTTGGTTTCTCTGGACTCCAGAGTAATTCGTTGCGGTAGTCGTCGATTCCTGGATCGGAAAGGGCTATGCGGCGATGAATCTCTCCGTTGAATACTTCGTAAGTATCTTTTACTAATACTGTATCGCCAATCCTGAGTTTTACCTTGAGCTGGATACCATTTTGGCGATCGCCGGTGATCGTAGCATGAAAACCAATTTCCCAACGCTCAAATTCTGGAACCCAGCGAATGCGATCAATATAAGTTCCGCTTACACGTTCAACCCAGACTGTCTGCCAAATGCCACTCGTGCGCGGATACCAAATACTATGTGGTTCTAACTGCCAATCTTGCTTACCACGAGGCTTAGCCAAGTCATGCGGATCGTCCTGCGCCCAAACGGTAACTTTCGTTACCCCACTGTTATTTAACACAGGTGTAATATCAATACTGAATGGAGTATGTCCGCCTTCATGATCGGTCATGAATTGACCATTAACCCAGACACGAGCGCGATAGTCTACAGCTCCAAAATGTAGCAACAATCTGCCTTCACCCAGCAGTGTTGCAAATTCTCGCTCATACCAACAGTTTGGGTGAAATCCTAGCTCTTTAATACCACTTTTGGTAGATTCGGGAGCGAATGGAACTTCTATACTATACATCCACTCACTAATATCGCTGGGTTGAACAAACTGCCCTTTGTCGTCAAACACGAATTTCCACGCACCGTTTAAACTATACCAGTTCTGGCGTTGCAGTTGTGGACGTGGGTAGCCGTCTACCATTAAGTTAGTCCTACTAACATCAGCATTACAGTGTAATTCAGTCTCCCAGCTCGACGTCTCCAATAACAAATTCATTAAAACATATCCTTTAGGCGCTACACGAAAAATTCTTTTTCCTAAAACCTACTGCTGCAAGCCAAACTCAACTACACTCCAGACATATAACATTTTTTGAAATATTGTTGAGGGAGTAATCTAGGTTTAATTACCTATATCAACTACTAAAATTCTAAAATTTAGTGCTAGTACTTGCCATTGAACAAGGCAAAGAACCTTTGCATAAGAAAATAGGATTACACCAGTGATGCTTTAAAGATTTGATAGCACACTAAATATGTTTAGATCGCGTATTTAAATATATTATTCAAAAGTTTTGCGACTTCTACTTTCAATACTAAATCTAATTTTAGACGTAACACTAGTGATAATAGCATCCTATATTTTGAGGATTTTAGAAAAATCAAGTAGTGACTATTTTGCTATTAACAAAATAGTCCAAAAGTTCGGCGTTGCTGAATAAGTAGTGGATATGCTAAAAAAGAAAGAGTTAACAAAACTCGGTCAGTCTAGATGAAGTGTCCACAGTGCGACTCCTCTAATCTTCGCAAAGATGGCCATCAGAATGGCAAGCAAAGGTTTGAATGCAAGGATTGCGGTCGCCTTTTCCGAGAATCTTACCAGGTCAAAGGTTATCACTCTCAAGTTAAAAAGATTTGTTTACAGATGTACTTGAATGGCATGGGATTCCGCGCTATTGAAAGAGTTACAGGCATTCACCATACGACTATCATCAACTGGGTCAAAGAATCAGCACAAGAGTTGCCAGAAGATGAACAAGAGCAGCCGACGGTAGCCGAGTTGGATGAACTTCAAACCTATGTCGGTTGTAAAACAGACAAAATCTGGCTTTGGACAGCTATCAATCATCATGCTCCTGGCATTTTAGCCATGGAAGTAGGCGATCGCAGTGGTCAAACTTTTGCCAAGCTTTGGCAGAGAATTCAAACCTGGAAAAGCCGCAGGTATTTAACAGATGGATATTGTGTTTATGCTAACTATCTCAACCCAAAAAAGCACTTAGTGCTACCTAAAATTCTCTTGACGAGAGTTGAAGGAGAGAATACGAGATTAAGGCATTATTTAGCTAGGTTACATCGAGCCACTCTTTGTTACTCAAAATCTCTTGAGATGTTACGATATTCAGTCCGGCTACTGATGCACTATTTAAGATTTAAAACACTTCCCCTAGCCACTTAATCCACTGTTCATTCAGCAACGCCCAGGGCAGAGCGCATCCAACACCTTATGCCAGCGGTCATGCTCGTCCTTAAAAATTCGCAATAAACTATGTTGGCGTGGCGGTAGAGTCGCATCACTAGAGGTTGAATCATTGGCTGCAGCGATCGCCTGTTCGCTCTCATGGGGAGTAGTTTTAGAAGATGCTTTAGAGGTAAGTTTGGTTAGCTCTGGTTCGACCTGCACAGGCTGAGCTGGTAGCACTGACTCTACAGCCTCTAGCGGTGCTATTGATTCTGCTTGAGGTAGTGGCTGCGTTGGCTCTAGTTGTACTTCATTCTGATTCAGGGAAGGTAGCGCATTAGCATCCAGTAGCACTCCCTGACCTTCTAAGCGTTGACCCTGCTCGTTGACTAATCGGTAGTGGAAGTAATGACTAGTCGCGATGCTATTGGGTGCAGCCTGCTGCTGGTCAAGTACGTGTCCGAGATAGTGCTGGAGGAACCTGTGCTCGTGTTTGGTGGGAGGGCAGAACAAATAAATCGCGATCGCCCCATACACGCCTCGAAGCCTGTGAATTGAAACAGTCTTCTTGCCAGCCAATACAGGTATAATGCCAGTGTCTTGGAAGAGCTGTTTAACCTCGCGGTCAATACGCGTATTGAGTACTCGGATTCTTGGATCTTTGCTATCAACTCCTGCTAATTGTTCGATGGCAGGCAGCGTGCGGAACTGCTCGATGCCCTCTAGTACTTGATTTGCAGGTACGAGCGTGAGAATATCGAATCCAGGTGCCGTCTCACCTTCACCCATCTGCTTTTTCTGCTGTCCCTGAAAGTGTAATAGGTATGGATGGTGAGTCAGTTGAAAGTGTCCCTTGCTAATCACTTCAGTATGCCGCCTACCTGTCAGTGCGGCAATAGCGATTGCTAGGTGTCGCTCGTCATTTGATGCCAGCAATTCAGTGGCTGTATCGAGGTAACGTTGCAGTGGCACTGGTTGCAGATTGTCTTGTCGGCTATTATTCGCTGCTGTACCTTCCCCACGAATTTGTTGGTAGGTGGCTTGGTCGTACTTGAGGTAGTCAAGCGCGAAGTGTTCCTGTGTTTGTCCGAGTTCTCCCGTATTGCGCTTAGTCCAAGTCACTAGATGACTATTTTCATTAGTTAGGAGCAAAGTGCCTGTAGAAATTGCATCCTCGATCAGTCGGCGGTATAAAGGTATCTGATTGCCAGCGATCGTTGCTTGCGGATAGCCTTCTTCTAAAAGTTGAATTTCAGCTGTGCATAAAGCTTTAATCTCATTAGGTGAGTTAAGCAATTTTAAGTGGTCAACAAAATGTAGTGCTAGCTGTTCTAACTCGTGTTTGGAGAGCTTGGTGCGATCGCCTTTGTGGATGCGCTGACGGTAGCGGGCAATAATTTCTTCTCTACTGAGGTCAAACCGAGTGGCATTGCTCATAAGTGCAGGAGCTAAGGATTAGAAATCAGAGGTAGGTGGAGTCTAGTTTTGAGGAATTTCTAGCATCGTGTTAAGTAGTAGGTTTTGAATGAATTGCTCCTGTATACAGCCGATTATACCTACCTCAAAGGCTTTTCAGCTTAAGCGTATAAAGTAGCCTTTGACTGTAGTAGGCTCACGAGCAATTGCGTTTTAAGTTTGTTGCTTCCCTGCATTGTTACTGAGAGCTTGTTAACAGAGTAGTGGAGAGATTTGTCTAACTACTCTATTCAATTAATTTATACAATTATATTCGATAAATATGCATTTATGTCAAATAGCTATACGATATAGACAGGATAAGAGTATACGACTATAGCAGAGAGGGTAGCTATTGTTGCTAGCAGTTAAATATTATGAAGATTCAGGTAATTGCTGAGAATAGCAATATATAAGAATTTCAGAGGATGGCGTAGGGCAAAATCTGCACCTCATTGAATGTGTAGCCGAGACGTGTCAGTCTTTCTCGGCCTGTACGAAGCTCTCACTAAAGACAGGATAACTGGCAGTCGCGATCGCCTTGTCACAACTCCCAGTCAAGTGACAGTGTTGGAGTGAAAGTCGAGCAAAGTCCAAGTGTAACTGCTCTAGGTGGTGAGCGATCGCATCCTAGTTACAGTTTAAGTAAATTGAGTTAGCGCTTGCAGGGATTGAGCGGCAGTCACTTGTTTGAGTTGAAACAGCAAGGAGTGAGTGTGACCAATGAAAAAGCTGAGGCTGTATGCGTATAAGTTGAAGATATTGTACAGTTAATAGCAGGTGATTTCAATTCAAGCTGTATAAATTTGATAGTCAGCACTGCAAAAAAGTGCTTGACTCGTGTTCAGTCCTGATCTATAGCGAACGCGTGTCTTAAAGGGTGGGAATCAAGCCATCCTGCAGCCATTGCATTATCTGGAAAGGATGAGCAATCCGGAGAACATGGGTTGGAGCGGTATGAATAGCATATCGTTGCGGTAAAACAATATGCGTGTCTTTTGAGATAAAATCTTTGAAATTGGCTGTCACCAATACTGATGCCCGACCTGCCAAGGCAGTTTCCAGAACGTGGACATCTTCGCTATCAGAGAGTGCAATGACACCAGTACCACCCAAGGTTAACTGCGGTGCAGCACCAACTGGCCCAAGCTCAGCATATCCCTTAATTGCATCAATGTACAAGTTGGCAGCTGTTTGCGGGACATTTAAATCTTTTTCCAGCACCAACCGTAGGCGATTGAGCATACCCCAAGAAATGATGAGCTGCACTGAACCAAGCGAACACCAGCCTTGCCGAGCCATCTCAACCAGAGTTTGGCAAGATGTACCCTGCCTGCCCTTCAAATCCGCAAGCAGGGCAGCACACCAAATATTTAGATCCAGGCATATCCGCAGCACTTCGGTCATACATCTGCTACTGGGTAAGCTTAACAGCAGCAGACAGGATATCGTCTTCTGTTGCTATTTGGTTCAGATTCGCAACCTGAGCGTGCTTGAGAATCTGTCGCTGTGCCACCTTGTATTGAATGTGTAACAAGGCACGAGTAATCTCCCTTTTAGTTTCCTCTAGATCGTCAAGAGAGCCAAGTGCTTCAATTTGCCTTAAGGCATCGCGTGCTTCTTTTGGTAGTCCGACAAAAAACTTTAATGCCATACCAGCAATTTGAGCTGGCGGTCGTTGCTCCAGTCTGGCAAGGTCGGCAACACGGCCAGCAGTCTGGGCATCGGTGTAAGCAGATATTGTCTTCCCAGCCATACAAACCTCAATTTGTGAGCCTAAGTTTTTGAGTTTCTATAGAAATTATAGTTTCTATAGTAAGAATTTACCAGGAAGGATAGTTGTTCAAAACTTAAGTTGGAGCGGACTGGGAGAGCGAAAAATTTCGGGGGAGATAGGCAACAATTCAGCAGGGGTTCTAAACATTAATCATCCCAAAGACCTTGAAACCTAACAGATGCAAGTTCGGTATAATGCACTGTGTGCTGAATATTTTTATGTCCCAAGTAACTTTGAATTGTCCGAGTGTCAATACCTCGATTAGCCAAATAATAACCTGTTCCATGCCGTAGCATATGAGCATGAACAGGAAAAGGTAAGCCAGCTAACTGACCAGCCCGTTCAACAATTCCGCCGACAGTATCAAATGCTAATGGCCGAATGGCACTAAGAAAAGCGGAAACGCTTATCAATTAAGCAGTCTGCAATTGTTTACGTAATTCTTGCCGAGGCTTAGTCAATCTGGGGCGTTGCTGAATGAACAGTGGATTAAGTGGCTAGGGGAAGTGTTTTAAATCTTAAATAGTGCATCAGTAGCCGGACTGAATATCGTAACATCTCAAGAGATTTGGCGTTGCTGAATGAACAGTGGA
>NZ_JADEWN010000108.1 GCF_015207655.1 Gloeocapsopsis crepidinum LEGE 06123 | reverse complement strand
TTCGCCGTGTTTCACTGCCGCCAGCGCTTTGCGGCGCAGGTCGTAACTGTAGGGGGCGGGCATGGGCACTTCCTCAACTCTCCTCTGCCCCTATAATAACGTCCTAATCTGATTGTGTAAGGCTATAGTGTAGTAATTTCTTGCTGAGTAGGGCTTTGAGGAACTTCCTTCGCCACTTCTACGATTGCTTGGCAAAAGTTATACTTCTGTTCGTTCGCAGCAGCTAAGTCCTTTTGCTTATTTCTCAAGAAATCTCGAATTAGCTGATGTAATTGATAAGTATCCTCACCCTGTAGCAAGTGCAAATTTTCTAATTCTACTCTGGCATCTTCCAGTACTTCTGAGCCTTGCTCAAAAGCAGCGCTTTCTACTAGTGACCAAGGAATCGGAGTCAAAGCGAATAAACTTAGCAAACACCCTAACTGTTGGGCTGGCTGATTTAACTCTTCCCAACTTAACTCAAAGGCTGCTGCTACCCCCTGTTTGATATTTAGCGTCCAAGTGCGGTCATTTTTATCTACTACCAAAGAACTATGCTCCAGCCCTTTCGACTCCAATCGGCGCAGCATTTCAGCTAAAGTTATCCTTCGTTTCTGCACGTATCGCCCTACCAATTGCAACGCTAGGGGCAAGTAGCCCAAACGCTGACAAAGTTCTTTTCCTGTTGCTAACTTTTGGTTGAGCTTTTCTTCTCCAACCAATTGAGCTAATAGTTCTAATGCGGCTGTCTCATCCAAAAGCTCCAGAAACAGAGAACCAGCTAAATCTAGCTTGAGTCGGGTTGTAATAAGTACCTTAAATTGGGATGGTTGTGGTGGTAGGAAAGGCTTAATTTGTCCGTAATCCTTAACATCATCCACAACTATTAGCTTATTCCCCTGATGCCAATGCTTCCAGCACCAACGGACGCGTTGAGGTAACTCTAAATCTCCTGGAGGTTGCAAACCCAAATCTGTCCTAGCAAATTCTACGATTTGCAGACCAATATCTTCCTCTCTTGCTGTTAGCCAGCAGATTCCGCCTGGGTAAGAGTCCAACTGTAAGTGGAGCAGCGAATACTGGATGGCTAGCTCTGTTTTCCCAACTCCCCCCATGCCTTCAACAGCAGCAATTATTACCTCATTATTTCGTTGTAGCTGTTGGTGGAGGCGTTCTAATTCTTTTCCGCGCCCAACAAACTTATCTGTGTTACTGGGGGGAATATTTTGAGGAAACCCTGTTGGTTGAGGAAGATTACCCAAATTGCTAATGATTTGATAAATCTGAGTAATATTCCCGACTGTGATATTACCTGCCTGAACATTCTCAAAGATTTTTTGGACAACTAATTGAGGATCTTGCTGGCTAGCCATCGCTTTAAGCTTCTTGGTTTAAGTTGCCCACATCAATGTTTTGAGCTTTTACTCCTGTAACCATTTCCTGCTCGACTGAACCACTCCGCGTTGCTTTCTGGCTGATGTCTTTTGCTTCCAAATCGCCAGTTAATTCAATCTCACTCAGCACTACCTGACGTACCTTTTCATCTTGTGCTTGTAGTTGCTCGACTATTTCCTTGAGTTTATGAGCAAACCGCTCATCAGCATCCATTTGGGTTTGTAGCTCATCCTGTAGCTTTGCCTTATTTGCTTCTGTTGGTTGGTTTTCTGCTCGGAGCAGCAGCCCTTCTGTTCCCTCTGCCCTCAATTTTTCCTGGATGGCATTTACCAGTTCAGTAAATTTATCAGCAACGCCCTTACCTAAAGCCTTTCCACCTTCTTTAATTGCCTCTGAGAAAAATAAAGAGACAATGACTGCTGCCGTTAGAGGTTCTACCATAAGCTCACACTTAAACTTAGTAGTGACAGAATAATATACAACCCTACTGTACAGTTTTCCGGATTTTCCGGTGAAATCTATAATACGCTTTTTAAGCAGTAACGCAGGTAGGACAAACTACACGAAAGGGCTTTTCGTAGAATAGGGTTCTAGTAGGAAGCTGATTGTTTCGTCCAGAAATCCTCCCACCAATCATTAGCCCGAATATGCGTAAAGCCAGCATCGGATTAACTGTATCTGGATGCCAAGTGGTTCCTGGAATTTTGAGGCGCTTTTGGGGAATATAGCGGTGAGCGCTTTCAACTTCCCCCGAACCGATGGGAAGACCTTGGGCGCGGAATTTTTCATAATGCACGGCATTAGAGAAACGTTTTAAATACCCAGACAAATTAGCAATGCGCTCTTGCCCTTGACCGTGATAGCTATTGAGTTGCCAAATGACTAGCTTTACGAGTCCTTTATCAGTTGCGTGGAGTTTATCATTAACGCCAAACAGGGAAGAGTATTTTATTCGAGACGCTCGATGTATGGTTAGACCTGTTGCCCTTGCCTCTTTTGTCACCTAAGTGCTAAGTTCGGCTAAAACTAGAGAGACGACAAAAAATCCTACCCGCCGCAGTATTTTGTTAACTTCGCCATCGAGTTCATGGACTTTTTGCGCTAAGTCTGATTCTTTTTTCAACAGCGCTTGGCACAGCTTCTGGCTCATTTCAACAACTATATCAGTATATCCGGTCTTCATGGCGGCTTTTGGTAGTTGAGCAATAGTCCTTCTGTGACACTGCCACAAAAAGAAGCAGTTTCAACCTCCTAGCTATTTCCAATGCAGCTTGCCTCTCTACCAACTGGTTTTGACCACACCCTTTTTTTATTGTTCACGATGATTTGATTTCTTACCAGAAGGGAATAATTTACTTAGCGAGGCTGCTACTGCACATTCAATCCCTCAGCAGCCTCCACCAAACTAACGCTGCACTCACTCCTGCGACACTACGGAAGATACGGATTTAAATATGAAGAGTTTGATAAGGTATTTAGTTAATGGTTTACCCCTCGTAGCGATCGCTCTTGTTATTGCCTTTGTTATTTATCCAAAGTTTGTTGCTCCTAGTGCAAAGTTAGATGGTGAAGAACGTAGTAATAAAATAGTTAATGCTCCTGAAAGGCGAGAACTTCCTCAATCTGAGGAGTACCAAGTTATTAACATTCACGATGGCGATACTCTTACAGTTCAGGGAAATTGGGGGAAGCAAAAAATTCGATTGTGTGGCATTGATGCGCCCGAACTGGATCAGCCGCTAGGTTATGAAAGCCGCGACTTCGCGCGATCGCTCGTTGCTTCTGCGGGTAACAATATTATACTGATGCCGATTGAAAAGGATCGTTACGGTCGAACGGTGGCGGAAGTATTCGTAGCCCTGAAAGATGGTCAAGAAAAGTCTTTGCAGGAAGAATTGCTAAAGAGCGGTTTAGCTAACTCATACTAAACCGCGTTCTAAAGAACAATTCTCAGATGAGGGAAGTAGGTCATGGAAGACAGCTTTGCAGGAGCTAGCATTAACTCCTGCAAGCCTTGGCAAAGGACATCTGTAACAGCATCAAGTGAGTCGAAGACTTTGTTGTAAAAATGCTTCTCTCTAACCTCTTCCCAAATGTGCTCAGTTGGATTGAGTTCTGGAGAACGAGCAGGCTGCTCAATTAGCCGGATATTTTCAGGTACAACTAGCCCAGCAGAGTGATGGTAAGTAGCTCCATCTACCTGAATAATGATGAAGTAGTCAGCAAACTCAATTGCCACCTGCTCCAAGAACAGATTCATCATCTCAGTGTTGGCATAAGGTAGCACCAAAGCAGTCATTTCTCCCAGTGCAGGTGCAACCGCCACAAAAGCATAAATATATTCTCGCACGATTTGCTTGGCAACACTTGGACGAATCCCAGGGGGAACCCATGCCCGTCTCACTTCACCAATACGTCCAAACTTGATGCGGAGAGCCGCTGCTCGTTGATTGGTATTGTCCGAGTTTTTGTTTGAGAAATTCCTCGCTTTGTTCGGTGCGGTTAGGAGTTGTTTTTTGACCGACCCATAAGCTTATCCGAAATGGTTCATTACCCCACTTGGTAGGATGTTCGCGGCGAATCGCTTCGCAGGCACAAATCAGCGCGGTTGCGCGTTGGAATTGCTGGAGGGTAAGCAAGCGTAATGTATAGCGCATTAATACAGCTACGCCTGATTCTCCCGAACGTCCGGCGATCGCTCCTTGCAATCGTCGCAGTCCAATTGTGTAAGCAGTTAAACCTAAGTAAGCTTCGGTTTTACCACCTCCTGTCGGGAACCAAAGCAGATCGGCGATCGCAGCAGTTTCGTGACAGCGATCTGGGTGCGCTAAATCTGTAATACTTGGTAAATTCAGCAAGATAAATGCAACTTGAAACGGTCGCCAAGAACGATTTTGAGCAACGTCAATTATGCTAATTTCCACGTCTTCACCGCGTCGCTTCTGTTCGGCATACAGCGAATGAACTCGTTGCTGCCACATTGCCTGATTCATAAATTGGAAGGCGGCAAGTGCTTTCGCATCCGCTTGCAATAAATCTAACCCTGACTGAATTCGCGCCTTGGCACGAGCGCAATTTGCAAGGGCATCGTTAGCAGTGTCCGCATATTCGTGCAGCTGAGCAACGCGATTTTTCTGTATGGCAATCCAATCTGCATAGGCACGCACAAGCGGATTTAGCTTTGCGAGCAACTCCGCAGCCGTGGAATTGGCTAACTCCTTCATATCTAAAACGAGTTCAGTTCCAGCTTCATCGAATGTCGGTGCATCAGTTTTAGGAACCTCATATGCAGGAACAACGCGAGTACAAAGACGAACTGCGCGGTCTGTCCTTCCAGCAGCTACCTCTGCATGAACGCCGATTCCATGTCCTATTGCAAATTCAACGTGACGTCGGTAAAGCATCTCCATAAGTTGTTCTTCGGCATACTGCCCAGGGTCACATTTGCCTGGTGATCGCACTTGCACTCTACGAATAAAAATATCTTTTTGATTTGTCGCCGATTCGACGCTCAGTTCAGGCTGAAACAACCATGCTTGATCGCGAGATCGCTGCGGTTCGCGTTGCTCATTGACTAAAAATAAACTCACGATCCAATCATCACCACACGCCCGAATTTGACCGCGCACATATACCTCGTGTTCGGGATCGATGCGCCAAGGCGCAATTTTGCCAGCGGTGAGCGAAATCGCTGGTGACTGCCCCACAATTGGATGTCTGCGCCAAATTTGTTTTGCTTTCCCTGCTGCGTTTTTTAGATATTCACTTTCAATCCGCTTGTATTGTCCCCATCCGGCTGTGATTCTCATTGCTGTGGCAGTTCCACTCACGCAAAAGCTCATCCCCATCGAAGACGGAAACATCGTTTCAGCTGTTGGATTGGTGGGTTCGGTTGTCCCATCGTCGCTTGTGCCTACGCCATTTACGGCAAGTTCGTCGAGTTGTTCAATACTAAGATCAACGCTTCCGGTTTGATCCGTCGTAAGTTCCTCGGTTTGTAACGCATCATCATCTGATTGTTCCAAACGCTGGCGGCGGTGTAAAGGAGCTATTAAGCCAACCAAATAGCGATCGCTCACTCGTGCTTCATCAATTTCTTCGTATTCCCCGCCTGCGGGACCTAAAAGATCTGCTAATACCGCTTGTTCGAGTTCGGCGCGAATTTGGTAGTACGAAGGTGGTTGGAGAATTGGCTCATTGTTGTGTTCAACCTCAAAAACACTTGGCACTGCAACGTTATCTTGTTGCGGAATCGATTTGGGTTGCTGCCAAAGCGCCGGTGCGATCGCATTAACCGTTGGTTTGGATTCGATATGAGGTTGACCAGATGATAGCAGTACCTGCGCAACTTTCTGCGCAATCGTATCGGATAACGTGCTAGTTTCACAGTCGAGAACTTCGGCATCGTCATCAAGATCCAATCCTGCCAGCAATACAGCAAGATACTGTTCTGGGGCTGAAATTACAGCGCTCCAGTCGAGTTGGGCAGTGCGTGAGCGCAACTGTTGATTAACAATTGCCAAGTCCAGATCGCCAGGTAAAATTGCTGGAAGCTTGATAATCTTCATACGAGATTCCACAGATGAGGAGCGAAATTTTGTAAGAGCAATGAGGGTTGCTGCGCTGGCACGATTACCAAAAGCGCGCGCATTGCTCTTGTCATTGCCACATAGAGCGATCGCCGTTCGCGAGTCAGAATTTCTGCAGAGGCTTCCATTGGTGTACCTTTAGGAATCGCAGAATACGAATCTAAAAAGCCTGCGATCGCCACTATCGGAAACTCTAATCCTTTGGCAGCTTTGATCGGTAGCACTTTGACTCCGTTGTAATTGAGATTGAGGTCTTTACTCGTCATAAACTGAGCCGCAATTCCTAGGTAGCTTAATTGCCCTGCAATGTTTTTACCGATTTTTTCAGTAGGAACCAAGATCGCACAAGCGCTTAAACCGAGGCGAAATTCCCGCGCTGCTGTGCGACAAAATTGCGCCAATAGTTCGCCCTCCGCCGCGCGATCGCTCACTGCGCGTACTGCCGGAGATGGTCCGGTATGGATGTATTGTTGTTGGATGTCGTCTTCATCGAGTTTGCCCTCTTGCAAATAAGAATGCGCTGCTTCGGCAATTTCTTTGGTGGTGCGGTGATTGATTTTGAGAATGCCCGTGCGTCCCACAAAGCTAAGCGATTGATGAACCTCACTCCAGCGAAAACTACTACCGTAAATTGATTGATTCGCATCAGCAGTAACGAATAAACGATTGGGTTCGCGACACAGTTGCACCAAAAACCGCAGTGCCACCGGACTGAGGTCTTGCGCCTCATCGACAATTACTGCATCGTAAAGCAACGTTGGCTGACTTTGCCAAATTGAGAGCGCACGCGATCTCAGTTGCGCCCAGGTTTCAATACCTTGACTTGCAATCGCGCGATTGCAGTGCTGGCGTAAATTCCAAATTGCTTGTCGCTGAATTTTGTTGAGCGGAATGCTACGCCCTATACGCGGAGTTGCTTGATACGCTTCTAGTGTGTCAATTCCTCTAGCATCAATAACTTCGGTGAGTTCTTCAAGTAGATATTCTGGCTGTAGCCGTTGCAATGTTAATCGTTGCGCTTGCTGTTGCAAGACATTTCCTTCTAATGTGGCGATCGCGTCGCCAATCGCTTGACGAATCAATTTGAGCAAATCTTTATTCGTAGCAATCTTTGGCTGTCCTGTCGCCGCACAAACCTGCGCGTACATCAACGCATCGGCGGTTTTCACCTCAACAAACTGCACATTGTTGCCTAAAAGCTGTTGTAGCAGTTGCTCCGAGAAAGTAACGAGAGCATTGGTATAAGTTGTAAACAGAATGCGCGGACGATGCACGCCATTTGCTTGTAGCTGTTGTAGAATTTCACGAGTACGGTAGAGCGCAACGGTACTTTTACCCGTGCCAGGGCTGCCTTTAAGCAGTGTAGGACCTGATGCCTTGATTGCCCAAGTGACAAATTTTTCTTGTTCGGGATTGAGTTTGAGTAAAAAACCTAACAAATCTCCTTCTTTGAAGCGCAGTAACGCATCCGCGTCGCCTGTAACAAAACTTGGTTGGTCGAGAACTCGGTCAAAGTTGGGTGCGGTGATACAGTCAAAGAGGCGATTGCGTACCGCATCAGGAATATTGGCAAGAAGTAAGTCATCAAAAGTACGACAGCCGAGCAATGCGGCAAAGCAAGCTTTGGGAATCAATAAACGTTCGAGTAATTCTGCGGTGAGTTCAACGGGTAAAATTTCTGCCGGCGATGATTGCAATGCAATTGCAGGTGCTTTTTCCGGCGTGAGTAGTTCATCGAGATCTGCAAAAGCCGTGACATCAATTTCTGTTGTTTCGGCGATCAGTTTGTCACCTTTATAAATGTCTTTACGCGCATCCACGCCTAGCAGCGCCACCCAACCGTCACCATAAGTATAAATAATGCGGTAGTCGCCAGAACGCAGGCGGTAAATATCGCCTTTGTATCCGTGCAGTTTTTTCTTTAAGCTACCGTGCGGTTTGGGATCGTTGCGTAAAACCTCAATCTTTTCCAAAATTTGCATCACTCGCTCTTTGGGAATCGCGAGCAATTGGTTGGTAAAAGTGGGCTTATGGATAATCTCAAAGTGCATTACGATATATCTGTGGGCAGCCTTATTCTAGTAAACCCGCAAATTTGTCAAATGTCACTTTGATTGTTTTAAGGTGTTGCAAAAAAGTGGAAATTTATAATTCACCTGCAATCTCCAACGCCCGATGAACTAGCGCCACAGAAACCCGAAAATCGGCTTGATCAAGGGCAATCAGCAACGGTCTGATTTCCGAAATTATCCCTTGTTGTTTGGCGCGGAGTAACACTCCAATCGTGCCAATGACTTTTAAACCCAGTTGAGTTGCAACGCGACGAGCCGTCAAATCATCTAAAATCGCAAAAACGTTGCCAATTTCTAAGGCTAAGGCAATTGCTTCAGCCTCTCCATTGTCTATTTGCGTGTTGAGCGCGGCGACAACTGCCCGATTTTTTACTGTTAAAACCGTAAGCCAAGTTGTTGTAATTCCAACTTCAGCCTGAACAGCAAACGGAATCATCACAGGTGAGAATACCTGTGGCAAAATATCAAGTCGTTGAATTCGTTCTAATCCAATAAGACAGGTGCTATCAGTGACAGCAGGGTGACTCATAAGCTGATTTCTCGATCCAATTCTGCTGCTGGATAGTTAATGACAGCAATGTTCATTTTGCTGATCAGTTCGATAAAAGTTTCTTTAGAATAACCTGCAAGTTTAGCCGCTTTGCCAAGTGAAAGCTTACCCACTTCGTACAGTTTGGCAGCAAGTAGCAGTCTTGCTTCGTCGTTAGAGATCGTAGGCGGAAGTTCAATTGTAAATTGGTTCATAGTTTGGCGTTGCTGAATAAGTAGTGGATATGCTAAAAAAGAAAGAGTTAACAAAACTCGGTCAGTCTAGATGAAGTGTCCACAGTGCGACTCCTCTAATCTTCGCAAAGATGGCCATCAGAATGGCAAGCA
>NZ_JADEWN010000107.1 GCF_015207655.1 Gloeocapsopsis crepidinum LEGE 06123 | reverse complement strand
CTGATTGAGGTGTCACCTTGTGTGTATGCCTTAACTATTTTTTCTCGCAAGTCGAGCGAGTACGGTTTCATTAGACTTCATTTGTGTACTCCTCTTACTGTACCTCATAAACTTGCAATAGGCTGTATCATAATTAAGTTGCCTAATAAATAGCATCTGTAGCTACACATAGCAATCCTAAATCATTGCAGTTCATTAATATTTTTCATAAAGCTAGATAAGACCGCTATGTAATATCAAGCTAAAATTGTTTGCAAGCCCTTTACCAAGCGTTCCATCCCCTCTTTAGCCGTGGATTCTTGTAATGCGCCATAAGCAACGCGCAGATAACACCCCTGATCCATGCCAAAAACTGTCCCTGGAAGTACTGCAACTCGATGTTCGCGGATAAGGCGTTTAGTTAGTTCAAAGGCATCTAATTGCGTATGCACCTTTAAGAGAAAGTAAAAAGCACCATTAGCAGGTGCAATTGTACATAATCCTTGCAGTGAGTCGAGCGATCGCACAACAACTTGGCGTACGCTAGCGATCGCTTGAATATGACTTCGACAATAATCAAATCCTGTTTGTAATGCCCCTAACGCGGCATACTGAGAAACAACCGGTGGACAAATCAAGTTTGTATCTTGAACTTTTTTGATATCAACAAGTAAGTTTTCTGGAATCACCATGTAACCAATCCGCCAACTTGCAAATCCGTAAGCTTTAGAAAGACTGTACAGCGAAATTGTATGGGCATTGCTGTGAGGAAACGCGCCAGGAGAAACGTGTTTGACACCATCGTAAGTAAAGTATTCGTATGCTTCGTCACTAATATGATAAATTCCGCGATCGCGACACAGTTGATTAACTTTGTGTAATGCTTCCTCAGAATAAACTGCACCCGTTGGGTTGTTAGGTGAAATTGTCACCACAGCTTTGGTTTTTGCTGTAATTGCTTGCGCGATCGCATCGGGGCGGAGTTGATAGTTTTCATCAGTAGAAACAAAAACTGGACGACATCCCGCAATTTGGATCGCCATTTCATGATTGAAATAATAAGGTTTCTGGAGAATAATTTCATCACCTATTGAGGTAATTGCCAGCAGTGCATTCATAAATCCCATATTGCTACCAGCCGTTACCATAATGCATTGCTTATCAAGAGCAATACTATTGAAAGCTTGCAGTTTTGCTTTAATTGCTGCAATCAAAGGGCTAATACCTTCAATCGCTTTGTATTGATGATTTGTCGGATCGGCAAAAAATTGAGTAAGATCGGTTGCTTCCGGTGGCGGTGGATAGTATACAATACCTTGCCCTAAAGAAATTGTACCTGGAAAAGTGCGAATCAGTTCTCCCACAATCGGAATGACTGGCGACTGTACCGCTTGCATTCGCGATGTTGTCATGGTTTTCATTTTCTACAACTTGCGTGTCAGTTTTCCAAATTTAGCGTGTTGGTGGCTTCTTTTTCCAGAAAAGTTTAGTTCCCATCTCTGTTTTTGCCGAAAAAACGAGGTAAGCGATGAGTAAGATCGCACTAACAAGAAAAGGAATTAAGTCACTATTCATAAACTAATTTTAAGAGAAGACGCTATGCAAACCTGCACTTTAGGATTTAGAGGTTAGATTACTTGAAAAGTAGTTTATCAAAACCAAACAAAGTTTTCTACTGTCAATAAAGCTCCTCGCTACATTGCTAACGTCAGTTCGTATTTTTAAACAATTGTATAAACTGCGCCTTATCGAAAAAAATCCTGATGAATATTAGTAAAATGACTAGGCAGCATAATTGCCATTACTCCATTATTATTCTCTAGTTTCCAATACAAACTGTTTTGAATAACCTCTTATGATATAAAAATAGTAAGATTTTTTATATCATTTTCCTCTGCAAAACCTAAGTATAGAATAAAAGCTTACAAAAGTGATTTAAAGAAGCTTTTTGACTTCTGATGATATCTTTTTTGCTTAATTCATATCTTGCACCTTTCGGATGATGGAAAGGTTAGGAAACGCGTTCCATGAAATAGAATTCGTGCGATGTTTCGGTAACGACAAAACCAAACTTCTCATAAAACTCCTTCGCCGGATTGACCGTGAGAACGCGGAGACGAACTGGAAGCTTGCTATGTGTTGCCTCTGCGATGATACCCTCGATGAGATATCCGCCGATGCCTTTGTGTTGATAATCGGGCAGTAGGTAGATTTGTTGAACTTGGATGTAGGTTGGCTCCCGTTCAACCAAGAGAACTCCAACTGGAACATTGCCGACTTGGATGACCTGTGCGTTTGGCGAAGCGCTGTTTTCGAGGGACTCGCGCTGAACACGCTCTTCGTTCCATGCGCCCCAAGTAGCAACGATGAACTCACGCATTGTTCGGTCGATGACGCTGTAGAACAGTGGCGCGTCAGCTTTCGTCGCAGGGCGAAGTGTGACCTCTTCCAATGACAACATGAGTATCCTACCTATGTTATTAAATCGACTTTCTTAGTCTAACGAGACAGTTGAGCTGACATTGGGTTACTCATACATATCTTGCGTCCAAGCTAAAAGTATATCGACAGGCAGATTAGATCTAGCGCCAACAGTGAGAAAAAGGCATAGCTTAACGTCTACCCTCTGCTTATTCATGTCTGCTATCCTATCTCAAGCCCAAGCGCTAGTTTCGACACTGAAAACCCTGATGCCTAGCACCTACCAGCAAGACAGTCTGCAAGCTCTGCTGGGAATCTTCTTAGAAGGTCAAGGAGTACCCCTACCTGAACACTGTGCAACTAAGTCAGCTAGTGCATTGAGTCGGTTTTTAAATGAGTACAAGTGGTCGACACGGCAGGTGATTAGAGCAGTGCGTCAAGCGGCGTGTAAACAAATTCTATCGCATTCGAGAGTAGGGCGTAGACCAACACTACAGGTGATAGTTGATCTAACTACCCTGGAGAAAGCAGGCAAGTTTCAAGAGTTTAACCATTTAGTTAGAGTCTACAACGGTAAACGTGGTCTTCATATTGTGATGCTCTACCTCGTAGTGGGACGATGCCGAGTGCCTTGGAGTTTTCAAGTTTACCGAGGTAAGGATACTCCAACTCCTACGCAATTAGGATTGCGCCTTGTACGACGACTACCGAAAATTCTAACGCAACACTTCAAAGTTTTAGTTCTAGCTGATACTGCTTTTAGTAGTAATGAATTTGTAACTAAAGTTCGTCAACTCAAACACCATGTTCTAGTGGGGATTCGTTGCGACCGCAAACTGGAGGATGGACGCGGTATCGTACATCTGCACAAACGGGGACAGCAAGTAAGACTGCTCGGCTTAAAACTCCCAGTCTATCTATCTTGGTATTACCTCAAACGCTCAGATGGAAAGTTAGAAAAACGTTATATCCTCTGTACCAAAGTTCTTAAGGCTAGCACTATGACTTGGTGGGGTCGTCGCCGTTGGGCAATTGAAGGCTTTTTCAAAACAGCAAAACACCGCTTTGGTCTTCATCGCTTTGGTCAACAAACCTTATTAGGAGTGTATAGATGGTTAGTTTTATCCTTGACTGCTTATTTGCTAGTCCATTGGGTTCACCTTCATGCTTCCACTAACCTTTTACCTGATTGGAGTGATGCTGCACAAAAAGCTCTTGAACTCTTGCTCCCAATGATGGCGCTATTACCCATGCTTGTAGAAATTCAACGTTTGCAATCTTTAGCCAAACATCATGGAATAGACATTAATGTAACCTGGTGCAAGATATGAGTTAAAACATAAGATGCAAATATAAAAATTCTAAGCAAAATTTCTGAGAGGTAATTTATAAAGAAAAGTTGAAACTGGCGAGGGTTGAGGCAATAGGTTCTTACGATGACATGTTAGTAAGCTTAAAGCGATGCCTATGACCAGAAAAGCCTATAAAAGTGACCTGAGCGATGAAGAATGGAGAATCATTGAGCCGTTAATTCCACCTCCTAAATCGGGGGGACATCCGCGTACAGTAGACATGCGTGAGGTCGTCAATGCCATCTTTTATTTGCTACGAACTGGTTGTTGATGGGAGATGCTTCCTAATGACTTGCCTCCTTACTCAACAGTTTATTATTATTTTCGACGCTGGCAAAAGCACGGGGTTTGGGAACAGATAAATCAAGTATTGCGTGAACAAGTACGGATGAAGCAAGGCAAGTCTCATCAAGCTACTGCTGCAATTATTGATAGCCAGTCAGTAAAAACGACGGAAAAAAAAGGGAAGTATCCGGTTTCGACGGCGGCAAGCTAGTTAAAGGTCGCAAACGCCATATCGTCGTAGATACACAAGGACTACTCATGGGTGTAGTAGTGACCGAAGCTAATGCTTCACAACGATTAGGGGCAATAATAGCATTGTCACAAGAGTGTTATAACTCCAAGGCTTTAGAGTTAATTTGGGTAGATTCTGGATACAGGGGAGAAAATTTTGCACAAGCTGTGATGGTAGTGTGCGGTGCAGAAGTAGAAGTAGTCAAGCGGATTACAGATGGGTTTGAAGTGTTACCCAGAAGATGGGTGGTTGAACGTACATTTGGCTGGTTGAACTGGTATCGTCGATTGAGTAAGGATGATGAACTGTTGCCAGAGGTGAGTGAGTCTATGATCTATGCTGCTATGGTGCGGTTGATGCTGAGACGATTAGCTGCTTAATTTTTACTTTATAAATTAGCTCTGATTGTTTAGACATAATATGCAAACATGAAAATTCTATACTCAGCAAACTTAGGCGCGTGAGTAGCAATGGAACAGAAATGTACGCTAAGCCTAAAAAGCTGACAGGATAATACTTCTACCCCTCAGCCTCTAATGTGTCATTTGGATCGCGCAGTGGGCGAAGCTCTCCCTGTTGCAAATGTTCGGGTAAAGCAAACTGATAACGCCCCAGCATATTGATATGCTTGTACCCTAATGGGGACAACCGCACTACATCCTCTTGTTTAACTTCATATCCTTGGTAACGCAAATGCTTCAAGGCTGTGTCTAAATAAGAAGTATTCCATAGCACCATGATATTAATGACCAACCCCAGTGCGCCAAGCTGGTTTTCTTGACCTTCACGGTAGCGTTGACGCACCTCCCCTCGCTGTCCGTGAAAAGTTGCTCTAGCCAAACTGTGACGACCTTCTCCTCGGTTGATTTGCGTTAAGATGCGGCGACGATAGGTTTCATCATCGATATATGCCAACAGGTACAACGTTTTTGCAATTCGACCTAATTTGCCAATAGCTTTTGACAAACTAGAGGGACTACTTCCACCCTGTAGAGTCCGCATCAACTCAGAGGCACTAACAGTTCCCAATTTGAGGGAGCCTGCTACCCTGAGTAAATCATCCCAATTGTTAGCAATTAACTCAATGTTGATGCGATGACGAGCCAAAGAGTTGAGCGCATAATAATTAGCATTGGGATCGATTCGCCAAAACCGAGCTTCGCCGAGATCGGCAAGTCTGGGACTAAACTGATAACCAAGCAGCCAAAATAAACCAAAGACTACATCGCTATAACCTGCGGTGTCGGTCATGACCTCAAGCGGTTGCAAGCTAGTCTGTTGCTCCAATAATCCTTCCAGAAGAAAAAGAGAGTCGCGGCCGTGAAAGCGAGTAAACTGGTCGGAAGTAAAGTTGTAATAAGTAATACCACGCCCGACACCGAAATACTTGCTGTTTGGTCTGGCATTTAAAGTCCGCACTGGTACTGTAAAGCGTAACCCATCGGCTGAAGCCACCTCTCCTCCGCCCCACAGTTGCGCCAGCCCGATGCTCGCTTGAGTATCAACTAGTCGTGCATTGGCACGAATCAGCGTATCTTGACGGATATAATTTTGTTACACCCACGAAAGCCTTCCTCTTGTTAGGGCTGGCACATCCAAGCGCACCAAGGGTTCCAAACCAATGTTGCAAGCTTCCGCCAATAGCACTGCACAAATACTAACGTGCAAATCTTCTACACGGGCATTGCCTTGGGTCAAATGGGTAAATTCGTTGGCAAATCCTGTCCATGCTTGCACTTCCAACAAAACTTCCGGCAAGTCAACATGGGGCAGTAATGCAGCAACTTGTTCGCGGAGTGCTATCAAGCTGGGCGGTTCTTCCAACTTGTCTAGTCCACTCAACACTACACTGTCTTGCCGTTCGACTTGTTCTATGCGTACCCCTGCATTAGTAGGCAAGTTGTCAGCAGTACGGCGGTAAGCTGCATCAAGTTGGCTTGCTAATGCTTCTAATTCTTGTTGCGGTGTGGGTTGCAGGTCTAGAGTCCGGCACACAGTCGGACGTGCAGCAATCCATGCGTCACCTTGCAGAAGCTTAGCACGAGGGTCGCCCCAACGCAGACTAGGACAGACAAATAGATCGCGACGGCGTAAGGCATAGCGCAAGCGCTCCAGTATGCAGAAGGTGTAGGCGCGGCGGCCTACTTTCCCAGTGGCAGAAAGCACCAATCGCAGCCAGCTCTTGCTAACAACATTCAACAGTGCTGCACTTAGGTCAGGTTTTTTCCGCCCTTCGATAGCGCGAAGAAATTGCAGTGCCTCTAAGATGGGTCGCCCTGCCTCTGTTCCTTTAAACTGAATCGTATGCAACAGCCGAGGCAAGAAAATACGGACGTGCTTCCACCGACGCATCATAATATCGTAGTAATCGTCATCGGCTGGTCGCGCCAATGCTTCTACCTTAGCCACCGCCGAGGCTAACTTGTCCCGACTCAGGCGGGCAAAAATTTCTGCCCTGACTCTCTGGTCATCGCAGCTGGGGTCTAGCAAAACGCCACAAGCTTCGCACAACTGCAATGCTGCTGCATCCAAGTCTTTAATTGTCCGCAACCGTTCTCGCTCCCCAACGCGTTTTGAGGCAGCTAGTAAATCCCCGATGAGTCCATCTAGTAGATCTACAGCATCATCCATAGCCGTGGCTTCTAAAACATGGGCAAAAGCTAATAAGGTTGCTATCCTTCGTTCGGTAGGCATCCGAGCAATAGTCTGGGCACGGGCAGAAGCTGCGGTTCGCGCTAGCACTTTTAAACGACTGGGCGGTATTCTAGACAAATCCAATGTATTAACTTCCAAAGCCCGTACTTCGACTAATCGGTTGAGGGCATCAACTAATGCCGGAGCACTAGTACGGGTGGGCGAATGGCGCAGTCGGTCTAAGGGAGTTATGCGACTGTTATCATTGATTTGCAGTAATTCTTCTAATCGTCTTTGTTGCTTTGGACTAGGGAGTTTGAATAAAGCTTGCCACAAACGATTAGTGGCACGGTCGCGAACGGTGGCTACCATTCGCGCCAAGACAGTGACACCTGGAAGCAATACCTTCTGCTCTACCAACCGTGCTGTAGCTAGGTCAAATAATATACTAGGGCGTTCTACACTCAAGGTGGCGCGTTCGTACATCCAGCGCACTAACCGCCAGTGTTGTGGCTGGTCGCTAAAATCTCGGTAGCCATAGTGTTTTTGAATCTCACCAGCATGTTCTCGGTGAGTGGTGGGACGTTCCAAGTAACGAGGCAAACAGCTCAAGTCGGTAATACCTAGTTGAGCTGCGACATAAGCTACAACTGATGAAGGCACGTCCGTAGGTAGGCTGAGAAAGGTATTTAAAAACCTGACCGTGCATATCTGTAGGGCAAAGCCAAGGCGGTTGTGATTCCCGCGTCGCTTTAGTACTAGTTGTAAATCGGTGTCGTCGAGATAGAAATAGCGAGCCAGTTGAGCAGGTGTAGGCTCACCTGCATAGCGCCCATAGCGACTTTGTTGCTCCTCAGTCAAAAAATCAACTGGCATTTCGACCCTAGCTGACGTTTAGCCTGTTTATTTTACAGGTTAATCAGTCCAGAAATTCTCAAACCGCTGCGGCGACAACTGAGTGTAGCGCACCGTATGATGGATATTTTTATGTCCTAAATAGTCCTGAATCGCTCTCGTGTCGTGTCCACAGGAGGCTAAATAGTAACCACAAGCATGACGCAGTTGGTGTGGATGAACTGGAAAGGGAATACCTGCTAATAAACCTGCGCGCGCTACAATCTGACGAATTGAGCGAGTTGATAAGGGTGCTTTGCGTTCGGAGACAAAGACATACTGAGTATCGGGGTAGTCCCGTTGAAGTTGGCGCAGCGCTCTCAATTCAGGTGCGCGGAGTGGATGAATGCTATCATGCCCGTGCTTGGCACGGCGGATATCTATATAACCCGCTCTCAGATCTACTTGAGACCATTTCAAAGCAACCAATTCGGCTGTCCGCAGTCCGTGGCGGAACATCAGTAGAATTATAGCCGCGTCCCGATTGCCATTTCGTCCTACCTTCCGAGCTGCTTGAATCAGCTTTTCTACTTCGTGGGAGCGCAAGTATTCCCGCTCTCGGTTTGCAGTTTGCTTAGGGGGTGGAGCAGCTCCAGAAGCAGACTTTGCCGAAAATGGAAGTGCAGGGAGATTAACTGGCATGGGTTGAAACCTCATGCTGGCGCATATATTTCCACTATACATTGCCTAGTTTGAAACCTTCTCGGCAATGTTGGATAAGTGCTAAAATGCTTTCTCCTTGAACGTTTTGAGCTTAGCGTACATTTCTGTTCCATTGCTACTCACGCGCCAATAACTGTAGGTTGTATTGATTCGCACTCAGTTGTTTTTGCAGATGGGTCTGATAGAATTTAGGCAGCATTTTTAGTGATGGGCAGGCATTGTCAATAGCCAGCCTATCTTTTTTTGGCTCTCATTACTCAACCCCTGATTAGGCTTCACTTCTATCCCCCTGTCACCCCACCAGTTGAATACCAAAATGCAGACAGATCTGATTTATAGCAAGAGAAGGAAAGATGAGGGCAAAATAGAGAAGGAGTAAACCAAAGTAAAAAATGCCAGCCCCCTACAGCTACGACTGGAGAAAAAAGTCATTGAGGCAATAGATGGAGGAATAAGTAAAACCCAAGCTAGCAAAATCGTCAAAATC
>NZ_JADEWN010000010.1 GCF_015207655.1 Gloeocapsopsis crepidinum LEGE 06123 | reverse complement strand
CAGTAATTCCCATTGTTCATCTGTGAGATCGGTACGATATGATTGACCCATGACTCTCGTTCTCTGTCATTTTTTGCTATTGACAGGTTATTGTAACGAGAGCTTTTTTACTTTTCAGACCTCCTCTTAGAACTAAGAGGAACCAGCCAACAAATTCAAAATGCCCTGATCTATCTCAACGAATTAGATTTAGAAATTTGGAAACAGCTACCTTCAGAAGAAGACGGGTGGTAATAAACAGTTACCAGCGTTATCCTACTAAGTGAATTCGCATAATTCAACAGACTCAGATATTAGAAATCAAGTAGTTGAAAACTGTATCTGAATCTGAATTTTATGTTAATTTACTTTCAGAAATATAAACCTACTTAGGTAGTAGAGCATAACTAGATAACTAGATAATCGCTCAATAGTTGAAGTTGATCACGCCATTTGGTTTTCAATTGCCCACCGCGCTAATTCTGTACGGTTATGCAATCCCGTTTTACCAAGCATATTTGAGACGTGACTTTCTACAGTTCGTTGACTAACATTAAGTTCTTCAGCAATGTCACGGTTTGCTAAACCTCTAGCAACAAACTGCACAACCTTCAGTTCAGTTTGAGTCAGATGAACATCAAAAGGAACTTGAATTTTAGGTGCAACCTCACTACCGTTATTTGTCTGCTGAGTACGGCGATACGCCTGTTTTAAAGATGCTTCTACCTGTGCTACGAGTTCTTCTGGCTCAAATGGCTTGACCATATAAACATCAGCACCTGTGTTCAGACCCTTAACTCGATCTTGACTTTGACCTTTAGCTGAAAGGAACAAAACTGGAATCCAGCTGATTCTCTCATCTTGGCGTACATTATTGACAAACGTGTAGCCGTCCATTTCTGGCATCATCACGTCGCAAATAATCATATCTGGAATTTCCTGCTCTAAAATCTGCAGGGCTTCGCGTCCATTTTCTGCGGTAATAACTTCATAACCACGGAATTCTAAATAATCCTTGACGAGCAAAATCAAGTTCGGGTCATCGTCAATCAGGAGTAGTCGCTTGTTGTCTTTGGCAGTAGTTTCTTTCATGGTATATGCTACTCACTACAATTGAGCTAAAGGTATTTATCAATAATCTTTTCTACAATATTTTCTGCTTGTTGGCATGTTGTTAATAATATTATTTTGTGGTTAAAGTATATTAACATTATGTTTTTTGAGAGGGTTTGCAAGCCGTAATTGAGATAGAAGCACTGAGATATTAACAATGGTACGAAAATTTTGAAGTATATCTAACGCGATATTATATCTGCATTCTTAGGAATTGTTGGTATGCAGTTAGAAATTATCTTATTTTTGATTGAGGTTGACTAATGTCGGTAGCGATCGCTATTCAACATCCGCAGTCTCCTTTACCATTGCGGCGGGTTCAGGTAGAGGATGTGTCAAAAAAGCGTATTCCTCAACAACTCGATTACAAATAATATGCTCCTGGAGAATGCGTTCAATCACTTCTGGGGTTGCTTGTCGATACCACACACCATCAGGATAGACAACTAAAATCGGTCCTTGGCAGCACACTCGTAGACAATTTGCTTTAGTGCGAAAGACACAACTCGGACGTGTCGCAGTTGGTTTGTCAAGTTTTAGCTGTTTCAAGCGCTTTTTGAGATACTCCCAAGATTCCAGACTAGCTTCTTTGGAGCAACATTGCGCGAGAGTCTGGTCAGCACAAATAAATATATGACGTTGGATCTGTGGCAACCCTAAACTTTGAACGCAAGCATTCAATCCCTCTAGATCTTGCGCCGTACAATTCTCATTGACAACATCTGCGGCAGTAAAATCGGTTGCTGCTGATTCATTCATCACGGTTACATCACCAAATTCACTTTTTATCCCAGCTTTCCAATTTAAGCATAATAATTATTTTGTAGCCTCAATGGCTGCTGAGACACTGAATTAACTAATCGCTAATTACTAAGTGCTAATTGCTGACAAACAAATAGTGTCATTCTAGACTTAGGAATTATCAAGGTACGCTATGCAATCAACATCACAACCTTCCCCCAAAATTATTGTTGTCGGTGCTGGTTGGGCTGGGTTAGGGGCGACTTATCATTTAGCAAAGCAAGGCTACGATGTGACGCTTTTGGAAGCAAGTCCCTATCCTGGTGGGCTAGTCGCAGGTTGGCAAGCCGCAGGACGTTCAGTAGAAGCCGGAATTCATGGTTTTTGGTATCCCTACTGCAACACCTTTTCCCTCGTACGCGAGTTAGGTATTACCCCTTTTACGCCGTTTACTCGTTCCTCGCAATATTCCCCAGCAGGATTAGAAGTCGTATCGCCTATTTTTCAAGATCTACCGCGACTTCCTGCACCACTTGGAACATTTCTCTACACTCAGTTTCAGCGTTTACCTCTGATTGATCGCCTGAGTGCTTTACCGCTACTTTACGCTGTAATTGACTTCGATAACTCTGACGCTGCATGGCGACGCTACGATTCTGTCACCGCCAGAGAGTTATTTAAAGATTTTGGTGTTTCAGCACGTTTATATCGCGATTCCTTTGAACCGATGCTTTTAGTTGGTTTATTTGCCCCTGGCGAACAATGTTCTGCTGCTGCAACTTTAGGAATGCTGTATTACTTTATCTTGGCGCATCAACCAAATTTTGATGTCGTTTGGTGTCGCGGAACTGTAGGCGAAATGATTTTTCAGCCTTGGGTCAAGCGCATCGAGCAAGCTGGTGGTAAGTTATTAGCAAATCAACGGGTAAGTGATTTAATTCTTGATGATAACGGTCAAGCAACAGGTGTTGTTTGTGGAGAACGAGTTTTTACCGCTGATGCAGTTATCTTTGCGGTGGGAATCAGTGGGATGCAAAAGATTATTAGTAGTAGCCTCTCCCTGCAAAGCTATCAAGAATTCCGTGATGTCATGAATTTAGGTGCTATCGATGTCTTAGCCACTAGGTTGTGGTTTGACCGCAAAATTGAGATTCCCCGCCCATCAAATGCGTGTTTTGGGTTTAATGCGACAACAGGCTGGACATTTTTCGATTTAAACGCACTACATGATGAATACCGCAATACCCCAGGTACAGTCATTGAAGCTGATTTTTACCACGCTAATCAATTTCTTCCCTTGAGTGATGCAGAAATTATGTCATTAGTACAGCGTGACTTAGCAAAGTGTATTCCTGCTTTTCGTACCGCCAAAGTCATCGATAGCAACGTGATTCGTTTACCAAGGGCTGTGACGCATTTCGCACCTGGTAGTTATCAATACATGCTGCCAGCAACGACAAGTATCAAAAATGTGTTTATGAGCGGTGACTGGATTGTCAACCGTCACGGTTCTTGGTCGCAGGAAAAAGCTTATGTTACAGGGTTGGAAGCAGCTAACTTGGTTATTTCACGCTTTGGACGCGGTACTCCAGCTGCAATTATTCCTGTTGAATCTGATGAACCACACATTCAGCTTGGGCGATCGCTCAACAATACTCTACATTACCTAACTCAGAACTTACTCCCAGACTTTTGGTTGCCTTAGTCAACCTAAGTAATACCGTATTACTATAAAAGTTATTGTCTCGAATCGAGAGCAGATTTATTTTATGGCTAGACGCAAATTACTCGTGTCTAGAGTGACAAAGAAATACCAAGCAACGATTCCTCAAGATGTCAGAAAAGTACTGAAAATTGCGCAAGGTGATTGTGTAGCGTTTGAAATTGAGTCAGGGCAAGTGGTATTAAAAAAAGCGCCATCGCTTGATTGGAATTATCTGAATGCTGTAGCAGAAACTTTAGGCGAGTGGGAATCGGTCGCAGACGAGGAAGCTTATCGTGACCTATAGCCAGTTCGATGTTGTTGTCGTACCGTTTCCCTTTACTGATATTTCCGCGACAAAAAGACGCCCAGCACTTGTGTTAAGTGATGACGTTTTCAATACTCCTTCCAATAGAAGCGTGATGGCAATGATTACTACTGCCAGTCATTCTCCGTGGATACTTGATGTTGCGATCGCTAACTTGGCAAGTGCCGGACTTAAAGCCGCTTCGGTGGTACGGATGAAGTTGTTTACCCTAGACGACTCTATAGTTATCAAACAAATAGGCATATTAGCTCAAACAGATAAATTAGCAGTCCAAAAAGCACTACGACAGCTTTTTGCGATCGCTTGAAAATATGGAGTCGATCTCTTTTTCCCTCTCACCCCTCACTCCTCACCCCTAACCCCTCAGAGTGTGGCACAATGAAAAACGGTGTCCCCATTTCAGGTAATTTTCTGTGAGTTCAACTGCCCAAGCTGTCCGTCGCGTTTTTCCCTTCACTGCCATTGTCGGTCAGGAAGAAATGAAACTTGCCTTGTTGTTGAACGTGATTGACCCCAAAATTGGTGGTGTCATGATTATGGGCGATCGCGGTACTGGTAAATCAACAACAATTCGGGCATTAGCTGATTTACTTCCAGAAATTGAAGTTGTTGCTGATGACCCTTTTAATAGCGATCCTCAAGATCCTGAACTAATGAGCGATGCTGTCAGGCAGCAAATCGAACAGCAAGCAGAAATTCCTGTCACGCACAAAAAAGTTCCTATGGTTGACTTGCCCTTGGGCGCAACTGAAGATCGAGTTTGTGGCACTATCGATATTGAAAAAGCCTTATCTGAAGGAATTAAAGCGTTTGAACCAGGACTTCTTGCTAAAGCAAATCGAGGCATTCTCTATGTTGATGAAGTCAATTTACTCGACGACCACTTAGTAGATGTTCTTCTCGACTCAGCAGCAGGGGGTTGGAACACTGTAGAACGTGAAGGTATTTCGATTCGTCATCCTGCACGCTTTGTTTTGGTGGGTTCCGGAAACCCCGAAGAGGGCGAACTGCGTCCGCAACTCCTCGATCGCTTTGGGATGCACGCAGAAATTCACACTGTAAAAGAACCCGCATTACGCGTTCAAATCGTTGAACAACGAGCTGAATTCGATCAAAATCCGCAGCAGTTTTTAGAAAAATATCTACCCCAGCAGCAAGAATTGCAACAAAAATTAATTCAAGCTCAAGCACTACTACCTTCAGTGAATCTTGATTACGACTTGAGAGTAAACATCTCAGAAGTCTGCTCCGAACTTGATGTTGATGGCTTACGTGGCGATATTGTCACAAATCGTGCTGCAAAAGCTTTAGCAGCCTTTGAAGGACGTACCGAAGTCACTGTCGATGATATTCGTCGCGTCATTACGTTATGCTTGCGTCATCGCTTGCGGAAAGACCCCTTGGAAGCAATTGACTCTGGATACAAAGTCGAAAAAGCTTTCAACCGCGTATTCGGTATTGAAGATGTTACCGAGAGTGCACAGTCAAACGGTACCGCCCAGATGAGTGGACGTCGCTAATTATCTCTTGTTGGTAGGCACAATATGGCAATTTGGCGCTTTTGGCTGAATACTTTAATCTTATCTAGCCAGTACAATCCACCCCGCTTTGTTGAGCTTATTATGCTGTGGATAGCATTAATCCTCTTAACAGTTTGGAGTCTTGTACCATTCTGGCCTTATTTAGTATTAAGCCTCAGTTTTGTCATTGGATCGTCAATCTCAATTTTGATCCGCGAAGCGATCGCCCCTTCACCTTATATCCGTGCAACTCAAGTAACTGCAGTCCTGATGCTGATTATTAGTATCTACGGTTTAGCGGATGTAATTCAATATTTTAATTGGTAATGATGCATGGCGATGCCTTAGTAGAGTTAATAGCCAATGATTGACGTCAACTAGACTGATGTAGAATTAGACGATTGCCTTGTGGATCGTAGGCATATATTTCTTTTCCGTGAGAAGCTGTTAATGTTTCGCCTAGTGGTGGGTAGCCTAGATGAGTAAGGTGCGCAATGGCATTTTCTAGGTCACTGACTTCTAAGCACAAACTCATTGCGCTACTTGAGTTCTCAAACTCAGGTTGGTGCATTTGCTTTGGTTTAAAAATACCTAATCGCAAACCTGGTAACTGAAACTCGGCATAACGATTTAGAGTGTAATGCTGTGGTTTTATATTTAGTAGATTACTGTAGAAAAGCACTAACTTTTCTAGATCAACTGTTGCTAACGTTACAAAGGCACTGTTACAAGAGAAATTCATAAAATAAAAATTTCATCAATTTGACACAATAAAATCATGGCTGCTCCTCATTCATCTGTAGTAGCTGGATTAACAGCTTTAAATCAAGGAGATTATCACAAGGCGATCGCGCAACTTGAAGCGGCGATCCAAAACTACAATGACCCTACAACGCTTGTGAAAGTCCAGATGGGTTTAGTCATTGCTTATAAAAATATTAGAGATGAACGTGCGATCGCACTTTGCCAAACTTTAAGCCATCATCCCGATCCTCAAATTCAAACATGGGCATTGCGTCATCTTCAAGAATTAAACCGCCCTTCTCAACAACTTAAACTAACCCAAGTAAATCAATCTGATCGCACTAGTTCACTAAAGCAGAATTCTGCCACACCAGCGACACTTTCAACCGGACACTATACCCAACGATTAAAAAAACTACAACGACTGCCTCAGATAAATTTGCTCCCGCTGTGGTTACTACAAGCAGGAACAGCGATCGCGTTCTTTTGGCTAATCCGCGAACTGCTACAAGTATTCATGGGGGTCACTAACGATTTATTAGTTAACTTACCCTACCTAGAACCAATCCAACTTTTTTACCGCGATCCGACACAGTTTGTTCTCGTCACACTTTTTATATTGCTTAGCGTCTCTCCCTGGTTACTTGATGGATTGCTACAAGTATTTTATGGTTTACAACCCTTATCACTCGATACACTAACATCTCATAGCCCAGAAGCCCGCCAATTGCTAGAACGCTACTCTCAACGGCAAAATTGGAAAGTACCACAGCTGAGATTATTACCAATTTCAGTACCGCTAGCACTCACCTATGGCAACTTACCTAGAAATGCCCGTATTGTAGTTACTCAAGGGCTTCTAGAACACTTAACAGCGAATGAAATTGCCACGATTTATGCAACGCAACTAGGACATATTGCTCACAAAGATTTTGCCATCATGTCCTTAATTATGGCTGCAACGCAGTTACCTTACACTGCTTATTACCAAATATCGCAATGGAGTCATAAAATTCCTTACTTTTATCTGCGATTTCTTGCTGGTGTTATCGCTAATTTTGCCTACGTGGTTTGGTATCTTCTTTGCATTCCTGCAGTTTGGCTATCTCAGGTACGAATTTACTACAGCGATCGCTCTTCAACTGAAATAACAGGTAATCCAAATGGTTTAACTCGTGCTTTACTTAAAATTACTCAAGGTGTCGCAACAGACATTCAAAAACAAGAATGTCTAAGTTGGCTATTGGAAAGTTGGCAGTTGCTTGTTCCTATCAATCACCATCAAGCTATGACTCTTAGTCCATGCAAAACATCGACTGACTTTGAGTCTGTACTAACTTGGGACTGTTGTCATCCTTATCGATACTGGTTTAGTCTTAACCAGACACATCCGCTTGTAGGCGATCGCTTGCAACGTCTTGCTGACATTGCTCAAAATTGGTCTTTGAAGCCTGAATTAGCGTTCCTGAGAACAAGCGTAGATAGGTCAACCTTTGTGCCTTTTTTACGACAAGGTGCTCCTTTTTTTTGCATTATCCTAGGCTTAATTCTTGGATGTCTGACTTGGTTAATTGGTGCAATTGGAGTTTGGTTAAGAATACCGCAGTTAGCATGGATGTTTGGTGACTGGTTTTTAATTTTAGGTTTCTTACCAATAGGCTTTAGTATTGGTACGTTTATTCGCATCAATTCTTTTTTCCCTGACAGCAACTTTTCCAACTCAAAGTTTGAACTCCTCAATTTCTTATCTAACCCTAATATGCTCCCCCTAAATAGCCAACCGCTACGTCTGCAAGGTAAACTCCTAGGACGCCGCGGTATCAGTAACTGGTTAGTGCCAGTTTTGATTTTAGAATCGGATATTGGATTAATCCAACTGCATCAACCATTACCGAAACTTGTTGACACATTGCTCAATAACCATTCACCGCTTGTTGGTCAATATATTGTCGTGACTGGGTGGTGTCGTCGCGGAGCTACATTGTGGTTAGATCTTGATACTTGGCATCAAACTCGTAGTGGTCGTAGTTATCATCCAGTTTGGTCTACAATTTTAGCTTGCGCCGCCGCTATCTGGGGAGCATATATTATCTTACAGGGTGGTACAAAATAATATGAAGAAAAATTGCAGAGTTCGATTAGCTTGTGTTAAATTATTTTACATAAAACCAAAACTTGTCTTAGGTAACGTATTGCGTATAAGTAATTAATTGCCTGGTCAAAGCAGTATAAGGTTATTCTTTCCTTGTTCCAACACAGCAAGCTCAACCAGCCAAAGGCTGGTTTTTATTTCTCGCTCTAAACAAGAAGAGCCTCGCCTTAGATGGATAAAGCTACTGATACCGAGTCAAAAATATTGCTAAAGACGGAAATGTTGATTTTTAAGTGCTGACAAGACGAATGCCATGATACTGTAAAGAATGGTGTCAACGTTCCAGCAAACCAAAGGCGTTACCCGTAGCAAAACAGCTGGCAGCTGGTGGAATATATACTTAACCAGTTAATCAGCAGATGAGTTACAAGAAGCTATAGCCTTGGATCAGGCAAAGAACTATATTTTAGAGGTTGGCAAATATCAAAGTGAAAAATTGGTTTGTTGCAACGCACGTCAAATCCAGTCATTATCCAGCCTTCCTCATGTAATGTAAACAGTTTTGTTACCAATTCTATTCGCACCCAAGTCCGGAGGTATCTTCCATGTCAGTTCGTCTATATATTGGCAATTTGCCGAAAGAAGAGTTAGAACGCCAGGAACTGCAAGCAGTTTTTGCAGAAGCTGGGGATTCAGTTACTACAAAAGTAATAAAAGATCGGAAAACTGGTAAATGTCGCGGCTTTGGCTTTGTAACAGTTAATAGTGACGAACAGGCTGATCAAATCATTGAGAAATTCAATGGTTACATGTTCAAAGACACTCCTCTCAAAATTGAAAAAGCACTACCTCGTTCTAAGGGACAAGAAGACGAGGAACAATCTAGTCCAAGTAATGCTGCTACCAATAATTCAAGTGGCAGTAATCAAGAAAAAGGTTCAGCCCGTCGGAACAACAAAAAGTCACGTCGTAGTAACAACAGCACCCAATCTTCCAACAACCCAGATACCATCCAACCAGATCCTCGCTGGGCTTCTGAATTGGAAAAGTTAAAGCAAATGCTATCTGCACAAACAAGTAATGGGTAAGTTGTGCTGAGGTAATAAGGATTGCAGCAAGATCCAAACTTACTAGGCTTAAGCTTAGTGATCCTTTTCCTTATGCATTTGCAATATGAAACTAGACGCAGCCAGTGCTTTACGCGTGAGAACAATTATTTACCACATTACTAGCGCTGGCTCTTAAGCTTTTTCAATTGAGTGTTCATACTTGACTATTTATGTTGATGCCATAGAAATGCTAAATCAACAATCGCTTTAGTACCTTGCTTAACATTGAAACTGAATAACTATTGTGCGATTTCATACAGATTTCATACAATAGACAAAAGTAAGTGTAACAATTGAGTTAGAAGAAGAATTTAGAACAAAATTAACTTAAGCAAAACTTATTTTATTCATTAATTAAACTAATAGCTTGTTTTTCTATCTTTAGACGTAATGTGCGATTTAAAACAAGATACTAGATACGATCAGATGTCAGTAAGTATTGAGATTACAATGTATAGTTCATAGTCATAAGTAGATAATACAAAGACTTACATCCAAATTCATCTATTAGTAGCAGCTAGAAATAATTCTAATCAACTCCGTATTTTCCTCAACTTAAGTTGAGCAATGTTGAATACAAAGATACCTTTCTTAGAGCAAATTTAGCCCAAATTAAATACAAAAGTTCTTACTAACGATAGAAGCGCAATTGAAAGTTTCATAAAATAAGCAATAATAGTGACTCACAAGTTTAACTTTGAGCGGATTACAGTATTTCCCATAGGGGATGTGAAGAAATGTGTGACCGCGTAAATTAAACTTGAGAATGATGAACATTCCTTTTTGGTTTTTAAAGGATAGGTCACGACCACCTCAAAACCAATTTAAACCTAACTAAATTGTTGTAACAACTACACCATGAACTCTGTAAGCCAAAAGCATATAGCCTTGATTTCAGTCCACGGAGATCCAGCGGTTGAAATCGGTAAGGAAGAAGCCGGAGGACAAAACGTCTATGTGCGGCAAGTGGGAGAGGCACTCGCTGAGTTGGGATGGCAGGTTGATATGTTTACCCGTAAAGCAAGTGCGAGTCAACAGAAGATTGTCCAACACAGTGCTAATTGCCGTACGATTCGCATCACTGCAGGTCCAGAAGAATTTGTACCCCGAGACAACTTGTTTAAGCACATACCCGAATTTGTAGAGCAGATGTTGGAGTTTCAACAAGAATCGGGAATTGAGTATGAAATTGTTCATACAAATTATTGGCTGTCTGCTGCAGTAGGTATGGAGTTAAAGAAAGTCCAGGGCTGTAAGCAAGTCCATACTTACCACTCGCTAGGGGCAGTTAAATACAAGTCAGTTTCGACAATTCCTATGATTGCCAAAACTCGCTTAGCAGTGGAAAAAGAGGTTTTAGAGACTGCACAACGCATCGTTGCCACAAGTCCACAAGAGCAAGAACACATGCGATCGCTCGTCTCTACTAAAGGCAACATCGATATTATTCCTTGTGGTACCGATATTGACCGCTTTGGCAAAGTTCAACAGCACCAAGCAAGACAACAACTAGGAATTAACCCTGATACCAAAGTAATTCTCTATGTAGGACGATTTGATTTCCGTAAAGGCATCGAAACGTTAGTACGTGCTGTTGCCCAGTCAAAACTACGAGGAAATGCCGATCTCAAGCTGATCATCGGTGGCGGTAGCCGTCCTGGACAAAGTGACGGAAAAGAACGCGAACGTATTGAAGGAATTGTCAATGAACTAGGAATGCAAGACTTTACTGTATTCCCAGGGCGTTTGGGTGATGACGACCTACCAACCTATTACGCAGCAGCAGATGTTTGTGTTGTTCCTAGTCACTACGAACCGTTTGGATTAGTAGCAATTGAAGCAATGGCAAGTTACACACCTGTTGTAGCAAGCGATGTTGGTGGATTACAGTATACAGTAGTATCAGAAAAAACTGGACTACTCGCACCACCAAAAGATAATGATGCTTTTGCAACCGCAATTGACCGCATTTTAAGTGATTCAGAGTGGCGCGATCAGCTTGGTTGTGCAGCAAGAAAGCGAGTAGAAGATATGTTTAGCTGGGATGGTGTAGCTGCTCAACTCAGTAAATTATACACTCAACTGTTGGAAGAACCAGTTATTGTCTCTAAAGATGAGGCTGTTGCTACAGCATAAACTAAGCTCTGAGCATTGAATTTTGAGTTTTAGTTTGACTGTGTTCCTGACAACTTAATATTCAGCACTCATAGCTTTGATAGTGGTTTTAGCTGGCAGCTTTATAGTTGTCAGCTAATGCTATTTAGGGCAGCGTTATGATGAGGACATTACACAAACTCTGAACCGTAGGTTTAACAAAAGCGCTTCCCTGTCTGTAGATAGTAAATTTTCTTCAATCTAGGGGTAGCATTGCGGGTACGCTTTATGAAATTGTTGAGGTTGAAGTTGCAGCATCTAAATCGTTTACAAGAAGTTATGCCCACTACCTCAACTGTTCGTCAAATATTGTCAGATTCTGAACAAGGATTACTACCGTATCTACATCACCAGCTAGCAACAGAAGAGTTTGCTCACTTTCGTTCGCAGTTTGTTTTTCATCCTGAAGAATCCTCTACTGATGTTAATTCTGAGGCGCGATCGCCAGAATTACAAACTGCATCATTAATTTCTCTGAAGTTTACTATTATTGTAGACAGCCACATCAGTGCTGATGATGCCACGATTTTAGCATTAGAGTTTCAAGAGAAGATTGATAGTTGTTTAGTCTCATGGAGTCAGAAAAATAAACAACTACTTTCTCCTGTTACGCAAATTAAAGGTTCGTTCGGTAGGCTTGAAGAAGTTCGCTATCATGGAGGCTTTCTTCCTGGCTTTTCGATTGAACGCCAATTTCGTCTTCAGTACAAAACGTCTGTAGCCGCAACAGACAATTCAAATTCTAGTAGCATATTGTATAAACCAGGAGAAATAGTGCCAGAAAGCGGCTTATACGAACTGACAGGACCTCGTGGTGGCAACAAAGGACAAGAAGTCACTGCAACTAAAGGAGAACCTTTTCCGCCAACGCCAGAGTCAGGAATGTATTACAAGCTGATGACTCCAACAAAGCATAAAAATAGCTAAAAGGCAATATGCGTTGACTCACAGACAAACTTACAAGCTTTCGTCGATTCAAAATGCTTAGGCAAGTACGTTAAAAAGGACTAATTGATACAAATGGCAAAAGATAAAACCCACAAAGCAGGCGACTCACATAGTCGTCCTGTTGACTCAAGTGACTTGGAAATTCAAGGCAAAATCATTGATGACGGAGAACGTCCTGTCACAGCAAATCAGTTCGTTGTCACAGATACCTACCAAGAAGATGGGGAACGTCCTATCGCTGCAAATGAATTTAGCGAACAGGCAACGCTCAATATTGACGGCAAACGTCCCATCGATCCGAGTCATCTTAAAGTGCAGAATACCGTGTATATGGATGGAGAGCGACCCATTGCAGCAGATAACTTTGAAGTAAAAGGTCGGTTAAATATCGATGGTAGCCGCCCGATTGCCGCAGATGAAGCACCGTCTGATCTACCAGCAGACTTTGTAGATTAGCAAATGTTCTCTAACTGAAGTTAGGGTTATTCAAAGTAAGTGTGACGATCGCACACTGCAGCATTAGTTTTACAAGTGAGTCCACGCAGGTGGACTTTGTTTGTCTAGCAATGGTCAATATGGTTAGGACATTTTGCAGGCTCAGAACTATTGAGCTAAATAATTTTACTCCTGTGTGACACCTAACCCCTGACCTCTGCTATGGCAACGCGTGGTAGTCGGTGTTTGAAACTACAAAGGATTTCCCACGAAATTGTATTTAGTTGAGTTGCCCAGTCGTCAGCTGAGATTTTTTCAGTGCCATCTTCACCAAGTAGCGTCACAACTTCTCCTTCTTGAACATCAGCGATCGCACTAACATCTAACATCAGTTGATCCATCGTAATGGCACCAATTTGGGGTACTCGCTGCCCTCGGAGTAAAACAGTCATTTGATTAGATAAATTGCGGGGTACTCCGTCAGCATAGCCAATACCCACTACAGCAAGTTGAATTGGGCGATCGCTCATAAATTTATGACCGTAACTCACTCCAGTTCCCGCAGGAATTGTTTTTACTTGCGTTATTCGTGCTTTGACTTGCATCACAGGCTTCAGGTCAATTGGAGATAAATGCCAAGCTGGATAAAGCCCATACATTGCTAGCCCAACACGAACCATGTCATAGTGTAAATCTTGAGCAGTAAGGGTCGCAGCTGAGTTTGCCAAATGTAATGCGGGTTGTGTTTGCTCGTTTTGAAAAGGCAATTTTGCGTCCTTAATTTGAGCGATCGCTTGCTCAAAATTTCGTTGTTGCTGTCTTAAGATTGTTTGGTCAGGGCTTTCTGCAGTTGCCAAATGCGAATAAATACTGGCAATTTTTAAGTTAGGCAACCGCGCAATTAACTGCACAAACTCTACAGCCTGTTGCCAAGGCGGTCCTAATCGTGACATTCCTGTATCAAGTTTTAAATGTACGGGTAAGACTTCGCTTTGCATTGCTGTTAAAGTTTCAGCAAACACGAGGGCTTGCTTGAAGTTACACAATGTTGGCTGAAGTTGCCAATGAGCGATCGCTTTAATTTGTTCTGGAGTATGCGTCGCTCCTAAAATCAAAATAGGGGCAGTGATTCCGGCTTCTCTTAATTCAATACCTTCCGGCACAGTCGCCACACCCAACCAGCTAGCCCCTGCTTGCAATACTGTCTCAGCTACCATAACAGCACCGTGACCATAAGCATCTGCCTTAACTACCGCCATCAGTTGAGTTCTTGAAGAGAGTAAATGCTTCAGCTGACGAATATTATGTGCTAGCGCTGCTAAACTAATTTCTACCCAAGCGCGATCGCATCGCATTGTTGCGATCGGTTGTTGCCGACTCAAAGTCATAGCCTACTCCTCTACACTCAAATTAAAACAATTAGCATTTAGCAGTTAGCTGAAACCTTAACTGCTAAGCCTGAACATTTGATTAGGAAGTTTAGCTTTCAAAACCTCATTGACACAAGTGTTACATCAACTCATGCTGTTTCACTATCAAGTGACTACATCAAAAAGAACTGAGACCGTTCTTGAAGCAGCACTTAGTGAGTAAATTTGGGCAGAGTCACTGTAGTGATATTAACTTGACTTACAGCTAAAGGCTGCATTGCACAGCATAGTTGTGTTACTATCTGTAAAAAATATTGGCTTGAGCGACCATCAATGGCTAAGGTTCTAGTCCTGAACGCCTCTTACGAACCGCTCAATATTACGAGCTGGCGGCGAGCAGTTGTTTTGTTAATCAAAGGCAAAGCTGAGCAAGTAGAACACAACGGTAAGCATCTTTATGCTGACTTTCCCTTGCCAACCGTGATCCGGCTGCGTCACTACGTGCGAGTTCCTTACAAGGAGATTCCTTTGACTCGCCGTAACATTCTTCACCGTGATAGTCATACCTGTCAATACTGCGGTTATGCAGGCGACGATCTCACTCTCGATCATGTTGTTCCGCGATCGCGAGGCGGTGGCGATGCCTGGGAAAACATAGTGACGGCGTGTGTTCGGTGTAACGTCAAAAAAGGTAATCGGACTCCTCTAGAAGCGCATATGCATCTTCATCATCTTCCGCGTAAACCTTACAGTAGTTTGTATTTTGAAGTTAGCAAGCACCTTAAAAGTGGACTACACGATGAATGGCAAAAATATATTATCGGTCTTTAAAACAAACAGTTACTTTAATAATCGCGGATTTTGACACTATAGGTTGTTTGTCGAAGCAGCTTGATTAAGCATTACCAAATGGTAATGTATTTGAGTATTGCTTACTTAAATGCAAAAAAGTCATCAGTAATGTAGACTAACCGCAACTTTAAATACAAAATTTACCTGCACTTAGAGATAGGCTGAAAGAATTAGTGTCGCACTCAAGGATTTTTGCGACAATTGTAGTGTGAAGCTTCGATAGCCACTTGAATATCAGAAGGCTGTTGACTGCAGTTCGCGCCTCACACTCACAGCAATTCAATTTATGAATTTGAATTCGTCTCACGCGTTAAATAATTCGTATTCTCAGACAGAGCCGAAAGAAGACCCTCATTTAATCGCAGCGGTGGAATTACCTGCTCCTGACACATCCTCAATTGCAATGAGTGAACTGGGCTATCCAGCCCAGAGAAGTAACTCAGTGGTTATGCAAAAAGCAGAAGCTTTGCGGCAAGTATTTGAGCAACATAGGCAGGAACGTCAGCTTGTCATTTTGCAAGATTTTCCTGACCCAGATGCACTTTCTAGTGCTTGGACTTATCAATTAATTGCTCAAGAATATGAAATCCAATGCGATATTGTCTATGCAGGTACACTCAGTCACCAAGAAAACATTGCATTAGTTAAACTGACAGGCTTACCAGCACAACGTTGGACATTGCAAGCAGCTAAAAGTAAAGACTTGTCAATGTATACAGGATGTGCGCTGATAGACAACCAGGGAACAACCAGCCAGTTACTATCAGTTATTCAAGAAAGTGGAATTCCAATCGCAGCAGTTGTTGACCATCACAGCTTACAAGGCGATTTAAAAGCCGAATTTACAGATTTACGTCCAACAGTTCGCGCCACAGCAACCATCTTTACGCAGTATTTGCAAGCGGGATTACTTAAGTTAGATAGTAGCGTGGCACAGCATATTAAGTGTGCAACCGCCCTCATGCATGGCTTGCGCTCAGATACAGATCGACTGATGCAAGCCCAAGAAGATGATTTCTTAGCAGCGGCGTATTTAAGTCGGTTTTATGATGCGCAGTTGCTCAATGCCATCTTGCAAGCAAATCGCTCTAAACGAGTGATGGATGTTATAGAGCGATCGCTGAAAAACCGCATGGTGCAAAATAACTTCTCTATTGCTGGTGTTGGATACTTACGTTACGACGATCGCGATGCCATTCCTCAAGCGGCAGACTTTCTAGTTACTGAAGAAAACGTCCACACTGCAGTTGTTTACGGAATTGTTCATGATGAAGACGAAGAACTCGAAGTTGTGATTGGCTCGTTACGAACGACAAAACTGACACTCGATCCGGATGAGTTTATCAAAGAAGCCTTTGGACAAGATAGTCACGGTCGCTTTTTTGGTGGTGGTCGCACAAGCGCTGGTGGATTTGAAGTTCCGATTGGTTTTTTATCGGGTTACATCGAAACTTCAGACTATGCCAAGAAAAAGTGGGAAGTGTTTGATACTCAAATTAAGCAAAAGCTCTTGCGCTTAGTCAATCCTAGGGATAATCCAATTCAAACAGAGTAAAGTGAGATAGGCAATCCTGCCTGTGCTTGAAAATTTACTTGGCAACGGTAGTGGAACTTTATCTCATTCGACACGGCATTGCACAAGAAAGAGAAATTGGTCTTGCTGATGAAACGCGATCGCTCACCGACAAAGGACGAGACAAAACACGTCAAGTTGCCCAGCGGTTATCCGAATTGGGAGTACGATTTGATGTATTGTTGACCAGTCCTTTATTGCGATCGCAGCAAACTGCAAAAATTTTGCATGATTGTAAACTGAGCCAAAACATTGCTGAATCTGCCCACCTAGCACCTGATGGCAGTATCCATGATTGGTTAGACTGGTTCAAAAAACAACAGTACCCCCAGCAAACGCAATTAGCCCTCGTCGGTCATCAACCGAATTTAGGACAATGGGCAGAGATTCTTGTTTGGGGAGAAGATCGTGCCAAACTATTCCTAAAAAAAGCAGGTATTATTGGAATAGCACTACCAGAAACAGATTCACCGATTGGTCAAAGCCAGTTATTTTGGTTAACTGCACCCAAATTTTTGTTGTGACCAGCTTTACAGTTATTTCTGGTAAAAAGAGCGACACAACGCCAGTTTCTGGTAAGTTAGCGTAGAGTATTGTACTAACAAACAAGCAGCTGGTGAGCCATGTCCGTCTGCGAATTTAAGCCAGGTTTAGAAGGCATTCCTGCCGCCCAATCTAGTATTAGCTTTGTTAATGGACAAGAGGGAATACTAGAGTATCGTGGTCTCCGCATTGAAGACCTTGCGGAAAATAGTACCTTTTTGGAAACAGCTTATCTGCTAATTTGGGGTAAGCTACCCACGAAGGACGAGTTAATTGAGTTTGAACACGAAGTTCGCTACCACCGACGGATTAAATACCGCATTCGGGACATGATGAAAAGTTTTCCTGAAAGTGGTCATCCGATGGATGCACTGCAAGCTTCCGCTGCCGCGCTCGGTTTATTTTATTCACGCCGCGACTTAGATAATCCTGCTTATATTCGGGATGCTGTAGTCCGACTCCTCGCCACGATTCCCACAATGGTCGCTGCGTTTCAGTTGATGCGCAAAGGTAACGATCCAGTACGCCCGCGTGACGATTTGGATTATTCTGCCAACTTTCTTTATATGCTCAGCGAACGCGAACCCGACCCGTTGATGGCGCGGATTTTTGATGTTTGCTTAACACTCCATGCCGAACATACTATGAATGCTTCAACATTCTCGGCACGAGTCACCGCTTCTACACTTACCGATCCTTACGCAGTTGTTGCTTCCGCAGTAGGAACGCTAGGCGGACCATTACATGGTGGTGCTAATGAAGAAGTTATCGGAATGCTTGAAGAAATTGGCTCAGTAGAAAATGTCGGCTCATATCTAGAAGATCGGTTGCAACGTAAAGCAAAAATTATGGGCTTTGGACATCGCGTTTACAAAGTCAAAGATCCCAGAGCAACAATTCTCCAAAAGCTAGCTGAGCAGATGTTTGATAAGTTCGGCTACGACAAATATTATGATATTGCCGTTGAATTAGAACGCGCGATTGCCGAAAAGTTAGGTCATAAAGGAATTTATCCAAACGTTGACTTTTACTCTGGTTTAGTGTATAGAAAAATGGGGATTCCTACAGACTTGTTTACACCAGTATTTGCGATCGCCCGCGTCGCAGGTTGGTTAGCCCACTGGAAAGAGCAAATTGCCGAGAACCGCATTTTTCGCCCTACCCAGGTGTACACAGGTCATCACGACGTTTCATATACGCCCGTTGAACAACGTTGAAAATTTAGTTTTGAATTTTGAATTTTGTTAGCGTAGCGGTGCCTTAGCACGTTTTGAATTAAAAGAGTTTTCTTAACTCATAACTCAACACTCGACACTAAGAACTCATAACTCCTAGTCTTCCCTACTCTTCCGGTCGGGACAGCAAAACTAAACACAGGTATAAGTAGAATTTCTCAGTGAAGGTTTTTTGGAGCTAACCAGACAGCGATATACTAAGCAGTGAAAGGTAAAAATATCTTCACAATAGAGATCTACCCTTAATAAAAGTAGGGGATGAATTTACAAATATTAATTACAGCGGAGATGGCGATCGCCATCATGCGACAACTTCACCAAAGAAAACATGACTACAGGAATTGACCTCCAAGGAAGTTTCATTAAATCGCTGATCGACTTAGGGCTACCAGCAGGTGCAGCCAAAGCTGTTTGGATGCCAGTCCCAATGGTACTAATGTTAATTGGCGCGACTGTGGGAGTACTAGTTACCATTTGGCAAGAACGGAAAATTTCAGCCGCCGCCCAGCAGCGGATTGGTCCAGAATTTATGGGACCATTTGGCTTGTTGTCTCCTGTTGCCGATGGCATCAAGTTCGTTTTTAAAGAAGATATTATCCCAGCCAAGTCCGATCCCTGGCTGTTTACTTTAGGACCGATCATTGTCGTCTTGCCAGTCTTTTTATCGTATCTAATTGTGCCTTTTGGTGAAAATCTGGCGGTGACAAACGTTGCTACTGGAGTATTTTTGTGGATTGCTTTGTCCAGCGTACAACCAATTGGATTGTTGATGTCTGGTTATGCATCAAACAACAAGTACTCATTGCTAGGAGGTTTAAGGGCAGCTGCACAATCAATTAGCTATGAAATTCCCTTAGCACTTGCAGTCTTAGCCGTGGTTATGATGTCGAATAGCCTCAGTAGCATTGATATTGTCGAACAGCAATCAGGCTATGGCATTTTTGGTTGGAATGTTTGGAGACAGCCAATAGGTTTTCTAATCTTCTGGATTTCGGCACTAGCAGAATGCGAGAGAATGCCCTTTGACTTACCAGAAGCAGAAGAAGAACTTGTTGCAGGATATCAAACTGAGTATTCAGGGATGAAATTCGCGCTGTATTATGTCGCATCCTATGTCAACTTGGTGCTATCAGCGCTCCTTGTTACAGTTTTATATCTGGGTGGTTGGGAATCTCCTATCCCCATCGAGTTACTTGCTGGTTGGTTGGGTATCAGCGAAACAAGTCCTTGGTTAGAAATAGCAGATGCCTCACTAGGTATCACCATGACCGTACTCAAAGCATACTTCCTTGTATTTACAGCAATTTTATTGCGTTGGACTGTGCCCAGAGTACGAATTGACCAGCTGCTAGATTTAGGATGGAAGTTTTTACTCCCAGTCAGTTTAGCAAACCTACTGTTAACTGCAGCATTGAAGCTTGCCTTTCCCGCTGCCTTTGGTGGATAGCAATTAGCTAATTGCTAACAGCTACATAAAGAGAGAGACACATCATGTTAAAGTTCCTCAAACAAGTCGGTGACTACGCAAAAGAAGCGGTACAAGCAGGTCGATACATTGGTCAAGGATTATCTGTGACCTTCGACCATATGCAGCGTAGACCAGTTACCGTACAGTACCCCTACGAAAAACTAATTCCTTCTGAACGCTTCCGAGGTCGCATTCACTTTGAATTTGATAAGTGTATTTCCTGCGAAGTTTGCGTGCGGGTTTGCCCAATTAATTTACCTGTCGTTGACTGGGAATTTGACAAAGCTAGTAAAAAGAAAAACCTGAAGCACTACAGCATTGATTTTGGTGTTTGTATCTTCTGCGGTAACTGTGTAGAGTATTGTCCAACAAATTGTCTGTCGATGACCGAAGAGTACGACTTGTGTACGTACGATCGCCATCAATTAAACTACGACAACGTAGCGCTGGGACGTTTACCCTACAAAGTGACAGACGATCCAATGGTGACACCATTACGCGAATTGGTTTACCTACCTAAAGGCGTTACGTCACCCCACGATCTACCTGCCAATACCCGTGGTGCTGGATTACATCCAGAAGAACTCGTAGAACAGCAGGAAAAGTAGTATTTTTTAATAGAGTGGGTGAGGAGCGTTAATTGTTAGTGGAGTTGTAAGCCGTTAGCAATTAGCAATTAGCAACTAGCAAAGGACAAAAAGCGGTGAATTTAGCTGAAGGAGTACAACTTGTTTCATTCGCCATCTTGGCTGTCATGATGATTGGTTCAGCCCTTGGTGTTGTGCTATTTTCTAATATTGTCTATTCTGCCTTTTTGCTGGCAGGCGTTTTTGTCAGTATTTCAGGAATTTATTTGCTGCTGAATGCTGACTTTGTGGCAACAGCCCAGATCTTGATTTATGTTGGGGCGGTTAACGTGCTGATTTTGTTTGCCATTATGTTGGTGAATAAGCGCGAAGACTTTAAACCCTTGCCGAATGCTTGGGTGCGACCTACAATGACGGCGATCGTCAGTGCTGGACTGTTTGTTTTGTTAAGTACGATGGTTCTGGTTACGCCTTGGGCATATTCTACTGAGTCAGTTTCCAGCGACACCACAATTGTTTTAATTGGTCAACACTTCTTCAGTGACTTTTTGTTGCCTTTCGAGCTAGCATCCGTTCTACTATTAATGGCAATGGTTGGGGCGATTATTTTAGCGCGGCGCGAATTTTTGCCTGACCAAGTGATAACGCCTGACAAGCAGCAGCAACCTGTATTGACTTTACCAGAACGCCCTCGCGAGCTAGTCGGAATTTCTAGTGATAAAACAAGTAATTTAGACGATAGTCGTCGCAGTGAGTAGACTTACATAATTGCGAATGACTTTAGGAACAGCGATCGCAGGCTTCTGTGTACGATTTTGAGGATAAATTCAGAAATATGCAACTTCAGTACTTTCTCTTGCTAGCTGCGGCTTTATTCTGTATCGGGATTTATGGCTTAATTACCAGCCGCAATGCCGTTCGAGTGTTGATGTCAATTGAATTGCTGCTAAATGCAGTAAATCTTAATTTAATGGCATTTTCTAGTTATTTAGATCCGCTAGAAATTAAAGGTCAGGTGTTTACAGTATTTGTGATTACTGTCGCTGCTGCCGAAGCTGCTGTCGGATTGGCAATTATCTTAGCAATTTATCGTAACCGCGATACTGTAGATATGGAGCAATTTAACCTTTTGAAGTGGTGATGCGTGCAGCTTAATCAAGTTATTATTGCTCATAAAGCCGGAGATTCATTAAGTAAAAGCTGGGCAGAAAAGTGTGCGCGGCAGTTGGAAAGTCGCAATTGTCGCGTCCTTATGGGACCAAGTGGACCGCAAGATAATCCTTATCCAGTATTTTTGGCGTCGTCAACACAGCCGATTGATATGGCTTTGGTACTAGGAGGAGATGGTACAGCTTTGTCAGCGGCGAGAAATTTAGCAGCAGATCGTATCCCGATCTTGGCAGTGAATGTCGGCGGGAATTTGGGGTTTTTAACCGAGTCGTTTGAAATATTTAAAGATTCAGAACAGGTATTTGATCGGTTAGCCTCTGATTTTTATGCGCTTCAGCGGCGGATGATGCTACAAGCACAAGTATTTGAGGGAAGTAGTAGCAATCTCGATCCTGTCAGCGATCGCTTTCTTGCCCTCAATGAAATTTGTGTCAAACCCGCGTCGGCGGATCGGATGATTACTTCGATCCTAGAAATGGAAATTGATGGCGAAGTTGTCGATCAGTATCAAGGTGATGGATTAATTATTGCCACACCTACAGGTTCTACAGCATATACCGTAGCGGCGAATGGTCCAATTGTGCATGACGGGATGCAGGCGATTACAGTAACTCCGATTTGCCCGATGAGTCTTTCGAGTCGTCCTATAGTATTACCTGCGGGTTCAGTTGTTAGTATTTGGCCCTTGGCAGATTATGAGTTGAATACAAAGTTATGGACTGATAGTGTCCTTGGAACTTCGATTTGGCCTGGTCAAAGAGTCGATGTCCGCATGGCGGAATATCGTGCCAAGTTCATTATTTTAAGGGAAAATTATTCGTACTATCAAACATTACGTGAAAAGCTACAGTGGGCAGGCGCGAGGATTCGCTACAGTAACAACCATCGCGATAATTAATTTGGCTGGCTTAGCAACTAAAGTCGCAGCTACATAAACAAAGTCTGTTGTCGCAGACTAAATATGCAATTACAGGTTTAGAGATCTACGAGTATAGGTCTAGTTTACATTACTCTATTTTCTTACTACCGATATTTTTTTAATCTTTATAAAGTTAAAGCTTTCATATTTTAAATATAGAAAAGCTCTAACAAACTAAATTAGTTAATTCCTTGCTCATCCTTACTCTGCTTGAGCTTGAGACTACATAAGAACTATTTTCGATCAAAAAAATACTAAATTTTTCCGAAATACAATGTAGTTGCATTGAGTTTAATTATGACGGCAATGCAGGGAGAAATCCCTGTTTTCTTGCCTGAATAAGTATATATTTATAAGGAACTACTTGTAATGGCTACAGTAACATTTCAAACACTTAAATGTAATAATTCACTAGGTACAGTAACACTAAACTTTCAAGCACCGCCTAATCCAGTGTGGGGTCCGAGTGGGATGACTGCAGGTGTAGCTGTAAGCATAGGTACAAATCGATCCTTTAGTGCTACAAGTACAGTTACACTTTCAGTAAAGACTAGAACAGGAAGTATATTGAGCAATAATCAAAATCTTCACACCACAGCAGGTCCTAAAACGTTACATTTTCCAATTTCCAGTGCAACGTACACATTAACTTGTAAGGTAGTGTAGTTCTTAAACAATCTTAAGAAATAGAGACGAGTTGTAATACATCTAGAGATAGATAGTTTTGCAGCTCGTTTTTTCTACTAATATGGTTTAATCATTAAAGAAAGCTTTATGTATTATATCTAAATTTTAGTTCTTTAAATTCAAAATATTCTACAAACCTATAAAAAAATGACTTTATTTATGAAGCAAAGTATCAATCTTTTTGGAATTGCCGGAAGCCTTTTTTTAGGTATTTTACCTAACTCAGTTCAAGCACAAATTATTCCTGATGGGACAACACCAACTACACCTGCAGTTTGTACCGCAGTGTGTGAAATTACAGGAGGAACGCAAGCGGGAGAAAATCTTTTTCATAGCTTTTCTCAATTTAATATCAACTCAGGTCAACAAGTTACTTTTATCGATCCAGGCGTAACTAATATTATCACCCGCGTAACTGGTGGAACTTCTTCTAATATCTTGGGAACCTTAGATGTTATAGGAGATGCTAATTTATTTTTAATTAATCCAAACGGAATTGTTTTTGGTTCTACGGCTTTTATTAATGTTAGCGGCTCTTTTGTTGCTACTACTGCTGATGCAATTCAGTTTAACGCTCAAGGAAGCTTTAATGTTAATCCTGCTAATAACGCCGAATTACTAACTGTAAATCCTTCAGCATTTTTATTTAATCAAATAACATCGCTATCTCCACCCAGTATCGATCTAAATGATGGATTAGTTTTTCTTCCTGATGCTCAAAGCTTGATATTATTAGGTGGCAATATTAACGTAGTTGGAGGTTTGAATATAGAACATTTAGTTGCTCCCAATGGACGAATCGAGTTAGGAGGAGTTTTAGGTGCAGGAATAGTAGGCTTAAATAACGTTAATGGCAAAAATTTGAGTTTGAGTTTTCCTGCAAATCTAGAAAGAAGCAATGTATCAATTAGTAACGGCATAATTGCCAGCGTGGCTGGAGATGGTAGCGGGAGCATTGCTATCAATGCTAGAAACATAAATATTGCTCAAAGTTATATTCAAGCTGGTGTTAGATCAGACTTTGAAGGAACTAACACTCAACTAGGAACTATTAATCTAAATGCCACAGAGGGTGTAGAAATTATAAAGGCTACACTTACTAACGAAGTACAATCAGGTACAGTAGGTAACGCTGGTGACATTCAAATAAAGGCAGGATCGCTTTTATTAGACGAATTTTCTAATATTAATTCCACAGTTAATTCAAGTGCGAACGGTAATGCTGGAACAGTATTAATTGAAGCAAATGATGTAGCGATCGCAAATAATGCAGGTATCTATACATCACTGCTGGGTTCTGCGCAAGGAGATGGAGGAGACATTCAAATTAATGCAGATTCTCTACTGTTGGAAAATGGTGGTAGTCTAAATGCTCAAGCTACTACACCAGGAAGCGCAGCAGGTAACGTATACATAAATGTTAATAACTCCGTTTCCTTAGTAGGAGATGAAAGTTTTATTGGAACCGCAGCCTCTGTTTTTGCTAGTCGTGGCGGTGAAGTTAATATCCAAACCAATACACTTTCTCTAACTGATGGCGCAACTATATCTTCTAATACTACTGACGAAGCAGGACGCGCCGGAAACATAAATATTACAGCAAATACAGTTTATTTAGCAGATAGTGTTATCTACAACGACACTATAGGATTAGGAGATGCAGGAAATACTCAAATCAATGCTAGAAGTTTAAACATCACCAATGGCGGAAGTATCAGTACGAGTACGAATGGTGTTGGAAATGCAGGCAATATATTTATAAATGCTTCCGAGTTTGTCACGCTTTCGGGTGTTAATCCTAATGCAATAACACTATCAAGAGACATCCCCAGTACAACTTCTAGCGGTTTATTCGCCTTCACCGACACAAATGCTACCGGACGTGGTGGGAATATTCAAGTCAATACAGGCAATTTAAACATTCTTGATGGTGCAGTTATCAGTGCGCGGACTCGCGGTATTGCACCTGGAGGAGATATTACAGTCAATGCGGCGAATGTTGCTGCTACAAATGGCGGACAAATTTTAACGACTGCCTTTAATCAGGGCATGGCAGGTAATATTACAGTTAATGCAACAAACAGTGTCAATATTTCTGGAAGCGATCGCACTTACAATACTAGACTGCAACAAACACCCGATCGCATAGATAATGATGGTGCAGCGAGTGGTTTCTTAGCAAGAGTTCGGGGAGATGCGATCGCCGATGCGGGACAAATTAACGTAACTGCACCTTCAATATTGCTTGATAATCAAGGAACAATTTCTACTGCAACTACCCAAGGCGCAGGCGGACAAATCTCACTTCAAGGAAACAACATTGCTTTGCGCGACAATAGTAGCATCACGGCTACCGCTGGTACGGCAAATGCTGGTGGTGATGGTGGTAATATTGACATTGGTACAGAACTGTTTTTTGCTACTAGAAATAGCGCAGTGACTGCCAACGCCTTTACAGGAAGTGGCGGAAACATCCGCATTGCAACGCAAGGCTTCTTTCTTTCCCCTGATAGTGAAATTACCGCGAGTTCAGAACAAGGAACTGACGGCGTTGTCGAAATTGTTGTTTTAGATGATGAACCTAGTCGCGGTTTAGTTTCCTTACCAGAACAGCCTGTCGATGTCAGTAACTTAGTCGCGCAAGGATGTAGTGCAGATACAAACATTGCGACAAACACAAGTGAATTTATCATTACTGGGCGGGGTGGATTACCACCAACTCCTAGCGAAGCAATTAATGCAAATTCCGTGTTAGCCGATTTGGGCACTTCTGTACAAACTCAAGCATCTCCAACGTTAAATACTGTTGCAAGTGACCTTAACAATTCTCAGCCAAAATCGCTTGTAGAAGCACAGGGATGGATGATAGGCTCCAATGGCGAAGTAGTACTGATGGCACAAGTGCCAACTGCTACAACTCATACTTCTTGGTCTACGCCTGTTGCTTGCAATGCACCATAAACTTGTTCGCCGCCTGCAATTTTCGCTGAGTGGGCTTTTGTTACTTGTTCTTAACACTCAAATTGCTGCGACATCAGCAGCAGAAATCGATCTTGCCCAAGCAATTCCGCTACCACCTCCTCAGGATGTTATTCCACCACCCAGCCCGACACCACCACCACAACCACCAACTGAACCCCTACCACCACCAGAAGAGTTATTACAGCCACCGTCTGTAGCACCAACACCAGCACCATTACCAGGAATACCTGATACCGTTGTCGTTAAAAGATTTGATGTTGTCGGTAGTACAGTATTCAGTGCTGAAGAATTTGCGCAGTTACTCGCACCGTTTACAAATCGACCAATTTCATTTGCAGAACTTTTGCAAGCACGTTCAGCAGTTACTCAACTCTACATCGATCGCGGCTACATTACTTCAGGCGCTTTAATTCCACCGCAGACACTCCAAGAAGGAGTCGTCACAATTCAGGTAGTCGAAGGCGAGTTAGAGGCAATTAATATTACTGGTACGCGCCGGCTTAACCCGAATTACGTGCGATCGCGCATTGCTGTCCGTACGGATGCACCTTTAAATCAACAACGCCTTTTAGAAGCACTGCAACTTTTACAACTCGATCCGCGAATTCAAACTTTATCTGCTGAATTATCCGCAGGTTCGCGCCCTGGAACAAATGTCCTCGATATCCAAGTACAGGAAGCACGAACATTTAATATACAAGTGATTGGAGACAACAGGCGATCGCCCAGTGTCGGTAGCTTTCGGCGTGGCGGACAGATTAATGAAGCAAATCTCCTCGGATTTGGTGACAGCATTAGTGTTGGATATAACAATACCGACGGTAGCAATACATTTGATGTCAGCTATGCACTACCAATCAATCCACGCAATGGCACTATCGGCTTAGATGTCGGCGCAGCAGATAGCAGTGTTATCGAGCCGCCATTTGATTTTTTAGAAATTGACTCGTATTCGCGCTACTACGACTTAACATTTCGCCAACCAATCAGTCAAAGCCCTTCAGCAGAATTCGTTCTTGGATTAACCGCATCTCGCCGAGAAAGTAATCTTGCATCAAGTGTCCTCGAAGAATTTGGCGTTCCTTTATCAGAACTCTCTCCTGGGGCAGATGACGAAGGGCGTACCCGTATTTCTGCCTTACGCTTTTTTCAAGAATGGACGCAGCGCGGTAGTCGCGAAGTCATTGCTGCGCGATCGCAATTTAGCCTAGGTATCGGTGCATTTGATGCCACAATTAACGATGATGCTCCTGATAGCCGATTTTTCTCCTGGCGCGGACAAGCTCAATGGGTGCGTCTTTTAGCTCCTGATACTTTACTTTTAGTTCGCGGTGATGTGCAGCTTGCAGATCAATCCTTAGTTCCAGTGGAACGATTTAGTTTAGGTGGATTTGACAGTGTTCGAGGCTATCGTCAAGACGCTTTGTTAACTGATAACGGTGCGTTTGCTTCCGTAGAGTTGCGTGTACCCATTTCGCGCATTCCCGAATGGCAAGGACTTTTACAATTGACTCCGTTTGTAGACATTGGTACGAGTTGGAACGCTGAAGACACCAATCCTGATACTAGTACGTTAGTTTCCGTCGGACTTGGCTTACGCTTGCAAGTAGGTAATAATCTCACCGCCCGCATTGACTGGGGCATTCCTTTGGTTGATATCGCATCGGAGCGAAGAACATGGCAAGAGAACGGCGTGTATTTTTCCGTAGTCGCCAGCCCATTTTAGTGCTGGGTGTTAGTTTTCTCGTTTGGTGTGGGGGATTGCAGGGAGGATCTCCGGCTGAGGCACGGGTAACAAGTGTATCATCAATAGCTATATCTGAATCGATTCAGCAAGGCAGGGAACTCTATGAAACGGGACAATACGCGCAAGCCGCAGCAGTTTGGCAACAAGCCGCAAAAGCTTATCAAGAGCGTGATGACAGCTTAAATCAAGCAATGGCGTTGAGCAATCTTGCTTTAGCGTATCAACAATTAGGAAATTGGTCGCAAGCAAATCAGGCGATCGCCACAAGTCTAAAACTGTTATCAACTTCTGCAACAAACCCCCAACATGCACAAGTTCTTGCCCAAGCATGGAATAATCAAGGAAGTTTGCAATTTGCTCAAGGACAAGCTGAACAAGCGCTGAATAGCTGGCAAAAAGCAACTGCAGCATATACCAAAGCAGCAGATAGCGTTGGCGTTACACGTAGCCTAATTAATCAAGCCCAAGCACAGCAAGCTTTAGGGCTATACCGCCGTGCAATAACGACACTCAACCAAGCGAATCAAACTCTACAACAACAGCCAACTGCAATCAAAGTCACTGGGTTACGTAGTTTGGGGAATGCGCTGCGTGTTGTGGGAAATCTCAGTCAATCACAGCAAATACTGCAACAAAGTCTTAAATTAGCTCAAGAACTGAAATCGCCAGAAGAAATTGCCGCAACATTAACAAGTTTGGGGAACACTGTGCGATTGCAGCAAAACCCACAAGCTGCATTAACCTACTATCAACAAGCTGCGAGTGTATCGTCTACAGCACGCACACAACTACAAGCACAACTCAATCAACTCAGCTTATTACTCGAAACAGGCGATCTCAGCACAGCACAAACGTTATTGCCTCAAATTAATTCTCACCTAGCAAACTTACCGACAAGTCAGACAAAAGTTTATGCTCGCATTACCTTGGCACAAAACTTGATGCGCTTACACCAAGCGCAGCCTCAAAAATCCCAAATGGGGATTCCTTCATGGCTAGAAATTGGCAAACTCCTCGCTACCGCCGTACAAGAAGCAAAAGATCTCCAAGATCCACGCGCCATCAGCTATGCTTTGGGAAACTTGGGAGGATTGTACGAACAAACTCAGCAGTGGACGAGTGCGCAAGAATTAACGCAACAAGCACTCGTATTAGCTCAAGGAATCAACGCGCTGGATATTTCCTATCGTTGGCAATGGCAACTCGGACGCTTATTGCAAGCCCAAGGCAATACAGAAAAAGCGATCGCCGCTTACGATGATTCAGTGCAATCACTGCAAACTCTCCGCTACGATTTAGTGGCAATTAACCCTGACGTTCAGTTTTCTTTTCAAGAAGAAGTTGAACCTGTTTATCGCGAACTTGTCAGTTTACTATTGCAATCGAACGGAACTCAACCAAGTCAACAGAACTTGCAAAAAGCCCGTCAAACAATCGAATCGCTGCAATTAGCAGAGCTAAATAACTTTTTCCGTGCAGCGTGTTTAGATGCAAATCGTCAAATCGATCAAATTGTAGACGAGCAAGATCAAACCGCAGCCGCGATCTATCCAATTATTTTACGAGATCGCCTCGAAGTCATCATCAAACTACCACAGCAACCACTGCGCCATCACACTATTGAGATTTCACAAACCGAGTTTGAAACTACCCTAGAGCAACTTCAACAAAATCTGATTGAACCAGATACTTTCACCGAAGTGCAAGCACTGTCTCAGAAGGTGTATGAATGGTTAGTGCGCCCTCAACTAACTGCACTCAATGCGAGTGATATCAAAACTTTGGTTTTTGTTTTAGATGGTTTGCTGCGTAATATTCCTATGGCAGCATTATACGACGCACAGCGCCAACAGTATCTTATAGAACAGTATAGTATTGCCCTAGCACCAGGGTTACAACTAATTGACCCGCAGCCATTACAGCAGCAAAGATTACAAGCCTTAACAGCAGGACTCAGTGAACCTCGTTATGGTTTTGAAGGACTTAGTTACGTTGAAAGCGAAATCGAGCAAATCACATCTGAAGTTTCCAGCCAAGTATTACTCAATCAAGATTTCACTAGCCAAGCACTACAAAAGCAAGTTAACTCACAGACATTTCCTGTCGTACATTTGGCAACTCATGGTCAATTTAGTTCTAACATTGAGCAGACTTTTATTCTCGCATGGGATAAGCCAATCAACGTTAATGAGTTAAATGATTTACTCCGCAATCGCACTCAAAACTCGTCTAGCGCAATTGAACTTCTTGTTCTCAGCGCTTGTGAAACTGCAACTGGCGACAAACGCGCAGCTTTAGGTATTGCAGGAATTGCTGTGAGAGCTGGAGCACGCAGCACGCTAGCATCTTTGTGGTCTGTAGATGACCAGTCCACAGCTCTATTAATGAGTCAATTTTATGCAGAATTAGCAAGCAGTCAAGTTAATAAAGCTACCGCTTTACGTCAAGCGCAACTGTCACTATTAAAGAATCCTAATTATGCTCATCCAATGTATTGGTCTGCTTACGTCCTTGTGGGAAATTGGTTATGAGATACCTTCCGACTAAAGTCGGGGCTACTTAAACAAAGTGTGCCTTCGCACACTCTTAGTAAGACTGTTACTACTAAGTCCACGGAGGTGGACTTCGTTTGTTTAGCTGCGAATTTATTCGCCAAGCTTTATCAATCCCTTCGTACTTGCTGCATGAGATCGCAACATGAGGCAATGGGTTCAGAAGCGATCGCATCTAAGCCAACAAAGCGCAACACATCAGTCCAATTTTGTGCTATTGCCATATTACTTGGATTGTGGTAGTATAGCTGCCCCAGTGTCGTTACTGCATCAAACCAAAATCCATTAGCGAAGTAAAGTTCTGCCCGCTGTTGTGGAGTTGCTTGTGCTAATTGGCTAGCAAGGGTGGGAGTGATAGCACGCCTTTGGATTCCGCCATGAACAATAGCAGTTGGTGGCTTACGTTCGGCACAATAAATGTTGAAATACCAGTGATATTGATTTGCGACTTCTAATGCTACCGTTGTAGGCAAAGTCAAACTAATAACCCCAGGCTTATTTGGCAGTGAAACTGAAGTTTGATAAACAAGCTGCTTATCTGCTGTGCGTAAAACAAACCTAGCAGAATGGACGTCCTGAGCGCGATAAGGTACATAAAACCAGAAGGTGGGATGCTCAACCGTTGTCAGTCCCCATACAACCTCTAAACCTGTAGCGGCTTTGGTTATTGGCACTAAAGCTGTGAGTTGCTTATTATCTACTGAATCGTTGTTAACTAAACAGCCACGTCTACCTGCACCAGTGCGATCGCCTGGAATTCCAATATCTGCTGGAGGTGGAGGTGGAGTAAAGTTGAGTTGCCCCGTAGCACTTGCAATTACTTGTTTTTCTACCCTTGTCTCTGGAACAGAGTAAACTTTCGCTGGGAATACGCCAATAACTGCTAACCCAACCAGGGCGAATTTGTAATACTGCCAGTAGAAATTCATTTTAAGTACTCCCTGAGTAGAGTTTTGTACGCTGTTTCTGTTCCTGTTTTTGAGAAGTAGTTTGTACGACAACACCAGCGCTAGTTGCAACCAATGCTAACCCTGATGGAATTAACGGCACCCAACAGCTTTGGAACGAAAAAGATGCAACACATAGCGCAGACAGGACAATGAGTGTCAAGAGTAATGCCAGTTCTAGATGTAATACTGAACGGTAGCGCCAAGCAAGCAAACCACCTAGAATTGACCAGCCCCAAATCCATAGTAATTCGCCCCACTGCGGTAACACCCACAACAATGGTCGTTGATTTTTGACAACACTGAGTAGTTGACTAACCATTTGGGCGTGGACAAACACGCCTGCCATTTTTTGGTACGTCCCTCCACCCGTACTATAAGGTGTCGCAAAATAATCGCCAACACTAGGAGCAGTCACACCAATCAAAACAATCCTATTCTTAACATCATCAGGTCTGACTCGATTTCGCAAAACATCAGTTAGTGTAACTCTGCTCGCAATATTTTCTGGCGATCGGTAAGAATTGTAATTGAGCAGCATTTGAAAGCCTGCAGCATCAATGGTTTGATAACCTCCAGTGTGCGAGTGCAAGCGCGGTAAAACAACATCACCTAACTGTAATTGTCCTTCGGGTGTCCACTGAGGAAAAATCCCTTCAGCCGCTAAGTAACGAAATGCAAGTTGCGTGCTAAATGCATAAGGTGTACCGCAAATGGAAGCCGGATGCGGGTTAACTGCGACAAGATATCGTCGGAGAATTCCATCAGGGTCAAGAACAACATCGCTAAATCCTTGACGTGCTTCGGGAACTTCAGGCGGTGGAGCCACACTCGGATCTTCAGTTGCTGTCGGATCGCTAATTTTACAGACAGCAATAAAGCGATCGCTCTGTTGCATATACTTTGCCAAATCTTCTTGTTGAGGATTCACTGCATCTTCGCGATAAATATCTAAACCAATGGCTCGCGGTTGATGTTGCTCTAGTTTTTCTAAAAGTTGTGCTAGCGCCAAATCAGATAGCGATCCGGTGCGATTTTTCTGTTCTGGTAGTTTGAAATCTTCCTCGGTGATAGCGACAACTAACAATCGCGGATCAGCTGCCTCAGGCGATCGCAATCGCATTAGCTGATCAAAAGCCTTAAGTTCAAGTGGTTGTAGTGCTCCTACGTGACGTACTCCCCAAATGGCAGATGTTGTTACTATACTCGTCAGCAGCATTGTCCGTAACCGCTGTAATCCAATTTTTTTGAGCGTGCGGGGATGTTGGTAATTTTGAGTACTATCGACAAGCTGATTTGATAGGGCTGTCCATAGCGGTGGGTTCTCTGCGGGATTTTGATAAATGACAGGTAGCCAACTTGCACAAGGATACTGATCTTCTAATCCTTGTAGACGCTCGCGTGCTTCACGTACTGATAAATAAAAAGACTGACCACCAGCAAAAGTATACAAAAAATTCTTGAGAAACTCGTGCGCCACTTTATCTGGTACTGGCTCCCGCATGACAATTACTTGCGGAATATATAAGTTGGCAAGTTCGCGTGCTAATCCTAAACCATCACAGGAATTAAAAATCGCTAGCTTTAAGCCGTGTGCTACAGCAGTTTTGAGTGCATACTTTAAATCGCTAATTGACAAGCTATCAGTTTGATTGATACAAATTCGACCATCTCCGTTAGCCAAACTTGAACTATGCCCTGCAAAAAAAAGAATATCCCAGCCTTGGCTCCATAATTGATTGTTGAGTTCTTGGCGTTGTGGTTCAACTAAAAACTGCACAGTTGCGCCAGGTAGTTTTTCTAGCAAAGCCCGATCTGCTTGGGTATCAATTCCTGTACTATCACCAAGAATGGCAAGAATAGTGACTTTATTTTTGAGTTGAGAAACTTGTTTGACTCGTTCGTAGGCTGGGGTGCTAAGGGCAATTTCTGCTTTAGGGTAACGCTCGAAGAGATCGCAGAAATGCCAAGGTAAGCGTTGCAAAAGCTCATCTTCTGTTTGTAAAATAACTCGAATCTCATCTGATGGCAGCAATTTCTCCAACCATTTTTCCCGAATCGAACGAAAAGACTCAGAGTGTATCCAGCTATTTAAACGGTTGCGTAAGACTTGTACGGCGTGCCAGCAATCATCAATCACTGAAACGTTTGTTACTTGAATAGGCTTTGCTTCTAGACGGGTAGACCAACCTAAACAAAGATATGCTGATTGCCAACAATTGTAGTACTGAGGAATTTCTGGAGCAGGTGGTAGCTTACCTAAAGTTTGGATTGCCGGAGAATCACCTTCTTCTCCTATTTGCATCGTTACAGGGAATCCCTGCTCAAAGCTTCCTTCGCCTACTTTTAAAACAACTAACTTAGCCACTACGGTGTTCCTGCAGGCGCGGTGATGAAATTAAATCATAAAGTTTTCTATTATGCTGTCACTGCCAAGCGCTACTCGCACACTAAACTTTTCTCCTGGTTTTCCACTAAACTGTAACTGAATATAATTATCGGCTTTTCTTGCTTGAGCTTCAAGGAAAACTGCTTCAGAAGCATCCAAAACAGTTAGCTGTAGTTGAGGTGGTAGATACATTTGACTGCCTGTAGGATGAACTTGTAGCAAAATATCCATTTTTTGGTCAGACATTGAGCGCAGTTCGACAATCAAAGCAACTGCGTGACCTGCTAGTTGCATGCCTAAATCAATTAATTTAGCACGGCGAATCCGGTCTTCTCGATTCTCGTTTGCTCCACCTACGACAGGATCAGAGCGGCGAAAACTAAACACCAAGTTGGTTCGTGCTGGTCCTAAAATTGTTTCAATACCTTGCCATCCTGCCTCAAATACACGATCAAACCATTGGCTTAACTGCACTACTGGTTGCTGATTCTCAACAGCTAGTTTTAAATCATTCAAATGCGCAAGTAAGTCTTCGAGTGGTTGTAACTCGTCAATTGCTAATTGCGCGATTGCTCTTGGGGTAAATCCTAATAATGTTGCTTCGCGGAGTGCTTCATCAAACTGCACGACAACATATCCAATTCGATCCTCCCATACTTCTGGGGGAACATCGCACTGAACGGAAGGCGATCGCACCCAGCGACACTCTAAACGACCCAGTCCTGATACTTCTAAGTCAGCAATATCAGCACACAACTGCAATACTGGATTCCAACTATCACTTGCTGTAATATTTGTATCAATACCCATCATCTGTAAGTAGTTATCAACTATGCAAACAGCTAGGGTATTTAATTTTATTTTTTCTACCTTGTCTGGAAAATTTTGTACTTGATCGACAAATTTTTGGGCAGTTTCTTGTGCAATTTGAGTAATAGGTAGTGGCAAGGCAAATCCTTGTATTTGCTTAGTATCTTTAGGCATAGTTTAAATTCTCAATTTTGTATTATTATTTTTTACCTGCAAGTTACGGCACTTTTTTGGCTTATATTTAAGTAGTCATCAAATAAAAAAACTGATATACCATTTAAAGCTTCATCATAAATAACCTTGAGATTCACCAAATTTACGCAAGCGAGGAATACATTGCCTTCTATAAAAACTTGTTAAAGTAGAAATTGAAATTCGGTATTCTTCAGATAACTTCTCCCAACTTGTTTCTGGAGGTAGTCTTTGTAAAATCAATACTTGACAATTAACTTTCGGGTGCCCTTGAATATGAACGCGACGTAACTCGCCATCAAAGTCAGTTTTCGCCCAAGTAATTGTCATTTCTAGAATAGGTGGAATATCAGGTGGTGCAACCAAAGCAGCTGTAGTGTCAATAACTTCATCTTCTGTGGTCTGAAATGAGGCAGTTTGAGTAAGAGTTTCATATTCTTCGACACGAAAATCTTGTAGCCGTCGCCTCAAATAAGCATTTAGCCAAGTAGTCACACTACTACGATTTGGATCGTATCTTTCCCCTGTATTTGCTTCGCATAAATTGCGACAGAAATATAGCCAAGTTTTCTGCAGTGCATCCTCATAATAAGGAGAAGTATCCTTCCAGAGTTTGCCAGATTTGCAGATCGCGCGCACAATCTTTGTTAAACCTTGCTGACGTTCAACACTATTTTGTTTATATCGACAAGTTGTTATTATTAACTGACGTAGTTGTGTTTCTAGTTGATCCATATCAGCTTTGTTGAACACAAGTAAGATTGAACCTTAAATAACTAAAATTAATCAATAATTCTTTTACCCCTTTTGCTTAGTATTCATCTATTCATTTGCTTTTAAGAATCTGAAGTTGAGCACTTGCCAAGAAAGAATGAGTGCGTGAAACATTATATAATTCTTTGATAAGCAAACTTATCTATAACATCTATCAATAGCAAAGTGCCTGGCTATGACAAACCAGTTATCTAACTATCATGCGATCGCTACTTTAAAGATTAGTTGTAACGGCTGTTGCTCCTTAAGTCACTTGCTATCTAAATTATCAGTAGCAAAAAAAATAATTATGCAAGTCTTTTTTCACAAAGCTGTTTCTTCAATTTATATACTTGCAATTGGCAATCTTGGTTCGCAAAAACCCCAGACATCAGTAACTTACCCTCTTTACCTATTTTCTGTGCGTGCCATAGCATCAGCGAATGCCCCTTAAGAGTGTATTATTTAATTTTTCTTTAAGCTTCTACTGTAAAATTGCGGTATCAGTGAGGTTCTTGCTTGTAGTGTCGTCATGAGAGACAAGTTAGCAACCCGAACTCAAGCATCAAGCTTCTTCTAAGTCAAGCTTCGTACAGTACTCAAGATTCCAAAAACGAACAACCTCAAACAAAGTTCTACAATCATCAATCAACAAAACTTATACATTACGGTTTTGGTGATTTGGAGTATGTTCTCTTTAAATTAAGATTAGCGAGAAGTTAATTGTATCAAGCTTTATGAAGTCGGCAACTAACTATGATGTGACTCAAGTAACAAAACTGTTACACAACTGCTTATCACGGCAGATTTCTCATACAAGTCTAAGTTGGTTGGCAGAAAAAAGAAACCAAATCGCTCAAGGAGCAACACAGCGAGTCTTTTATACAACTTTTAGTGCAGTACCTCGCTATCTTGGCAAAAACTCATTAACCCTATCAGCAGAAGATCTGCTAGCAGCCCAGACAATTCGCCTTGGTTGGAATCCTCAGCACTGGAGTGTCGATCAAGCAGGGCGGGCGTTAGTTGTTTTATCCTTACCTCATGCAGATGTTGAGAAATATTTATGGATACTCGACCAAGTCTTCACAACAGCAGATGTAAGAGAATTAGTTGCCTTGTATCAAAGTTTACCCTTACTGCCACATCCAGAAAAGCATTGTGCTAGAGCCGCAGAGGGAGTACGGAGTAATATGACAACTGTATTTAATGCTGTCGCTTTGCGTAATCCTTATCCAGCAGAATATTTTGACGATCTTGCTTGGAATCAAATGATCCTCAAAGCAGTTTTTGTGGAGAGTCCGTTGTATCTTATTCAAGGTAGCGATCGCCGTGCCAACCCAGAGTTGGCTAGAATGCTGGTTGATTACGTACGCGAACGCTGGGCAGCAAAACGAAGTGTGACACCTGAACTATGGCGCTTTGTTGGGTATTCTGATACAGAATTACAAGCTTTGGCAAAAGTATTACAAGAGGATGATATCGTTCAACAAGAAGCTGCAGCTTTAGCGTGTGCGCAGTCTCCGCTACCACAAGCCCAAGAATTACTAGCACGTTACCCAAATTTACAAGCAGCAATTCATCACGGCGATCTGACATGGAGTAGCTTTAGCTGCAATCGCCTCGGCGCTGATGTAGGAAACTAATTCGCACTTATTCCTATCAATTACCTACTATCTAACTTTTACCCTGACCTCTGACTTCTGACCTCCGACCCCTACTATAACCAATTATCCTATGATGTTCATTGACCCTCATATCCACATGGTTTCGCGGACAACCTACGATTACATGGTGATGCGCGAGTATGGTGTTGTCGCCGTCATTGAACCGTCGTTTTGGCTAGGGCAACCGCGCACAAGTTCTGGATCGTTTAAAGATTACTTTAGTAGTCTTGTGGGCTGGGAACGCTTTCGGGCAAATCAGTTTGGTATTCAGCACTATTGTACGATTGGCTTGAACCCCAAAGAAGCGAACAGCGAAGCTTTAGCCGAAATGGTGATGGAACTGTTGCCGCTGTACGCGTGTAAAGAAGGAGTCGTGGCAATTGGTGAAATTGGCTATGACGATATGACACCTGCTGAGGACAAATATTTTTGTCAACAACTTGAACTCGCCCAAGAACTCGATATGTTGGTGTTGATTCACACGCCGCATCGCAATAAAAAAGCTGGTGCTAGCCGAAGTATGGATCGCTGTGTTGAATATGGTTTAGCACCATCACGAGTTATTATTGACCATAACAACGAAGAAACTGTAGAAGAAGTGCTAGCACGTGGGTTTTGGGCAGCGTTTACAATTTACCCATATACCAAAATGGGTAATGCACGGATGGTTGAGATTGTCCGTCAATATGGGTGCGATCGCATTATTGTTGATAGTAGTGCTGATTGGGGTGTGAGCGATCCGCTAGCTGTACCAAAAACCGCACAACTGATGCTTGAACGCGGAATTCCTGAAGCACACGTTAGGGCAGTATGCTATGAAAATGCTTTAGCAGCCTATAGTCAAAGCCATCAATTCAGTGAAACCGACTGGCTAAATTCCTTGACAATTGACCAACGCGAACTTTACTATGGCAACTCCGTCTTACGCGGACAAACGCCCGTTGTCGAAGCTAGCCGCGATCAGATCTTGATTGAGTAAAAATTAAATTTTAGTTTCAGCATTAAGTAATACCCATTACCGAATTACTATTGGGAGATACATAAATGTTGCAAGCAGCGAAAAGCCAAACACGGGCTTATTTGCAACTTATGCGACCTGCTAACATTGTCACAGCTTGGGCAGATATTTTAGTTGGCTTCGCGGCATCTGGTTCAGTATTGTGGCGACAAGTAGATATTCTCAATCTTTTGCCTTTAGTTTGGCTATTATTGGCAACAAGTGGTTTGTATGGTGGCGGCGTCGTTTTTAATGATGTATTTGATGCCGAATTAGACGCTCAAGAACGACCAGAAAGACCAATACCTAGTGGTACTATTGCTAGACAAAATGCGATCGCCTTAGGAACTTTTCTTTTAGTTATTGGTATCATTGCATCTGCCCAAGTCTCAGCGACAAGCCTTGTTATTGCTGCTACAGTTGCTTTTGCAGCGATTCTTTACGATGCGTTTAGCAAACACCATGTTGTTTTTGGTCCACTAAATATGGGAATTTGTCGCGGAGGTAATCTGCTACTCGGCGTGAGTGCGGTTCCTGCGATGGTAGAACACCTGTGGTTTTTAGCGTTAATTCCAATTGCTTACATTGCAGCAATTACTGCGATTAGCCAAGGTGAAGTTCACGGCGGAAAAAATAGCACTGGCATCATTGCATTAGTCATGATTGCAGGAGTTATCAGCGGAGTTTTAACGCTAGGGATATTGCCAGAATATCAAGTGATGACTGCATTACCTTTTGTGGCATTGTTTGCTTGGCGTGTTGTTCCTGCTTTTGTGCAAGCTTGGCGCGAAGCCACTCCGGTTAATATTCGTATCGCAGTCAAAGCGGGCGTATTGTCGCTGATTATTTTAGATGCAGCGATCGCATCTGGTTTTGCAGGTTTACCTTATGGCTTACTCGTGTTAGGTTTACTGCCTATTTCATTGAGTTTAGCTCAAATTTTTGCTGTCACTTAATTTAATAGTAATTATGACGATTGGGATCAAAAGTGCATCTGATATGCGTTCGCGAAGCGTTCCCTTTGGGAAATCGCTTAAACAATGTGTCCCTGTGACATTTAATTATGATGTCCACTTCACTAATGGACTATTTGAGTTAGATAATCCTCTCCTCGCACAAGTTCTTACCATCGACGGAGATAGCCCAAAAAAAGTATTAACGGTAATTGATGCAGGTTTACTACAACATCAACCAACACTACTAGATAAATTAGCTGCCTATGCTGAGTTTTATCGAAATACATTTATACTCGTTAAACATCCGGCGATCGTTCCTGGGGGAGAAGCGGCAAAGAACGATCCTAAACTGATTGAACAACTTCACCAAATTATTGATCGTAGTGGATTGTGTCGCCATTCTTATGTATTAGCAATTGGTGGTGGTGCAGTATTAGATATGGCAGGATACGCAGCAGCAACAGCACATCGAGGAATTCGCTTAATTCGCGTTCCGACGACAGTATTGGCACAAAATGATTCAGGTGTCGGCGTCAAAAATGGCATCAATGCATTTGGTAAGAAGAATTTCTTAGGAACTTTTGCACCACCTTATGCTGTATTAAACGATCTTAATTTTCTCACAACGCTTGATGAGCGTGACTGGCGTTCTGGAATTGCCGAAGCTGTGAAAGTCGCACTAATTAAAGATGCAGACTTTTTTAAATTCATTACGAAACACGCAACTGTATTAACGCAACGCGATCTGCAAGCAATGCAAGAATTAATTTATCGTTGCGCTCAATTACACTTAGAGCATATTGCAACTAGTGGCGATCCGTTCGAGAAAGGTTCCTCACGCCCTTTAGACTTTGGACATTGGGCGGCACATAAACTCGAACAGTTGACGAACTACAACCTACGTCATGGAGAAGCTGTGGTGATTGGGATAGCTTTGGATAGCACCTATTCCTATTTAATCGGGCTACTCACAAAATCAGATTGGCAGCAGATTTTAGATACACTCCAAGCACTCGGTTTTAGTTTATATGTACCGGAATTAGTAGATAAATTACATCAACCAGAACATTCTGATTGTATTTTCCGAGGGCTGAGTGAGTTTCGGGAACACTTAGGCGGAGAATTAACGCTGATGCTGCTAGAGAAGATTGGTAAAGGAGTTGAGGTGCATCAAGTCGATTTATTAGTGTATGAGAAGGCAATCGCCTTGTTGCAACAATACCATGACAAGCTTGGCTAAAGTCGCAGCTATATATATTAAGTCCACCTTCGTGGACTGTTGATATCGAAACATAAAACCTGTGAAGACAGGTTTCGTTTATGCAGCTGCGGTTGAAACCGCTGTTGAAAGAAGCACAATTACATCTAAGGAAAATGCAGCTAGAAAATATTCACTTGACGTATTGCACAAATGTTCATCCTGGTGAATCTTGGCAGGATGTATTTGCAAACTTAAAAGCCTATATTCCTGAACTCAAAGCTAGAATAGCACCAAAAAAGCCGTTCGGCATTGGTTTAAGATTAGCTGCTAAAGCAGCAAGTGAACTTCTAGAAAGTAATTATCTAGCACAATTTCAAGCTTGGTTAAATCAGAACAACTTATATGTTTTTACCTTAAACGGATTTCCTTACGGCGGATTTCATCATCAAGTCGTCAAAGACAAAGTATATGCACCCGATTGGCAAACAAGCGATCGCCTCAACTACACCTTACATTTAACTCAAATTCTGGCAACGCTATTACCTCAAGGTATCGATGGCGGAATTTCTACATTGCCACTGTCTTACAAACCTTGGTTTACAAAAGTCAGTACAGATAGTGTATTTGAGAGTGCCACGCTAAATATAGCCGCAGTCGCTGCCGAAATGGCGCGTGTTCGCAAAGCAACAGGTAAGTTAGTTCATCTCGATTTAGAACCTGAACCTGACGGATTAATTGAAAATACAACAGAGGTCATTAACTTTTTTCATTCTTGGCTACTACCAATTGGTGGAAACTATCTCAGTAAAACTTTAGAAATTTCTCAAGCTACCGCAGAAGCGTTATTACTTGAACATATTTGTATTTGCTATGATACGTGTCATTTTGCTGTAGAGTACGAAGAGCCTAAGTCTGCTTTTACACGTTTACAAGCAGCAGGAATTCACATCGGTAAAATTCAAATTAGTGCAGCCATCCAAGTTGCATTGCCAAAAGAAATAGCCCAGCGCAAAATTGTTAGCGATCGCTTAAGTTCATTTGCAGAATCAACTTATTTACATCAAGTTATCGCGCGATCGCAAGATGGTACGTTACATCACTACTCAGATCTCAGCACAGCATTACCTCATCTAGAACAATCTACTGCCCAAGAGTGGCGAACCCACTTTCACGTTCCCATTTTTATTCGCGATTATCAAACGTTGCAATCTACACAAGATGATATTGTTGAAGTTCTCAATTTATTAGGACAACCATGTCACCATTTAGAAATTGAAACTTACACCTGGGATGTACTACCACCAGCAATGAAACTAGATTTACTCGCCTCAATTCAACGCGAATATGAATGGGTGTTAAGCAAGCTGTTAGCAATTTCTTCTGTTAGCAATTAGCTTTTTACAGCATCTTAGCGAATTTCCTCAAACAAAGTTATGCACAAAACCGTTGTTCTAAATGTAGTCGGGTTAACGCCTAGTTTATTAGGCGAACATACACCATTCTTATCAAAATGGGCAGCTTTAGGACAAATAGCTTCTATTAAACCAGTGTTACCTGCGGTAACGTGTTCGGTGCAAGCAAGTTATTTAACTGGGAAGTATCCTCAAGATCACGGTATTGTTGCCAATGGTTGGTACTTCCGTGATGAGTGTGAGGTGAAATTTTGGCGACAGTCGAACAAATTAGTTCAAGCTAAGAAAATATGGGAAGCGGTACGCACTCTAAATCCCACTTTCACCTGCGCGAATCTCTTTTGGTGGTATAATATGTACTCCTCAGTCGATATTTCGGTAACGCCACGACCGATGTATCCTGCAGATGGTAGAAAGATTCCTGATATTTACACGCAACCTGCAGATTTGAGATTTAAGTTGCAAGAACGTTTGGGGACTTTTCCCTTGTTTGAATTTTGGGGACCAAAAACAACTATACGTTCGACGCAGTGGATTGCTTCTTCTGCGATCGCTGTAGAGGAAATGTATTCTCCAACACTAACACTCATTTATCTTCCGCATTTAGATTACTGCTTACAGCGTTTAGGAACTGATCCAAGCGCGATCGCCTGTGATTTACAAGAAGTAGACGCAGTGTGTCAAAGCTTAATTGAATTCTACGAGTCACATTCTGCCAAAGTTATTGTCCTTTCTGAATATGGTATTACCTCTGTTAATCGTGCAGTTTCCTTAAATCGAGTTTTGCGCGAACATGGTTATTTAGCAATACGCGAAGAACTTGGAAGAGAACTTTTAGATCCAGGTGCAAGCACAGCTTTTGCCGTTGCAGATCACCAAATTGCCCATATTTATATTAGCGATTGCAATAAGATTGCAGAAGTACAGCAACTCATCGAACAAGTACCAGGAGTTGACTTTGTTTTGGGTGAAGAAGGTCAAGCAGCGTATCATTTAAATCATCCACGTTCTGGTGCATTGGTAGCTGTTGCTGCCCCTGATGCATGGTTTACTTATTATTATTGGCTTGATGACAACAAAGCACCAGACTTTGCTCGCACTGTGGATATTCACCGCAAACCAGGCTACGATCCTGTAGAATTATTCGTCGATCCCGCGATTCGCTGGCAACAACTAAAAGTTGCCAAAATTTTACTACAAAAGCAACTCGGATTTCGTACCTTGATGGATATTATTCCTTTAGACGCTTCTTTAGTTAAAGGTTCACACGGGCGAATTCCTACTTCTACCGACGAAGCACCATTATTGATGACACGCGATTGCGCTTTCAAGAGTACCCGAGGCGATCGCCTTCCTCACTCAACCTTAGAATCAACCGATGTCTACGATGTCATTCTGTCACATCTACTCTGATGGTAACTTGTATTGACTAACAATTCGCTTGGCAAACTCTGGTACGTGCGCAGCTAACTTTTCAGGATAATGGCGCTTGACATACAAGTAATTACGAGTGAAGTGTGAATCAATCGAAAATCGGGCGTATTCCAAGCCTTTAGGACCAATTTTTTCAATGACAACACCCATAAGTTTGGCAGCCCACATCGGTAGTGTAACGCCTTTGTCGTAGGCAGGGATACTTTGTTGCACTGCTGCGGTGCGATCGCCTTTTGACATCACAGATTGTGTTTCTAGCTGATCTTGAACTAAATCCAGCATTTCTTGTCCGCGATCGTTCCTGACAACCAGCCATTGCCAACCAAATGGTGCGCCCATGTAGCCTACCACTAAATCAGCAAGTGAATTCACATAATCAAAGCAACTCATACACGAAGGTGCAAACACATCTTTGAGTTGATTCGTCTTTAAACCAAAGAAAGGTACTGTTTCCTCTGAACCATCTTCATGCTTGAAGTGGACGCGAAAATCTTGCATAAACTCATAATGCACAACTGTATCAGGAGAACGACTCGTTGTCTCCAAAAATTTCTGTAATCCAGCCCGCGTTACATTGTCTACACAAGGAGTTCCCAACACATACAGTTTCTCCAACCCTAATTGCTTCTCTACTGCCCGTAAAGCTTGAATTTGACATCCCACACCAATAACCAACAACCGCTTCATCCCCGATTGTTCTACTTGTTCGAGGATGGAAAGATTCGGCGATAATGTTGGTTTATTCACCCGTGCTGCTAAAATCTCTTCTGGAGTACGGGCAATAATTGGCATTGGTTGAAAGCGATCTTCTTTGGTGTTTTGAACGCAAACGACGCCTTCTACTATGCTGCGATTGAGCATTTCAATTGCAATTGAACTCACAATTCCTGTCCACTGTGCCCCTGGAATTGGTTCAGTTTTACGCGCCGCCATCATAGTTTGATGAACGCCGAAGTAAAGTTCATCGGGATTATCTAAATCGCGGGCGCGAGTGTGCGATCGCATCTCTAATTCCGCAATCTGTTGATTAAGAAATGCACACGCTTCCTTGACATAGTGAATATAATATGTATCACACAGCCCACACTCGCTACAAAGTTCTTTTGCAGGGCGACGACTCGATGATTTTAATGCTTTAGCTTTTTTGTGCTTGGCTTGCGGTGTCACTGATGTCATGGGCGAAGGAGCATTGATGCAGAACTATCTTTACCCAACGATACATGAGAGTTGGTTTGACTTGTACTTTAGCCATCAATTTTGCAATATTTTGCAATTTCACAACGACGCTTTATTATGTAAGCACAATGTAATTACATCAAGACAATGTATGAGAACAGCTATTAAAACTCGCATAGTAAGAATTGGTAACTCTCAAGGAATTCGCATTCCTAAAACTCTGTTAGAGCAAAGTGGAATTTCCACAGATGTAGAAATCGAACTTCAGGATGGTTATCTAGTAATTCGTGCGGTATCGCGACGAAAGAGTTGGGATGAGGCGTTTGCAGCAATGGCAGAGCAAAAGGATGATACATTACTAGACGATGTTAGTACCACTGAGTGGGATCAAGCCGAGTGGGAATGGTAGTCAGGCGTTTTGATGTTTTCCTTATAAATCTCGATCCTACTGTCGGTAGTGAAATTCAGAAAACAAGACCTTGTCTAGTCATATCGCCAGACGAAATGAATAGGCATATCGCTACTGTCATTGTTGCTCCCATGATAACAAAAGGTCAGTCTTATCCTACGCGTGTAGCGTGTCAGTTTCAAGGCAAAGATGGACAGATTGTTCTCGATCAAATTCGTACTGTTGATAAAACTCGTTTGGTCAAATATTTAGGGCAGATTAGCTTAGAAGCACAACAGGTAGTTCTTAATACCTTAGCTGAGATGTTTGCTGAGTAATTTAGTATTTACTACAGATTGCCTAGTCAAACATACCGACAGATAAACTGCCCTAATGTATAGGCACAAAGATCCCTATGGATTGTAAGATTATCAATTGGCAAAACGTATCACACATAGCTAAATTCTGTCAATTTTGATAAGTTGTCATGGTGGCTTGAGGATACGTGCTGTCTGCAATCCAAACAGGAAACTTCTGTATGCCCGATCGCTCAAAATTTAATTATGCAGCTTTACCCTTCATTGGTATTCATCTTGCTTGCCTAGCAGTCTTTTGGCTGGGTATAGACTCAGTAGCAATCTCGATGTGTATTGTATTATTTCTCGTTCGCAAATTTGGCATTACTGGCGGCTATCATCGCTATTTCTCGCATCGTGCCTATAAAACTAGTCGTCTATTTCAATTTTTGCTGGGATTTTTAGGTGTAACTGCTGGACAAAGAGGCCCAGTTTGGTGGGCTGCACAACACCGTCATCATCACAAGTATTCTGACACAGACGAAGATATTCATTCAGCTGAAAAAAAAGGTTTTTACTGGTCACATGTAGGCTGGATATTGTCTCCAGAATATGACGACTATAACGAGAAATTAGTCAAAGATTTAACTCGTTACCCTGAACTACTTTGGTTAGAAAAATATCACTTTGCACCCCCTATCCTACTTGCGGTTGTCTGTTACTTAACTTACGGCTGGCTAGGACTATTTTGGGGCTTCTTTGTCAGTACAGTAGTTCTCTACCACACCACGTTTGCCATTAATTCTTTATGCCATGTATTCGGTAGTAAACGCTATGACACCGGAGAATCGAGTAAAAACTCATTGTGGTTAGCAATCATTACTTTAGGCGAAGGCTGGCACAACAATCACCACCGTTATCCTCTCGCAGCTTGTCAAGGGTTCTTTTGGTGGGAAATTGACATTAGTTACTACATTTTGGTTATTCTGTCGTGGTTAGGTATCGTCTGGGATTTAAAACAACCACCTAAACAACTTTTGCAACCCGAAGCCATGATTGCAAAAGCTTCATCCCTAGCCTAGTTTCTGTAATTATTACATATAGAACTGCTAGCTAATCACTCCAATCACTAGTTACTAGTCACTAGTCACTAGCCACTAATATGGAAAATTCGCGCCAGCTTGCTTTTATTGCCCTCCGTTCAGTACAGCGGGGGGCTTATGCTGATGTTGCTTTAGATCGCATATTGCGTCAAACCGACCTAAGTAGTGTCGATCGCCGTTTGGTGACAGAATTGGTTTATGGTAGTGTCCGCCGACAGCGATCGCTTGATGCTTTGATCGATCAGTTAGCGAAAAAGAAAGCCCAGCAACAACCACCCGATTTACGTATTATTCTACATTTAGGACTGTATCAATTGCGGTATCTCGATCATATCCCTGATGCTGCTGCGGTAAATTCTACTGTAGAGTTAGCGAAAAAAAACGGTTTCTCAGGACTCGCCAGTTTTGTTAACGGATTATTGCGTCACTATGTTCGGTTAGCAAGCAGTGAAGCAGATCTCTTAAAATTACCAGACGATCCAGTAGAACGCTTAGGAATTTTACACAGTTATCCTGACTGGATTGTCGAAGTATGGTTGAGTCAATTCGGCTACGCAGAAACAGAACAACTCTGTAAGTGGTTAAATAAACCACCAGCAATTGATTTACGCATTAATCCTTTACGTGCTTCTGTAGAGAAAGTCGCAACTGCACTGCAAGACGTGGAAGTAGGTGTTACTCGTGTCGCCAATCTCCCACAAGCTTTAAGATTTACAACTAGTACGGGTGCGATTGAAAAGTTACCAGGCTTTGATGCGGGTTGGTGGACAGTACAAGACAGCAGCGCACAACTTGTTAGCCATATCCTCGATCCACAACCAGGGGAAGTCATAATTGACGCATGTGCTGCACCAGGCGGAAAGACAACACACATTGCTGAATTGATGCAAGATACAGGAACAATCTGGGCGTGCGATCGCACCGTCTCGCGCTTAAAAAAACTTCAGCAAAATATCGCACGATTACAACTCAAATCGATTCAAATCTGCACAGGTGATAGCCGCAATCTTCCTCAATTTACCGGTGTTGCAGATCGTGTCCTTCTCGATGCACCATGTTCGGGTTTAGGTACTCTTCATCGTCATGCAGATGCCCGCTGGCGACAAACTCCCGCGACAGTACGCGAACTTATCGGTTTACAAACAGAACTTCTTACTCACGTTGCTACTTGGGTTAAGCCTGGAGGTGTTCTTATCTATGCGACATGTACTTTACATCCCGAAGAAAATGAAGCGATCGTTCAAGATTTCTTGACGCACCATCCGCACTGGAGAATAGCACGTCCCGCTGCAAATTCTATCGGTTTCCTTTATGCTACAACCGCAGGGTGGATGAAAGTGTTACCTCATCACCAAGCAATGGATGGATTCTTTATAGTTCGTTTACAGAAAGAATCAGAATAAACTTGTATCGTGAAATAAAATTGCTAATTTTTCAAAAGCCAAGGACAAAATTAAATGAAAGAAGATAAAGCTAGTGTAAAAAAGTTAGTAAAAATTTTGATTGGGGCTGCTTGGGTAGATGGAGTCATCCAACCCGAAGAAAGAGAATATTTACATAAAGTAGCAACAGAAAAAGACGTGGCTGCCGATCCAGAAATTCAGCCTTTGCTCAATGAACTTAAGACTGTGCAGCCAACTGAGTGCTACGAATGGATAAAAGAGTATTTAGGAGAGCACCCTGGTTCTAAAGCTTACCAAGATTTACTAGAAGCTATCAGTGGCTTGATTTACCGCGATGGAGAAGTAGCAACAGAAGAAGCACGACTTCTTACTAAATTACAATCATTGGATACAGCAGATAATTCTCCTCAAAAAGCTTACTCTACTGTACTCAAAGGAATTCAGACGCTTTACCGACGCTGGGTTATTACTCAAAGCTAGGTAGAAAACAGCACAGATAATAACTAGGATTTTGGCTCACCAATACCTGGAGTTTCTTCTTTCTTAACCTCTGGCACAATATCTGGGCGCTCTTTATTTTCCCAACCAACGGGGCGTTTGGAGTTGTACCAAGCGATCGAACCAATAGTAGTAGCAGCGATAAAGCCAACAACAATAGCTGCGGTAGCAGCAACGGGAAAGTGAGGAACGTTATCTGTTGCTGCTTGCATTAGTATTTCCATGATTATTCTTCCTATATTTAGTCAGTACTGCTTTTAAGACCGTATAAAAACACAATATAACTTACATCCACCCCAAGTTTGATCCCAATATAAGAGAGTGTTGAGTTATGAGTGTTGAATGTTGAGTTATGAAAATTCTTTTAATTCAAAATTCAAAACTCGCGCACTAGTCACTAGCTACTAATCACTAACCACTCATCACTCTTTCGTCGGGACAACATAACCAGCATCAGACGTTCCAGAAGAACCGTTAGCTGGAGGTAGCTCTTTTCTTGGAGTATCAGGCTGGCGCAGGTTGCGTAAACGTTCTCGTAGTTCTCCTTGTGGTGGTGTAGGTGTTTGAGCGCTTGTTGGAGACTTGGCAGGAGGTGAGGCTGGGCGTACGTTACGACGACGCGATCGCTTTCTAGGTTGAGGTGCTATTGCTTCAGGCTGATTGCGGCGATAACTTCTGCGACGGTTGTTATCAAAACTTCTACTAGATGACGGTGTTCTACCCGATGAAACTCGCTTCGGCTTAATTGGTTGTGCCTTAATACTACCCTTGCGCCCTGTTAAAGTCGGACGTTCTGGGAAATCTTCTACAGGGATATCTTCTACTGCGCTCATCATAAATTGACGCCAGGTGGCAGCAGCAGTACCGCTATTACCCCAAGTTGGTTCATTGTTATCGTTCCCTAGCCAAACCCCAGCAACAAGTTGCGGGATATAGCCCACAAACCAGAGATCGCGTGATTCATCTGAAGTTCCTGTTTTTCCAGCAACAGGACGATTTAAAGATGCAGGGCGTCCGGTTCCTGCTTGCACTACATTTTGTAGCATCCAAGTTGTAATTGCCGCGCTACCTGGATCTAAAACTCGCTTTGGTTTATGTTCAGTACTGTAAAGAACTTCTCCACTTCGATTGAGAATCCGGCGAATTCCGTGCGGTTCTACGTGCATGCCTTGAGTTGCAAGCGTACCATACGCACTTGTAAGTTCGAGTAAATTAACTTCAGACGAACCAAGTGCAAGCGAGTACATCGGTTGTAGTTGTGACTTGATTCCCATTTGTTGTGCGAGTTTAGTCACGGGATCAAAGCCAACGTCAATTAATACCTTAACTGCGATCGTATTAATCGAACTTGTCAAAGCATCTCGCATTGTCAGCCAACCACGAAACTCACGGCTATAGTTTTTTGGTTCGTATCCTTCGACAATGTAAGGAGCATCCAAGTAGGAATTGTAAGGAGAAAGTCCTGTAGCGATCGCTGCTGTATAAACAAAGCCTTTAAATGTCGATCCTGGTTGGCGCTGTGCTTGAGTAGCGCGGTTAAACTGATTTTTCTCAAAGTCTTTTCCACCTACTAAAGCTCTAATTTCACCATTACGTGGATTAATTGCTACCAAGGCGGCTTGCTCAAAATTTTGCCACCGACCATTGTTTGTGACGGTGTTCTTGACTGCGGTTTCTGCTGCATTTTGCCACTGCGCATTTAATGTTGTCTCGACAATTAAACCACCCGCTTCAATGTCTTCTGGCGCAACATACTTTGGTAATTCCTTTTGGATATAAGTTGTGAAGTAGGGTGCTGTAACTTGGAGGCGCTTGGGTAAATTGGTATTGAGAGTAATCGGTGCAGTTCTTGCTGCAGTTGCGGTTGCTGCATCAAGTACTTGATCCTCACGCATTCTTTGTAAGACTAAATTCCGCCGTTGTTGTGCTGTTGCTAAATTTACTACTGGCGAGTAACGGCTTGGGGCAGGGGCTAAACCCGCAATCATTGCCATTTCTGGTAAAGTAAGCTCGTCTACTGGTTTACTGAAATACACCCACGCAGCATCTGCAACGCCATACGCACCCTCGCCTAAATAAACTAAGTTGAGATAGCGCTCTAGAATCTGTTCTTTGGTTAAATTTGCTTCTATTTTCTGCGAGAGCCGAATTTCTTTTAGTTTGCGCCAAATTGTGCGATCTTGATTTAAAAACAGAATTCTGGCAAGCTGCTGTGTAATTGTACTACCACCTTCTACAACATTAGCAGAGCGCAAGTTAGACAGTGTTGCCCTGGCAATTCCTTGGTAGTCGATCCCATTGTGTTGATAAAAACGGCGATCTTCTGAAGCAATAAATGCTTGCACTAATGGCTCAGGAATTTCTGCTAGCTTAAGTTGTTCGCGAGTTGCTGGTCCAGTTTGTTGCAGAATAGTACCATCAGCAGCTTTAATCGTTAGAGTTTCATCTCGTACTACCGTAAATAGTTCTGCTGTTTGAGGCAAACTTTGCTCAATAGAAAACCAAATTCCGCCTAAGGCGATCGCACTACCCCCAATACCAATAAACCAAAGCGAACGACGATGTTGCGGTTGCTTTCCTGTAGATGAGGACACTAGTTGCTTGATCTGAGTCACAATTTTGGCAATTTTCCGGCGGGGAAGTTGCTGACGACTTGGAGTTGTCTTAGTTTTTTTTGCTGGTTCAGTGTTACGGATTGCTTCTTGTTCCTTAAACCAGGGCATATTTGGCACGTTACTTCCTCGCTTCACTCCATTTCAAATGCAGCCCATTTATTAGTTATTTTATTTTTTGTCTATTTTACGACTTGATGGAAAGCAACGTTGTGAATCGAGCAACTGAAACTGAGTTTTCGCTGGTGGAGTAGAGATCAAGGAATCAATATCAAAACGCACAGCAGCTAAAAATCAGAAATTCATCAGCCCCAACTTTACCGGTGATTAGTGGCATGGTTAGAGTTGAGGTGAATAGATTTGAGCTAATGAGTGACAGGATAGTAGAAGTTGAACACACATGGTTTATGTGCGATCGCACTGGGAAGTAATTTAGGAAACTCTCGCAACACCGTAGCAGCTGCATTGAAAAGTTTAAGCGCTACGCCTCATATCACTTTAATAGCTCAATCAAGCTGGTATCAAACCGCTGCTGTCGGTCCACCGCAACCAGATTACATTAATGGCTGTGCTGTGTTGCAAGTACAAATGACTCCACAGTTAATGCTAGAAACTCTCTTGGATATTGAAGCTCAATTCGGTAGAATACGGCGAGAACGCTGGGGACCGCGATCGCTCGATCTTGACTTATTACTCTATAATAACCTCATTTTAGAGACTCCCACACTGCAAATTCCCCATCCGCGCATGCGCGATCGCGCCTTTGTGTTAGTACCTTTAGCAGAAATTGCCCCCACTTGGATTGAACCTGTATCCGGTAAAGCGATCGCCCAACTCGTTGAAGCGGTAGACTGTTCTGGTGTTGTTCGTATTTGAAATCGTATTACCGAGTTAAACATAATTTTAAACATTTTATTAATTTTTCCCTTCCCTCGCCCCTAACCCCTCACTTATGCCCCCAGCTAAAGAACCTCCACAACTACTCAGACAGCATCTCTACTATCGCGGACGCAAATTTGATTTTGAAGTGAGTCGTCTGCGCCTCCCTAATCAAGCAGAAGGAGACTGGGAATGCGTTCGTCATCCAGGAGGTGCGCTAGCCGTACCTGTCACCCCTGAAGGTAAGCTGATTCTTCTGAAACAGTACCGTTTTGCAGTACAAGGACGACTTTTAGAGTTTCCGGCAGGTACCGTAGAACCTAACGAAGATCCTTTTAAGACAATTCAAAGAGAAATTCAAGAAGAAACTGGCTACCGCGCTCACAAATGGCAGAAATTAGGACAATTTTTCCTAGCTCCAGGGTATTCTGATGAAGTCATTTATGCTTTCTTAGCACAGAATTTAGAATTACTAGAACAGCCACCGCATCAAGATATCGATGAAGATATGGAAACTGTGCTGATGACTGTACAAGAATTAGAACAAGCCATTTTAGATGGCGAAGCAGTTGATGCTAAATCAATTTCTAGCTTTTTATTAGCAAAACCATTTTTGAATCAAATTTAGCATCAATCTTGAGAAAATCGGCGCGTGACACCGCAGCTACACATAAGAAGTAGAGGAAATAAGAGATTAAATTATTGTAATTGAGTGCAACCATTTTTTATTGAAACGAACCTTGCCTTTTATGAAACCTTGATTTTTTTAGTCCACGAAGGTGGACTTCGTTTTTTGAGCCGCGACTTCAGTCGCCAGGCTGTACATAAAGGAGATAATTATGACCCTCAAGTGGCTGAAATGGTCACAGAGATTGCAGGCGATTGCGCAAAATGGACTTACTTACACTCAAAGTCCATACGATAGCGAACGATACCAGCAAATACGTCAAATTGCAGCTGATATCATGGCAACTTACGCTCATGAAACACCAACATATGTCTGCGATTTATTTAGCAAAGAAGAAGGTTACGCAACTCCTAAGATAGACGTTAGAGGTGTTGTCTTTCATAACAATCAAATTCTTTTGGTTAAAGAACGCGAGGATGGCTGCTGGACATTGCCTGGAGGATGGGTTGATGTAGGAGAATCACCCAGCAATGCAGTTGTGCGTGAAGTGTACGAAGAGTCAGGTTATCACACACAAATTGTCAAACTATTAGCAATATACGATCGCAATCATCCGCGTCATCAACATCCACCTCTACGACATCATGTTTACAAACTTTTTTTTCAATGTCAAATAATTGGTGGTAGCCCAGCAGAAAGCATAGAAACATCAGAAGCAGCCTTCTTTGCAGAGCAAAATCTTCCAGAACTTTCACTCACTCGCGTTGTTCCTTCCCAAATTGCGCGGCTGTTTGAGCATTATCAAAATCCTGATTGGCAAGCAGATTTTGACTAGATGTTCGATGTTCTTGCAGCAAGTAAGACACTCATCTTACAACGGGGTAGGCTTCCCATCTGCCCTTCTTGATGCAAGATCTGAATCAACCCACTTAACTGATGCTCATAGCATTTACACTATTAGTACAAAAGAACTATTTTTAAATACTAATGTCTAATTTAACTTTATTCTGGCACCGTCGCGATTTGCGTATTTCAGACAATACCGGACTAGCCGCCGCAAGCAAGCATCAAAAAGTAGTTGGAGTGTTTTGTCTCGATCCCAACATTCTAGAACGCGATGACGTCGCCCCCGTGCGCGTAACTTACATGATTGGGTGTTTACAAGCCCTACAACAGCGATATACAGAAGTTGGTAGTCAATTACTCATTCTTCACGATAATCCAGTACAAGCGCTCCCAAGGCTTGCAGCAGCGTTGAATGCTCAAGCTGTATTCTGGAATTGGGATGTTGAGCCGTATTCTCAAGAACGCGATCGCGCTGTGATGGAGGCTTTAAAAGAAAAGGGCATTCAAGTTTTACACAAGAACTGGGATCAAATTCTCCACACTCCTGATGAAATTTACACGGGTTCTAACCAGCCTTATACTGTATTTACTCCTTTTTGGCGCAACTGGAGCAGTAAATCCAAGGCTGAGCCTGTAGCAACTTTACAAGGTGTCACAGGGATAACATCAGCAGAACAAGAAATTGCGCAGCAAGCAGGGGTTATTCCACTTCCCACAGCTAAAGATTTAGGATTTGTTTGGGATCGCGATTTAATCATTGCCCCAGGCGAAATTGCAGCGCACGAAAGGCTAGAAGAATTTACCTACAAAGCGATTACTGAGTACAAAGAACAGCGGAATTTTCCTGCCATTGATGGAACATCTCAACTCAGCGCCGCGCTCAAATTTGGTGCAATTGGCATTCGCACAGTGTGGGCTGCAACGATCGCCGCATTAGAAAATAGCCGCAGTGACGAAACTGATACAAGTATCCGCGCTTGGCAACAAGAACTAGCTTGGCGGGAATTCTACCAACACGCAATGTATCACTTTCCTAAATTAGCAACAGGAGCTTATCGCGAAGCTTTCAAAAATTTTCCTTATGAAAACAACGAAGAACTTTTTCAAGCCTGGTGTGAAGGTAAAACTGGCTACCCAATTGTCGATGCAGCCATGCGTCAGATGAATGAAAGTGGCTGGATGCATAACCGTTGTCGCATGATTGTAGCAAATTTCCTTACTAAAGATTTGTTAATCGATCCGCGTTTAGGCGAAAAATACTTTTATCAACGACTCATTGACGGCGATCTCTCAGCAAATAATGGTGGCTGGCAGTGGAGTGCATCCAGTGGAATGGACCCCAAACCTGTACGCATCTTTAACCCTGCAAGTCAAGCTCAAAAGTTCGATCCCGAAGGCGAATATATTCGGCAATGGGTGCCTGAATTACGCTCGGTAGATACCGAATACGTGCTCAGTGGTAATATTCCTGAACAAGAAAGAGAAGCTCTCGGCTATCCGTTACCAATTGTGGATCACAAATTGCAACAAAGACAGTTTAAAGCAATTTATGCACAGCAAAAAGTACACTGAGATAATGAAAAGTGGACTGTTGATTAAGTTCTAATTTAATGAAAAAATTGACTCGCTCTTGGCACGAGGATTAAAGTGAAAGTCTTAGTTGTAGGTAGTGGAGGGCGCGAACACGCGATCGCTTGGAAACTTTCGCAATCGCCGCAAGTTAAAGTCTTTTGTGCACCTGGTAATGGTGGGACAGCAATGCTAGAACGCTGTCAAAATCTGCCTTTGAGTGTCGAAGACTTTGATGGTATCGGAGAATTTGCGCGATCACATAACATCGATCTGGTTGTCGTTGGTCCCGAAGTTCCTCTTGCATTGGGAATCACAGATTACTTACAGCGCCAAGGAACGAAAGTCTTTGGTCCAACACGCGCTGGCGCACAAATTGAAGCAAGTAAGGCGTGGGCAAAAGCTTTAATGCAAGAAGCAAAAATCCCCACTGCAAAAGCCGTAATATTTCATCAAGCCGCCGCTGCTAAAGATTATGTAAAGTCCCAAGGAGCACCGATTGTTGTCAAAGCTGATGGTTTAGCTGCTGGTAAAGGTGTCACAGTTGCTGAAACTATCGATCAAGCCCACAGCGCAATCGAAGCCATTTTTCAAGGGCAATTTGGTAAAGGGGAATTTGTCGTCATCGAAGAATGCTTAACTGGTCAAGAAGCCTCGGTTTTAGCTCTCACTGATGGTTTAACAATTCGCCCCCTGTTACCTGCACAAGATCATAAACGCATCGGAGAAGGTGATACAGGAGAAAATACTGGCGGTATGGGAGTGTATGCTCCTGCACCCATTGTTACGCCATTGATGGCAGAAGTTGAAGCAAAAGTTTTACAAAGCGCGATCGCAACTCTCAAAAAAAAGGGAATTGACTATCGCGGCGTACTTTATGCTGGCTTGATGATCAGTCCCAACGGGGAATTCAAAGTTTTAGAGTTTAACTGTCGCTTTGGCGATCCTGAAACTCAAGCAATCTTACCGCTCCTCGAAACACCTTTGGAAGATTTATTACTTGCTTGTGTGGAACAGCGATTAGCACAAATGCCTCCCATTGCTTGGAAAACAGGTGCGTCAGCTTGTGTGGTGATTGCTGCAGGTGGCTATCCTGGAACTTATGAAAAAGGAAAAGTCATTACTGGTATTGACTCCGCAGCAGCATTAGGTGCAAACGTTTTCCACGCCGGAACCAAACTCGTACAAGCTAATGAAGAAAATCTACTAGCCCCTAGCCACTCACCACTAGCCACTCACCTCGTCACAGATGGTGGTCGAGTTTTAGGTGTCACTGGAACTGGCGATAACTTTGAACAAGCGATCGCTCTTGCTTATCAAGCAGTTGATTGCATTAAATTTGAGAAAATGTACTATCGGCGTGATATTGGCTACCGAGTCAAATCAAAAGCTGTTAATTTTTAGTTGTTAGGTTTTAACAGAAGCCACCACTAACAACTTACAGAAGATGCTAGCTTTACTGCAGAAAATTCGCGAAGCGATCGCCCATTGGTGGTCAGAGTTTACACTCCAGACTAAGCTAATGGCTGCTGCCACGTTGGTGGTTTCATTGATCATGAGCGGTCTGACTTTCTGGGCAGTCAATACCATTCAACAAGATGCCCGTCTTAACGATACTCGCTTTGGTCGCGATCTTGGTCTCTTGCTGGGGTCTAATGTTGCCCCTCTGATTGCCGAAGACAATTTGACAGAGGTCGCTCAATTCTCACAACGCTTCTACAGTAGTACCTCAAGCGTGCGCTATATGCTCTACGCTGATGAGTCTGGCAAAATCTTCTTTGGCATTCCTTTCTGGGATTCGGAGGTGCAAAACTCATTAACTATTGAGCGCCGCATTCAACTGCCAGATGACTACGCTGCCAATGCAGAATTACCAATGGTGCGGCAGCATCGTACGCCTGATGGTATTGTGACTGATGTTTTTGTGCCCTTAACGCACAATGGTACATATTTAGGTGTTTTAGCAATTGGCACAAACCCCAATCCTACTGTCATCACATCATCTAATCTCACGCGGGATGTCACGATCGCCGTATTTATTTCAATTTGGGTAATGGTGATCCTCGGTGCGGTTTTCAATGCGCTATATATTACTAAACCAATCAAAGAACTACTTGTCGGAGTTAAAAACATTGCTGCGGGAAATTTTAAGCAGCGAATTGATTTACCAGTTGGTGGCGAACTCAAAGAGTTAATTTTTAGTTTTAATGAAATGGCGGAGCGCTTAGAACGCTATGAAGAACAAAATATTGAGGAATTAACCGCACAAAAAGCAAAGCTTGAAACACTCGTTTCCACAATTGCTGATGGCGCAATCTTACTCGACACTGATATTCATGTAGTGTTAGTGAATCCGACTGCAAGACGAATGTTTGGTTGGGATAGCGCACCTGTAGTTGGTAGTAATGTTTTGCATCATTTGCCGCCAGTACTACAGATGGAATTATCACGTCCCTTGTATCAACTTGCAGCAGGCGATCGCGACAGTGCTGAGTTTCGCATTTCTCTCAATCAACCTACGAGTCGCACAATTCGGATTCTTTTGACAACAGTTCTCGACCAATATCGAGAAAGCCTCAAAGGTATTGCTATGACGGTGCAAGATATCACTCGTGAAGTCGAACTTAATGAAGCTAAAAGTCAGTTTATCAGTAATGTCTCACATGAATTAAGAACGCCTTTGTTTAATATCAAAACTTATATTGAAACCCTACACGACTACGGCAAAGATCTCGATGAAGAACAGCGCCGTGAGTTTCTCCAAACTGCTAACAATGAAACTGATCGTTTGACACGCCTCGTTAATGATGTTTTAGATTTATCGCGTTTAGAATCGTGCCGCATTTATCATTTTGATGCAGTAGATGTTGCCCAAGCCATCGATCAAACTCTGCGTAATTATCAATTAAATGCTAAAGATAAAGGTATTGAATTAATTCAAGAAATTGAGCCGAAGCTACCTCCAGTATTAGGAAATTATGACTTATTACTGCAAGTGTTTACTAATCTAGTAGGTAATGCGTTGAAATTTACTAACGCAGGTGGCAAGGTTGTGATTCGCGCTTATTTATTAGAAAGCATTAAATCAAAACACAATGTATCTCTGCTTAACCCTCACCCACTCAGAGGGAAAGTTCGTATCGAAATTTCAGATACAGGGATGGGAATTGATCCCGAACATCAAGAGAAAATTTTTGGTCGTTTCTTTCGGGTAGAAAACCGCGTTCATACTTTGGAAGGAACAGGGTTAGGGCTATCAATTGTTAGAAACATCATTGATAAGCACCATAGCAGCGTACACTTAGTCAGTGAGGTTGGTGTAGGCACAACGTTTTGGTTTGATCTTGCTGTGTTTCAAGAAGCAATTTTAGAAAATTCGTCAACCGTGAAAGCAGCAGATGACAATTAGCATAGCGAGGGTTAGGCACGGTGAATACTGAAAATCAAATTAAAGTAGGCTCATTGGAATGGTTTTATCGAGAAACTAAGCCGAGTCAGAGTTTGGACAAGCCACCAGTGCTTTTGCTGCATGGTATTCCTGCCCAAAGCTACATCTGGACAGCAATAATGCCTACTCTGGCAGAAAAAGGTTTTCGCGCGATCGCTCCTGATTGGATTGGGTTTGGCTTTTCTGCTAAGCCCGATCGGCGTGATTTTGCTTACACCCCAGACGCTTTTGTCACTGCTTTCGCCGCACTTATTGAAGCATTGGAAATTCCGCGCTTTTCCCTAGTCGTGCAAGGTTTTCTAGGTTCTGTTGGTTTACAATACGCCTTACGCCATCCTCAGCAAATTGAACGCTTAGCAATTCTTAATGCACCCGTTTCTCCAAGTGCCAAACTACCGTGGAAGCTGAAGCAATTAGGACTTCCTTTTATGGGTGACATGCTAACACAAGACCCACTTTTAGTTGATCGTACTTTAGAAAGTGGTAGTCGCTATCAAATTGGCGAGAAAGAACTCAATGTTTACCGCAAACCTTTTTTGACAAGTTCTGCTGCTGGGCGATCGCTTTTGGCCACTGTACGCAATCTTCAACTCCAACCATCACTCGCTGAAATTGCATCCGGCTTACAACAATGGCAACAACCAACGATGGTTATCTGGGGAGTAAAAGATCCTTGGCTGTCAATAACTGATGTCCAGGATACTGTCGAGTCTCTAAACAATGTCGAACTTGTCCAAATACCTGAAGCCGGACACTATCCCCAAGAACATTGGTCAGAAAAAGTTGGCGATTTACTACAATTGTTTTTGCGTCGTGCCACTTGATGTGTTTAGTAGTAGTTTGAGCTTTATTAAGAAGTCCACCTCTGTGGACTTCTTTTATTTAGCTGTGAATTTATTCGCTCAGTATTTATGACTGATATCAAATCCGGTTGATTAGTGATAACAAAAATAGTCAGTCTAGGTGAAGGGTGATTAGTAACTAACTACTAATAACAGCGTAACGATACCGATATTCTGGTTATTTAACCGGAGATGATATAAGTACTTTGTTGAGAGTTGGTATAACAGCTACAAAGTATTTAGTATAGAGCTTCATTGCTCTTTAGTTACAGGTATTCTATCTTATCCCTATTGCTTAGTATAGATTATTTCTTTTTCAAAGTTCTTTTCTTAATCAAATCTTTAAACAATTCATCCAAAAAAACAATATTTTTTTATTTTTATCTTCAAAATGCTTGTTAAATTACTATTGATTATATGTATAAGCTTCAATAAAATCTCCTTGTAGAGCACGCTGATCTCAAAGAGTATCTAACTCAATAGATCCTGCTTACAAGAGTTTGATGCTAAAAATTCTGTCTTCATACAGGCATTTAACTGTTTGCTATTAGCTTCTCTCAAGTTTTTTAAAATTTGAGAAATATTGATCTACCTATCCGAAAAATAAAAGATGTCGTACAACTTAAAGCTATTAGAAAGCTTTAGCTCAAATATTCCTAATAGTTCTCTCACTTCAGAACCAAACTTATCAGCAATATCGCCCAGTACGACTTCAGAACTGACTGAGTCATTGATCCGCGCAAATAATAGATCGAGTCGTTCTGTAACTTATTCTCCTGCTGACCTCACCAATCCAACTCAGACAAGCGCCTTTCAAGATAATGATTTATTGACTCAGATGAGTGTAAGTCAGGAAGTTCAAGAAATTCCACATTCAACATTTGATAATTATCTATATGCTACAAGTTACCCGCCAAACGGTAGTAGCAATCCACTAAGCACTACAAGCATTAATCCTATTTTTACTAACTTTAGTGTCTTTGATGCTTCTGGAGATAATACTACCACTAGTGTTTTTGAAAGTGGAGCTTTACGCCTCAGCTATAACTTAGCAAACGCAGTTTCTTTATCAAATGTCCGCTTAGAGGTACTAAGAAGCGATCGCGTTGTCTCAACTCTAGGATCTTGGAATCAAGCTAACTTATCTAACGAGTTAATAAACCTTGCCAGCTTTTCCAACTTCACTGGAGGAAGTTATCAACTGCGTGCAGTTGTTCGCACTAGTAATGGTCAAGAGTTTTCTTCTGCTTCTCAAGCAATGAAGGTATTGTCATGGAATCGAACTAATGGCACTTTTGCAGGTGAAACCATAGACTACACAGCAGAGTTGGGCACAGGTGCCGTCATTATGGGACGAGGTGGCACGGACACATTGAATCTATCTGGAATTTCTCCCTCTCATATCACAAGTATCAATGGCATGAGCCTTGCTGCTTTTAATCCATTGTCTGGCTCAACGACTAACCAAGCAGTTTTTGGAGGGACAGCCTTCGATTACATAAATCTTGCTGATGGTCGAGAAATTTACTTGCAAGGCATTGAGAGACTGCGCTTTTCGGACTCCTCAACCTTTGAACTGCAAGTACGCACTAACGATAACTTCTTTGGCTCTCAATGGAACCTACACATATCTGATGTAGGTAGTGCATGGCGCTTTACTCAAGGAACTAGCAACGTCTTACTAGCTTCTTTAGATACAGGGATTTTAACAGCATCTGGTGCTGGTGGAGGCATTGTTGATATTTCAACAAATCGCTTAATTACTGATCCTAGTGATGATGACAACTTCAACAATTACGGACATGGACATTCTGCGATTAGTATCATGTCTGCAACTGCCAACAATTCCTCTGGTATTTCAGGAATTAACTGGAATAGCAGTGTGTATGTAAACGATGTATATCGAGGTGTATCTCTACAGCAAGCAATTAGAGATACGGTTAGCTATGCGCGGGCTAGGAATCAAAAAGTTGTTTTCCAAGGTGGAATTCAAGGTAATTGGTTTAATAGTGGCGGTACGCGAGAGCAACTTGAACAATTAATTCGAGATAATTCTGATGTTGCTATTTTTGCTATTGCAGCGGGTAATGGTGGTCCTGGTGGAAATCTTTCTGATCCTAGCTATTTAACTAGTGTGAGTGGCGTTGCTCAATTAGAAACGACGCATAATAATCTAATTTCTGTTGGAGCACTTAGGAACACAAGTGCTACGACGACAATTAATGGTTTGACAAACGCTGTTTCAGTAAATATTGCTAGTTACTCTAACCGTGGTTCTAATTTGACACTCATGGCAGCGACAGATTCTCCAGCAATGGACAAGTTCGGTAATATGCGCTTTTTCGGCGGAACATCGGGTGCTAATCCTAATGTGGCTGGAATTGCTTCCTTAGTATGGAGTGTCAATTCGACCTTGACAGGAGGACAAGTACGTCAAATCTTGATAGACACAGCAATGGACTTAGGAACGCCTGGTAGAAATAATAGTTTTGGTTATGGATTAGTCAATGCTGACGCTGCGGTGCGTCGCGCATCAGCACTACAGCGTAGTTCTGACTTAGCTAGTCTTTATTCCGGTCGTTCGATATTTGTGTAAAATTGTTCCAATATAATTGGATGTCTCAAAGTAAAAAACTCTGAAACCCGTTTTTGTCGTTAGGCTATTATAATTCAGTTCCACAAGGAAGAAGCTGTGTTTTTGAGCAAATGTTTAAGCTCATTGTGTACTGTTGGAATTACTTTTATATCTATTCAAGATGGCGAACCAAGTACTATGACTCGTTGTCCTCCTAGTATTGAACCTGGTATCACGGTAACAGTTCAGATTTTCAAACAAGATTACCTCTAGAAGCGAAGGTAACTGTGAATGATCGTAACCTTCAAGAAGAGCTACAACTTAGTGGTATAACAGCAACAGGGAACGCGATCTATGCAAGAGTTTTTGAACGTTCTGGCATTTATACAATATCAACATCTAGAGATGGCGACGAAACTTCTATCTTGGAAAAAGTTGAAGTGACCAAAGACGAATGTCATGTCATCACTCGTAATGTTCGCGTTAGATTAAAACTGATTAACTGCAACTAATCTTGAGAAGACAACAAGCACTCTCAAAAGTTAATAAGCTCCAGCAATTTGTGACCAAGTTGTCAATATAAAAACACTTAAAGTAACAATTGCTAACGCTCCCTGAATTAAATTTCCTACTAAAGAACCGACAACAATTCCTACTCCAGCTTTAACAGCTAATCGCCAACTACGTTGATAAAAATATTCGCCAATAATTGCACCAAGTAAAGGTCCTAATAAAATACCAAGTAGAGGTCCGCCGAAAGGTAAAGTTGGTAATAAGCCTAAAAAACCTAAGATTAATCCAACAATTGCACCTATTTGCCCCCACTTGCTTGCACCTGCGCGTTTTGCCCCCCAATAACTTGCTAAAAACTCAATTCCAATACTTGCAAGCAGGACAGCGATCGCTACGACAAGTGGTACAACAATGCTACTTAAAGAGCCTTGCACAACTCCCCAAATAATAATTGCCATTAAAATTAAACTGGTTCCAGGAATTCCTGGAACCACAGCCCCAATTACACCAACAATCATTAGAGCAATTAACACCCAGTACAGAATTAACATAATTCATCCAGAGACAGCAGCGGTGTGGTTTGTATTGTTTTTTAGAGTGACACTCAACTTATCTGCAATTCCAGCAATCCAACTTTCGTCTTGCTTAGTATAACTACGAGGCGCATTAGCAGCTAAAACTAAAGCTCCCTCTTGACCTATTGGTTGTACAATGACACCTTGAGTATTCTCTGGCAAATAGTCAAACTCAATTTTTCCTGGATATATCTTTAAATCAACTAAGTATACAGGTTTGTGCTTGTCTAGCACTCGTTGTAAAATTGCTCCTGGTTTGACTTCCGATTTTTTGCCTAGAATTCCGCGCCGTAATAACACTTTACCTTGATAGAAGACGATGAGCGATCGCGTTGCTGTATTTGTTAATAGCAAGTGCGATGCCCAAGCTAATTCTGTTGCGATTGCTTCTGGCAATTGTGCTATTTCAAACCCTTCTTGACCGATTAAAGTGACTATATCAGGCGATCGCGGTGTAATTTGCTGCCACAGTAAACCAGTTAGAATTAACACAGCACTTAAAATTATCCCTAGGGCATCTGCGCGTGCCTGTGAACCGTTCAACTCCGGCGTCAGTAAACGGTTGATTAGCAATAATATTCCTCCCAACCCACCAACAATGATTGGTAGCAGCCGGAAAAATCGATGTTGATCTGGTTTAACCATCATACAGCTATTAGCAATTAGCTTTTACCTCACTCCTCTCCTGGTTCAATGATGCGCTGAAAGAGATAACCTGTTCCTCTAGCAGTGAGAATCAATTCAGGATTGCTCGGATCGTCTTCTAATTTAGCTCGTAAGCGGGAAATATGAACGTCTACTACGCGAGTATCTACGTGTCTTTCTGGAGTATAACCCCAAACTTCTTGTAAAATTTCTGACCGAGAAAAAGCTTCTCCAGAACGGCTTACAAGTAGCTCAAGCAGGCTAAACTCCATTCCTGTTAACCGAATTCGTTCGTCTCCTTTGTAAACTTGGCGCTTGTTTGTATCAATACGTAATTGACTAACATGAATCACACCGGAACTTGGGATTCCTGTCACACCTGTTTTATCTACTCGCCGCAATACAGAACGAATTCTTGCTTCAAGTTCTTTAGGAGAAAACGGTTTGACAACATAATCATCTGCACCTAACTCTAGCCCAGTGATGCGATCTGCGACATCTCCCAGGGCTGTTAGCATAATAATTGGGACATCTGATTCCTTACGCAGCTCTTGGCAAACTCCATAGCCATCTAACTTGGGCATCATGACATCAAGAACAACTAAGTCGGGTTGAGCTTTGCGAAATGTATCTAATGCTTCTTCCCCGTCAGCTGCTGTAACAACGTCATACCCAATCATGGACAGTCGAGTTTCCAAAATACGACGTATGCTTGCTTCGTCATCCACTACCAAAATTTTTTCTTTATGACTTTCCAATCTTCTTCGCGCTCCTTAATTGGATTTTATGAAACTTAATTTTTAGTACCATTAATTTAAGATTTTACCTGATTTGTGTATTAAAAAAGAGCGAATTTTCTGCTAAAAATTGATTTTAATTTTTTTTAAACTTTCAGTTTTCTAAACATATTTTAACACTTAGTAAATAGCCAATGCCGAAGCCTCGAACTTATTACGTTTGCAATGAATGTGGTGCAGAGTCTCCTCAGTGGTTTGGTAAATGTCCTGCCTGTGGAACCTATAATTCTTTAGAAGAACAAATTGAGTCAACAACATCAGCAATACCTAGTCGTGCCGGTTTACAAATTAGCCGAAGTCATCACAAATCTGCAGCAAAACCTGCCAAGCCAAGGGCATCACTTACTTTTGCTCAAATTAGCGATCGCCATGTGACACGCTGGATTTCTGGCTATGGTGAACTTGATAGAGTGCTAGGTGGAGGCATTGTTCCTGGTTCTTTAGTTTTGATTGGGGGAGATCCTGGAATTGGTAAATCAACTTTGCTTTTACAAGTCTCAAATCAACTCGCACAAAAGTATCGCATACTTTATGTTTGTGGAGAAGAATCAGGACAACAAGTAAAACTTAGAGCTTCACGTTTAGGAGTATCAAATCTAGTTAACGAGCCAAATAACAAAGAAGCAAATAGCGATTTGTCGCAACACAATGCTACTGCCACTGAGATAGCTGTTGGTGCAGATTTGTATGTATTACCTGAAACTGATCTTGAAGAAATTTTAAGAGAAATTGACTCGCTTAAACCGAATGTTGCTGTAATAGATAGTATTCAAACAGTTTATTTTCCTACACTGACTTCGGCTCCTGGTTCTGTTGCGCAAGTACGCGAGTGCACTGCGGCTTTAATGCAAGTTGCTAAACGTGACGATGTAACAATGTTGATTGTCGGTCATGTTACCAAAGAAGGAGCAATCGCTGGACCTAAAGTTTTAGAACACTTAGTTGATACTGTTTTATATTTTGAAGGCGATCGCTTTGCTTCACATCGGTTGTTGAGAACTGTCAAAAATCGGTTCGGTGCAACGCATGAAATCGGGATCTTTGAAATGATTGATAGTGGATTGCGTGAAGTTGCAAATCCTTCTGAATTATTTTTAGGTAATCGCGATGAACCTGCACCTGGAACTGCGATTGTTGTCGCTTGTGAAGGTACGCGCCCAATTGTTGTAGAGTTACAAGCTTTAGTCAGTCCTACAAGTTACTCTTCTCCTCGCCGTTCAACAACAGGTGTAGATTACAACCGTTTGTTACAAATCTTAGCAGTATTAGAAAAGCGAGTCGGTATTCCGCTGTCTAAGTTAGACTCTTATGTTGCTTCTGCAGGTGGTTTGAATGTTGAAGAACCTGCCGTCGATCTAGGAGTCGCAATTGCTGTTGTCGCATCTTTTCGCGATCGCGTTGTCGATCCTGGAACAGTTTTAATTGGAGAAGTTGGTTTAGGTGGACAATTACGGGCTGTTTCTCAAATGGAACTCCGCTTAAAAGAAGCTGCTAAGCTTGGTTTCAAACGTGCCATTGTTCCTAAAGGACAAAATCTTCCAGAGGTTAATTTAGAAATTATTCCTGTTGCTAAAGTTCTCGACGCTATAATTGCGGCTATTCCTCCGCAACACTTACAAGACTCTCTGCTACTTGATGATGATGAGCAGTAAATGCAAACTTTAGACTCTAAAGGAAACCAATGAAGAGACACTTTGTTAGAAAGTCTCCTACTTTGAGGATAAGGAAAAGTTAACTTTTGGTTACGATAAGGTTAACAAGCCTGCAATATACTAAGTAGTACTGATGAAAATCTAACAATCAGAGTGACGGCGATCTAACAATTTATAGGTGAGATCCGTATTGTTGTTTGCTTTACTTGATGTTAGATAGATAAGGGCGTTTAGCAAAATAGGATCTGCGATGGTAAACCAATCTGATTTTCTCTATCCGCGCAGTCGCTATTACGGCAAAGTCAAGCCGGAGAATTTGATTTTTAATGCCAATCTCCAAGAGTTTGCCCAGCGCGTTAGCTACATCTGTAATCTAGAAACTGCTGGGAAAATATCTCCTGAAGAGTCATACAAACAAATTCATGCGCTTTGGAAGGATCTCAAACGCACGAAAAAGCAACTGGGTGTTGGGGAAAATCCTTTTCAAGATGATTCCGAGAATCCTTCAGCATAAATTAATCACGATAGGATGCCAAGGTTTAGCAAATCAAGCTAGCTAAGTTCCGCGATGATACTTTAGTGTAATAATCTTGTAACTGGCGCGTAGCAGCGCCCCAACTCCAACGTTCTGCTTCGGTGCGGGCATTCTGGCGAATTATTTCTCTTTGTTGTTGTTGTTCTAGTAAGCGCTTCGTGGCAGCGATCGCTCCTTGATTATCGTCATCAAGATCAAATAAATAACCGTTGACATCTGAAGTGACAATATCTGGAATACCCCCTGAATTAGCTGCTACAACAGGGCATCCTGCAGCCATTGCCTCCAGTAGTACTAATCCCAATGTTTCTGTCCGAGAAGGAAAAACGAAGGCATCCGCAGAAGCAAACGCTGCAGCCAAATCTTTTCCAGTTAAATAACCTACGAAATGAGTAGGTGTTTGGGCAAAGTACTTTTCTAAAGCGTAACGATGTGGTCCATCTCCTACTAATGCTAAACGAGCTTCAGGAATTGCTAGTAGGATGGCTTTAATGCGTTCAATTTCCTTCTCTGCTGATAATCGCCCAACATAGAGTAACAAAGGACTTTCTGGATGACCTTGACTGAGATGCGATCGCATTTCTCTGCTTACCAAAGCAGGATGAAATAGTTCTGTATCTACACCTTTTTGCCACAACGCTACTCGCTCAATACCATGTGCAGCTAATTCTTGCATCATGGCGGTCGAAGTACATAAATTAATTTCTGCTTGGTTATGACCTGTTTTGAGTAATTCCCACAAAAAGCCTTCGAGCATTCCTAAACCATAATGCTGTAAATATTGTGGCAAATGCGTATGGTAAGAAGCAACCAAGGGAATTTTGAGGGTTTTGGCGTAAAATAACCCAGCCAAACCTAAAACTGCAGGATTAACAACATGAACTAGATCCGGTTGAAAGTGTTCCAATGCCTGACCAATTGCAGGTCGAGGTAGCGCCAGTTTTAACTCTGGATACAGTGGCAAGGGAAAGCCTGAAATACCGTGTACTTTAGCTCCTTTATATTCCGCAATTCCACCATCAGGTGCAAACACCATGACTTGATTGCCATTACGCTGGAGATGATCAATGGTATGGCTTAAGCGCGTGACAATGCCATCAACCTTAGGCAAAAAGGTTTCTGTAAATAGGGCGATTCGCATATATTAGAGGCTAGGGAGTAGGGGCTATCAGCTAGGGAGAGGCAAGGATTAGTCAGTATTCTGACTTCAGGAAACCTAACTTCTCACCTAACGTCTATCGCCGCCAAGAAACTTTAGGCAGAATTTGGTTGCGGTCAACACGATGCTGATACTTGACTGCAAAGTTAAGTAACGAGTCCAGCAGTGCTTCTGAAAGGTAATGCGGGTGCAATCCTAAGTTGAGTAAATTTGTGTTTTTAGCATTAAAGTAATGTTCTTCTTTTTCAATTCTGGGATTGTCTATGTTATTGATGTCAACGCTCAATCCTAGTGACTGTCCAGCTTTCTTCACCATCAATGCTAAGTCCCCAACACTGAACTGTTCCGTGAATTGGTTAAACACACGGAATTCTCCAGCTTCTGCTGGATTAGCGATCGCAATTTCTACACAACGTACAGTATCTCGGATGTCCAAGAAACCACGAGTTTGACCTCCTTGACCGTAAACTGTCAGTGGATGACCAATTGCTGCTTGAATGCAAAAACGGTTGAGTGCTGTCCCAAAAATGCCATCGTAGTCTAAGCGGTTAATCAGCAACTCGTCCATACCTGTTTCTTCGGTCAACACGCCATAAACCACACCTTGGTTTAAGTCAGTTGCTCTCAATCCCCAAATTCGACAAGCAAAATGGATATTATGGCTATCGTGAACTTTACTGAGATGGTACATACTACCTGGTTGTTTTGGATAAGGTAGTGTGTCTTTACGTCCGTTGTGTTCAATTGTGATATAGCCTTCTTCAATATCAATGTTTGGCGTACCATATTCGCCCATTGTTCCCAACTTCACCAAATGGCAGTCAGGAAACTCCCGCATAGCATACAACAAATTCAGCGTACCGACGACATTGTTGACTTGTGTCAAAACAGCATGTTCGCGGTCAATCATAGAAAATGGAGCTGAACGCTGTTCGCCAAAATGGACAATTGCGTCTGGTTCAAACTGATGCAACGCCTGATTGAGAAAATCGTAATTGTTAATATCGCCAACAAATAAGTCGATGGATTTTCCCGTCAAATCATGCCATCGCTGCAGCCTTTGTTTTATCGGCGCAATTGGAGTCAGGGTTTCCACACCTAGTTCCAGATCCCAGTACCGCCGTACCAGACTATCTAAAATGCCAACTTCGTACCCTCGATTAGAAAGGTATAGTGCGGTTGCCCAACCGCAATAGCCATCACCACCAATAACCAGGACTTTCATCTTCAAACTGTGCTAACTCGCTGATCTTCGCTAAATCTATCAGGTTTGTGACCCCTATAAACCAAATTAATGCGTAACTGACGATCAAAATCAAAAAGTGCCGTTTACATCAGCAGGTTTCTCAACTGCAGCAAGTGCTGTCAAACTGCTATTTGGCGGCTAAGGGTCATGACTTATGGTTAAAAGTTTGATGATTCAAACTTTCTTACACATAATTCTCTAACTTTTACCCTAACTATTTCCTTGAATTTAAATATTAAGATATATAACAATATTGACGTCAAAACGTTTTACTGTCTTGACAACTAATGATAAAGTCGATAACGTGATAAACATACCCGGGTAAGACCACTCAAGAGTTATATGCAAGCTAAGCAAAAAGTTACTTTGTATTTGTCGCCGGAATTGCATCGAAAATTAAAAATTCGATCCGCAATAGATTTAGAACCAATGTCCGATCTTGCAGAAAAAGCAATCGTTTTTTATCTCAACCATTCCGACGTGGTTGAAGAAGTAGAAGCAAAGCATGGTAGAAACCATCGACTATACCATTGCCCAGAGTGCGAAACATCGCTTGTGATGCGTGACGGTGAGATGGTTCCGGTAGGCGAGCAACCTGGGATCGGAGAAGAAATCCCTGTGGAGCAGGTACCTCAAGTAGGAGCAAGTCCACAAGGTGAAGAGCTAGTACCCTGTTAAGGGATTGAAGACTGAGTAGTTAAAATTCCAGATTTTTGTCTGCATCAACTTAAGGTTCCAAGTAGGTCGACGGCAATGAAAGAAGAGCTAAACGTCTTAATACAAGCTCAATACCCTCTAATCTACCTTGTAACCTCCGAGGAAGAACGGGCTGAGCAGGCAATATCGATGATCGCTCAAATGCGGCCACAACGGCGAATATTTGTATGGACAGTTACCCACGGTATTGTTGAGTATGGTCAACCCAGGAACATTACACAGCATAATACTGTATCGCCTGAAGCAGCTGTTGAGTGGGTAATTCGTCAAAGAGAAGCAAGTATATTTATTTTCAAAGATTTACATCCTTTTATTGACTCGCCGGCAACAACACGATGGTTGAGAGATGCGATCGCGAGTTTCAAGGGCACGCAGAAAACCATTATTTTGATGTCTCCGTTACAACAAATTCCTATTGAGTTAGAAAAGGAAGTCGTCGTTCTTGATTTCGCACTTCCGGATATGACAGAACTCAATGATGTTTTGTCACGACAACTAGAGCAAAGCCGCAACCGTAGGCTCAGCACCGAAGCTAGAGAAAAGTTACTGAAAGCAGCGCTAGGTCTAACTAGAGACGAAGCAGAAAAAGTTTACCGAAAAGCGCAAGTTTATACCAAAGGCCAGCTAACTGAGAACGAAGTAGATATCGTTCTATCGGAGAAAAAGCAGTTGATTCGCCGTAACGGAATTCTAGAGTTTATTGAAGAAGACGAAACTCTAGAAGCGGTGGGAGGCTTAGAGGAACTTAAAAGATGGTTAAAACAACGCTCTAATGCTTTTACAGAAAGAGCGAGAGAATATGGATTACCTCAGCCTAAAGGAATGCTGATTCTAGGAGTACCTGGCTGCGGTAAGTCATTAATTGCCAAAACGACATCTCGGCTTTGGGGTTTACCTTTACTCCGCCTTGATATGGGTAGAGTTTATGATGGCTCTATGGTAGGACGATCTGAAGCAAACTTACGTAATGCGTTAAAAACAGCCGAATCAATTTCACCAGCGATTCTCTTCATAGACGAACTTGACAAAGCCTTTGCTGGTGGTACAGGTTCTGCTGACTCTGACGGCGGTACATCTAGCCGAATCTTTGGTTCTTTCCTCACCTGGATGCAAGAAAAAACGTCTCCTGTATTTGTAATGGCAACTGCCAACCGAGTAGAACGTCTACCAGGAGAATTTTTAAGGAAAGGTCGTTTCGATGAGATTTTCTTTGTAGATCTCCCCAATGCCGAGGAGCGTAAAGAGATTTTCCAAATTCACCTTATTAAGCGTAAACGAGATATTTCGCGATTTGATCTTGAGCAACTTGCAAAGGTTGCTGATGGATTTTCTGGCGCAGAAATCGAGCAAGCGTTGATTGCTGCGATGTACGAAGCCTTCGCCCAAGATCGCGAGTTTACGCAACTTGACATTATTGCTGCGATTAAAGCTACGCTGCCACTATCACGAACCATGACTGAGCAGGTAACGGCTCTAAGAGATTGGGCAAGGCAGCGCGCACGACCCGCAGCAGCCTCCGTCGCTGAATACCAGCGTATGGAGTTTTAAAAGCTTTCTCCTGCTACCAACAGGAGGAAAGGCTAGCAATTGCTAGCAGTTAGTTCAAGGCCGCAATGACAACTTCCCAAAACCAAAGCGGCATCTTCGCGATCCCAAACGTTGTTTTTCTCAATCCCTTTAGGAGGAAACCAGAATGTCTCACTTTAGCACCCTGCGCACCAAAATTACCGATGTAGAAATCCTCAAAGCTTCCCTGCGCGATCTAGGTATCACCACCAAAACAGAAGCAGATGTACGTGGCTACAATGGTCAGCGCGTCCGTGCCGACTTAGTTGCAGTATTAGAAGGTGAGTATGACCTCGGTTGGTCTCGCAATAGCGATGGTTCTTTCGACTTAATTGCTGACCTTTGGGGCGTTGCTAAAAAGCACAATCAAACTGAGTTAATCAACTCGATTAATCAAAAGTACGCTGTCAACAAAACCTTAGCTGAAGTTAAGCAACGCGGCTTACAAAATGCCAATGTTAAGTTGGTATTGCAATAAATTGCACAACGCGTTCCCAAGCATGTGGGTTAACCAAAAACACAGGTTAGCCCTTTTTTGCTGTGTATCTCTTTAACTTTAAAACCAAAAAAGGGTAGAAAGATCTTTCTACCCTTTTTACTGTAAGGTGATGACCACTAAACAACTAAGCTAGAGCTAAGTTAACTTAATTGCTATTTTTTCCCTGTCAAAGCTTCTAGGAAACTCTTTGAATTTTCTTCAACTGACGTTGCCTGAGCATTTTCTGGGCGACTCATCTTCTCGGCATCAGCAGCGCCTTGAATTTCATTGAGACCTTCATTGGCTTTGACTTGAGTCTCTTTTCGAGAATAGGGATCGTCCATTGCTGCTTTTTGGGCTTCTTTTTCAATTGATGTAAGATTTGCCTCACCTTGTTGAGGTGCGCTGGGAGCAGCATTCGGCTGTGGAGTCTCAGTACCACTTAGGGCAGGTGCAGCGCTAGAGAATACTAAAAAAACGCAAGCACAGATAGCCATCAAAACACGAACTGGACGCAAAGCAGAGAATTTAAAACGAATAGAGCGCATACCAAGTTTCTCCTGGTTGTAGCGATTGACTATTAGTAGGTTATTAACAGGATAAGACTAAGCACAATCCTATACAACTACTAGTAGTTGTATCTTGAATTGTTTCTTTAGATACATCTACAGCAAGATAGATATGTTAATCGGCGAGTTGCAGCCTAGAAGTTAGTTAAGAACTCTACTCTAGGCAACAAAGGGTCTTGCACAATACCTACGCCGAAAAAGCCCCATCTTTGAAGTAGACTACCGATTTGACTTTCAGCAACTGATTCTACAGCAAATTGGTTCGCTACGTCTGCCCCGTGAGTATTAAGATAGCTGAGTGCATCAAAATCCTCACGAAACATCAACAAATAACCGTTTTCTGCACTACTTGTGACACGGGGGTGGGCGACAAGATAGCGTCCGTCGGCTCTAGAGCGGATGAGATAATATATTTGCGACATAAGCGATACTAAGGAGCTATCTTAGACTGTCAAAGTATTTTTGACTCGTAACTCTAGATTGGTTTAATTTATATTTTCTAAACGAATTCTTGGATCTACAGCCTTCAGCAAGAGATCTGCCATTAAATTACCAACAATTAGCATGACAGCACCCATAGTCAAGCTTGCCATAACTAAATACAAATCCTGTGCTAAAACGGCTTGGAGAATAAGTCGTCCCAAGCCAGGCCAATTGAAGAAAAACTCCGCAATAAATGCACCACTTAATAAACTTGCTAGTTCAAACCCCAAAATTGTAATGAGTGGATTGACTGCATTGCGTAAGGCATGAACATAAATAACGCGGTTTTCTGGAAGTCCTTTAGCACGGGCAGTTTGAATATAGTCTTGTCGCAAAACATCTAATAATTCGCCTCTGGTAATGCGCTGCAAACCAGCAAAACTGGTAATACTTAAGGCGATAGTTGGTAAAATCATGTGCCAACCAATGTCTAAGATTTTTCCCAATGGAGAAAGGTCAGCATGGTTAATACTCGTCATTCCACCAACAGGGAAAAGTGGCGATGTGTTTTGGGCAAGAATCAAAAGTAGCAGAGCAGTAATAAAGCTCGGAAACCCTTGTCCGGTATAACTAATAACTTGTAAGAGACGATCCACCCAGTGATTTTGTTTGACAGCGGCAATAATACCAAGTGGAATAGCGATCGCCCAAGTCAATATCAAAGAAGCGAGCGCTAGTAACAAAGTTGCACCAATACGCTCCCACAATAACGAAGCGACAGATCGCTGATACACAAAACTTGTGCCAAAATCACCTCGCGTAACTATTCGCCACAGCCAGCGCCCATACTGCTCAAACCAAGATCGATCCAAGCCAAATTGCTGGCGTAGTTCTTCAATCCGTTCTGGTGAGATTTGAGGATTCTGCCGCAGTGTATCGAGATAATCACCAGGAGCAAGTTGAATAATAAAAAAAGACAGCGCTGATGCCAGTAATAGCGTTAGTAGTGCCTGTAATAGACGCTTAACGACATAAACAACCGTTTCACCATCAACTAACCTATTCAGCCAGCCCCAGCCTGTAATCGAAGAACCCCTACTCAAAGTCATATCGCAATCCGCAGTTAGTTAGCCTGAGTGAATTTAAAACAATATCGTTCGTGCTATCAATATTCAACGAGTGAAAAGACTGGTACACTATCAGGCAACTGTTTCCGTCCTTGTAAATCTCGTAGCTCGATAATAAACCCAAAGCCAATCAATTGGCAGCCGATTTGTTGTACTAATTTTGCGGTTGCACTTGCAGTTCCTCCAGTAGCCAGTAAATCATCAACGATTAAAACTGGGCTACCTGGCTGTAAAGCATCTTGATGAACCTCAAGCCGATCCATCCCGTACTCTAGTTGATACTCTACAGCATGAACCGAAGAAGGTAATTTACCAGGTTTACGCACTGGAATAAAGCCAGCACCTAATTTATAAGCTAAAGGCGCGCCAATAATAAAGCCACGCGACTCCATACCTACAACATAATTTGCTTTCAGCTCTGCTGCTAGAAACTTGTCAGTTAGGGAGTCAATTGTGTAACGCAATCCATCTGCATCGCGTAAAAGAGTTGTAATATCTCGAAATAAAATTCCAGGTTTAGGAAAATCGGGAATATCACGAATTAAGGACTTGAGATCCATAAGCGTGTTGCCAAGGTAAGTTAATGTAAAGTGGCATTTGAGCATTGTTAACAAGAGCCAACTTCTTTTATTAAGTAGGACGAAGTTGTTAAATATAGGTTCTGCTAGCTTAACGCCATCTACTATGGAGGATTTCAATCAAAGCTGTAGTCCTGACTTGTAATTCTTCAATAGTGCCTGAAAAATCGTACACTAGATATTTAGATAAATTTGAACTCTTGCTGACATTTGCAGTTTAGTAGACGATTCTAAAACTGAGAGCTACTAAATCTCAATTTAGATTGTGAACTGCAGGAGACAAAATCTTAAGTCTCCTATCCAATTGTTGGAAAGTTAGGATCTAATTGACTCAAGATCCGTCAATTCAACCAGTAGGGGAATTTTGCCCCTGTGCCAAAAGTGGACGTTTTGTCCTGTAATTTGGCAATCTAGTGGAGGTTTGTATGCCAAATTTCCTCTTCACCCGAGATCGCTTGTTAAAATGAATGCTTCTGTGAGTGTAGTACCAATAGACACTGCTGCTATCCAGTCAAATCCGTTGATTTTGGATTATTTACCTGAGCCACCTATTGAAGAAAAAGGGTGCCCGCGTCGCACCTGTTTGCAAATTGACTTGATTTTACTAGCAATTGAAGCTTTAGAAATAGGTGGTTCTGAAGCTATTCTGGATGTAGCACGAGAACTAGAACTTCAAGAAATCATCAAAAATCGGGTGAATTTGTGGCGAATGCGCAGTACAAATTCATTACGAAGAGCACATACGCGCCGTCCCTTAAGAATTGTTGAGGCAAAAGCTCTTGTTGTCATTGCCTGTCACCTGGCAAGACGCTTGACAGTTCTACTACGGCAATTATTGCTGGCTTATCAACAAATGAGCGATAAGCAAATTCCCCTTGAACAAAACCTACGCCTATCGCACTATTTAGAGCGCTTTCGGGCACATTTTCGTAGTCGCATGAACCCTCGACGCTCAGGAGTCTTAGCTTACAACTCAGATGAAAAATTAAATGAACTCGCGTTAAATTTGTTAGCTCAATTACTCTTTTGTACTGGTACTGCTGGAACTCAAAGACTTTGGATGAGTTTGTTTGATGGGGAAGTAGAATGACGACAATTCGACGTAAGTACAGTTTGCCAAATTGCACTCTATTCGTAGAAGGTTTAGGCGATCCTCCAAGTGAGCAATCTCCTAGTGTCAGACCTGTCATATCTATGCTTGTGAATGCAGAGTGTCATATAGCAGGTGCTAAACCTTTGACGGGAGGAAGAGATTTTTTTGAGGGATTGGTTAATACTGTTAGCGGTTACGCTCAAGAATTTTTAAGCAAAGTTCCACATCCTGAAGCGCATAGCAACTCAGGATTAGTGCAATTGCAACAGATTGATCGCAGCCATCATCGGTTAGTTGTCCATTCTAACGAATCAAATCCTAGCTCAGATCCAACTCAAGTCCCTGTCGCAATTGAGTTGACGACAGTGCAACTGTTTGATTTAGTAGAAGCCGTCGATCAATTCTTTGCAGATAGCCAGACTATCCCCACAATGTCATTGCAGCTTGCTCCTGTATCTAAGCGCTACGCTGGACATACACCACAATTAACTAAACAAGCAGTGCCAGCAGCTATCGGAGTTTCGAGTTTGGCGCTGGCTGCGATCGCTTTCTTTTTCGTCCCCATTCCCGAAGTTCGACGTCCCGAAGAACCCCAACCACAATCAAGTTCGAGTAGCAATCATTTAGTGACTGCGATCGCTGATACTGAACAAATCGCATCTGCACAACAAAAGCTCTACAACCGGATCAATCGCCTTTGGAATCGCTCTGTACAGCAAGATTTGGTTTATCGCGTGAGTGCCACAGCTAACGGAGCAATTGTAGGATACAGATCTATTGATGCCATCGCTAATGATGCAATTGAGCAAACTCCACTACCTGATTTACTTATTTATCCTGTGACAACTTCAGATGCAGTTCAAGAAGCGATCGCACAGTTTCGGGTAGTGTTTGGTCGCAATGGAATATTGCAGGTTACTCCTTGGCAAGGGTAGCACTTACTGTTGACGCATATAGTTACCCCATAGCTGAGCCGCCAGTGCACTACTACCTGCAGTTGGTGAACTGTTATCATTACCTAGCCAAACCCCAGTAACAAGTTGTTGGCTAGGAACAAAGCCAATAAACCATAAATCTTTGTTGTCGTCAGTTGTCCCTGTTTTACCCGCAGTAGAGACTCCAATTGCCGCACTTCTTCCTGTACCCCGCTGTACTACACTTCGGAGCATAGAAGCCACAACATCTGCGACATTAGGCTGGATTGCTTGGACATTAGCATCATTGCTCTGCTCGAAAGAATAAATAACTCGGCAAGTTTTTAAGTTTTCGCGATCGCTACAATCACTACTATCCAGAATTCGACTAATCAAGTGCGGGCGATTCCATACGCCATTATTAGCAATTGCCGCAAATGCACCTGTCATTTCAAGAACAGTTGTTTCACTTTGCCCCAACACCAATCCAGGTACAGGATTTAGTGGAGATTCGACTCCTAACCTCCTTGCCATCCGCACTACCCGATCTAATCCCACATCTTGAGCCACGCGCAAAGCAACTGCATTTTCTGATAAAGCTAAACCAGTGTACATATCAATACTGCCACTCGAACGCTCGCAGCCGCGATATCTCTGTCCTCTCCACGAAAGTGGCGCACAAGAATAAGTTTTATAGGGAGAAATTCCCTGCTCTACAGCAGCAGTATAAGCAAACAGCTTAAATGTTGAACCTGGTTGTCGCTGTGCTTGAGTTGCACGGTTGAATTGACTCGTTTTGTAGTCAGTACCACCCACGAGGGCGACAACAGCACCCGTATCCGCATCAAGTGTAACAATAGCACCTTGTGAAAAGCGATATGTTCCTCCACTATCACTAACCGCATTGCGCAGTGCAACTTCTGCTTGGGTTTGCTTTTTTGGGTCTAATTGCGTTTCGATAATAAAATTACCTTCGCGGGCAAGTTGCTCTCCTAAAATTTGCCGGAGTTCTTGAAAGACATAGCTGTAAAAATAGGGTGCAATTGTATTGGCTTGTTCTTCACACACTCTACGACTCACATCCACAGGCGATCGCCGCGCGCGATTTGCTTCTTCAGGACTAATTCTCCTTTGTGCGAGCATGCGATTGAGGACGCGATTGCGGTAATCGATAATAGCTTGATGACTTTGAGCATCGCCACAAAAGTTAAAACTATTAGGAGCTGGTAAAATTCCTACCAAAGTTGCGGCTTCTGTCAGTGTTAAATCTTGCGCAGCCTTATCAAAGTAATATCGCGCAGCATCTTCAAAACCTAGGGTATCTCCGCCTAAGTAGATTCGATTTAAGTAAGTACGCAGTAAAAAGTCTTTACTGTAAAATGTTTCTAATTTCAGCGCGACAATCGCTTCTCGTAGTTTCCGTCCCAAAGAATCTTCTGGTCCTACATAATCGCGAAATAAACTCCGAGCAACTTGTTGCGTAACAGTACTTGCGCCTTGTTGAAACTCACGACCGCGAATATTAACGACGATCGCTCTGAGGATACCAATCGGATCGACACCAAAATGCCAGTTGTAGCGACTGTCTTCAGAAGCAATGACCGCATCTGGTAAGTAAGGAGAAAAGTCTGATAACCTCTGTAAATCAACGTGGGAAGTTGTTCGCGGCGGACGTAGAGGTGTTTCTCCATCACGGGCGTAGACGACAACTGGTGCTTGTGTCGCACCTGGTAAAGGCGTAACAGAGAACTTTGTCCATTCAATTCCAATCCCTAGTGCTAGTAGTAGCGTAACTCCACCAATACCATACGCACACCAATTAGCAGCACGGACATACCAAGGTGGTGGATCGACATACTGTAATCTCACAGCGGCAGCAAGTTCCGGTGGACCAAGCGTAAAAATGTCTCCATGACGTAGCGATAGAGAAGAGACTCGTCTTTTACCTCGATAAATACCGTTAGTAGAGTTTTCGTCCTTGATGATAAATGGCGATCGCTTTTTAGGGTTGCGTGTAATTGATAAGTGAATTTGACTAATAACTGGATTGCGGACGACAATATCGCAAGAGCGCGAACTTCGACCGAGAAGATAGCGATCGCCTAACAAGGGATAGACCTCGGCTTTATTCGCTCCTGCATCTTGCAACCAAAGTTCAGGTACTCTTGCGTTCGGTTTGAGCGCGAGTTTAGAAAAATCTACTTTGGCTTGAATTGTTTTTACTGCTTGAGTTACCTGTCCTAAAACGGTTTGCGGTTTACGAGGGGGCTGAGGTAGATTCATCGTCTATTTGCATTACCAGATTGTAAGTAAAAAAAGTTTTGATTCACTTCAAAACTATGAATGTTAAAGATTTTGCCGAAAAGAAAGGAACTTAGCCTTTGTAAATGTAGTCAACTTTTTACCTTCAAGAGATAAGGTACTATCACTGGTTTTTGTGAATCTAATTCAGTGATCTCAAATGTACGTACTAAAAACATTTTACTCACAAGCTCATCATCGTTACTGAGTAAAGAAAATTGCGAGTATGCTGTTATGCCTTAAAGTAATTTGTTGTTATGGCGATCGCTAATGTATTCTTTAATCTTATTAAGACAATAAAACAATCTTATCTGTTTCCTGAAACTATAGTTGTAGCAGTACTTCTTCTTATAAAGTATCCTTACATACACACAAAAAACTTATATGTATCTGCATTAGGGTAGATTTTTGATACCATTTACTCTGATTTAATGATCCGAAAAATGTGTTGAGGTTAAGTGGTGTGAAAAAGAGATACATAGGTTTATTTGGTACTGCGTTGACTCTGGCATTAACTAGTAATGCTGTAGCTCAAGAACAAACTAGTGAAACTCCAGAAATTGAGCTTTCACCGCAAGGTTTAGAAATTCTGTGCGAGCGTTTTCCGCTTAACTCTCGTTGTGAAGGCGGTACACCGCTAACAGGTCCTGCACCTACAGGAACAGTTGCACCTGATGCAACAACTCCGACTACTCCTGATGCAACAACTCCTGTTCCAGACGCAACAACTCCTATTCCGCCTACAACTGCCCCTGTAACGCCTGATGGTACAACTCCATTAGATCCTACAGCACCACCAGTAACACCACTGCCAGGACCAGATGGCACAATGACTCCGGACACCATGACTCCACCAGGAGGGCCTGCTGAGGGTACAACGCTTCCTCCTGAAACCCCCACTGGCGGTGGTACAAGAGTAGCTCCTGAAAGCCCAGTAAATGCTCCTTCTCCAGATACTACAGCCCCAGACGCTACACCAGTACCTGGCACAGATATGATAACTCCTCCTGGCGGCGTAGCACCAACTCCTGATGCTCCAGCCAGTCCAGATGGCATGATGATGCCTGCACCAGGAACGGACAGCACAATACCAACAAGCCCTACTGATGGTGTAACACCGTAGTAACGAGTTGATAGTTAATAGTTTAGTTAAAAAGTGAGAATTTTAAGGGGGATCTGTTGACCAGATCCCCTTATTTTATCGAGTACGAGTAGTGTCTTGTGATTGGGCAAATGTGGCAATGAGTAAACAAATAATACCAATATTAATAGAGACGTCGGCAAAGTTAAAAATTGGAAACTGAATCAGGCGGAAATCTAAGAAGTCAACAACGCTTCCAGCAACAAAACGATCAATACCATTGCCTAGCGCACCTCCTAAGATTAATCCATAGCCTAGCTGTTCAAGAGTCCGCATGACTCCTCCAAACCAAGCTAATGCCATTAATCCTAAACTGACAGCTAAAGACAGCCAGCGTAGCCACTCAACTCTACCACTTAATAAACTAAAAGCTGCGCCAGTATTCGTGACATAAGTAAGATGAAATACTCCATTGATTATAGGCTGTGTCTCTGATAAATAAAAATTTTGTACTACCCAGAACTTAGTTAATTGATCTACAACTAGACTAATGACAGCAACAATCCAGAAAAGACGATTTTTTACACGCATGGGAATTGAAAAGCTGAGGTTTTAGAGCAAACCTAAAACCTAGAAAAAATAGTGATTTATTGAAAAAAGTAGCTAGTACAGCATAACGTATCGCAGGCAGTAAGATAAAACTGCTACTGTGCAAGTAATGACAAGATGTCCTGGAAGCGGATACACAGAGTACCTTAATACAGCTTCTAAAAGGGGTGTTTGGATTAATCCTGTGCCAATGACGTAGTTCAGAAGAAGATAGCCTAAACCAGACAAATGAATAGTCAGTAAACCACACAAACAACTAAAAGTAAGTGATTCTAGTTTAGTTGAGGTTTGAAAAGCAAGAAAACCACATACCCAAGCTCCTGGAATAAAGCCGAGTAGGTAGCCAAAATAAGGTTGGTTAAGGTAACTTATTCCACCACCTTGATAAAACACTGGCAGCCAAGTTAAGCCAAGTACCACGTAAGCAATTTGAGAGAGCGCTCCAGCCGTTTTACCTCCCAAACAACCTACAAACAATACTGCTCCAATTTGGTATGTTACTCCTAGAGAAGTTGTCTGAACGCCATGTTGGTTCCAACTCCAAGGTGCACTCGTAAAATGTGCTTCAATAAAAGTACCACCAATGGTTAGGAGTAACCCAACTAAAGACCATAAGATGCGATGGGGAACAGCCACTATTTTCTTCACGTTCGTCAGGATAGTAGAGTCTTGATCTTGCATGTTCAAGCAGCAATCATACATAAAAATGTAATCATTGGCTTGATTCATCTCATTATCTACCAATACCTTAGAAGTGGAATGGCAAGGTGGGAAACAAATTTTATGAATACTAATTATTGCACGTAGTGTTCAAGTTATGTGACAAGACAAAAAGTTTTGGCTTCCTTAGCAAATTATGAAATCTCTATAAAACCTTGCCACAACTGCACAGATTCAGTCGTGGACAAGGCACCGCACTGGTTAACCGAATCTACCGCTAACATACTGTCGGGTATACTCTTCTTTCGGATTATTGAAAATCGCTTCTGTTTTGTTGTATTCAACTAAATAGCCAAAGCGTTTTCCGCCTTCTTCTGCTTCGGCATTGAAAAATGCAGTCAAATCAGCAACTCTTGTAGCCTGCTGCATATTATGCGTCACAATTACAATTGTGTAATTTTCTTTTAGTTCTTGAATAAGTTCTTCTACTTTTCGGGTAGAGATAGGATCAAGTGCAGAAGCAGGTTCATCCATTAAAACGACATCAGGTTCAATTGCAACTGTCCGCGCGATACACAAACGTTGTTGTTGACCACCAGATAAAGACAGACCACTTTCTTTTAGTTTATCTTTAACTTCTTCCCATAATGCAGCTTGACGCAGCGATCGCTCGACAATTTCATCCATCTCACTTTTTTTGTAGCCGTTAATTTTGGCACCAAAAGCGATGTTGTCATAGATCGATTTTGGGAAAGGATTCGGTTTTTGAAATACCATCCCGATCCTGCGCCGTACCTGTACTGGATCTACTTTATCGCCATAAATATCAACGCCTTGGTAGGTCACTTTTCCACCAACTTTTGTCCCAGGGATCAAGTCATTAAGACGGTTGAAACATCTTATTAGCGTACTCTTACCGCAGCCTGAAGGTCCGATAAAAGCGACAACTTGATTTTTAGGGATGTCTAAAGTGACGCCCCGTAGTGCTTGAAAGGAACCGTAAGTTACGGAAACATTTTCAGCACGTAAGATTGCTTCTTGCGTTGTATTACTACTTGTAGAATTTGGTGTATTGATCGTGTCGGAATTCATGGTTTTGTAAGTATTCTAGGAATCTATAAAATTTGAGTTACGTCTAGCCTTAACCACTCTTACTCACTTGATTCATTAAAGTCTCTGCCGTGCTAGTAAACGTGAAGAAATACTAACAATCAAAATTATGCCCAGTAGTACTAAAGCTGCTGCCCACGCAATTTCTTTCTGTGCTTCGTAGGGGATAATTGCGTAGAAGTAAATCAGTACAGGAAGTGTCGCTATTGGTTGCCAGATATCTGTTGACCAAAAGTTATTGTTCAAAGCTGTAAATAACAAAGGTGCTGCTTCTCCACCAGCGCGTGCTAAAGCCAAGGTAACTGCGGTAGCAATTGATGGTAGTGCGGCTGGTACCACGATACGGCTGATAGATTGAAAGTTTGTTGCTCCAACTCCAACGGCTGCTTGGCGCATTTCTTGTGGTACTAGAAGTAAACCCTCTTCGGTTGCACGCACAACAATTGGTATCATGACTACTGACAGCGCTACCCCTCCAGCAAACGCAGAGAAACCACCTGTAGTCAAGACGACAACAGTGTAAGCAAATAAGCCAGCTAGAATTGCTGGGATTCCTGCTAAAACGTTGGTTGCGAATTTGACTCCATAAGCTATTCGAGTACCTCGTCCGAATTCAGACAAGTAAATTGCTGCTAAGACACCAAAAGGAACACTGATTGCTGCGGCGATTCCCAGAGTAATTAGCGTACCAAGGATGGCATTACCAAAACCACCTTCTTCTAGTCCTGGAGGAGGGGGTAACTCGGTGAAAGACTGTATCCCAAGTCGGTCAATACCTTGTCGCACTACATCCCAAACTAAGGCAACTAGTGGAACAATTGTCAAGATAGTGAAAGCACCTGTCAGGAACGTCATAAAAAAGTCGAAATAACTCCTGAAAGGCGTTCGCGCCGAGCGAGTTAAATTAATTTTCTTTGTTCTACCAATCGTATCTTCAGTAGTAGCCATATATTGCCTCCTTCATGTTGCTCACCGCGCGCTACTCTACGTTTTGAAACTTCTGGATAATAATCTCAGCAAGAATATTCACAATCAAAGTCAAAATCATCAAAATTAAACCGGCGTATAGTAATGCGGCGACTTGTTCTCGACCTGCTTCGCCAAACTGAGAAGCAATAAGCGAGGCAATTGTGGCACCAGGAGCAAGTAGTGAAGGCGTAATTTGGTTGGAGTTACCTACGAGCATCGCAGCTACCATTGTTTCACCCATAGCTCGACCAAGTGCCAGCATAATTGAACCAACAATGCCTGAAAAAGCAGCGGGAATCAAAACTCGCAAGATTGTTTCCCAACGTGTTGCACCTAAAGCTAAAGCCCCTTGACGTAGGTCGCGGGGAAGCGCGATTAAACTTCCTCTAGATATCGCAATAATTGTCGGCAAGATCATTACCGATAAAACAAGACCCAGCGTCAAAAGACTGTTTCCTCTTGGAGGCGTGCTAAACAATGGAATCCAACCAAAGTTCTCGTAAAGAAAATTATAGAAAGGGCGTAAAAACGGAATCAAAACATAAATACCCCACAGACCGATGACGACACTTGGCACAGCAGCAATCAACTCGATCGCTAGCGCAATTGGAGTTCGGACAGCGTTGGGAAGAAAATTTTCACTTAAAAAGACTGCTACGCCGATACCGACCGGAATAGCAATTACAAGGGCGATCGCCGCCGAAATGAGCGTACCATAAATTTGCGGTAGCACTCCGTAGATATTGCGGACGGGGTCCCAGGTTGTCGTAGTTAGAAAATCTACACCATAACTTTGAATTGCAGGCAAAGCGCTAAGTCCAATCTGCACAGCAATCCAGAGTAAAACTCCACCTATACCTATAGCACCGATAACTGCTAGCCAATAAAAGCTTTGGTCAAAGACTCGTACTGTATCAACTTGCTTTTCTAAAGATTGACCTTTCCTAGGTGAATGTTCAGCTAGCGAACTCATGAGTGTCCCTTTAATCAATTGAACTTGTTTACAACAAAAATGCAGCTAGCAGTAAGATAGCTACTAGCCGCACCTTTAACTATTTATCCAGCTTTAACCCGTTCTGCAAGAACTTGTTGAACGCGCTCAACAACACTTTCTGGCAAGGGAACATACCCCAACTCTTCTGCAATTGGTCTACCTTCGGTTAAAGACCACTCGAGAACATTCTGCAAGGCTTTCCACTTCTCAGGGTCGTCGTAAGTAGGATAAACAAGAACCCATGTTAAGCCGGCGATCGGGAATGCTTCTGGATTTTTGGGATCTGGCACGAGTAAAGCGAAATCCTCGGGAATTTCTGCACCTTCAAATATCGCGCCAGCTGATTCAGGGGTGGGCGCTACATATTCTCCTGAAGCATTTTCTAAGGCGGCAGCAGGAATATTGTTTAGCTTTGAATACGCATACTCAATGTAGCCAATTGTACCTTCATTTTGTTGAATTTGAGCAGCTACACCCTCATTACCTTGCGCACCTACACCTGTGGGCCAGTCAACCGATGTACCAACTCCAGCTTCCCAGCCAGGACAAGCAGTATCAATGTGGTTAGTAAAAATAAACGTAGTCCCACTACCATCCGCACGACGCGCAAACGTGATGGCTCTATCGGGTAAATTTATGTTGGGGTTAGCTTGAGCAATCAGCGGATCGTTCCACTGAGTTACTTGTCCTGTAACAATACCACAGTAAGCTTCGCGGGAAAGTCTTAATTCTTGTCCTTCAATTTCTGGTAAGTTGTATGCCAGCACTACAGCACCCGCAACCGTCGGTACTTGGATGGGTTCAGCATTGTACTTTTGTCGGAAAGCTTCAAGGCGATCGCCCTGAATTGGTGCATCACTTGCACCAAAGTCTACTGTTCCATTAATGTACTGTTCTAAACCTGCACCACTACCAACAGATTGATAACTTACTTGTACACCTGGATTGACATTTCTGTTATATTCTGTAAACCATCGCTGATACAAAGGCGCAGGAAAACTCGCACCAGCACCGCTAATGTTGGCACTAGGACCTTGTTCTGCTGCTGGGCTTGTACCTGTACCAGGTGTGGTGGTTGTTTGTTGTCCACAGGCAGCTAGACCTAAAGCTAAAGCAGCTAAAGGTGCAATAAAGGCTTTTGACTTAGAAATTTGTAACGGCATATGGTTCTTGACAATTTGCAACAAATTCAACACAAAGTTTCAGAGAAAAGTCGAGAAATAATCAAGGTTGTTTATAGGAAATGTCGCCACAGAGTGGAAACAAACTATCAGTAACTGCTTAATTCATTTCTGCCTGCATAAAAGCTGATGCATCTCAATGTGACTTCAGTAGTGAACTCTGATTTACCTTACGCTCAGTATCACCATTTAGATTTGACCTATGTGGGTATACTGATCTTTTCGCTCAGTAAGTTTAAGCACCATAAATAACTTGGCAGATTTAGGTTAAGTGAAGTTTAAGTAGAGGTTGGATCTAATGGCTAAAACGAATACAAATGAAAACAGTTAGAATTAATCGGGTCTAAATTTTGCAAGGCTAGACATTATACAGCGGTGGCTTAAGCATTGATTAGTTTGTTAGACCAGAAAAATATCTTAGAGGTTATTCGCTTGCCGTCACAGACTCTCGTTTACAGAAATCAATAATACAAAATTATTTTTCTTTTTCAGCCATGTTAAAAAAAAGCGATCGCGTTTTACCCGCTGTCATTATTACAGGCTGCTTAGTTGGCGTCACAGCAGCGACTTATTGGGTATTAACTCAACAAAATAGATTAACACAGATGCCTGTGGGAGCAAACATTGTCCCTCAAGAAGCGTTACTCACAATATCAGTGTCTACAGATGAAAATCAGTGGCAACAATTGCGTCAATTTGGCACAGTGCAAACGCAAGCCGAATTAGAAAAGAATTTTAGGCAGTGGCGCGATCGCTTACTCACTGCCTATAGTTACAATTACCAGCAAGACATTCAACCCTGGATTGGTAAAGAGGCAACAATCGCTTTTTTACCTCCTGAAATTAATACCAATACAACTACTAACCCTGCGCCAACGAATCAAAACCAAGCTCTACTGATGGTGTTACCAATCGCCGATCAAGCAGCTGCGCAGCAAGTCTGGGAATCAAAATCTCAAACTCAAAATAAATGGATCTCGCGTAACTATAAAGGCACTCAAATTCAAGAAACGCCAGGTACAGGGAACACAAACTATTCAGCCGCTGTTCTCGATCAACGCTTTATCGTTGTGAGTGATAATCCTCAAGCAACTGAAAAAGCAATAGATACTTATGAAAATGGGCTATCTCTAGCAAAGGTACCAGGGTATATAACAGCAATCAGTAAGATTACTCAGCCAAATCGCTTTGCCCAAGTCTATCTCAATGTACCGATCGCAGCGAGAGTTGCTCAAGCTAATCCGGCACAGACTGCAATTCCCCAAAGTTTAACTCGCCTCAAAGAAAATCAAGGGCTGGCTAGTACAATTACTATAGAACCAGAGGGATTAAGATTTAGAAGTATTTCTTGGTTAAACCCGAATAGCCAGCGCCTGCATCGAGTAGAAAATAGTGCAGGTCAGATGCAGCAACGCTTACCATCTGAAACTTTTATGATGCTTTCTGGTGGTAATTTACAACAACTGTGGCAAGACTACGTTACATCCTCACAATCAAATCCCTTAGCACCGTTTCCACCTGAAAATTTACGTGCAGGCTTTAAATCATTGACCGGTTTGGATTTAGATCGAGATTTACTTAGCTGGATGAACAGTGAATTCTCCCTGGCAATTGTGCCTGCATCAACGCAAGCGCAACAAGATTTTATGCTTTCATTGGTACTAATGATCGAGACACGCGATCGCGCAGCCGCCAACAAATCATTTCAACAGCTAGAGCAAGTACTGCAAAGACGCTATCAATTCAAAACTCAAGAAACACAGTTAGGTAACAACACATTTACTAATTGGATCGCACCATTTGGTACTCTAACAGCTACTCGTGGTTGGTTAGATAACAACGTTGCTTTTGTTACCTTAGGCGCTCCCATCGTTGAACGTCTGCTGCCACAACCTACAAAAAACTTAGCGAGTACAACACAATTTCAAAATACTGTTCCTAAACTCAATCCTAACAACGGTCAGTTTTTCCTAGATATTAATCCTACTGTTAAGGCTTTACCTTTGCCACAGCTAATTCCTGGACAAAACATTTTGCTAGAAGCAACGCGCTCAATAGGAGGAACTGCTGCTGTTAGTGATGAGCGCAGTATCCGTTACGATATTTTTGTTTCATTAGAAAAAGAAAAGTCTCAAAGCCAAAGTTCTGAAAACAGAGAAAATATTTTGACAACGAGTCATTAAGTACTTACCTAATTTAATCCGTCTTTATCAGACAATAGGCTACGCTACCAGATAGGATCAGAGTAAGACACAATTGGCGGTTAAAACCACAGTTACACAAACAAAACCTATCTTCATAGGTTTTGACGACGCTTATATTTTCGTTAGTCCACGGAGGTAAACTTGGGGTATTAAGCCGCGACTTTAGTCGCCAGATATTGTCATCATGTCAAACTTTATATAAAGATTGAGAGAACACGAAAAACTATTATGAATCTCGTTTTACTACAAAATTGGTTAGATAATGCTTCCTTTGCAATTTTATTTATGACAATGTTGCTCTATTGGACAGGAGTAGCCTTTCCACGAATGAGCTATCTTCCAGCTTTAGGAACAGCTGGTATGGCGATTGCTAACTTGTGTATTGCGACTTTACTAGGAGCAAGATGGTTAGAAGCGGGTTATTTTCCCATTAGTAATTTGTATGAATCTTTGTTTTTCCTAACTTGGGGCATTACAGCAGTTCATTTAATTGCTGAAAATAATACTCGCAGTCGTTTAGTCGGTGTGGTGACAACACCTGTCGCGATGGGGATTTCTGCTTTTGCAGCACTGACATTACCAAATGATATGCAATCAGCCGCGCCCTTAGTACCAGCGCTTAAGTCCAATTGGTTGATGATGCACGTTAGTGTGATGATGATTAGCTATGCAGCCTTAATGGTAGGCTCTCTCCTTGCTATAGCTTTTCTTGTTGTTACTCGCGGTCAAAAAGTTGCCCTTCAAGGTAGTTCAGTTGGTACGGGTGGTTATCGCAACAATGGTTATGTTTTGCACAAAGCTGGTGAAGTCACGCCAACCGAGATTAATTTAGATAACTCTGTTGCGGCTTTTCAAAGTAATGGCAGCAGCACCGCAGTCATTGAGGCAGTAAAAACAATTCAAACTCCAAATCCTACCCATTCAGAACCCTTATCACCTCAGCGCCTCAGCCTAGCCGACACGCTTGATAACATTAGCTATCGCGTCATTGGTTTAGGATTTCCGCTGCTCACAATTGGGATTATTGCGGGTGCAGTTTGGGCAAACGAAGCTTGGGGTTCTTACTGGAGTTGGGACCCAAAAGAAACTTGGGCGCTGATTACATGGCTAGTATTCGCGGCTTATCTTCATGCAAGAATTACTCGTGGTTGGCAAGGACGCCGCCCAGCAATTCTAGCTGCAACTGGCTTTGTTGTCGTTTGGGTTTGCTATCTCGGTGTTAATCTCTTGGGTAAAGGTCTACATTCTTACGGTTGGTTTTTCTAGTTGTGTCTTGTGGCTAATTGTGCTTTCTTTTGATGGCTAAATGCTCGAATTGGAGTTTGTTACACGCGAAAGTACATCGGATATTGCGATCGCGTTGTCTTTTGCCACGCCACCAACGCATACTTGTTGCTGTATCAGGAGGGCAAGATTCACTATGCTTAGCCAAATTACTTCTAGACTTACAACCCAAGTGGGAATGGCACTTAGGTATTGCCCATTGTAACCATCAATGGCGTAGTGATGCAGCAGCAAATGCAACTTATGTATCCCAGCTTGCCCAGTGGTGGAATATACCGTTCTACAGTGAAACTACTGATTGCAGATTACACAGTGAAGCAGCCGCTAGAGAATGGCGCTATCAAACCTTAAGCGCGATCGCCCAAAAAAACAACTATAGTCATATTGTCACGGGTCATACGGCAAGCGATCGCGCTGAAACGCTACTTTATAACTTAATTCGTGGTAGTGGTGCTGATGGTTTGCAAGCACTCACATGGCATCGCCCACTAACAGCAGAAATTATCTTAGTGCGTCCTTTATTAGAAATAACGCGAGTTGAAACTGCACAATTTTGTCAGGAAATGCAACTGCAGGTTTGGGAAGATTCAACTAACCAAAACCTCAAATATGCAAGGAATCGGATTCGTCAAGAACTGCTACCGTATTTGTATCAATTCAATCCTAAAGTCGAGCACAATTTAGCTCAGACGGCAGAAATTTTACAAGCAGAGGTAGAATACCTAGAATCAGAGGCTCAACAACTGCAGCAAAATGCAACAGTAACGACCAATGAAGCAACTATTCAGCTCAATTGTCTTGTCTTACGTACTGCACCGCTAGCGTTACAACGTCGCGTCATCCGTCGAGTTTTGCAACAAATGCTGCAAGCGTCTCCTAGCTTTGAGCACATCGAGAAAGTTGTTGTTTTGATTGCAGCCCCTAACGGTTCTCAAAGCGATCCTTTACCTGGAGGAGCGATCGCCCAAGTGAAAAATGGCTCTTTATGGATTTACACAAATCTAGCACCCTAAATAAGTGGGTAAAAATAAAATTAATAGTCAATAGTGAACTGCGACTAACTATGAACGAATATAAAAAGTGTCTTATGTGTTATGCCCAACTACTTAACTGATGACTTTTTAAGGCACTGCCGTTTCAATTTGAGGAATGAGGCTTTCCAAAACTTGACAAAGGTGGGCTATTTTCTGATGCTCATTGCTGTCATTAAGGGTAGCGGCAATCTCTTCTAATGGTTGCTGCAGGGAGTTCCAATTTTCTTGCATTGGCTGCAATACCTCTTGTGACAAATTCACTCTTCCCCAAGCTTCTGCTACAGACGCTTGTAAGGAATGTAAATTTTGCTCTAGATTGTGCCATTCTTGCTGTTTAACAGTGCAAAGCTGAGTTTGAGTATCGACTAAGCTTTGTAGATGTTCGATACTCGATTGTAACTGTGCAAGCTCTTGTTCTAGTTTTTGCAGTTCCTCAACTTTTTGGTGCTTATGTCCCTCAAGTTGTGCTAACACAGGCTTTAAATCTACGCTGGGTTCATCAGTAAGCGCCATAAAATAATTGACACCTTGCTGACGCCATAAAATCTGTAAATACTGCTGCAAAACTGCTTTACGTAGTCGGAGATTTTGGCGTTGTCCGACTAAAGTTTCATTTAGCATTTGATAGCGATCGTATTCTTCAGCTAATTCAGTCTCTACTTGTCCTCTTACTGAAGCATCACCATCATTCAGTTTTGCTTGCAATTCTTCTACAGTTTGCTTTTGAAATTTTAGTTCTTCCTCTTGATCGTTCACAAAATGAGAATTTCGATTCAAGTCTTCTTGCAAATCATGTACAACTTGTTGCAATTGCTCTAATGGCATTTGTTCTAACTCAGTTACATTTACTTGATGACTAACATCCAACTGACTATTAATTTCAGTCATTTGAGATATTACTTGCTGTAATTTATCGTGTTCTTGTAACTGTAACTTCAACGATTGAGTATATTCTTTCTTATAATTTAAGATAGCAGTTTGTGCTTTCAACTCAGACATTAACTGCTCTAATTGGTGCTGAATCTGTTGCCACTCTGCAAAGGTTTCCTGCCATGCTTGAGCGATATTTTCAAATTCCTGTTGTTGTTGACTTGCAGAAGTTTGCTGCTGTTCTATTTGCTGCCAATGCTGACTTAATACGGTCTGTCCATTCTTAATATTGTCTAGCAAAACGGTCAGTCGTTCTTGGAGTAATTTAGGTAACGCGTTTTCAGACAAGTGTGCTATCAATTGCTGAATTTGATCTATTTGAAATTCATCTAGAGCTGAATGTTGTAATTCTGTCAGACGACGCTTTTCCCTTTCTAGCTCTTGCCAAGCCTTAGCTAAACTCTGGTGGCTAGATTCAATTTCCTGGCGCAACATTTCTGCCTCTTCTTGCCCAGTTTTTAGTTCGTGGTGACGTGCTTCTAATTGTTTAAACTCTGCCTCTGTTTGCTGAAGTTGTTCCAAACGCGCTTCCATTTCCATATTGCGACGATTCATTTCCTGACTTTGATAAGTCAAAGATTGTTTCCACTGCTCAATCTCTTCTTCCTGACGCTTAAATTTTTCGAGTAAGCGAGAGAAGTTTTGCAAAATATTAACTAAAGGGCGTCCTGCTTCTTGAATGCGTTGCACTTGTCGATTTGCATTTACATCAGCTAATACCAATGTCCCTGTAGCAAGATTACTAGCTTCTTCAACAGGAATAACTTCTTCTCCTGGTACAGAATTCCAACTTTGGTCACTTCGCTGAAATGCTAGCAATTTAATTTCAACCTTTCCAGCACCCATAAATCCACTTTTCTGCTTTTGAACTTCTGCTAAATACAGCACACTAATCGTCCTCTTAGTTTATACAAATTCATTGAATTACTTTAAAAGCTTCAACTAATATAATCACATTGACTAAAAGCATTTATCAAAAATATTACGCACACAATCTTAGTTTATGTATGTAAGCCTATTTTTCTAGTATTGAGGCAATCAGTTGAAATTGAATATTAATTACTCTCCTAAACAAATCATATTTAATAGTTTTATAAATAGATTCAAATTACCCAACTTTAATTTTAAATTAACCTTATATATACAACAATTGTCAGTTTCTTTAGCAAGCAAATAAGCCTCTAAATAATAGCAGTATCATAACTTTCCAAAATCTACCACCGTGTATTTACCGAAAGGAGAAAATTTCAGACTATGAGTGTATTAGAGCAATCAGTAAATTCTCGCTTGGTTACTTATTTAGTTAGCGTTAACTTAGTTTTGTAGTTAAGAATTTTCTGTGACAGTATAACAAATTATTTTTAAATTCATTATCACATTAAGTTTATTTTTAATTGTATATGCAACGTTAAAGCATTAAGAGCTAATTCATATTTTCTAGAAAATTAAACAGTAGTTGATTCCTGAACTACCAAATTTTATACAGGAGATAAGTTAATAAATATGGCAACAGTTCTAGTTGTGGAAGATAGTCCTACACAAAGAGAAATTATTATACAACTCTTACAAAGGAGTGGTTTACAAGTTACTGTAGCCCATGATGGAGTTGAAGCTTTAGAACAGATCCAGGTATCTTGTCCATCAATCGTAGTGCTTGATGTTGTCATGCCAAGGATGAATGGTTATGAGCTTTGCCGCAAGCTAAAAACTGACCCAAAAACTCAAAATGTCCGAGTTATTATGTGTTCGACAAAAGGTGAAGAATTTGACCGTCATTGGGGAATGAAACAAGGTGCTGATGCATATATTGTTAAACCTTTTCAATCAAATGAATTTTTAGGAACGGTTAAACAATTACTGCAAGGATAAATTAACCTTATGGTCGGTAATCTAGAATTATTAACAAGTAGTACTCCAGAGCAAGCTTCAACTCAGCTTCAAGAATTAGAAAGACCAGAGGGAGAGCTACATTTACGCTTTTATCTTACATCTGGTCAAGAGTTAGCCTTCAGTGCAATGGCAATTAGAGAAGTACTTTCTGCACCGCCAGATCGGATTACACCTATTCCTAATGCTTCTCCATTAATGCTAGGGACATTAAATTTACGTGGAAGAGTTCTGTGGGTAGCTGACTTAGGGCAATTTTTAGGTGAAACGTCTGCTGTCAATACAGATCGGGCAGAAATTCCGATTATTGCGGTTGAAGATCAAGAAATAATCGTGGGGTTAGCGGTAGAACAAATTGTCGGCATGGAGTGGTTAGATGTTGAGGCAATCCAGCAACCGACAGCAACAACAGATAGTATAAATCCCTATTTGCGGGGTGAGTGGTTATTAGGCGATCGCACCCATCAGTGTCTCCGACTGCTCGACCAAAAAGCAATCTTACGGAGTAATCGATGGGCAGCAGTATGAAATTAAGGCAAGCGGAGACGGCAAATGACACTAAGTATCAATCAAGATCAGGAATACCAAGAGGCACAAAAAGCATACATTCAAGGAAACTATGAAATAGCAGTAGCTATTGTGGAGCGATTACTACAAGAGTTTCCTGATGATGCGAATGCTCATCTGTTACGGGGTCATATTTACTGTATATATCAACAGTACGATCAAGCTCAAGAAGAGTATCGCACCGTTTTAAATCTTACAGAAGATTCAGACATAGTTGATTGTGCCAACGAAGCTATAGAGTCTATTCTTCAACACGAAAGCTCACAGCTATCAAGTGGCTATACAAATTATTCAGAAAAAGAGTTTGAAGACACTTATTTATTAATGGATACTGCTGGCGATCAGATAAACTTCAACAGCGAGCAACATCAAGAAAACGAAGCAACATTTGAAGACGCTGATCCTGGCAGTTCTGCTGATTTTGAACATTTTGACTACAATACACCTGCTATTTCAGAATTTGAGCAACCGTTTGAGCATACTTTTACTAACTCAATAGACGATCGCTCCAATGATGCCACATCAATCGATGCTTTTATCGATCCTTTTGTAGAACCTCAATCAGATCGGTCGTCGATTGGTAAAACGACGCTACAAGATGATAATTTACCAAATGAGTCCTACTTGTCGTTTGCAACTACTGAAGAAGCTTGGAGCACAGATCTTGGGGTACAACCGACATCAATCGAGGATTTTCCTAATCTAGAAGAAGTAGAAACCTCTGAAATTGAAGATACTTTTGGTTACTCAACTCCACAGAATTTTGAGGCAGATGAGTCGCGCCTGTTATTTGCAGAGGAGGTTGAAGATCAAACTCTATTATTGTCTCCGACAAAGCTTCAGATAGAAGAAATAGAACAACTCAGTCCTGCTGCAGACAGAACAATTGAAGATACCTTTGGCTCAAGAATTCCTGTAAATAGCTTGGATCATCCTAATGCAGATTCTGTTATGACATCAATTCAGGACACTGAGGAATTTAGTATTGCAGAATTTGATGCCTTTGAAGATCTAGGCAATATTTCTGAATTTGATTTATCAACAAATGAGGTATCTCACGATACAAATAGTGAAGTTGATGCTATTCCAACGTCTGATGCAATCGCCGATGTACCTGTCTTATCTCACGATCCTTCAGCAACGCCTCAAAGTGACACTCCTAAATGGCGTCAGCAGTTTGAGAGTGCCTCTTTAGAAAAAAAACAATGGCTAACTGCGAGTAGTGTAGGCGTTGTCTCTGCGGTTGTTGTGGCAGCACTCAGCTTAGGTAGCTCGTTTATGTCTCCTGTACCGAGTCGATCAGCAGTGAGAAATACTGGTTGGATGCTTGCTGCTGCTGCTGGAGTTGCAGGTTTTGCAACAACACGCTTTCTCGGACAAATTACAACTAAACAAATTAAACGCACAACCGCAGATTTGTATCTACAGTTTGATGCTTTGAGAGAAGGTAATTTCACTCCCCAAGCAGCCTCTCAAGACGAGTTGGGACAACTTGTTGCTAAGTTTAATGAAATGGCATATGTCATTCAAGCAACGACGAGAGAAGCGCAGCATAAAGCTCAAGAACAAGAAGAAGAAAAAGAAAATCTGCAACGTCAGGTAATGCGGTTACTTGATGATGTTGAAGGAGCAGCGCGTGGAGATTTGACTGTGCGTGCTGAAGTCAGTGCTGATGTGATGGGTGCTGTTGCTGACTCGTTTAATTTGACTATTCAAAGTCTTAGAGAAATTGTACAACAGGTAAAAATTGCTGCCAAGCAGGTTAGTAAAGGTGCAACGGACAGTGAGACATTTGCTCAAAGTCTCTCTTCTGAAGCATTACGCCAAGCTGAAGAACTCGCTGTTACACTCAATTCAGTGCAGGTAATGACTGAAGGAATTCAAAGAGTTGCAGAAAGTGCCAGAGAAGCAGAAACAGTAGCACGCTCAGCATCAACAACGGCTTTAAAAGGTGGAGAGGCAGTAGAAAGAACTGTTGCAGGTATTTCAGAAATTCGCCAAACAGTTGCAGAAACAACACGCAAAGTCAAGAGGCTTGCCGAATCATCTCAAGAAATTTCTAAGATTGTGGCATTGATTTCTCAAATTGCTTCGCGGACGAATTTATTAGCACTGAATGCGAGTATTGAGGCTGCTCGTGCGGGTGAAGCAGGAAGGGGTTTTGCTATTGTAGCTGATGAAGTTCGCCAACTAGCAGATCGAGTAGCTAAAGCATTACGAGAAATTGAACAAATCGTGAAGCAAATTCAGAGCGAAACGGGTTCAGTTATGACAGCAATGGAAGAAGGTACGCAACAAGTTATTCAAGGAACGCACTTAGCAGAACAAGCTAAGCGATCGCTAGAAGACATTGTTCAAGTTTCTAATCGCATCGATACACTTGTTGGCTCGATTACTGCAGAAACAGTTGCACAAACCGATACATCACTTGCAGTTGCCTCTGTCATGCAATCTGTAGAATTAACTGCTCAAGCTAACTCTCAAGAAGCACAGCGAGTTTCCGGCTCTTTGATCAATCTTGTGAAAGTAGCAGGCGATCTACTCAACTCTGTAGAGCGATTCCGCGTAGAAACAACAGAATCTAATTAAATATTAAGTGGCTCGTATCTAGTTACTGACTCAATAGCGTAAGTATATTTTTGTTCAATTAATTACAATAAAATTCTTATGGTACAAGAACAAGAACAGCGAATTTTAGGCTACTTTATCGATGAGGCTAACGACCACCTAAACACCATTGAGCAAGGGTTGGTTAATCTTCAAGATACACTCTCAGACTCAGAAATGATTAATGCACTTTTTCGAGCAGCTCATTCTGTAAAAGGTGGCGCAGCTATGCTAGGGTTTGACAGTATCCAACAGACAGCACATCGCTTGGAAGACTATTTCAAAATTCTCAAAGAAAATCCAACAATTCAAATTGATCAAAAACTAGAATCACTACTTCTTAAAGTATTTGATACTTTGCAAGAACTCATTAAACATTTGGAAAGCTCATTATCGCTTCCTCATGAAGTTGTTAGCGATCTAATGGCACAAACTGAACCAATATTTACTGAACTCAACAATCATTTACAGCTACTTGCACAAACCTCTGAGCGTAACGCTGATTCGCACAATCATAATTCTACATTCAGTCGCGATTTGCTCCCAGTTTTTCAAAGTCAAGTCTTGCAAAGATTACGAGAAATGCTGCAGTTATTTAAGCAACCTGAGACATCGCAAAGCCGTCAACAGTTACAAGAACATTGTCAACAATTATTACAATTAGGTGAGCAATTTCAACTATCTGGTTGGTCTAAAGTTTGTGAAGCTGCATCAAGAGCGATCGCTAATTGCGACAACAACTACCGTACACTAGCACCAGTTATTATCAAAGATCTCAAGCAATCACAAGAATTAGTCTTAGCAGGTCGTCTCAATGAAGTTGCAACAACAGATCAACTGAAAGCGCTTTCTGCTAATAAGTTACATCGATAGACATCATGTCATAACTTCTGTATCTTATAGGTAAAAAATGGCAGTGGGAAACAACAGTCTCACTTGCCATTATTAAAAAAGTTCATTTCCAGTTAACTTTTCTACATAAGATATTTTAGTATTATTAAAATTATTTATATAAGTATTATGCTGCCGGAATCAGAACAGCACAGTTTAAATTTCGATGAGATATTTGCTCAGCAAAATGTTGAGGCAAAAAAGCATGAAAATATAGAGGAATCTCATTTAGCTAGTGAGGATTGCAGCAACTTATCAGAGCCGAGTTTAGTAGATGAATTATCGCTAGATGGGCTAGATATAGGTTTATCTGCTGAGCTTCAATCTTTAGAAGAATCTAATTATTTCGACGTAGATAATAAAATAGATATTGCCTTATCTAATGAATTCAATTTTAATGATTTTCTTAATCCAGGGGCTGAAGAAATTATCTCTTTATCTGAGGCGGAAATTGAATTTAATAACTTGTTTTCTAGTCTAGAAACTTTTGAAATTACCAAGGAAGTAGAAGATTTAGCAAAAAGCAATCCAGAAAAAAATCAACAAATATCATTAGAAAATAGTACCAAAGATTATCAAGACAAAGAGCAAATTGACTTAGAAGTCTTTTGTTTTCAAGACAGTAATTTCTCCAATAATATAGATTTAGAAACTAATTTGACTAATAGTTTAAGTGAATCTGATTCAGACAATCAAGATACTCTTATCTCTGCAGAAGTAACTATATCTGAACTAGATAGCATTTCATCAAACCTGAACTTAGAAAATCACTCAAGAATTACTGCTAGTTCCGAACAACTTGAGATGCAAACTGTTATCCAATCTTTTTCTGAGGAAGCAGATTTTACAGACTTAGAAGCTTTGTTAGATGAAGATGAGCTTGATACACCAGAAGTTGTGCCAGATGAAGAAACCAGCAATGAATTCGATGAGTTAGAAGCATTGCTTGATACAGATGTAGCACAAGTAACCGAGAATACAGATGGTTTTGCAGATCTGGATGCTCTTTTGGATGCAAATATTGATGCAGCAGAGAATGCTCTAGGAGAAAATGACTTTGCTGACCTTGATACACTACTTGAAGAGGCACCTAAGCAAAACAAATCCATACCAGAACCAATAACTAAAACATCTGGAAATGTGTCCCGCAAAGTTGCATTTGAACAAACGATGCGGGTTTCGGTTAAGCAACTAGATGGCATTAGTAACTTAGTAGGAGAACTGGTTGTCAATCGCAACAGCTTAGAACAAGATCAACAGAGAATGCGTCAGTTTACGGAGAATCTCCTACATCGAGTGCAACAGCTCAATGAGTTAGGAATTAAGATGCAGGAACTGTACGAGCGATCGCTTCTGGAAGCTTCTTTGCTGAGTAGCCGTTCGCCTTCTCGTTCTGAGGTTGAGAATACGGAGAAAACACCTGAACGTCATGCCACAGGGATGGATTTTGACGCCTTAGAAATGGATCGTTTCACGGGCTTTCATACGTTATCCCAAGAAATGATTGAAATGATTGTGCGAGTGCGCGAGTCAGCTTCAGATATTGAGTTTGTGACAGATGAAACCGAACAAGTTGCCCGTCAATTTCGTCAGGTGACAACTCAGCTGCAAGAGGGCATTACGCGATCGCGGATGATTCCCTTTTCACAGATTGCCGATCGCTTACCTCGTGCTGTTAAAGAAATTACACTCAAATACGGCAAACAAGCGGAACTCAAACTAGAGGGTCGCGACACCTTGATTGATAAGGTGATTCTAGAGCAACTCTATGACCCCATGACACACTTGGTCAATAATTCGATTACGCACGGTATTGAAACTCCTGAAGAACGTATTGCCAAGGGTAAACCACCTGTAGGTACAATTACGATCCGTGCCTTTCATCAAGGAAACCAAACTGTCATTTCCGTTGCTGATGATGGTGCTGGAATTGATCCTGACCGCGTGTTGACCAAAGCAATTCAAAAAGGATTAATCACGGTTGCTGAAGCCCGAACAATGTCACCAGGGGATGTATATGATTTACTATTTCATCCTGGCTTTAGTACCAAAGACCAAGTTGATGAATTTGCAGGTCGTGGTGTGGGAATGGACGTCGTACGCACCAGTTTGCAAGAAATGCGGGGAACGATTAATACTGATTCAACCTTGGATAAAGGAACAACGTTTACAATTCGCTTACCACTAACTTTAAGCATTTGTAAAGCACTGTGCTGCTTGAGTGATAAAGCACGAATTGCATTTCCGATGGATGGTGTCGAAGATATGATGGACATCTCAACATCAGCGGTAGTGAAGTTAGAGGACGGTCAACCTGGTGTTGCCTGGCGGGATTCTCTGCTACCATTGCGACCATTAAAAGAGTTATTGAATTACAACCGCGTCCTAGGTCGTGGTAACGTCTACGGTAGCAATCGCGAAGATGACTTGGTTTCTGTTATCATATTGCGTTCTGCAGAGACATTTATGGCACTGCAAGTAGACCAAGTTCTGGGCGAACAGGAAATTGTGATTAAGCAATTTGAAGCCCCAGTGTCAAAACCAGTTGGTATTGCTGGGGCGACAATTCTCGGAGATGGTCACGTCATGCCCATTGCAGACGTATTAGAATTAATTGACTTATCACTTGGACGCATTCAACAACGCAGCAATAAGCTATGGACTGCTAGTGCGACTCCTATCCAGCCAGTTACAGCAGATGTCAAGTCTGAACCTACCGTCTTGATTGTTGACGACTCAATTACAGTACGCGAACTACTCTCTCTTACCTTTAATAAAGCTGGCTACCGCGTCGAACAAGCGCGTGATGGTCAAGAGGCTTGGGATAAGCTGCGTGATGGTTTACCATGCGATCTGATCTTCTGTGATATTGAAATGCCGAGAATGGATGGTTTGGAATTATTGTCACGCTTGCAGCAAGATGTTACTCTCAATGAGATTCCGATCGCCATGCTGACTTCACGAGGTGCGGAACGCCATCGTCAAATGGCAATTCAACTCGGTGCTAGTGGCTATTTTACAAAGCCATATTTAGAAGAAGTTCTGCTTGATGGTGCAGCTCGTATGCTTAAAGGTGAGATGCTTGTAGCTAGTAGTGGTTAAATAGACCTATGCGCATGAATGCAAGTGCGAATGAATTCGCCGCTATACAGACAAAGTCCACCTCCGTGGACTTACTCATAAAACTCATACTAATAGTGTGCGCTCGTCAACTTCGTTTGTGTAGCCCCGACTTCAGTCGTAGGGCATTTACGATTCATGCAAGTCTATTGAGTGAGCAGGAGGCAAGCAGACAAGATGCCTACCCTACATCTTATATTTAATTTGGTTAGTCTATTTACTAAGATGACTTAAGATGACAACTGACGAACTGCTCGATCAACCTGCGTTTGTTCACGTACCAGTATTAAGTCGGGAGTTGCTTGCAGGGTTAGCAGTGCGTTCTGGTGGACATTATCTTGATGCAACAGTTGGTGGTGGGGGTCATAGTCGCTTAATTTTAGCAGCAGCCCCAGATGTGCGCTTGACAGCAATTGATCAAGACAAACAAGCGATCGCCGCAGCAAAAGAAACCCTCGCACCATATAAAGAACGCGTCCAATTTTGGCACGGGAATTTTGCGGAATATCAACCTAATGTTCAATTTGATGGGATAGTTGCCGATTTAGGCGTGAGTTCGCATCATTTTGATGCGCCGGAACGGGGCTTTAGTTTTCGCCATGAAGCACCTTTAGATATGCGGATGAATCAACAGCGATCGCTAACTGCGGCTGAAGTTATTAATCATTGGGATGAGTCGCAACTAGCAGATATTTTCTTTAAATATGGTGAGGAACGATTGTCACGACGCATTGCGCGTCGGATTGTCGAACAGCGTCCATTTCACACAACTACTGCATTAGCAGAGGCGATCGCTTATAGTGTTCCTCGACAATATCGTTACGGTAGAATTCATCCTGCTACCCGTGTTTTTCAAGCTTTGCGAATTGTTGTTAATGATGAGTTAAATGTTTTAGAAACGTTCTTAAACTGCGCCCCTAATTGGTTACTACCACAAGGCAAAATTGCGATTATCAGTTTTCACAGTTTAGAAGATCGGATTGTCAAGCATAGTTTACGCAATTCACCTTTGTTGCAAGTACTGACGAAAAAACCTATTACACCCCAAGAAGATGAATTAGCAACTAACCCGCGATCGCGCTCTGCTAAATTGCGTATTGCAGCAAGAAGCATAGATCTGTAATTTGGTAATTGTTATAAAGACACTCTTCGTGGGATCTCGACTTGAAAAGTAGAACCTTGACCTAACTCACTGGTGACACTAATCAACCCGTGCATCATTTGTACTAATCTATCTGTAATTGCTAACCCTAAACCAGTACCACCGTGTTGGCGGACAAGCGTTTGATTTGCTTGGCGAAACTCTGTAAAAATGTCTTGAAGATCTGCTTGGGCAATGCCAATTCCTGTATCTTGAACTGCGATCGCAATTCGTTCGGGAGAAAGTTCCCATACATCAACTTGAATACTGCCAACGTTTGTAAATTTAATCGCGTTTGAAAGTAAATTAATCAAGACTTGGCGTAAGCGATGTTTGTCATTCACAACAAGTGAGTTTTGCAAGTTTAATTGTAATTGCAACTTTAAGTTCTTCTGCTCAACTAAGGAATGCATTTCTTCTGTGGTAGCGCTTACGAGTTCTGTCAAGTTGAACTCTTCGGATTGTAATTCGAGATGACCTGCTTCTAATCTAGAAAAATCTAAAACATCGTCGATAAGACGCAGCAAATGTCTTCCACTATTGAGAATGCGCTGTACCATATTTTGTTGCTGAGGAGACAGGCGATCGTACGGACTACGCAGCAGTAGTTGCGAAAAACCAATAATTGCATTCATTGGGCTGCGAAGTTCGTGAGACATAATTGCTAAAAAGTGCGATTTTATGCGTGCGGTTTCTTGCAGTTGTAAGTTTTGTAATTCAATGTCGCGTAGTTTTGCCTCAGCTTGTTTGCGTGCTGTAATGTCTCGCATTAGCCAACGCCAGCCCACTGCATTACCTTCGCTATCGCGGATGGTATCTACAGTTAGCGCTGCATCCAATTCAGTACTGTGGCGTGGAGAAACACGTATTTCCCACTCTTGTAACCGATGGGTATTGTGTAGCTGTTGCAGTTTGGCACGAAATATGCTACGTTCCTCGTAAGGAATAAAATTAATCAGTGGCTTACTTACAAGAAACTGTTGCGGGACATGGAGCATTGTAGCAGCAGCGCGATTTGCTTCTTTGATGATGCCAAATGTATCTGTCACTAAGTAACTATCTGGAGCAAACTCAAATAATTCTTGATAGCGCTTAGTTTGTGCTTCTAACTGAGCGCGCGTAATCATTAGCTCTTCATTTTGCTGAAGGAGTTCTTCTTCCGCAACGTGCAATTCTTCAACGGCGATCCGCAGCTCTTCGAGCGAGTCAGATGCTAGTTCGGGGGTCTGATACGATGGTAAACTCGTCTGCTGATAAAGTTTAGCAGCGCGATCGCACATCGATTTGAGTTGATAAGAAAACTTGTCTGTATTCACTTTTAACTTTTTATACTTTAATGTTTTTTATTTTTTTGCGAGGTAGGTTAAACACGCCTGACCGCGACAGCCGAGACTGCTATCCTACATTTAATTAAATTGGTTTACTGATAGTTGAAATACTATCTATTTAAAGAGGAGAGAAAGTCCTCTGAAAGGATGAAAATAAATTTATAAACAAAAATATAAATTGCTGAGAAGTCAATACTGTTCTTAAATCGAAGCTTATATCTGGGATAAATAGGAAAATAATTGTGAATAATAATTATTTACGTCTCTGTACTCGCACGTTCTTCAATCAGCATAATTACCCCCCGAATTTCTTTAGTTATGCCCAGCAACGGCGTACAAGTGACATTACACTGAATTGATTTACCACGACGATTTATAGCTTCTAAGATAATTTCTATACATTTAGATTCACCCACTAGACAGGTGCGGATTGGTTGCTTTATCTGATCTACTGGTAAACCAATATCGATGTTGAGAAAGTGTTGTCCTTGAACTTCAAGCGCGCGTAAACCCCACATGTCTTCGGCTTTGTCACTCCATACTTGAATGAGGAAGTCGCGGTCTACTACGACTACAGCACAACGCAAACTTGTCAGAATTGACTCCAAAAATGCATTAACTGAGTTGAGTTCCTCGCTGCGCGATCGCAGTTCTTCGTTGATTGTCTGTAATTCTTCATTAGACGATTGCAGTTCTTCGTTCATTGTTTCTAATTCTTCGTTCGTGGACTGAAGTTCCTCGTTGGTTGTCTCTAGTTCCTCGTTGGAAGATTGTAGTTCTTCATTGGTTGTCTCTAGTTCTTCATTCGTGGACTGTAATTCTTCATAAGCCATCTCCAACTCTTGATTGGAATGCTCAAGTTCGTATTGCAATCGTTTGGCACGGGTGACATCATTGAAGGTGACACTGACGCCGAGCATCTGACTGTTGATGTCTAACAGTGGTGCTACTTGAACATCAAAAAATTGAGTATCGCCCGCAGGAGTTGTCCACTCTACGTCTTTGTGAATATTGGGACGGCGATCGCTAGCCGCTTGCTCAATGCACGAACGTAACTCGACTGGACGATACGATAGTTCTAAATCTTGCAACAGACGACCCACATCTTCGTAGCTTAATCCAAACAAACTCCGCGCTCTTTCATTAATTAAAGTAACAACGCCCTTGTTATCCACAATTATTTGTGGTACAGGAGATATATTGAAAGCGGTATCCCGCAAACGTCCGTAACTAGTCAAATTTTGCGGAGCTTCATCGTTACTATGCTTTTGATTCATCAGTAACAAGCGATCGCGGTTATTCATCTTTGCTAGCTTGGTAAAAATGCGCCGCTTGAGATCGATGAGGGTAAAGCTATTGCTGTGGCTAAGTAACATCTCGGCTTTGCCTAAACAGAAAAAGCCACTAGTATTATTCAGCGCAAAGTGAAAGCGATTTATAATTCTTGCTTGTGCTTCAGCATTGAAATACATCAAAGCGTTGCGGCATGTTAATAAGTCGATGCGCGAGATGGGGGCATCTTGGACTAAATCGTGACGCCCAAAAATCACCGCGCGACGCAAGTCTTTGCGAAAGGTATACATCTGATCCGCGCAATCAAAATAGCGTTCTAACAGTTCAGCAGAAAGACCTGTGACTTCTTTAGCATTGTATGTAGCATGGCGAGCTTGATTTAATGCCTCTTCATCAACATCTGTTGCATAAATTTTGACTCGCGAGCGAAACTGTTCATCTCCCATTGCTTGTGCGAGAATGATCGCCAAAGTATAGGCTTCTTGTCCTGCAGCACATCCTGCACTCCAGATGCGGATTGGATCGGAAAACTCCTTGCGGGCAATAATCTGCGGCACAATTTCTGCGCCTATATACTCCCACACCTCAGGATCGCGAAAAAAAGAGGTAACGTTAATTAAAATTGTGTTGAACAAGCAAGTAAATTCCTGGGGATGCACCTCCAGGTAATCCATGTAATTGCTGTAGCTATTAATGTCGATTTCCTGCATCCGTTTTTGAATGCGGCGGATTAAGCTTGGTCGTTTATAACCTGTGAAGTCAAATCCACGGTTACGCTTGATGTAGTTAAGCAAAGCTTCAACTTCTTGGGTCATTTGCGAGCTATCTATAAATCCAATGGTTCTTCAGCATGCGTCACTAAACGTGTTAAGACAGAAGCAATCTCTTGCAAGGGAACAACCCAATCAACACTCCCCGTATCAATCGCGGCTCCAGGCATACCAAAGAATTCTGAACTGGCGCGATCTTGCGCGATCGCTTTTCCTCCCATGTGTTTAATCGCGCGGATACCCATTGCACCATCACTTCCTGTACCTGTCAGTATTACTGCGATCGCCTGTTGTTGAAAACTAGCTGCGACCGATTCAAACAGTAAATCAGCAGAGGGGCGGACAAAGTGTACAAGCTGAGCATCCGACAAACACAGCGTGTTGTTTGCAGTCACGAGTAAATGCTTATTCGGCGGTGCAATATAGACTTTACCTGGTAGCAACTGATCGCCTTGTTCTGCTTCCTTAACGGGTAAAGCTATCCGCTGAGAGAGGATATGTGCTAGGTGGCTGCGATAATGCGGGTACAAATGTTGTACTACTGTAACTGCAGCGGGAAAGTCTGCACCTAATGGCGATAGCACTTCACTGAGCGCTTTAATTCCACCTGCCGAGGCACCAATTGCGATGATCGGAAAGGATGCAGCAGCAGGATTAAGTTCTTTGTTGCTCTCTTCTTGTGGAGTTGGAGTGACAATTTCTGGCGAACCAACTTGACCATTGACTAATGGCAATTTACCATTTCCTTCACCTTTAAGGAGCAGTTGACGAACAAGCGTTGCTCGTGCTTGTGCATCGTCTCCTTGTGTTTGAAAGCGTTGTGCTGAATATGGTCGATCGCGATCGCGGGCTTGAGTTGCCAATCGTTGTGAGAGTGCGGCTTTTTCTTCTAACGCGCGTAGCGCATTCCACAGTGCTTCTTCTAAAGCCTCAGATTGTTCTGCGAGTAAGCTATTAGTAGAGTAGGCATGACCTGTACGACAGCGGAAGCGAACTAAGTTTCCGTCTTTGAGTTCCCATAGTACCCCTCCACACTCTGGGCAACCAAAAGATGAGGGTTTTCCTGGGCGTTCCAAACGTTGCATTGCCCCTAACTCTAATTCTGCCATATCAGCCTCTATTTCCATTTCATTTGACACGGCTGCGGCTCCTGTGTTTTCTTGGGGTTTGTTCGCCAACTCAACTAAGACAGATGCGATTTTAGCTACGGGTAAAACATGGTCAACTGCCACGTTTTCTATCGCACTGCGCGGCATTCCTGAATAAAGCGTCTCTTGCGGATCTTGAGCGATCGCAATCCCCCCTTGCTGTTTGATCGCCATTAAACCTGCAGTCCCATCGTCGAGCGTACCCGATAGGATGACACCCACAACACGTTGTTTGTAGATTTTTGCCGCTGTACGAAATAAAGGATCGACTGCGGGGCGGTGGCTATTTTCTTTGGGACCGCGTGCTAGACGAATGTAGCCGTCTTTAACGAGGAGATGCTGATCGGGTGGAGCAATGTAAATTTGGTTATGTTGAATAGCATCACCATCTTTTGGGTGAATAGCCTTGAGTAGAGAATTCTCCTTGTGGTGCTTTTTGATGCAACGATTTAAAATACTTGGCAGTACACTCTTACTGTGTGCTGGTATGTGAAGGACAATAAATATTGCAGCTGGTAAGCTAGGAGGCAAATTACGAATAAGTTGCTCTAAGGCTTCAACTCCTCCAGCAGAGGCTCCAACGACGATGATGTCGCATCCTAACATTTTTATTTTTATATAGAATAAAACTAGATTCTACACTAAGCAATAACTTTGCTCATGCTCGACTTATTTGTCTTGTTAACCTTAGCGTATCAAAAATTATCCGGTTTTAGTCTATCTCTTGCGACGTGACTTGTCGGGGGAGGTTAATCTGAAAATTAGAGCCTTGACCTAATTTGCTGTCAACAGAAATGGTGCCTTGCATCATTTGTACTAAAGACTTAGTAATAGCGAGTCCTAAACCAGTACCACCATGCTTGCGTGTTGTTGTTTGATCGATTTGGCGAAATTCCTCAAAAATATTGGGTAAGTCAGCCTCGGCAATCCCAATTCCGGTATCTTTCACACTGAGAAGTAGCTGCATAGGTTCCGGTTCGCAAACACTGATTTCTACTGAACCCGTTTCGGTAAATTTAATTGCATTCGATAGCAGGTTAACAAGCACTTGTCGCAAGCGAACACTGTCATTGACTATAGTAGAGTCATTAATACTAGTAACAACATTTAACTTTAATTGTTTTTGTTCGGCAAGTGGTTGCAATTCAGCAACGGTAGAGTTGATGAGTTGGGCTATGTCAAACTCTTCTGGGATAAGTTCCAGCCGCCCAGCTTCAATTTTAGAAAGATCGAGAATATCGTTAATGAGTGCGAGTAAGTTTTTGCCATTGTTGAGGATGCGCTCTACCATTTCGACTTGCGTAGTGCTGAGTGATGCGGTGCGTTGTCGTAGCAAGACTTGAGCAAAACCGATAATAGCATTCATGGGAGTGCGCAGTTCGTGCGACATTGTCGCTAAAAATTGTGACTTGAGGCGTGCAGCTTCGATGAGTTGCAGGTTTTGTTGTTCAATGCGCTGGCGGTTAAGTTCGAGTTCGCGGTTTTGTCGTGCCAATATTTGGTTTTGAATTGCTAAGCGTTCTTCGCGTTCTTCGAGTACGCCAATCATACGGGCATTATTAATTGCGATCGCCGCTTGTTCGCCTACAGCCGTTAATAAATTTTGGTCTTCGATATCGAAAGCTTCGGGATTTTCCCAGCTACCAATTGCTAAAACTCCCAATCTTCCGGCAGAGGCAGATTCAATTGCGACAGCCTGAATGGCAGCTGGTAACTCAACGGCTGGGGGTTCTTCTGTACCAGAGGTTTTATGTTGGCGATCTTGCTGACTTGTCGCATTAAATAGTTGCGATTCACCAGTACGAAAAACGTGGTTGAGAAAACTATCTCCGCTATCAAACAACTCCATCAACAGCAACCTTTCTTGACCAACGCCAGCTGTTGCGGTTAATTCGAGTTGGCAACTTTCTGAGTTATACAGCAAAATCAACGCAAACTGAGCATCACTAATACCGTCATAAACTGCCCTTACCATAACTTGTAGCAATCCTGGTAAGTTTGTCAAACGCTGGTTGAGGAGATTAGTAATTCGCTGCAATACTCGTAGTTGTTGCTGCTGTTCTCCTAGAATGATTAATGCTTGGCGTAAGTTTTCACCAATTTCATTTGCCTGCTGAAATAATTTAGCATTGTCTACTGCTAAACCTGCACGACGCCCAAGATCTTCAGCAAACGCTAGATCTGCTTGTGTATAGGTTTTGCCCGATTCTGCTGAGTAGAAGGCAATTGTCCCTAAAGTGCGTTCTCGTGCTTTCATGGGCACACACATAAATGATTTCATGCCAACCTGACGCAAGATCTCTAGATGTTCTGTATCGCGGGCAAGTCCAGCTAAGACAAAATCAGGAATTTCTGAGTATAACTCTGACTTGCCAGTCCGAATAACTTGGGGTGTGCCGATCAGCGCATCAGGATTGAGAGGATAACGTTTAAAAACTTCTTTTGCCCACTCAACTTTTTCGGGATCGGTATGTGTCAGCGCTACTTGACGTAGAGTTTTGTCTTCGTTTACGACATAGATGGTACACCAATCAGCTAGCTGAGGAACAATGAGATCAGCAAGATTTTCTAGTGTAGTTTGGTAATCTAAAGAAGGTCCCAGCAAACTGCTAGCTTCAGCGAGAAAGCGTTCTTGTTCTTCAATCCGCTTACGTTCGGTAATATCTAGAAAAGCACCGATGCTACCCCGACATTGACCTTGCTCGTTGAATAAAGGTGCAGCATAGGAAAGCAGTTTGACTGAGGAACCGTTGTCAGTAACAACATCAAATTCTTGATCTAAAACATCAACACCGTTTGCAGCAGCATACTGCATTGGTAGCTCTGTGGCTAGAAGCTCTCTACCATTAGAGTAGATTTTGAAAGATGCTTGATCTTCAAGAGGGGTGCTTTTGGAAGCAGTAGCATCAACAGGATGATTGAGTAATTTGGCAAGGGCTGGGTTAATCCGAATATATCGACATTCAGGATCTTGCGCGATCGCAATACCAATAGGAATGACATCGAATAACGTTTGGAGTTCGTTAACACGTAGTTCTAAGTCACGGTTCAGTTTCACAATTTCTGCTTCAGAACGCTTGCGATCGCTCAAATCTAATACATAACAAATGCCAATTTCTTTAACGTAATCAATCAAAGCACCACCGATGAGAATTGGCACTCTACTACCGTCTTTGCGAATGTATTCTTTCTCAAACGGCGTTAGTATTCGAGACGAGCGCATTTGAGCCGCAGCTCGTCGATCAATTTCCTCGTATTCTGATGGGGTAATGTCTTTCCAGTACAATCCTGAGATGACATCTTGCTTTGTGTAACCCATCATTTGTAGAAAAGCATCGTTGGCATCGAGGATTTTGCCTTGCATATCTGCAATGATGATCCCAAGTACGTTAGATTCTGCCAGATAGCGAAATCGCGATTCACTTTCTCTCAAAGCATTTTCGAGTTGCTTGCGCTCAGTAATATCACTGATCACTCCTGACATTCTCACTGGGCAATTGTTGGCATCGCGTTGGGCTTTTCCTCTTGCTAGACAGTAACGATATTCTCCTGAACTATGAATGAAGCGAAACTCTGCTTCACATTTTTCGTTATTTGTCAAGTGATTGCGAATAGTTTCACGGATATGCGGCACATCTTCGGGGTGTATCCGTTCCATAAAAGCTGTCGTTGTATGAGCGAATTCTGAACGCGATACACCTAAAATTTCTAGCAGGCGGTCATTACAATAAACCTGCTTTGTAGCACAATGCCAATCCCAGATGCCATCGTTGGCACCTTCTAAAACAAGTCGATAGCGTTCTTCGCTTTCTTTTAAGCGTTCATTAGCGATCGCCGCAGCTTGTTCAGCACGATACACGCGGATTGTTTGGCGGAGGACTTGGGCTAGATTTTCTGGTGATATCTTGGCTTTGGAAAGATAGTCATACGCTCCTGCTTTGATCAGTTGTACAGCGATTTGTTCGTCTCCTTGTCCTGTTAAAACGACTAAAGGAACTGTAATTCCTAGAGATCTCAATTGCTGTACTAAACTCAAACCATCTCCATCGGGAAGAAAGTAATCGAGAAAGACACAGTCGAAGGATTGCGCTTGCAGTATTGCGATCGCTCCTGCACAATCACTCACTTCTGATAGTTCAGTTTGCACGCCAGCAGCCCTTAGCGCACGGCGTACTGCCATTCGGTCAACTTCATCATCATCAACTACCAGAATTTTTACTGTTTCTTCCATAATTCAGTATTGGAAAGTGATTGGCGAACAGCCAAAGAGCGTGGTTGAGAGTATGCCAGCTGTTAAGGAATTTCACTTAACGTCCAATACTTATTGAGAGTTGCCACAGCTTCTACAAAATTTGCGAAGGTAACTGGCTTAAGAATATATCCAGCGACATTCAAGTTGTAAGCTTCTACTTTGTCACGATCTTCGTTCGATGTTGTCAGAACAATCACAGGGGTGAAACGGAGTTCTGAATCAGCACGCAGTTCTCGTAAAAATTCAATGCCATTCATTTTTGGCATATTTAAGTCGAGTAGAACCAGTCTCCTTTGGTGGGGAATTTGAAAGTCACTGTTTTCGCCACGAAGCATAGCTAATGCTTCTAAGCCGTTGGCTGCCAGATAAAGTGGATTAGTAATGTTATTTTTTTTAAAAGCACGTTTGACATTCATTACATCCACTTCGTCATCTTCAACAAGCAGGATGTTTGTCATTTTATGATTCATCTTGATTGTAATTTATATTTATTTTTGCCATTAATTTTGTTGATATACCTCAATCGCTAGCAAGATTTCTGAAGTTAGCAATAAATACTTAATACTTTTGAGCTATTTCTTATTACTTAATTTTGAGTTTTTAACCAAGTGAAGTAAAATGCTGCGCCTTGTCCTGCTTGAGATTCTAGCCAAATGCTACCTCCTTGGCTTTCAACAATTTTCTTGACAATTGATAATCCGATCCCAGTGTTTTCTTTTTGGTCGCGAGCAGATAATGTCTGAAAAATGCCAAACACTTTAGCTTGATATTCTGGGGCAATTCCATCACCATCATCAGCTACTGTGAATTGATAGAAATCACCGACATCTATGGATGAAATATGTATTGTGCCATCTAACCTAGGGTGATGTTTAATAGCATTACTGATGAGATTACTAAATACTTGCTCTAAGAGCAATCTATATGTCCATAGCGTTGGCATATTTGGTGAAACTTTAATCGTAAAAGTTGCTGGAGGATCTAGGGAGTCAATAACTTCTGCAAGCAGAGTCGCAACTGACACAGAAGTCATGGGAGTTTCAACACGTCCGACTCGCGAATATTGCAGTAAACCATTAATTAGAGCCTCCATACGATAAACTCGCCCGCGTAATAAGTTCATTTGCTGGCGAGTTTCTTCTGTCAAACTTTCTTCTAGATCTTCTTCAATCCATTCAGATAAATTGGCGATCGCCCGCAACGGTGCTTTGAGGTCATGGGAAACGACGTAACTGAACTCATCGAGTTCCTGATTGCGCTTTTGGAGATCGTAATTCGTTTGTGCCAGCATCGTAGTTAGACGAACAAGTTCAGCAGCGCGGTGGACAAGTTCTGCTTCAGTTTGTTTTTGCTGAGTGACATCTAAAATCAAAGACAGCACGGAAACTAAATTGCCCGCTTCGTCGAGTAATCCTGAATTGTACCACTCACAGTAAACGACTTTGTCATCTTTAGTGTAGTTACGATTGAGCGCAACATTGCGTTGTTGGCTGCCATCGATAAGTTGATCGATAACTTGGCTGACAGTTGCCCGATCTTCTGGAAAAACAAAATTCCACTCGCTGGGTAGTTTTCCTAGCACTTCTGCAGCTTGCCAACCAAACAGCGTTTCAGCCTCACGCGACCACCGCGCCACGCGAAAATCACGATTCCATTCAATCACAGCAAGCGGAGAATTTTCGACATGAAAGGTCAGTCGCTGTAGTGCATTCCACAAATCCGCTTCAGTTTGCTTGCGTTTACTAATATCGCGATAAGTAATGACAACACCATTAACACTCGGTTCAGCCAGTAAATTACAGGCGATCGCTTCAAAGTCACGCGGTTCTCCACTAACGTGTTGTAAACGAAACTCAGCAACCATATTAGCGGCAGGATGAGACAAAGCTTCTTGCAATAACTTTTTTGCCTGGGCAAGATCTTCTTGATAAACAAGAGTAAATGCCTGTTTTTCATGGCAGTCTTGTGGCGTGTAACCTAAAATCCGTTGCATTGAACAACTGGTGTATGTAATAAATCCTGCCGCATTGACAACTTGAATGACATCACAGGAGTTTTGTTCTAAAGCACGAAATCGCGCTTCGCTTTGACGCAAAATTTCAGTTCTGGCATTTTCAGCCGCGATCCGTTGGGCGATCGCGGCGCTGATGAATGCTAGTGCTAATAATATGAGAGTCGCAACACCAACTGAGACAGCAAGCATGGAGTTATCCAGTTGTGTCGCACTCAAAGTTGACTCGTAAAGTTGAAACTTGACCGATGTCATCGCGGTGTAGTGCATTCCTGCGATCGCAATTCCCATGACAACTGCACTAGCCAGCTTGCGAATCGTTCCTTGAGCGATCGTCTTGGTTTGATGATAAGCTAACCATAAAGCCGTAAATGAAACTCCAATTGCAACTGCAATCGAGAAAGTAACATTTTTTAAGCTATACAATGGTGTCGCTGCTAACCGCATTGCCTGCATCCCCGTGTAGTGCATTGCCGCAATACTCAGCCCCATAAGTACGCTGCCAGTTGCTAGCTTTAACCAACTCAATTCCTGAATGACGAGGAATAAAGCACCTCCAGAGGCGAAAACAGCAAGAAGCATTGACACTCCAACAATGGGAAAGTTGTAACTGACTGGTACGGGTAAGCGATAAGCCAATATCCCAATAAAGTGCATTGACCAAATGCCAATTCCCATTGCTAGCGAACCACCAATCAACCAAAGGGCTATGCGCCATCCTGACGTTGTTTTGACTTGTGCCACAAGATCGAGTGCTGTATATGAAGCAACGATCGCTATACCAATTGAGAGAATAACTAAGTTCAGGTTGTGTGTACCTGTGATGGTGTCTGGGTTGACCATGTGAGAGAGTTGAGAAGAATTTGATCGATAGCTGGGCGACTACAGCAGCTTTATAAACGAAGTTTACCTGCGTGGACTAGTGAAGAAACAAAAGTTGTAGAAATTTATGAAGATGAGTCAAGTTTAGATTAGCCAAGGAGTTATGCGCTAAGCCTTTGCTGTCGAACTGACGTTGCTGGAGATTTTACAAATATAGCAATGGTCAAGATGATTAAAATGTTATTTAAAGTTTTGAATCTTCAAGAGTTATGAGTTTTGGATTGTTTCAACACTCATAACT
>NZ_JADEWN010000106.1 GCF_015207655.1 Gloeocapsopsis crepidinum LEGE 06123 | reverse complement strand
CCCCAACTACTGCATTCAGGGTTGATCTTCTCATTGCCACTGCACTCGATTTAATTAATCCCGTGCATTTGAAAAACTGGTTTACTCACTGTTGCTACTGTGCCTCATAAAACTGCAATAGGCTGTATGTTGAGCGATTCAACAACACGCTCAGGCAACGAGTTTCTCGACTAGTACGGAAAACATTATCATTCTCGAAGTCATTGGAGAATCACATTGGCGCAATCTGGTATTTTGTTCACGCCTACAATCAATCATTACTTCTGTAGGACTACCCCCTTGGAGATTGGCATTTACTACTTTGTCAATGCCATGATTACAATTTCTGCGATCATCTTTCTCTATCCTCCCACGCTACCAGTGGCAGCAGTCGCAATTGTTAATATGGACGATGCAGGAGATACTGCGGCAGCAGCAGCAATGGCAACTCTGATCGTCTTTACGAGTATCGGAGTCCGTATCCTTTATTGGTTTTTAACTCGTGGCGTACAGCAACGAACTCAAGCTTGGCGGTTGAGTAAAGGTTGTGTCTCACAAAGCATTCTGCAGCAAACTGATATCACCGCCCATAATCAAATGAACATTGCGGGTAATTTTAGCAATATCCCAATCCCACCAGCAAATAGAAAGTAATTGCTCAATTTCCGCATCACTAAATCGTTGCTTGAGGGGACCCGCAGGATTCCCACCAGCCACAGTGTAGGGAGGAATATCTTTAACGACAACAGATCTGGCAGCAATTATTGCACCATCGCCAATTTTAACGCCTGGCATAATTAAAGATTCATAACCGAGCCAAACATCGTTACCAATCATCGTATCGCCCTTGCTAGGCAAATTCATCACCTGGTCTATTGCTTCTTCCCAGCCATGTCCAAAAATCGGAAAAGGATACGTCGAAATTCCATCAAGTTTGTGATTTGCACCGTTCATGATGAATTTGACTTGAGTTGCGATCGCACAAAACTTGCCAATAATTAAGCGATCGCTGCCGTAGTTATACAAGACATTTTTCTCAAAACCTTCTGGATCGAGGGGATCGTCGTAATATGAGTAATCGCCAACAATGATATTTGGTGCCTTGATAAAATTTTTGATAAAGCAAACACGACGATGATCGACCATAGGATAAGGTCGATTGGGATCAGGACCATATGAAGTCATAGGTTTCTTTAGCGACAGCCTAAACTTTCACGTGTGGAAACACCTGTTACAGGATTAACACCATCAGCGCGATCGCATAATAAAGAAACTTGATAACGATCTACTAAGGCATCAGTAAAGTCTGCACCTGTAATATCAGCATCAAAAAGCCGCGATCGCGTCAAAATCGCTTCTTGCAAAATGGCATTTTTTAAATTTGCTTCATCTAAAGTGACACGATCGACTAATGCACCTGTTAAGTTAGCACCTTCTAAATTAGCGCGGAGTAAAACACCTTTGGTAAGAATTGCGTTTGTAAGATCTGCACCTTGAAAGTTTGCTTCACGCATTTCAGCTGCGACAAATACTCCGCCCACCAAGTTAGCGTGGGAGAAGTCACGGTTTTCTAAATGTGTATTACTGTAGTTAATGGTATTGTCTTGAGCTAAGGCTGGTTTTGCGGCTAAGAGTACCCATAACCAAGCTAGGCATAAAACTAACAATATGCCGAGTAAACGAATGAGAGCTTTTTGAATAAGTTTTATTGTTGGCGATCGCATCATCATCACTCGCGTAAAATACTAACAGGTAGTTGAACCCTGCTATATACCTCAATTAAAACTTGTTTCTACCTAGATAAAAGCCCTTAATCGCCAGGATTCGATATCAAGTTTCTACCATCTTAGATTTTACCAAAGACGAACCTGCGATGCGATCGCGCTGACAGTAAGGGAAACCCTAAAACAACTCCAGCTGCAACGATAATCAAACTTCTCCAGTGTTTATGTGCAGGTAATTGCTGATGATTTGCCCGCAAAACTATGACTGCTAAAAGTGCTGCTATCACTGCACGTCCTAAGCCAACGATAATGGAATCGAGTTCTGCAACTGCAACACGGGTAGCTGGTAAAGTAAGGCTAAAGCCGAGTACGCCACCAAAGCCATACACTAAGCCTATTTCTGTATCAATCCGAGGGGCTGGCTGCGATCGCAAAACGCCTCCTTACGAGGTTCGCGCACACCTAAACTCTCCATAACGTGGGTACAGACAAAACTCACGAAAATTGCTCTAATTCAGCTCCAACTTAAATTAATCATGACTAGAGCTGTACAGTCATACTGCATGTCTTACTTTCTAAAAATCTCCTATTGACACCCTTTTGAGAAGGTACAAATTCAGATAATTTGCACTAGTACAGTTACAGTAATTAAAACTGTTCTGGTTCTATCTTGACTCAACTGTACCGGTTAAAGTTGTGAAAAATCTCATATAGTGCCTGTAGTAGCGTTTTGCTTTCAGGTTGCAATTTCAACCGGTCTAACTTGGGTTCTTTTATCTAAATGTGAGGAAGGGCTGGGAAGTGAAAATTCCTATAGATCGCCAGTCATCAAACCCCATATACCTACAAATTCGGGATTATTTTAGTCGTCTTATTCAATCAGAAAAACTTGCTGCTGGACAAAGGCTTCCCTCAATTCGTGCTTTGTCAGAAAGTCTTCAAGTCAATAAACTTACCGTGATTGAGGCTTATCGAGTTTTAGAAGTTGAGGGATTAATTCACGCGCGTCAAGGTTCTGGATATTTTGTTAGTAGTATTGCAAATACTAAGTTTACGTTGCATTCAAACTTTGCTCCTACTCAAGAAGTCACGATCGCCCAGGGAGATGGATCGTTTTTAGAACAATTTATAGCTTCGCTGCACGCACAACACCAAGGCAATATCATCGACTTTAGTTCTGGATTTCCTAGCAGTTTTAGAATTGAGGAATTACAGCGAGTTGCCAAGCGATCGCTTTCACGCGCCGCCGATCTGCTATTTCGCTACAACTTTCCGCAAGGACAACTATTACTCCGCCAGCAGATCGCACAGTTGTTGCTACAGCAAGGCTTAGAAGTTTCTCCTGAGGAATTGATCGTCACGCACGGTTCAGAACAAGCTTTATCGCTTGCTTTGCGTTACTACCTCCAACCAGAAGATTGGATGATTGTTGAGACTCCTACTTATCATGGTGTACTGGGTATTTTAAAGAATTTGGGAGCTAAAGTTATCGGCATTCCTATGACAGCAACTGGAATGAATCTAGAATTGCTAGAGCAATATCTTCGCAGTCATCGCCCGAAATTAATTTATACGATTAGTACGCTGCATAATCCCACAGGAATTACAACCTCGCAAACGCATCGTCAACAATTACTAGCTTTAGCAGAACAATACGAATGTCTCATTTTAGAAGATAACGCTTATGAAGGATTGAATTTTGAACCGGTTCCTGCACCAATCAAAGCCCTCGATCGCCACGATTTAGTCACTTACATCAGTACATTCTCTAAAACTCTGATGCCTGGGCTACGAGTTGGTTATATGGTAGTCACAGGTAAGCATTATCAACCTTTAGTTGAGCAAAAATTACTCAATGACTTGCACGTATCTACAGTTTCACAGGCGATCGCGAGTGAATTTTTAGCTTCAGGGTTATACCGCCGTCACCTCGGACGTTTGCGCACAACACACCTGCAGAGTCGCAATGCTATGTTGCAAGCATTAGAACAACACTTTCCCAAAGCGATCGCTTGGACTGTCCCTCAAGGTGGCTTGTTTTTGTGGACTCATTTACCTGATCGTATACCTATTCAAACCATTTGTCGCGAAGCCTTATCTCAAAATATTCTCGTTGCAAACGGTGCAGCATTTTTTCTTAGTAAGGGTTATCCCGCAATGCGCTTGAATTACTCTCACACTCTAGAGGCAATTGAACAAGGAATTTCTATTCTAGGCAAGTTACTTAAAAAGCACTCAGCATCAAATGTAAAAACAATTAAAATAGCATCAAAAATAAAAGCAGATACTACAAATACTGAAGTAGATAAGCCCAAATTTCAATCTTATTATTAGCTACGTAGCTTACTAATATATGAATTTATTACTCAAAAAAGTACTGCAAAAACAGCTTGATGAGTCGCTGCTATTTACTCCTTGCTTAGGTATTAATGTAACACTTCAAGATGAAAAATACGGCTTTTGGACAGGAAGTAGTGGTTTCTTAGAACCACAGAAAAGAACTCCAATGCCCATAGAAGGTCAATTTTACATTTATAGCATTACAAAAACATTTACTGCCGTTTGCCTATTGCAAATGGTTCAAAATGGAGAATTATCTTTAGAAGATCCAATTATAGATTGGCTACCTAATTTACCACTACCACGCTCTGTAACAATCAGAAGACTTCTTAATCACACTAGCGGTGTACCAAATTATTCAATAGCAACTTATATGCCAGCGGTAGCAGCAAGTCCTTCATTGCCTTGGTCATATCACAAATTCTTAGAGTTAACTTGTACAGGTAAGCTAGATTTTGAGCCTGGAGCTAGTTTTAATTATTCAAATACGGGTTATATGTTGTTACTCAAGTTAATTGAAACTATCAGCAAAGATACCTTTTCTAATACTTTGAGAAGTCAGATATTTCAACCTTTAGAATTACAAAAAACTTACGTTGCTCAAGACATAGATAAAAGAACTTTAGTACCTGGGTTTTGTAGATATCTTAACTCCAATAGATTAATAGAAAATGTGATTCCTAAATACCATCCAGGATGGTGTACTACTGGTGTAATTGTCTCTACAACTCATGAGATTATTCAATTTTACGAGGATCTTTTTTCTCATAAACTACTTAAACCAGAACAACTCATTGAGATGTGTCAGTATGTATCTATCGGTCAAAACACATCTCCATTTTTTAATAAACCTGGCTATGGACTAGGATTAATGATTGATCTAGAATCTAACTATGGCGAACAGTTTGGACACGGTGGCGATGGTCCTGGGTACAATACTTGGGTAATGCATCTACCCAACTTTCAGGGACATAAACTCACAATGGCAGTATTTTGCAACACAAGTATGGGTAGTCATCCATTCAACTTGATCAATGATTTGCTTTTTATTTTGAGTAATGTCTAATGAGGTTAAAAACTCTACTAAATTATCAAGAAATCTGCGCTTGAATTAAACACTTGATTGCGCCTTTACCGCATTTTCACCACTCACTTCTTTTCCCTCAGCTAAACGCTTTGGTTGCAAATAAAGGTTTTCTAATAGTACTGAAGCCCCTGCTATCCAAGGAGGAACTATGACAGCACCGATAATACCTAAAACTTGAGTTCCACCCAATACTGCCAAAAGTTGATACAGTGGGTGAACTTGTACCGAAGAACCTACTAGTAGCGGATCGAGTACATAAGTTTCTAGATTTTGAATAATGACAAACAAAAGTAGCACCCAAATAAACGTTAAACCACCTTGCGAAAGCGCCACAATTAAAGCTGGAACTGCACCTAAAATAGGTCCAACAAAGGGAATTAAGTTAGTAAAGCCAGCAATAACGCCCAAAGCTAAAGCAAATTCCGACAAGCCCAAAATTCCTAAACCTAGAGTAATTGCAACTCCTAAAATTCCAGAAACTAAAACTCGACCTTGAATATAACCGCCCATTCGTTGGCTAATTGGAATAACTTGGGCGTCAAGACGTTTATCCCAAGGTTGAGGAAATAAACTGACGATTCCTTTAATTAAATTTTCGCGCCCAGCAACCATGTAGCCAGAAATTAGCAATGCTAAGATTAAGCTCAATACTCCGTCAATAACACTGCGCGTAAAGCCATAAGAACGTACTACGAGTTGTTGACCCGAACCTATAATCCAGCTTGTTAATGCTTGCGTATCAAAGAATCGATCGATAAATTCGGGTTGTTCAGTTCCTAGCCTTAAAGCAATATTTTCTGCTAAAGTGCGGAGATTATCGAGATAAACTGGAATTAAGCTAACTAAAGTTTGAAGTTGTTCAGCTACAGTAGGACCAATAATTAATCCTGCTCCAATCACGATCGCAAGTAACGTCAGATAAACGCTAATAACTGCTAGCCAGCGCGGTATGCGGAGTTTTTCTGCTTTTTCAATAACGGGGGCGATCGCCGCCGCAATTACCACAGCGATCATTACTGTTACCAATAAACTCCGCAATTGCCATAACAGCACGACAAGAAAACCTGTAGCAACAATCACTAACAGATTCACTACTGATATCCGATTGCGATTTAGTTGCGATGCCATCGCGTTACACCACCAGGCTGGTCAATTAACGTGATACCCTGAGCTTGAAGTTCATTACGAATCCGATCCGCCTCAACAAAATTCTTTGCTTTCTTGGCTGCAAGTCGCATCTGTATTAGATTCTCAATTTCTGTATCACTAATTCCATCTGTAACATTTGTTTCCACTATAGTTTCAGCTTCAGCTTCAAACCCCAAAACCTGCGCCAAAGCTACCAACGTATGCCACTGTTGTTCTAATTGTTCCGGTGGAGTTTCGGTTTTGCCTTGATGCATCAAAATATTACCCTCACGGCGCAACTCTTTAGCTAACTCAAATAGAACTGTCAACCCTCCAGGAAAATTGAAATCATCATCAACTTCTTCTTGAAATCGCTGTACAACTTCTGGTATTAAGTGACTTCCTCGCTCCTCAAACCCTAATTGATTGCCGTACTGATAGCCAAATAGTAGTCCTTCTCTGAGGGTATGCCAACCGTTTGTCGCGGCGGCGATCGCTTCATCGGTAAAATCAATCGGTTTGCGATATTGCGCGGTTAATACAAACAACCGCACCGCCATTGGATCTGTAGGGCGATCTAACAATTCCCGAATCGTGATAAAATTACCTAAAGACTTGGACATTTTTTCGCCATCTACCGTCACCATGCCATTGTGCATCCAGTAATTGGCTAATGGTTTACCTGTAACGGCTTCACTTTGAGCAATTTCGTTTTCGTGATGCGGAAAAATTAAATCTGCACCGCCAGCGTGAATATCAATCGTTTCTCCTAAGTTGTCACGTACCATCGCTGAACACTCAATATGCCAACCAGGACGTCCTGCACCCCAAGGTGACTCCCACGCAGGTTCCCCAGCTTTTGCACCCTTCCACAATGCAAAATCAAACGGATCTTTTTTCTTTTGATACTCAGGATCTTCAATATTGACGCGATCGCTTTTTCCTGCTTGCAAATCTTCTAGCTTACGCCCCGAAAGCTTACCATATGTATTAAACTGACGCACTGCATAATAAACATCACCATCGGCTGGGTAGGCATAGCCTTTTTGTTCTAATTCGTACACCAAGCGCTTAATACCATCTAGCGTGTGTGTTGCGCGAGGATAGGCGTCTGCGCGTTGAATATTTAGCCGATCCATGTCCTCAAAATAGGCTTGGATATAGCGTTCAGCAACCGCTTGCATCGAGGATCCTTCATCCCGCGCGCGGTTGAGAATTTTGTCATCAATATCCGTAAAATTTTGAATATACTTTACTTGGTAGCCACGCCATTGTAAATATCGGCGCACAACATCCCAAACAATACACGCCCGTGCATGACCCAAATGGCAGTAATCATATACAGTGACACCACAGTAATACATTTGCACCTTGCCAGCTTGAAGTGGAGTAAAGGTTTCTTTCCGACGGGTAAGTGTGTTGTATAGCGTTAGGGTCATGACAAAATGGTGAAATGAGCTTTTCAGCAATAATAGGAGAAGAGTGGAATGTGTCAGCTAGCAATCTTGAGAAAGTAGCTTTGATCGCTCTGTAACTCTATATTCCTATTTTTTGACATTTTCGACAGCACAGCTATGCAATCTACAGCAACTTCTGACAATCAAGTGATGGACGCCTCAAAACGTGGCTTGCCGGTTACTATTATTACGGGTTTTCTAGGCAGTGGTAAGACAACCCTACTCAATCATATCCTGGCGAACCAGGAAGGCTTGAAAACTGCGGTTTTAGTCAATGAGTTTGGTGAAATTGGTATCGATAATGAGTTAATCATCCAAACTGGCGATGATATGGTGGAACTCAGCAACGGTTGCATCTGCTGCACTATTAATAATGACTTAGTAGAGGCGGTTTACAAAGTTCTCGAACGTCAAGACAAGCTTGATTATCTGGTAGTAGAAACAACTGGACTCGCAGATCCTTTACCTGTGGCGTTAACCTTCTTGGGAACTGAGTTGCGCGACTTGACCCGATTAGATTCCATTATTACGATGGTAGACGCGGCAAACTACAGTTTAGATTTATTTACTTCACAAGCCGCACATAGTCAAATTGCCTACGGTGATGTGATTATCCTGAACAAAGCCGATTTAGTAGAAGAAGCCGAGTTAGAGCGCTTAGAAGGTAAAATTCGTGAAGTAAAAGAAGGTGCAAGAATTCTGCGGACGACGCGATCGCAAGTTCCGCTACCATTAATTTTGAGTGTTGGTTTATTTGAGTCTGACAAGTATTTTGATACTAAAGATGAACACGAGCATCATCACGATCGTGACCACGAACATCATCACCATGACCACGATTGCGAACACGACCACCACGACCATCACCATCACTCGCACCATTTAGAAAACGATGGTTTCACCTCAATATCGTTTCAAAGTGATAAACCGCTATCGATTCGTAAGTTTCAGTATTTCTTAGATAATCAATTACCTGAAACTGTATTCCGCGCCAAAGGTATTTTGTGGTTTGACGAAAGCCCCAAACGCCATATTTTCCACTTGTGTGGCAAGCGTTTTAGCATTGATGATGAAGAATGGAATAGTGGCGATCGCAAAAATCAGTTAGTGCTAATTGGGCAAAATCTCGACCATGAAACTTTACGCACTCAGTTAGAGAACTGTGTTTGTCTTCCTTCTACATCGCGTGGTAGAGGCTTCGGGAAGTAAGTAGACAAGAGAGTTAAGAGCGATTTCAAGTAACAATTCTTAACTCTCACCATTGCTACATTTATTGATATCTAATTCTCAAGCAATCCTAATTTTAGGTAAAAAATGAACTCTTTCCCTTCCTCTGTGTCCTCTGCGTTACGGTTGGAGGGAGGGTGGAGGAAATCTCCGCCTCTTTGGTATGGCTTCTGTAAGGCGTAGGATACTACCAAGATTGTGAACTTTGTGATGGATTGTTGCTGTCAATTTTTAACTACAAAACCTACGACGATGAAATAAATAAATTACCCGATCGCGAACATTCCTTAGAATTCGTTATCGATCTTGTAGGAAATATCGAATTACCTGGACGTTGCAAGACATCACGCGATCGCCTAGGTGACACTGGATAATTTTATTTACAGCCTATTGCAGTTTTATGAGGCACAGTAGCAACAGTGAGTAAACCAGTTTTTCAAATGCACGGGATTAATTAAATCGAGTGCAGTGGCAATGAGAAGATCAACCCTGAATGCAGTAGTTGGGG
>NZ_JADEWN010000105.1 GCF_015207655.1 Gloeocapsopsis crepidinum LEGE 06123 | reverse complement strand
TGGGCATCCCTTGGCAGATGTTTCAGGATTTGTAATTCTACATCCATTGCTCTACTTACCTTGTAGAGTTTTATTTTTTCTTCCTTCTATTCATTATATCCGGAAAATGACAGAAGAGGGCTAGACAGCGATGATTAAGTTGTTTAATAACTACTTAGTGAACTACCGCGATCCCGAAGACTTTACGCCAGAAGAAGATAGAGAGATTGCCGATTTTCTTGATGTGCTACTCGATACTCAACCAATGCAGTTGGCGTACAAGTACGTCACAGAAGGTCTTGGAAAGCCGATGTCAATGGATAAATTTAAGGAAGAACTGCGAATAATATGGTTTGAACCTTTTACCAACTACTTCGGTAACGATATTGTATTCTACTGTTCTGGTTTTGAACACGTATTTGTTGGCGAAGGCAAATTTAACCCGCGCGGCGGTCCAGGGTGGGGAGAGATCAGCGGCTACCACAATTGGGTGAAGTTCTACCTGGATGAGGCTAAAGGGCGGGTAAATTTTCTGGGCACGCAGTATAAGTTGCCTGGAGTGTCAGAGGTACTGAATCCTAATGTAGTAACGCTACAAATGACCTGGACATTGAGTAATATGGCTGGCGATCCAGTTGCTCAGATTTTCAAGGAGCGTGGTGGTTTTTTTGTCGGCACAAGTCCAGAGTGTGACTTGGCAATGGGGACTGTAGCCTACTATGAATCAGTTCAGAAGTTGATATCGACGAACGGCGGGCTGTGACTATCCAAAAAGGAAAGTACAATCTGGTAATTTACCGAGAGACGACAGAAGATAATCAACGGGGCAAGCACATCCGCTCATTTTATCCAGAATTCCGAGGTGGTGATTTTGAGCCTTTACCACGACCTGGTAGTACTCCCGTCGTGCGACCAATTAACGATGTTCAAATGCAAAGTGGTGCAGTAGTTATAGTGGCTGCTCTTTCTAATCCAGAAGGCTCTGAATCAGGTGAATGGGTAGAACTACAAAATGCATCCCCAGAAACAATTTCGTTGGAAGGTTGGTTCCTCACTGATAAAGTGGGTCGGCGACTGATGCTGGATGGAACCCTAGCAGCCGATGAACAAAAACAATTCCTTGTGCGAACGAACAGCCCTCAGTCTATGCAGTTAGGCAATTCTGGTGGTCGAATTGTCCTTTACCAACCAGATGGTAGCATGGTTGCTTCGGTTTTCTACAACAGAACTGGGGAAGGAGAAGTTATTAACTTCTAGTTTGAGTTAAGAATTGTTCGCTATTTGATTAGGTATCGACCTGAGATGTATGTAATTTCCACAATGATTTTGGCTCTTATAATTATGCATTCAGTTACCGAAACTAACATTCTCGTTAACTGCAAAAGACTCACTCTTCATTCAATTTTCATTGGAATGAGAGCGATCGTTTTGTGGTAACCCATGAGTTCCCAAATAGAGACGATACGTATACATATTAAGACTGCCAATAATTAAGCAAGCTAAAAATATCAGTAATCTTGCACCATACAAAGGTTGCTCAATTAATCTAGCACCTGTAAAAAGGTATGAAATAATTGGCTCCACCTTGCTAATTACATAACCTGTTAAAAAACTGACAATCGCAGTTGCAAACCTAGAAAATCGCTTCTCTTCAACTATTGTGTAAGGTGAAGCAAGAAACCCAATAAACCACCCTACAGTAACGCCTGCTACCCCTATTAACACAGTTCGAGCAAATTCTACGTTGTTCCAACCGTTATGAATAAGTAGGTCTTGTGAATTTGGACTGCCTTACGAATCAAAACATCAAGTACCGCGCCATCAACCGGATTATCTTGACCGTAGAGGAGATAGCTTTTGACAACAGGTACAGTTTGTCCATAGCGGTCAACTCGTCCCTCGCGCTGTTCTAAGCGGTTGGGATTCCACGGTAAGTCGTAGTGAATCACAGCACTGAAATGCTCTTGCAAATTTACGCCTTCGCTTAAGCAGTCAGTTGATACCATAACTCGCTGTAGCGAAGATTGCAGGTCGGCTAAATAACTCTCCCGCTCGTCTTCTGATTGCTCGCCTGTAATCGCGAGGACGCGGATATGACTGCTTTTTTTCTCTAACTTCTGTTTCAATGCAGCGGCGACATAATTAGCTGTAGCAATATAGCGACACCAGAGAATGGGATTGAACCCTTCGTTGAGTAGCGATTCAACTGTCGCGATCGCGCGCTGCAATTTATTATCTTTCTCGCCTTGGAGTTTTGCCGCCTCTTGAACGAAAGCTCTTAATCTACGCCGCTGTGTATCGTCGTAAGATGGCTGTCCCTGTTCTACGACTACCGCTGGTGAAGCATCAACAGCTTGCTCTTGTTCGGTAGGGTCGTAGATGTAAGCACCGAGTAATTCCTCGTCTAAATCGCTGGCTAAGTCTTTTGTGCCGCCTGCTTTAGTTACTTGTCGCGTGAGGGTGGCGATCGCCGCTGCCGGAGAAGACATGACGCAGCGAATCAAAGCTAGCGCCGACCAGTACCGCCCCCGCCTTTGGGCATAACTGAGGTTGTCATCTGCTGTTTTGACCAACCCCCGCGCTAGGTTATACACGTCTTCAAATAAACTGCGGTATTCCTTAGTCAGGCGATAGGGAAGTTCTAATGCTTCTCTTACTGGAAATGGCGTTTCATTGCCAAGCCACAGTTTTACATCAGCGCGTCGGCGTTGCACAAAATGGTTCGCTAGATGCAATCGCGCTTGCTCAGTTAGGGAATCAAGATTGATTTGTGTAAATTCTGGTTTGAGTAAGCCTAGAAGCGACAAAAATGAAGTTTCAATACCACTATGAGGAGTCGCTGTGAGTAAAACGAGGTGTTGGTTTGGTTTAGCTGCAATTTGCTGTACTAATTGATGGCGTTGTTGGATTGCAGCACCTTCAGAGTTGGTATGGGTACAAGTGTGTGCTTCATCAACAATTACGAAGTCGGGGCAGTGAGTCAGGAAACTTGCGCGTCGTCGTTCGGATTTGGCGTAGTCAAGACTGACGATGATGTGGCGGTAGTGTTCAAAGATGTGGCGATCGCCTGATGGCAGTCCGCGTTCTAACTTAGAAACAGTTCCTGAACGAACCACAACCGCATCAATTTGAAATTTTTCGCGTAACTCTCGCTGCCACTGATCGCACAGCTGTGGCGGACATAGAACTGCTAAGCGTTTGACCTCGTTGCGGTCAAGTAGTTCGCGGGCAATTAATCCAGCTTCAATCGTTTTGCCAATTCCTACATCATCAGCAATCAGTAACCGAACGGTAGATAGGCGCAATGCCATTAGCAGCGGTACGAGTTGATAGGGACGCGGGCGAACCGATAGTCTTCCCAAACAACGAAATGGTTCTGCACCACTGCGCAAACTTAACCGCGCCGCATCCATTAAAAGTTGAATCGCTGTATGATCCTGAATTGCTTCTACTTGCGGGAGAGGGAACTTGGCTGGGGCGATCGCTTCGAGTGCCAAAGGTCGATAAATTCCGCAAATCTGGTTCTCATTTCCGCTGAGAGGACGCAAGCGAACAATATCTGGATTTTCAGTAGGTAGCACTACCCACTGGCGCTCCCGACACGTAACGATAGAACCCACTTCTAGGTTCGCACTACCATTGTCCGAGATCCCCGTTGTTGAGGCACGCAAGTACCCATCGGTAAGCGTCATAAGCTACCAATCCACAGATATATTTTATAAATGGGCAATCATAACTAAAAACTATAACTTTTTAGCTTACAAACAGGCATTTACTAGTAGCCATCGCATTACATTTATTTTCCCTGAGCTATGCTCAAATGCTGCATTTGCTACAAGCGTTTTGCTAACTTTGCTCCTTTAAAGAATTGGCTGTCTACCTTGCCAGCAACTGCTGACCACGTTCGCGGAGCGTCACATCTGGCGAATCGCCCATTTGCTCTAGCATCTCCAGAATCTTCTGTTAATTGCAGCATTGCAGTCATCTGAAAAAAAGAATCAATATTCTGGCTTAGGTTTGTACTCTGCCCTATCAAAACGATCGCGCCACACATCTCTGCCTGCTAAATTCTATGCTTGCTCTCCTCGCAGCTTCTTCGTCTTCTCTCGCGTCGCCAACATACAAACAGCTTTTCTCGCAATCCAAACCGCAGTGATTTTTCATAGCAGCCTTCAGCATCCCTAGCTGCGGCTTCCTGAACTGTCTCAACAAATTCCGCTGCCCAATTCCCGAATGAATCGGTTTTGCATCATATCCTCGCCCCACTAACCGGCAATAATTACAATCAAAGTCAGGACACAAGTAGATGCATAATAACTGTGGCAATAGCTGTAGCGTATATTCTTGCTCTGCGATTGCGCGTTCGCGCACTGCCGTAAGCAATCAACCTCTTCGAGTTGTTTATAACCTGCTGCTACGCCTCCTTGATTCGTGATGCCAACTAAAATCTAACCTTCCTGATGGTAATGCGCGATCGCCTGCTCAGCCCCAGCAATAATCTTCTGGTCTTCGGGGTGCTGTATGAATTTTGCTCCAGATATCGGCTCCCGAATTGTGCCATCGCAATCTAGCAAAAGAAGTTCTTCTTTTGTATTCATTACCCTTTAGCACCGAAAAACATAATAATTCATCATTGGTTTGATTGAGATGTTAAGCCACCACTTGGACTAATGAAAGCGCCAAGCCCATTAACCTTCCCAAAGTGACGATTTGGCTTGACCACGCTACCACCCAAACACCCTCCGCAACGCCCTACAAGCGGGCTATCCACAAGTGATGACCAAGATTCGCTTTCAACTTGCACCAAAACCGACGAAAGCCGAAAAAACAGCACAAGGCAAATCAGGATTTGTCCCTGTGGGAACTCGATGGATTCTTGAGCGGTCGAATGCTTGGATGGAGCGCTCTAAGAGCTTGGTTAAGAACTTTGAGCCTACCTTCAGCCATGCTACAACAAAGATCAATCTCTGTCTTATGCGACTGATGCTCAAGCGTTTAGCGTATATTTAGATCCTAAATCGGTTCTATCAGACCCACACTGTAATATGCAGATTCAGTGTGGGATAAATAGACTCCCCCAAGTTAATTTTACGGGATTTTATATGCCTAAAATTAACAAAGCAATCTTCAATATTTGTTGCTAATTTTCAACATTTAGATGCGATCGTCACCCCAGAGCGCCCGAATCAGTTTGTCGGTCAATTCTGCCCCTAACATCTGTGCCGCTAGCTGGTTGCCTGGATCGCGCTCTGCGCTGGTACGACGCAAAAACAAATCCCGTTTTGCCAAAGCCGCTTGCGTATCTTCTGGTACTGGCTCAGCCTCTTCTATCCAACTCAGCCAGCGATCCAACATTTCATGTGCCAGAGTGTGAATCAGTTTTAGGGTATCCTCTGTTTCTGAGCAGGTATAGCACAGGTTGATAGGGGATTGAAACAGGCGGATGTATACACTCTTGCTCGTAAATGAGGATAGACGCGAATCTGCCTGCAATGTCAAGAATGTTTGGTTAACTGGCTCATAGTAGCGATCGAGATATTCTAAATCAGTCACAAGCTCAGTTCGAGGAATGTAATCCATGTAGAAGAAAATATTCGTAACCGTACCCAATTCAACTGCAAGATGGGGCACTCGAATATGCGATCCCAACCAGGCAGTTAGACGCATGGTGGTGAAATTTGATTTTTTAAGCCACGTATGAACCAGCCAGTCAATTTCTCGTCCAGAAAAAGCGTTGAGCGAACCTTTGACATTACCATCAGGACTGCTGAACTCCTGTAAATCTTGAGTTGCAGGCTCAGGGTGTAACTCGAAGTGGGCTTCTATTTTCTGACGAAGTTCTTCTGTGATACTCCACAGACGTTCAAACACCAGTGTGTTGTCTGCATTTGGTCGCTGCTCAATCATGGTTTGCCTCTGTCTTTGGATACATAGATTTAATCTCAAGATTAGGTTTAATGAAAACCAGAAGAAAGCGTTTTAGATTTGCGCGATCGCATGGAGCCAAAAATCGATAAAGTTTTACTCATCGGAGTTACTGGAGGCACTGGCGGCAATGTGGTTAAGGGATTTCTCGAACAGGGAGTTACCAACCTGCGTGCCATAACTAGGAAAATTGACCTTGAGCGTCCTTCCCTGTCAAAGCTGAACGCTGCAGGAGTCGAACTTGTCGAGGCTAACTTAGATAATGAGGACTCGCTTAAAGCTGCCTTTGCAGGAATTTCCCATGTTTACTGCCACGCTACTTCTGCCGACTCCGCTAAACCTGACCCGTTCGAGGTCGAGAGGGCAAAGCGAGTTGCACAAGTAGCAAAGAACGCCAACATTAAGCACTTTGTCTATAACTCTGCAGGAGGGGCAGACAGGAATTCTGGAATCAGCCATATTGAGCAAAAGCACAAGGTGGAGCAGATTCTAAAAGCGGCTGGCTTACCGACAACCTTGTTGCGGGCGTGCTTGTTTATGGAGGAGTTTTGGAAGAAGTATACGCGACCCTCCATCCTTAAAGGAACTTTCTCATTCTCTATTCAGCCTGACAAACCTTTACATCTCATCACCACTCAGGACATGGGTCGCATTGCTGCCTATGTAATAAAACATCCCTCCAAATATATTGATCGAGAAATTGAACTAGCTGGCGATGTGTTGACTCCCAAGCAGATGGCGGAGGAATTCTCTAAAGTGCAAGGAATTCCAGTTGTCCACAAAGAGATACCTGCTTGGATCTTCCTACTTCTCCTGCGAAAGGAACTGTTCGATCTGATTCAGTGGTATCGCACGAAGGGTTATCAAGCCGATGTCAAGCGGTTGAGAGAAGAGGAGTTTCCTGGACTTCTGACTACATTTAGTGAATTTCTTGAACAAACCAACTGGGCAAACAAGGAACTCACCTATGAGAGTCTTTGAATTCTAGTTATGAGTCGGGTGGATCTATTGTCAGCCACTACTCTAATTTTCATCCCTGGGGGTGAACCCCGTTCATACCGACTCTGGCAAAAATATTAAAACCCTTCACTTTAACAAGGCTATCTATTACCCAGAAATTAAAAGGTAGCTAATTTTTTAGGCTTAGATCTTCCTTCATCAACCTCAAGCGATGCTGCATCAATTGCGCTATCTAGGGCGTCGCACAAGATAGAGTATAGCTCGTCTTTATTCAAATAATAACCTCCAGATTTGCGGCATTTATTCTTCTCCTTAATATCCCGCACGCTATTGCGAATCAAAACTTCCCAAGATTTTGTGGAGTGGTTTTCAGCTTGCTGTTTTATCAAGTAATGCAACAAAGCTTTGACATAAGAACGAATATTATTAATTTTGTCATCGCGACTCATTTCTTCAAGTTCTTCCACCAATAATAAAGCGGCTGCACTTTCACCTTTTAGAATTAAGTTCTAATAGTTCTTCCATTTGACAGTTGCGCTGTATTCAGTTGTATAAGTTCGTTTCTCACTGGGGAATTCCGCAGTGACACTACCCTAATTTTCCCACTTGCGATCAACCTTGCAATAGCGAGCAATGTCGAGATCGCTGTTTCACTTTGGCAAGTAATCAGCATTTAGGGCTTCTTCTGGAGTAAAAGGAGATTGTTCTGGGAAAGTCTCAGTTGGTAAACCAGTTTCAATTGCTGCTGAGATGCGCGCGTCCTTGTAACATTGCTCATACACTTCATTGAAGTAACGCTTGAGGCTAGGGCTATCCGCAAAATCATCCCTTAAGCGACGGCGGTGTTCAAATATAGTTAATAACCAGCTATTGCTTCGCTTCTCAGCCTGAAATTTATATTTGAGCAGGTGCATGAGGACAACAATCAGATTGCTTCTAACTGCCCTTCTTTCACTCCTGCCCATGTCCTCGATTTCTTCAATCAAATTGGGAATATCCAACTCGGACAGTCTGCCATCTCGCAGCAAACTGCTAGTTTTCTGCAACCAGAGATAATAATCTTGCTCGTAAAGAGTTGTAGTTATGTTATTCATCCGGCGCGATTCCATGACGCTTTTCAATATGGGCAAGGTATTCTAACTCGGTTGATGTCAGTACTACAGGGCGCTCTAGCAGGTTGAGTATTTCTACTTCAAAGGGATCTAAATTGCACTGCCGCAGATTGGAAATGCGATTGGGCAAAGCCCACGCTGCGCGATCGCATATTTTCTTTAATTGTGGCTCCTTTTCTAAAGGTAAGGGAATGAGTTGCTGATATTTTAAGGTGTACTTCTGCATCATCATCGTATCTACATCGCGCAGCCATACCTCGACAGTGTATGCTGTAACGGCAGCAATACGACCCCAACGTCCGTTAACTTTATTATCATTAGGCACGCAAATCTCTACCAATCCGCCTTCCGCCAACTGTAGATGTTGGGCAATGGCAGGTTTTAGTTCCTCAACCTCAACTGGTTCTTGTTCTCCCGTACCGAGTTCTACACTCGCAGTTTTTGGGTTAGGTAACTCTTGACCAGACTTACCAATATTCGCAACGTTCATTTTGGCAGTAGTGCCGTGCTTAGTTTTGTCAGTTCACATCGAGTTGTCACTGAGGAATTCCTCAGTGAGGGAAGTGTGGAATAACTGCACGGTAACGTTGGTTGTATACTGTACTAGTTTTTAGAATTATAAGGTATAGTTTATACCCTATAATTGTATATAGAATGACTTAGTTGGAGAAGTAGAAGTAATAGTGAAACTCAAAGTTAAACCTCAACTGGCGTTACTTCGTGCCATGCATGGAAGAATTAGTCAATCAGAATTATCTCGACAAACTGGCATCACGCAAAAACAGTTAAGCGCCTTAGAAGCCGGAAAGACAAAGGGAATAACCTTTGATATCCTCATTAAGCTGTGTACGTTCTTCTCCTGTACTCCTAACGATTTATTGAAGTTGGAACCGGAAACTGAAGTTGATTCGCCAACTGTGGAGGAACTAGAAAAAGCTGATGAAATTATTGCTCGCGGACTCAAGCGGGCGATGGAAGCACAACCGCGTCACTTTTCGGACATTTGGGCAGAGTTTGATGCACTTCGAGCAAGAATTGCAAGTAATGCCTCAGTTTCTGAGGAGCAGAAGACTGTGGTAGTACGTGATTAAAGTTGTTTTAGATACGTCTGTTTTTGTTGCCGCTCTTCTAAGTAAAAGCCGAAACAGCACTCCCGTTTTATTGCTTGATAAATGGCGCGATCGCTGTTTTACGTTAGTTATGGCTCCGCAATTATTACGCGAGTTGGTAGTGCAACTTATGCGAAAACAGATTCCTCAAGCAGATATCGAGGATTTAGTCAAATTAATTGCAGAGGTTGCGCTTCATATTCCAGGAACTTATCAAGCAACTCGTTTAGATGATATCGATCCAGACGACAATATGTTTTTGGCAGCTGCTTATGAGGCAAAAGCTGATTATTTAGTTAGTCTAGATCGGCAGCACTTGCTACCCCTCAAGCATTACCACGGTACGCAGATCGTTACCCCAGCCTTATTTATTCGCGCACTCGAACAGCTAGGCAGTAATGAAATTTACAGCCTATTGCAAGTTTATGAGGTACAGTAAGAGGAGTACACAAATGAAGTCTAATGAAACCGTACTCGCTCGACTTGCGAGAAAAAATAGTTAAGGCATACACACAAGGTGACACCTCAATCAG
>NZ_JADEWN010000104.1 GCF_015207655.1 Gloeocapsopsis crepidinum LEGE 06123 | reverse complement strand
TTCGACTCACTTGATGCTGTTACAGATGTCCTTTGCCAAGGCTTGCAGGAGTTAATGCTAGCTCCTGCAAAGCTGTCTTCCATGACCTACTTCCCTCATCTGAGAATTGTTCTTTAGAACGCGGTTTAGTATCAGTACTGTTGCAAGAATTTTGGCGGCGATCGCTATTCTTAGTTGGCTCTTGTTTGTCCTACAACGGCGTTTAAGTCTAGCGACTGACTAAAAGTAATGCAGACATTTCAATTTGGGATTGAGCCGAGATCCGTGTCTTGCGTTGCAGAGGATGATAAAAAAGTTTTTATCAACGCTTTATCGCAGATTTATAGAACTTAGCGAGATTAGATGGTGTAAAAGAGAGCCTGCTGATGTCCAGGAGATGCTAATGAGTTCTCAATTAACTCCAGCTAAGAAACCAGCTAAACCTAGAGTAAACTCTGCGTTTAAGCAATTGTGGTCAATGCATTGGGTAATGACAGCTTGTTATTTGCTGCTGTTTGTTGGGGGAGTTTGGATGGTACAAATGCCAGAAAATACCGTATTACAAGACAACGCTTATACATTGCATAAGTCCATTGGGGCACTAACAATGGTATTGCTCATCTGGCGTATTTTCATTTTGCAGCAGGTTTGGTGGCGTAAGTATACACGCCGCCTTCCCAAGTTTACAAGTGAATGGATGCGCACATTTCTACTTCATGCTGCAATTTATCTATTGATGCTAGCCGTACCCCTGAGCGGATTTTTTCTATCAAATTCCTACCAGAGTGGGAATGTCCCTTTTTTCTGGGTTGCGACGTTGCCAGATCTTTTTCCTGAAAATGCAGCAGTTGTAGAGTTGGCAAGAGATTTACATTTTTGGATTGCCTATACTTTCTTGGGATTTATTATATTGCACGCAATTGATCAACGAAAATATGTGCGATCGCTCTGGCGACGTACATCTGGTGCAATTAGAAAGGCAATTGTCCGCTAAAAACCAATGATGATAAACTCACCCGTGAGTCCTTCTTTGCCACCACCTGCTTCTGCTACATCGACTGACTCTAAATTACTTAATTAGAGAGCTGCAATGACACACTCTACCAAATTCAATTGGCACGGGTGGTTCAACAAAGCCAGACCCCGTATTCTAATTTGGTATCTCTTGCTTACCATTTTTTCTAGTGTGACATCTATTTTAGCAACTCGTTACATCTTCTATGAGCGAATTCACGCTCAATCTAAAGCCTACGTTCTGCGTCAGGTTGAAGAGTTTCGACAACTAGCGAGCGAACAGACTTCTAACTCAAGTCGAGCTAATAGAGAAGAAATTACAAATCTCTTTGATGCTTTCCTTTCCAAGTATAAGCCCCTAGACAGTGACGACTATGCGATCGCCCTAGTGCAAGGCCGCGTTTACCAATACACCAACTTGTTTCCTCAAACGTTACTGACACAAGATGCAGAGTTAATCCAGCAGTGGGGGCAATTGACTCAATTTCAACAAGGCGTAGTAAGCACGTCGGTTGGCAAACTCTATTACATGGCAGAACCGGTGAAGTTTGACGGACGAACTCAGGGCGTGTTAGCGATCGTTCATTGCGCTGATAGCATTTATCAACTAGTCGATGGAGCAATACTACTGATCGTTCCGGCAACATTGGGGGTGTTGGGCGTAGCAGCAGCGATCGCCTGGGCAACTGCCGGACGGGTTTTGTCTCCATTACAGACTTTAACCGAAACGGCTCAATCGATTACAGAATCAGATATGAGTCAACGAATTCCTGTAGAAGGGACAGATGAGATTGCTAAACTGACAATAACATTCAATCAAATGTTGGATCGGCTACAGTTTGCTTTTGCGAGCCAGCGAGAATTCCTCAAAGATGCAGGGCATGAACTGCGAACGCCTATCACCGTGATTTGGGGCTATCTGGAAACGCTCAAATACCGCCCGCAACATCAGGAGCAAACCATTCTGTTAGCCATTGATGAACTCGCTCGTATGAGTCGGCTGGTCAATGATTTGCTGTTGCTGGCAAAAGCAGAACACTCAGATTTTCTGATTCTGAAGCCAGAAGAATTGGACTGGTTAACCGAAGAACTGTATCTCAAAGTTCGTTCCCTTGCCAATCGCAACTGGAAACTAGAATCTAAGGGATTAACGCCAATCCGTTTAGATCGCCAACGGTTAACGCAAGCGATGATGAACCTGGTGCAGAATGCCATCCGTCATACTCAGGAAGGAGATACTATTGCCATCGGCTCGTCTGTACGCGAAAATCAAGCTCGCCTTTGGGTGAGCGATACTGGAGAGGGTATTTTGCCGGAAGACCAACAGCGGATTTTTGAGCGGTTTGCCCGCGCAACAACCTGCGATTGTCAATTTGAAGGGTATGGCTTGGGACTCTCGATTGTGCAGGCGATCGCTCAGGCGCATGGCGGTAGGGTTGAATTATTTAGCCAACCTAGACAGGGTTCTACTTTTACTATTGTGATTCCGCTTTCAACTCAGGATAGTGCGATCAATGAATCGGATTCTCATCATCGAAGACAATCCTCGCATCACCGATTTCCTGAAGTCTGGGTTTCAGGCACACGGCTTCACGACCATCGCCGTTGATACTGGACAAGCAGCCTTGCAGATGGTTCAAGGAGGTCAGATCGATCTGGTCATTTTAGATTTAGGGCTACCCGATCAAGACGGACTTACCGTATTGAAAGTTTTACGAGGTCAAGGACAAACTTTTCCTATCGTTGTCCTTACTGCACGAGAAGGGGTAGAAAACACGGTTGCTGGACTCGAAGGAGGCGCAGATGATTACATCACTAAACCGTTTAGCTTTGAAGAATTGCTCGCTCGAATTCGCGTGCAGTTGCGAAATCACCAACTTCCTCGAAGCCAGCAGGAAACCACATTGCAAGTTGGAAGCATCACGCTAGACTTACTAACTCGTCAAGTTTGGGTAGGCGCTCGGCTTATTGAACTTTCTGCCCGTGAGTTTTTGCTGGCTGAATACTTTCTTCGCCATCCGATGCAGGTATTAACCAGAGAACAAATTCTCGATCGCATCTGGGGATACGACTATGACCCTGGTACTAATATCGTGAATGTGTACGTTGGGCATCTGCGAAAGAAACTCGGCGAAAACCAAATCGAAACTGTTAGAGGTATGGGCTATCGCTTTCGAGGATTAATATAGAGGCACCAGCATTGTCAAATTAAATTGGGAAAATTGAAATTAGATACTACCTAGAAAAATAATTCCTCTCATCGAAATGAGTTTACAAATACTCAGCTTTTGAGCAGTACCCAAAAATATTTAATAAAGCTGAGAATCCTATTTATCAAAGAGCTTATGTCTCCAAAATCAGTTATGAGAAACTAGAACAATTACAATATTTTTATCACAAGTTATGAAAAACTTATTACAAATTGAAACATTCGATGAGCGTCGTTCACATTCTAAAAAAAAAGCATAGACTATGAAGCTATATTAGTTGTCGGTCAACCACTGCACATTTCCTTACAAAACCTTGTGCCTTCTGAGGATGCAATAGTTAGTTTCCAGACACGGGGAGAAATTGAAGTTTACTCTAGCACAAATCAACTCATTGATACACAAACATCAATCCCTCTCCAGCAAATTCCAAAGATTACCCTGCTAGCAAGAACCTTTAGCGATCAGCTAAAAGACCGCTGTTACAGATAACCTTCCAAGATGATGTCGGTCGCCAACTGAGACAAATTCAACTTAATCTAACCTGTCTTCGGATTTGTTTAGATGTGGATGCAAATCGAGATGGGATTGTTGAGAAAAATAATCCTTATAAAGAAGATTGGCAATGGGGACTTAATGGTCATGGTGCAATCTTAATAGTTAATATCGATCGAGATATTGTTCATTCTGGCGATCAATATAATGAAAATAATATTAAAGGACTACTGGATCTGAAAGATTCGAGCTTTATCATCGTTCGCAGAGTTGGTTTAAAAGATTTACCTGTCAGTTAGCCAAGATACTGCTAAATGAATTTGTATTTATGACAAACTAGATAAGAATGGCTGTGAGATGATTGGCTCAAAGAGAACAACAGCAAAAATTAAAGATACTGACACAGATATTCTGCTAGCTATCAAGGCATTAAGTTATCCCGACTTTGATTTCGATGGCATCGTTGAGATTACTTTAAATCTTACAAAAGATAAAGAAACAATTTACAGCGATCGCGTGGTCTTTCGAGTTGCTCCTTGGATGATGATTCCTAATACCTTATCGCCAATAACTGTTTTTGTTTCTCGCTTATCTAAGGGACTTAACAAAGAATTTATCGAGGAACTCAGAAAAGTCGTTGGTAAAGCCAACGCGCAACTAGATCCTGTTCCTTTTGAGTTTCATAAAAACGATCCTTGGATGCGAGATGAAATTGAAATTGATTATACTCAAGCACCAGGGAAATTTATTCACGTAGTTCTTGATTCGCCCCGCGATCGCGGATTAGATCGCTTTGCCAAACGTAAATTACTAGGAAGTGATTTTGCGAATTACATACGCAAAAGCCGCCATCCAGCGACAAAATTAGACTCTTTTGGAAATTTAGAAGTTTCTCCTCCAGTAACCGTCAAGGGTATTAATTATCCTTTTGGTCGTTTGATATTTGGTGGAACGCGCCCAGAAATTATACAAAAACCGCGTCGAAAATTAAAAGTTTTGCGCGACTTCTTCATTGCCCAGAAAATTCAAGCTCCCTTTGAGATCTTTTCTGATTGGCTAAGTGTAGGGCATATAGACGAATTTATGACTTTTGTTCCTGCTCCTAATTCCAAAGGATTTAAACTACTTTTAGCTAGCACTAAAAAATGTTATGATCTTCTCTATTGCTTACGAGATGAAGGACATTCTCAGGTCTGATTGCGGCAAGGTAAGCAACTCTATAAAAAACCTACTGATATTAGTGTGACAGATGTTCTCGACAATCAAGAATTAGCCCATAGTAACCAATGCTATCAAGAACATATTAACTGGAATCGAGAGGTTTTGAAACAGGAATTAGATTTAAATGAAGAAGATATTATCGATATACCTGCTTTGTTTCAAGATGATGGCGATGGACGAGCAGAAACTTTCTTTCCCAACATGGTTAATATGATCGTTCTTAAGCAGCATCTTGCTATTCCCAAGCCCTTTGGACCTCAGGTTAATGCTCAATGTCAATTTGAAGTTTATGTTAGAGAAGTGTTAGAACCCTTAGGTTTAGTTTGCCACTTTATTGATGATGGGAACCCTTATTTTCGAGGAGGAGGGGAGATTCATTGTGGTACTAATACTAGCCGACAACCTTTTGCTCAAAAATGGTGAGAGATTGAGCCAATATTCTTCGGAAATTCATAAAAGTCCTTTCTGAGTCAAGTCTCTTATCGCTTGTCACTTTGTCCCACCAGTAACCAATGAGATTAGCACGATGAATACTATCATTGCTGGATATAAACCAGCCAATTTGTGAGAATAATTATATATTAAGATAGACAATGGAATTTCAAGATATAAGTTTGATTAAAGGGTATCATGCCCACGTCTACTTCGACGAAGTAACCGTCGAGCAAGCAAAAGCTTTGTGTGAAAAAGCAGGTACACTATTTCAAGTAACTGTTGGTCGAATGCACCATAAAAACGTTGGACCACATCCAAGTTGGAGTTGTCAGCTTGCCTTTGACCGTACCAACTATGCAGATCTACTATCTTGGCTGGCTCTTAATAGAAAGGGTCTAACAATTTTGATTCATCCTTTAACGGGAAACGATTTAAAAGACCATACCGATTATGCCTTGTGGATGGGAGAACCACAGGCTTTAAAACTTGATGTGCTTTAGCTAGCATACCAAGGTTAATTAGAAGAAACAGCGATCGCTTTTTATGTGCTCCTGAAGAACGCACTCGGTTGTAAAATTATTTTATGACTGATTCAGCAGATAAAGCAGCTATTCTAGCGGTCAATGAAGCCTTTTACCGTGCATTTTCTCATAGGGATATTGGCAGCATGAGCCTTCTTTGGTGGCAAGGCTCAACCAGTTTGTGTATCCATCCAGGTGGAAAGGTTCTGATTGGATGGGAAACGATTCAAGCCTCCTGGGAATCTATCTTTCGTAATACCGAGTTATTAGAGATAGATATAGAAATTATCAAGGTAGAAATTGACCAAGCTATTGCCTACGTAGTCGTTCAAGAAATTGTGTTGCAATCGAGCAGAGGTAGAAAGGTGAAAGCACCATCGATAGCCACTAATATCTTTCAAAGAATGGCACAAAAATGGTACTTAATTCACCATCATGGTAGTCCAATTGTGCGCTAGTTAGCTAGAGTTCACTATTTTGAGGCTTTAATCCACAGAGAATCTTGATTATTCTCCTACTAATATTGATCGCGGCTTTGGAGGAAAAACCCAGACCATCACGCAAAAAGCCTCGCTTGATCGATAATGAAACATTCAGCCTTTCCTGAGAGCGTTACAGGTTTCTACACTTTTTACAATTGTCTTGATGCAATTCTATAATTGCCTATTTGCGTTGTGGGGTTAACTGGAGAATAATTTCGTCGTGTTGACCTGCTACTGAATGCGCAAATCGTTGTGCTAAAGGTGGAATGATGACTAAGGGATTGCTAAAGCCAGAGAAGATGTGGATACCTTCAAAGTTGGGAATAGCGCCTATCAAAGGTAAGCGATCGCTACTAAAGGCAACAAGGCAATGATGCCATGTTCCTGGTAGGTTCTTAAGTTTCGGTAATATCATTCCAACATGGTTTCTGAGTGCAGCTTCACTACTGACCACGTCAATAGGTGCAAACGGTTCTGTAAGTACACGACTAATTTGACCTATATATAATCGGCGATCGCGAAATTGAATTGCTCCTGGATCTAAAATTAGTGGTAATGGCTCGTTTCCTGATACATCCCACACGCTATCATCTTTTGTGGACTTAGCTTCTAATTGAAATCTTCTCAGTACAGCTGGCATTACGAGGGTGCGTAACTCGACATCTACAGGTGGAGTTGCGATGATTTCTGCATGGGTAAAATATAAGCGAACTGAAATTCCGGCTGATTTAAGTAATGCACGACTAAAGCCACCTGCGCACACAACAGTATTAGCTGCATAGTAAGTATTTGTTTTTGTTTTCACACCAATGACGCGTTGACCTTCTCGCAGCAACTCCCACACTTGCGCCACGTACATCGTACCACCAGCACGTAAGAATGCTTGGATGTACGCTTCGGCAAGTTTTTCTGCGTGGATGTGCCCGTGTTTTACAGTAAGTGCCCCAGCGATCGCGTTTCTATTCAATAATGGTTCTAATTCGCACGCTTCATCGACACTGAGTAATCGTGGTGGAATTGCAAACTGTGCATAAGATGCAGCTACAGTTTCTGGATTGTCATTGCTATCAATCGTCAGGAGTAAATCTAATTCTCGAAACTCAGTATCCGCACTTAACTCTTGAGATAGCAAGCGGTGACGGCTAATGCCCTCCTCACAAAGTTGTTTAGTTAAATTTGTTGTTCCTGACCAATACGCCAAACCACCATAGCTGTAATAAGTAGCATTGTGCGATATTGCCTCTTTTTCGAGAAGTAGTACAGCAAAGCCTTGTCTGACTAACTCATAGCTTAAAGCTGCACCTGTAATTCCACCGCCGATCACAATCCAGTCATAAGTTTTCATCAGGAGTGTTCTTTGTTAACTAACTGACCTGAGTGGAATGGATTAAAGTCTATGTTGATACTGAATCATACCCTACTTATTACCTATCCCAGAATATCACGAGCAAGTTTATGCCTTGGTAAGGTCTGTCAGCAATAGATTTACATTAATAGCATTGCTAAATAACGGAGAGGGGGAGATTCGAACTCCCGGAAGCTTTCACTTCATCCGATTTCAAGTCGGACGCAATCGACCACTCTGCCACCTCTCCAATTTGACTTTAAGCTATTTGCTATTAGCCATAATACATTCTATCAGCTATACGGGCTGCATTAAAGAGCTACTTTTTTGGTAAAGAATTTGTTCAGACGCTATTGTGTAATTTTGGTTTATCCACACTAAGGAAACTTGAATGACAGTAGAACCTTGTAAGTAAACAAGCGAAAAGTTCCGTTGGCGATCGCATCCTATTTGCACTATGCGAGGCACACTAGCTGCATTTAAATAGACTGTTCCTTGTGTAATAGCGATCGCTTTCCGCATTTGTTTAGTGTGGCGGAGTTTGTGGTGCATATGACCAAAAGCCACTAGAGGAATATTTTTTCCTGTTGCACGGGTTTGAGCGATCGCTTCTGTAAAGTCAGGATCGCCAAAGTCACCACCCAAGGGTTGCCAGTCTTTACCACACGGATCTTCGGCGCGATTGCCGAGTCCAAATGGACCGTTATGTCCAAGAAAGATAATGTTGTCATGTTGTGCGCTTTCGGTCGCTGCTACTATCAATGCAGTAGACTCGGCAAAACTTGTGACACCAAAACGTTCTTTATAAAAACTTGCATTTTTCCAGGTTGTCCCGCCCCAGCTAAAAGGGCGACTACCAATGACACTGAGATTAAACTCTGGAAAGTCACGTTTTTGATAGCCAACATGGCTTTCCCCTAGTAAGTCAATCTGTTGCTGTACCCAGTCTTCTCGTTCTCGGTTGTATGGACACTTCTTGCGTCCCCAATCTGTGGCGGTATACCAAGCATCGTGATTGCCAAAAACTGCTGCTTTAGGAATATCCAATGAGGCAATCTCTCGAACAACTTCTACTGACTCGTTACCAAAATCGCCAACAAATAATACTAAATCTATACCCAAATGACGTAGGGCAATGCCGTCTTCTACTTCCCATTGATCGTGAATATCTCCAACTACAGCAATTTTTAGTAGGTGCTGGTGTGTCTTCTGACTGGTCATGCTATTAATTCCTTGCCTGTCCTTTTCCAGGATAGAGAAGCTTTCCTATATTTGACATGGTCTTTGCCGATAGCAACTATTCAAAAATCTTCGTAGTAAACCACAATTTTGGTGAGTTTTACTATAATTAAGAAGATGACTTGTTAACTTAGGCAATCCTTAACTGTGTTTACAATTGCACCTGCCTCGACGAAACCACCAGTTGACTTATTTGCAGCAATTCAGGAATTAAAGGATAAGATGAATGCTGTCATTCTGGCACATTATTATCAAGAGCCAGAGATTCAGGATGTCGCTGACTATATTGGCGACTCACTAGGGCTTTCTCGTCAAGCAGCCAGCACAGATGCTGATGTCATCGTCTTTGCCGGTGTCCATTTTATGGCAGAAACGGCTAAAATTCTTAACCCAGATAAGCTTGTACTTTTACCTGATTTGGCTGCAGGATGTTCTTTAGCTGATAGTTGTCCGCCTGAAGCGTTTGCAGCTTTTAAAGCGGCACATCCAGATCATTTAGTAATTTCTTACATCAACTGTACTGCCGAGATTAAGGCAATGAGTGACATTATTTGCACTAGTTCTAATGCAGTTGACATCGTAAATCAAATCTCAAAAGAGCAACCGATTATATTTGCCCCAGATCGTAATTTAGGACGATATGTGGTGGAGCAGACAGGGAGAGATATGCTACTTTGGCAAGGTAGTTGTATCGTACATGAAACATTTTCTGAACGTAAAATAGTGCAGTTACAAGTTGAGTATCCTGAAGCTGAAGTCATTGCACATCCAGAGTGCGAAAGCGCTATTCTACGTCATGCCAGATATATAGGTTCAACAACTGCGTTACTGAAATACTCAAAGCAAAGTAGTGCACAGTGTTTCATTGTGGCGACAGAACCAGGCATTATCCACCAGATGCAAAAACAGCAGCCAAGTAAAACGTTTATCCCAGCGCCGCCAGTCAACAAATGTGGTTGTAACGAGTGTCCTTATATGCGGTTAAATACGCTCGAAAAAATGTACTGGGCGATGACTAACAAAACTCCAGAAATTAAACTAGCACCACAGACTCAGTTAGCTGCTTTAGAACCGAT
>NZ_JADEWN010000103.1 GCF_015207655.1 Gloeocapsopsis crepidinum LEGE 06123 | reverse complement strand
ATCGAGCCACTCTTTGTTACTCAACATCTCTTGAGATGTTACGATATTCAGTCCGGCTACTGATGCACTATTTAAGATTTAAAACACTTCCCCTAGCCACTTAATCCACTGTTCATTCAGCAACGCCAACTTGGCAACAGAAAGCTGGAAGTCTCGGTGGTCAGACTCGGCTGCATGGATATGAGTGCCAACGATGGTCAGCCTAAAGTTACTAAACATGGGAGGTCAATGTGAAGAACGAAGTATTTGACTACAAGCAGAACCCGTTTACGCTGGTCTATGAAGACGCGATCGCGAAGAACGAGTCTGGCAAGGTCAATATTCACCCGGTCACCTACAAGCTGAATGGACTGGATATTGCAGCCAACGTCTACACTCCTGCGAACTACGATCCGAGCCAAACATATTCTGCGATCGTCGTGGCGCACCCCAATGGCGGCGTAAAGGAACAGACAGCGGGATTGTATGCCCAGCACTTGACCGAACAGGGCTACATCACGATCACCGCAGATGCTGCGTATCAGGGCGCTAGCGGCGGCGAGCCGCGTAGCGTGGACAAACCCGCGTACCGCATCGAGGACATCCACGGCATGGCGGACTTCATCACCCGCTATCCAGGTGTCGATGCCGCGCGGCTGGGGCTGTTGGGCATCTGCGGTGGGGGTGGCTACTCGTTGGCGGCGGCAAAAACCGACAAGCGTTTCAAGTCCATCGCGACACTGAGCATGTTCAATTCTGGACGGGTTCGTCGCAATGGCTATGGAGACTCACAGGTGGCGACAATTCAGGAGCGCCTACAGCAGGCGTCCGCCGCCCGTGCCCAGGAAGTCGCCAGCGGAACTATCCTTTATGCAGGTGATGCAGACATGACAGACGCGCAGATCGCCGCGCTGCCGTTCGATCTGTATCGGGAGGGTTATGAGTATTGCTGGAGAACGCACGCGCACCCCGGCTCGACGTTCAAGTACACAATGAGCAGTTTGCTGGATCTGATGCGCTGGGATGCGACCGATCAGATCGAACTCATCGACCAGCCTTTGCTGCCGGCGATCATCAGCAAAGCCGACAGCCTGTATATGAGCGAGGACGCATTCGCCAAAGCGACGGGCACGACGGACAAGGAATTGTTCAAGATCGAGGGCGCTACGCACATCGCAACCTACTGGAAGTCCGAATACACCAATACCGCGATGGGCAAGCTGACACCGTTCTTCGCTAGAACTCTCTAGCTGCGGGTTCTGCTATTGCAGCCGTTGGTTCTACATGTTGCCGAAAGAAGTGTGCAATGAACGTCCTTAGGGATCTGTCGCTCTTGCTTCTGCTATTGGGTGCTAGGGTGGCACCTTAAAGGAAAAATCATGCAAAAACGAAAAGATGGAAAACACAGCCCCGCCCTGCCGAATCGCCGCACATTTCTTGGTGCAGGGGTAGGATTAGCCGCCGCCTCATTGTTGAGTCGGTTGTCCGCCAGTGCACAGTCTAGTCCGGCGAACCGTCCCGCTGACGGAGATTCGTCGCCTACGCTTGAAGGACGCCGCAGGCTCGGCACTCTGGAAGTATCTGCCGTCGGACTTGGTGTCCAAAATATGAGTAGAACCTACCAGACGACCATCCCCACTCGATCTGAGATGTTAAACATCATTCGGACAGCCTTCGACCGGGGCGTCACATTTTACGACGCGGCTGAGGCTTACGGGCCGCACGAAGTGGAACGCATCCTCGGCGAAGGCGTAGCGCCATTCCGAGATCAGGTCGCGATCACATCGAAGTTCGGCTGGAACATCGATCAGGAAACTGGTGTGCGTCGTCCGGGTCTCAACAGTCGTCCGGAACACATCAAGCAGGTCGTCGAGGGTATGCTCAGTCGCCTCCGCACCGATCGCATCGATCTTCTCTACCAGCACCGCGTTGACCCACAGGTGCCGATCGAAGATGTTGCTGGCGCGCTCAAGGAGTTGATGGCGCAAGGCAAGGTTTTGCACTGGGGTCTGTCTGAGATGGGGCTGAACACGTTGCGCCGCGCTCATGCCGAGTTGCCCGTGAGTGCTGTTCAGAACGAATATTCGATGCTGTGGCGTGGGCCGGAAGAAGCGGTAATTCCTCTGTGCCAGGAACTGGGCATCGGCTTTGTCCCGTGGAGTCCGCTTGGTGTAGGTTTCCTAACCGGTGCCATTGATGCCCAAACGCGGTTCGCTCCCGGTGACATTCGCGGCATTGAGTCCCGATTCTCGCCCGAAAATCTGCCGCATAACCTGGCGCTCGTGGATTTGGTCAAAACCTGGGCTGTGCGGAAACAAGCCACTCCTGCCCAAATCGCGCTGGCGTGGCTCTTGGCACAGAAGCCGTGGATCGTGCCCATTCCCGGCACGACACAGATGCCACACATGATCGAGAACATCGGCGCAGCAGCCGTTCAATTCACGCCTGCCGAACTCGCCGAACTGAACCGGTCTGTTTCGGCGATCCAGATTCGTGGGGCACGTCTGCCAGACGAAGTGCTGGTCTTTTCGGGTGTAGAGGCGCCCCCGAAGCCCTGAACGTTTCAAAGCATACTTTGCTGAACATGAAACCATTCATTACACCGCTCTGTGAATTGTCTGAATGAAGTAGCGACGGAGTAATGATGCCAGTATGTTTACGTTCTCGTTCAATGCTATCGGAACCCAATGGGAGATCGAAACCTACGAGCCGTTAGCCCGTGGGTTACAGCAGCGGATTTTCAGGCGGATCAAAGCGTTCGACATCACATACTCGCGGTTCCGCCCAGACTCCCTCGTCTCTCAGATCGCTGCTGCTCCGGAGGGTGGCTGCTTCGACTTCCCCGACGACTCGTTCGCTCTCTTCGATCTCTACGATCGGCTTCACAGGGCTACCGCAGGTGCCGTTGACCCACTTGTCGGTCGGGATCTCGAACTCCTCGGCTACGACCGGACGTACTCGCTCACGCCCGCATCCGACCTCGTCCGAGCCAATGCACACGCTAGGGGGAGAGCGACTTGGTCGAAGGACATTATCCGGGATGGCACCTCGATCGTCACGCGGCATCCACTCGTCATCGACGTTGGTGCAGCAGGGAAGGGCTACCTCGTGGACATTGTTTCTGAAATCCTGCGCGAGGATGGATTCACTCAATTCGTGGTTGACGGTAGCGGAGATATTCGCCATGCGGGTGAGTCCAGCCTCCGGGTTGGACTTGAACACCCGTTCGACCCTCGGCTGGCGATCGGCATCGCTAACCTGCAAGATCGTGCCCTGTGCGCCTCTGCGGTCAATAAACGCGCTTGGGGTGATGGTCTGCACCATGTGCTTGATGCCCGGACTGGCGTTCCAGTTCAAGATGTGGTCGCGACATGGGTGGTTGCCGATACTGCCGCGATCGCCGATGGACTGGCGACGGCGCTCTTCTTCACAAGGGCAGACCATTTAGCAGCGGTCTTCAGGTTCTCATATGTGCGGATGTTTGCCGATGGTCGTGCCGAGATCTCGCCGAACTTCGACGGCAAGCTCTTCTCATGAGAGCGCATTCCTCAGCAGACCCCATGCCTGTAGCTACAGCCAACAGAATTCCACCTGACCAAACCACATAACCCACAAAGTAAAGGAAAAGAGAAGATATGACTAGACTGAGCAAGAAGATACAAGTCTCAATCGCAGGAATTTCCGGGGCGCTGATCATCACTGGATGTGGGATTGTGAATCGGGAAGCCGCACGTCCGACATCTGCCCCGACTAATGCTGTCACCCGTTTGAGGTCAGCATCAAGTCCAGCCGCCTCTTATGCAGACGGCGTTTACACTGCGACTGGTCAATATGGAGGTCTTCCCTCGTCCATCACGGTGACCGCCACCCTGTCCGACAACATTATCACTGATGTCGAGGTTACCCCCCATGCCACAAATCCGACCTCGCTCGACTACCAAGAAAGTTTCGCCGATGCGGTTCCGGCGGAGGTTGTCGGTCGTCCGATCGACGAGGTGAGAGTGGGACGACTCGCAGGTTCCAGCAGCACCCCCGACGGGTTCAACGCCGCGCTTCAACAGATTAGGGAGCAGGCCCGCAGATAGGGGTGACGACCTCGGAGTGACCCTTCACACAGCCACCAGTCGAATTTACACAAAAAGCTAAACACTCTCCTCCTGGGTCGTTTGTTTATGAATAACATTACCTTGCGAGGTGGGAATGCACCCGCTCGTGCTTACATTCCAGAATTGCTAGCTGATACGGTGGCAGACAAACTCGATACCTCTGCTGTTCTTGATTTAACCGTCGATCTCAATGGTATTCCCAGAGGGTAATTCTGCAATGGATAGCTGGGAAGCAATCAAAGTCATGGTACGTCCCTAGAGAACTTGGTTCATCAAATCTGAAAGGGATAGAAGTAAAAAGCAAAGGCTGACTGAGTTGTAACTACTATGTCGTGAACTTTTCAGCCTTAACGACCAAAATTTTTCCGTTGCTAAAACTAAGGCAGAATCGGCGTCCTCCAAAACTTGTTCGGTTCCGAGCCAGAACACGCAGTAGTTAATGAAGTTATCAATGCAGCGATCGCGCAGATGAGGCAGCAAGGAGCAATTATTGTGCCTGTAAATATTGCTGGCTTAGATGCTGACCAACTTGTTTCTGATGTTAGCGTCCATCTCTACGAACTTAAACCACATTTACAAAGTTACCTGCAAAGTCTTGGTTCGGCTGCACCTGTCAAAACTTTTGATGAAATTGTTGCATCAGGAAAAACGCATCCCTCGTTAAAAGATATTTTGCAAAAGGCTCAATCTTTAAGTACAAACGACCCTGAATATAAGACTCGTCTTCTCCAGCGATTAGAACTGCAACAAACGATTGTTAAGGCGATGGCAGATTGTCAACTCGATGCCTTTGTTTATCCCCATCAAAAACAACTTGTTGTTCCTATTGGTGAATCTCAAATTGGTAGAAATGGTGTTTTAGGGGCAATTACAGGCTTTCCTGCAATTACTGTACCTGCTGGATTTTCACCCCAAAGTAAATCAGCACCGATTGGCGTTCCAGTAGGTATCGAATTCTTGGGTAGACCTTGGAGCGAACCAATACTACTTAGACTTGCGTATTCTTTTGAGCAAGCTACTACCATCGTCGTTCTCCTGTTAGTACGCCTCCACTTGCCCGCACTCCTTGAGTACTTCTAACTACTAATGCTCAGGTAATAAGAAACTGCAATTAAAAGTTTGGCTTAAGTAGCTGTTGTGTCCGCGTTTCTAGCTCTTCTATGTCGATTAGATCGAGTTCGCATACTAGGCGTTCTAAAGCGAGAAGCCAGCGTTGATAATAATCCCAATTCGGATCGTCTTGGCAATGATTTGCTTCCCATTCAGCAATTGAAACGATTAATTCTTGACGAAAATCCTCCCACTCGTAATGTCCTTTTTTAGAAAGCGCGATCGCAATGCCAAATGCTCGACTTTCCCAATCTATTTGAAATAATAGCTCTCCGTTGCTGCGAGGCGGTGCATCTTGATGCCCTAACATACTTGCAGTTACAAACTGCTCAAACTTAATCTGCATTTGGCACTCCTAAAGATTGTTCTAGATGCTTGTGGGAACTTGAACTTTAGCTGCTCCTTGCATTGCTTCTGGAGTAACTACGGTAGCGAGTTGTTCTTCTGTCCATCCTTCTGTACCTGCGGGACGTTCTGGTATCACGAACCAGCGAATTTGGGCACTTGTATCCCATACTCTTACTTCAGTCGTTTCAGGAATATCTAGCCCAAACTCTTTTAATACTTTTCTTGGTTCTCTAATTGCTCTTGCGCGAAATGTTGGATCTTTGAACCAGTAAGGAGGTAAACCTAGAACTGGCCACGGATAGCATGAACACAGAGTACATACAATTAAGTTGTGTACGTCTGGAGTATTTTCGACTGCCTTCATATGCTCTCCCTCAGCACCTGCCATGCCGCGCGGCAAATTCATTTGAGCGATCGCTGAAGGTGTATCTTCTAACAAGCGTTGTTTGAAATCAGGATCTACCCATGCTTTGGCAACAATCTTAGCACCGTTAAACGGTCCCATATCCTTCTCAAAGAAGTCGATCACTTGATCAACAGTTTCACTTGTAATAATTCCTTTTTCAATGAGCAGAGACTCTAAAGCTTTAATGCGGGCTGCATTATAGGCTTCTCTGCTACTTTCATTCATGACCTTAAGCTCCTTAAAAATCAATGCCTTCAGATAGGGTTTTCGATATATGCTTCGTAGATATCTGCGTAAATCCAGGTTTTTGGCTCTGTCAAGTTACCCCAAATCTCATGGGAATCAAACTTGATGCTGTAAATGGGCATTGGATCTCCCACTCCATCCCCTGTTTGCAATGGATAGTTGTAAACGCCTTCGTAAACTACATCGACAACTCCCTTCTTATTTCGCAAGTATCCTGGTAATTTACAGTGTTCTGTTGGTAGCGGATTCTTAATAGTTACAATATCGCCTACACTGAACTTAGGTTTGATATCTGCATTGCACTTGGGCGAATCTCCTACACGCAAATACTCGATTACTTGCGCGTCAATTTCAGGCTTACTGTTATGAGGTAGAGAAGTATTGGATTTTTCCAAGAATATTTCAGTTTTTGCATCCAGTTCTATTGTAGAAACGTATCCTGATTCAATAAAGAAACTGGAGATACCGCCGAGCCATTTCTCATAGTAACGGTACTTGAAGTAGTCGAAAGGATTCATTCCCTCTGCAAGCTTGCGCAGATTCGCCCACGTCCAGACACTTTTGAACTTAGTAGGTGTCACCTTCGCAGTTTCTAAGTGTTGGCTAAGAGCCATCATTGCTACATGAATACCAAAGATTCGCTTTTCCCAAGGCTGAACAAAAACTCGCTTCTCGAAGTTAATGCGTCCTAGTCCCTCAAGTCCACCAAGATAATGCTGAAGTTTCATTCGGTTGTTTGAGTAAGAGTAGCGTATCTAATTAAGTTATGTGCGCTTAAACCGTAACAAAGCTACTAGTAGTATTTTGTAATGAAGATTACATTTGTGACAGCCAAAGAGTGACAAATATTTAAATTAAGCAGTTGCGGAACTCTTGTTTTAGCTGATTTTCATCCAAACTGCGACCGATAAAGATCAATTCGTTCCTGCGGCTCTCGCCTGGTTTCCAAGGGCGACCTGGTCTGCCATCTAATAGCATATGAATGCCTTGAAATACAAAACGCCGATCTTCTGCATCGACATTGAGGACTCCTTTGAGTCGAAAAAGATTTTGACCTTGAGTTTGCGTTAATTGATTTAACCAGTTTGTTAACTTATCGCTGTTAACCGTTCCCATTTCTGCAATCGCAACTGAATAAATAGACTGATCGTGTTCGTGGTTAGCTTCATCCAAAAAGTTAGGGTCAATTGATAAAGTATTCTTTAAGTCAAAGGCTTCAATTCCTAAAACACAGTCAATATTCAAATCACAGTTTTGGGTATAATAAAACTTAGCAAATGCATTGATTTTCCGCAGTCGCTTCTCTAATTCTACTAACTGTGTTTTTGAGATTAGGTCAATTTTATTAATTAGAACTACATCGGCAAAGGCAATTTGTTCTTGAGCTTCGTAACTGTCCCAATGATACCAAATATGTTTAGCATCAATGACTGTAATAACTGCATCAAGCTCAGTATGCGATCGCATAATTTCATCTACAAAAAATGATTGAATAACAGGTGCAGGATCGGCGAGTCCTGTTGTTTCAATGACTAAATAGTCAAATTTATCTCGTCTTTGCATTAAGCTGTTAACGATCCGAATAAGATCGCCGCGTACTGTACAGCAAATGCAGCCATTATTCATTTCTAGAATTTCTTCATTAGTATCGATAACTAACTGAGCGTCGATTCCTACTTCACCAAATTCATTAACAATTACAGCTACTTGTTTCCCGTGTTTATGAGTTAGTATGCGGTTCAAAAGAGTAGTTTTTCCAGCACCTAAATAACCTGTAATAACGGTCACAGGTACAGGTTTTGCTTTTATATAAGCCATGATACTAACTTGTTACTTTTTTAATCAATGAACTTTTTTCTTTTTCTTTGAGCTTGGAGTTAAAATTTTATAAAAATAAATAACTTAAATAGAGATTCAAGCAAAGTTTTTTCATTATATTAGTTATTAGAAGCAAAGAATAAATGCTGTATTAAGCTATACAGTATTTATAGAAAAAATAAGTAATTCTTTCTGAATACAAACAGCACCCCATACAACATCTTTGACCGGAGAAGCTAACGGGATTAGGGTAGGAATCGTTAAAGAAGGTTTTGGCATTTCAGGATTATCAGAAGCTGACGCTGACGTCGATGAAATTGTTATGGCAGCTGCTTACCGCTTAGAAAAGGTAGGTTGCAAGGTTAGTCAAGTTTCGATTCCAATGCACCGCGATGGTTTGCATATTTGGACTCCTATTGCTACCGAAGGCGCAACAATGCTCATGGTTAAGGGCAACAGCATGGGAACTAATTGGATCTGTGCTTCCGCTCAATAAATTTATTACAAATTATTTATATAAGTTGTCAGATTGCAGCAAGCTAGGATCTAAGTGAAAACAACCTTGTGGTTATTTATTACATATTCGAGTTAAGGATAAAGCTATGCAACTTCTCTCGATTGAAACTACTCCCAGTCCTAGCTGCATCAAGCTCAATTTGAATGAGTTTGTTAGTGCTAAAGCGCTGACACTACAGCAAGGAGTAGACCAAACGGATGCCCCTGCGTTTGCACAAAAGTTGCTTGCCATTGAAGCCGTTCAGTCGGTCTTTCTGTTTAAGGACTTCATTACACTGACGCGCAAGGGGAATGCAAACTGGCAACCAATTCTAGCTCAGGCTGCTCAGATCGTCGGAGTTGCTGAGGATGCAGATCCAAAACTTTTAGATCGCGTTTCACAGCCCCAGGAAGCAGCTTTTAGTTCAACTAACGCGCAGCAGACCTCGAACTTAAGTCACATAGAGGTAGCTGTTCAAAAGTTTCGCGGCATTCCAGTTCAAGTGCGAGCAATCGCTGCTGATGGTCAGCAAGCACGGGTAGCACTGCCAGAGCGATTTAATCAGGCACTTCAAAGAGCAGTTAGTGCCACCGGAGCGAATTACGTAGCAGAGAGACGCTGGGAACCGTATCATTCCCCTATTGGTTCGCCTGATGAGGTCGCGCAACTGGTTGCTGACGAGATTGCCAGTCTAATTAACGAAGACGAACTAGCTCAAATTGAAGCAGCAGCATCTGGTGAGTCCGAATTTAAGCCAATTGATAAGACTTCCTTACAACAAGCACTTTTAGCTGATTTACAGCATCCGAACTGGAAACATCGACTTAAGGCGTTGCAACAACTTGAAGTGACCCCTGAAACGTTTTCTCAGGTCGTGGCTGCACTTGACGACGAGCAAAGTACAATTCGTCGCTGGGCGGCAGCACTTCTTGGTGCTAGTGGCATGGCTACTGCGGTAGAACCACTTTGTCATGTTGTCCTTGCAGACTCGTCTGCTATAGTGCGTCGCACAGCAGGTGATGCTTTAAGCGATTTAGGGGACATCAAGGCAATGTCAACGATGTGTCAAGCATTAGAAGATCCCTCAAAACTGGTTCGTTGGAGAGCGGCTCGATTTTTAAATGAGATGGGCGATCGCAGTGCTGTTGCTGCCTTACACCGTAGAATTGAACGCGAACCTGAATTTGATGTTCGGATCGAAATGATGGCAGCGTTGGAGCGAATTGAAGGCGGTGGTGAAACTCAAGTGCCAATGTGGCAGCGAATTACTCAAGGAGTAACAGAATAGTTCGCATCAACAACCAAGTGCATATTACTCAGACTGCGGTGAGTCTAATGCTTGACTTAGTTTGTCTTTATCCTATTCACTTTGGGCTAATGCATGCATGACCTTTGAAATTTGAAAGCGATCGTTACGGGATCGCACCTTATCGTAAATTAATGACAGATGCGCTGCAATTTTAAAATAAGTCTGCCTAAGAGGAGGTCTGAAAAGTAAAAAAGCTCTCGTTACAATAACCTGTCAATAGCAAAAAATGACAGAGAACGAGAGTCATGGGTCAATCATATCGTACCGATCTCACAGATGAACAATGGGAATTACTG
>NZ_JADEWN010000102.1 GCF_015207655.1 Gloeocapsopsis crepidinum LEGE 06123 | reverse complement strand
CCCCTTCCTATTTGGCAGGATGAACTCTATCTCGAATTTCATCGCGGTTGTTACACTACCCACGCGGATCAAAAGCGCTGGAATCGCCGTTGTGAAAGATTACTATATCAAGCAGAATTGTTTGCTGCACTCGCTAATATCGCGACTGGCTTCGTTTACCCTCAATCTCAATTAGAAGCTGCTTGGAAAAAAGTTTTATTTAACCAATTTCACGATATTCTCCCTGGTTCTTCCATTCCTGAAGTCTACGCCGAGGTTAACCCAACTTGGGAAGAAGTTGAACAAGTCACGGCAGAAATTACCCAGCAGTCGTTAAGTGCGATCGCATCTCAAATTAAATTACCGCCACCTCCGCATCCTGACGCTCAAGCCTTAGTTGTATTTAATTCTCTCAACTGGCAACGTTCTGAAGTTGTGAGCGTGACATTACCTGATGCACAAGACTGGGTTGTTTGCGACTTAGAGGGAAATCAGCTACCTTGTCAGATTATTGATGCTCAAGCACTATTATGTAGTGCTAATAATATTCCTGCTACAGGTTATCGTGTTTTTTGGCTTGTCACACTAAAATCGTTAGTTAATTTTACCGAAGTATTAAATAACACACCAAAAAATAAGCAAAACAAGATCGATAGTACAAATATATTATCAAATGCTGAGTATTACTCTGAAAATAAAAAAACTTTTGCTGAAGATTGGATATTAGAAAATGAATTTTTACGGGTAACTGTTGATTGTGAAAATGGAAATTTGAAGAGTGTTTTTGATAAGACGTGCGATCGCGAAATCTTGCATTCTGACGGAGGAAATCAATTACAAGGATTTACTGATAGCGGTCAATATTGGGATGCATGGAACATTGACCCAAACTATGCACAACATCCTTTACCACCAGCGCAACTCAAATCGATTGAGTGGTTAGAGCAAGGAATCATTCAAAGTCGCATTCGTGTTGTGCGTCAACTCGGAGAATCCGAATTTTGTCAAGATTACGTATTACAAGCAAGTTTACCGCTGTTGAAAATAGAAACGACTGTCAATTGGCGATCGCGTCATGTTTTGGTAAAAGCGGCTTTTCCGTTCAACTTTGAAGCTGACTATGCAACTTATGAAATTCCTTGCGGTGCGATTCAGCGGACTACTAAACCAGAAACACCAGCAGAACAAGCAAAATGGGAAGTTCCAGCACTACACTGGGCAGATTTAAGTACTCATGATTATGGAGTGAGTTTACTGAATGATTGCAAATACGGCTATGATAGCCAACCTCATCAATTACGCCTCACGTTACTGCGTGGTGCAGAATGGCCCAACCCAAACGCAGATCGAGGAAATCATTACTTCACCTATGCGATTTATCCGCATCAAGGTAATTGGCAACAAGCGCAGACGGTACGACGCGGATATGAGCTGAATTTTCCCTTACAAGTAATGTTAGTATCACAGGGCGATCGCGTTTCGCAAAACCTACCGCCAGTAGGCTGTTTTCTCGATTTATCAGCAGATAACCTGATTTTGACGGCGTTTAAACAGTCAGAAGACAATTCTCAAAAATGGATTTTACGCTGTTATGAATGTCATGGAGAATCAGCACAGTTAGATTTCAAAAGTGATTTAGATTTAGCGATCAGGGAAACTGTTGATTTATTAGAGCGGACAACATCTACTGTGCGATCGCCAATCTATAAAGTTTCGCCTTGGAAAATTTTCTCAATTACAGTGACTTACAATCAGGAAGATGCTTAAAATTTTAAAGTGGCTGGTGATTAGTGACTAGTGACTAGAGTGGTTAGCAATTGGCAACTAACAACTCAATGAAAGTTGGGTTATTTAACCGGACGTGACATTAGTAAATAAAACCTTTTCTTAATTAGTAGGGATAGGAATAATGCCACTCGACACAGCACGGATCATTACTGAAGCTGAATATAATGCGATCTGGGAAGAAGCAAATGCGTGTGGTGAGGTTCTTTGGCAGTGGAATGATGTTGAACGACGACGGGCTATCCCAAAGCGGTTAGGGCAAGGGGAAGAGTGGATTATTGATCTGCATCCAGGACTAAGCATTCACATTGCCACCTATCAATATTGGCGTTCCTTGTGTCTAGACTATCATTACAACGGGGAGGGGATGCTGTTATCAAATTTCTATTTAGCGGGCGACCGCCGCATGATTAACCCAGGCATTCAGCTAGAAGAAGTCGCGAAGAAACTGCTGGTGAAACCTGTTTGTGCTACATCAAAGAAGTACGATCAATTGAATATTTCCCAGCCGAACAAATCCACAAAAGTGTAGGAATTAAGACAGATTTAGAACGATTGAAGTCGTTTGGAATGAATTGGGATCATACCTCGTCTCTGCTGCGATCGCTGATTGAGGGAAAATCGGCAAAAAACTTTCATCAATCTCTCAATCAAAGCACCCCCGCCATGCAACAGACTCTCCAACAGATGCTCAATTGTCCCTATCATGGTGTCATCAAACGCATGTACTTGGAAAGTAAGGTACTAGAACTATTAGTGTTACAGTTTCATCAATTGGCAGGACAGAATTCATACAATACAATCCCAAATTTTCGTCCCACAGATATCGAACGTCTGCATTTAGCAAAAGAAATTCTCCAGCGCGATCTAGATTGTCCTCCGTCACTACTTGATCTAGCAAGACAGGTGGGACTAAACGACTACAAATTAAAGCGAGGCTTTCGCTATCTTTTTGGCACAACAGTGTTTGGTTATTTGCAAACGTGCCGAATAAAGCAAGCACAGGAACTGTTATGCGATCGCGAGTTGAGTATTGCTGAGATTGCCCATCGCGTAGGATATGCGAGTGCGAGTCGGTTTTGTGATGCGTTTAAGCGGCATATGGACATGACACCTAGTGCTTATCGCCGTCGTCGAATTTGACCTTATTTGACTACAAAAGATCGCGTACTTCTGTAATTGTACTTGCCGCAACAATGCTGCGTAAAATTTCCTGCAACTGGGCTAAATCGGATTGGGTAATTTGGGGCATTAATTCTAAGCCCTCAGTGCCAAATTTCACCTCTAAAATAGTTGCGATATTTGACACCATCTGTTCTCGCCGTCCACGCTGCTCATCCTGATACCAAGGTGACTCGCGTAACACAGCCATATCCCACCTCATAATCTCTTGCACTAACATACTCTCTAGCACAAACGTCGCAAAAGTTACCCATTGCACCCAGTTATCGGGGGCGAGACTGATTAACTTTTTGGTACTGACATCGGCGCGTTTTATCATTAGACCTCCTGCATGAAGAGAATCGCGAATAAATTCGCTGCTAGATAAACCCTGTCCACCTCCGTGGACTACGGGTAAGGCATGCCTTACCCTCTTAAAAGTCTTGATTTAGTGTACGAAGGTACACTTTGCTTGGGTAGCCCCGACTTCAGTCGGAGGGCATCTGTGTTTCACATGCAAGAGGTCTATTGTCGAACTAAGTAAAGTACCCAATTCTCAACAAATTTCCAGATTTTCACTCATCTTAAATCTGTTCTGGCTGAATCTCAATGATATCTGATGGTGTGATTCAGCTTTGGATAGAATACGCAATAATAGGGAGAGCCTGATTAGCATTGCTTGAACTTTCATGCAGTTTGAGTGGGATGAAGCGAAAAATCTAGAGAATATCCGCAAACATGAGATTGATTTCGCAAATGTCCCTGAAATGTTTGATAATCCGATGCTAATTGAGCTATACGATCGCTTTGATTACGGCGAAGACCGTTGGATCGGTATCGGTTTTCTCGGTAAAGGTATAGCGGTTGTTGTTTGGACAGAACGACAGAATGGCGTGATTCGGATCATTTCGGCACGAAGAGCAAATCGATATGAGCGGCAAAGACTTAAGCAATACCTCTCGTACTAATTGGGAAGCACTTGAGGCAATCGACGACGAAGGAATTGATTATTCTGATATTCCACCGTTGACGGAGGATTTTTTTGAGAAGGCAACTTTAAGAATTCCTGCCCCTCAAGTACAACGACTGGTTCAGATTGATCCAGATGTTCTGAAATGGTTTCAAGCTCAAAGCGGAGAATATAAAGCTTTAATCAACTCGGTTCTACGCCGTTACATAGAAAGTCGTGATGAGCAGTCAGCAACATAACGTTGCGTATGCCTTGGTGAGGTTTAAGCTGCCTCAAGAAGAAGTACATTAAGTTGCCAATATCAACTCGCTGACTATAGGCGGCAACTAGCAAGCGTCCATTGCTTGACATACCAATAATCTTAAACCGATCCTCTTGGTCAGAGTGCGCTTCATCATAATAGATCTCCTGCATGAATTACAGATGCCCTTCGACTAAAGTCGGGGCTAAATAACAAAGTGTGCCTTCGCACACTCAAGAGTAAGAGTTTTCTGAGTAAGACCAGGTCGGTGGACAGGGTTTGTCTAGTAGCGAATTTATTCGCAATTCTTTTCATGTAGGAGGTCTAATCCTCTAAATAGAGTGGATCGTAAAAAATAGTTGCTGCCTCATCAAAAGAAACCCCATGCTTTTTGAAGTTAATTTGAGCTTTTTGGTTGTCCCATTCAAACCGTAATAAATCCATCTACTCTAAAGCACTCTGAACCTTGATATTTACCTTATACCGCTATATCAGGTTTTTCATGGTGAGCCGTTTATGGTGTAGGGAACAATTTTGTGGCAGTTTTGATCTCACCTCAACCGTCTCCTTGAGCGATTGATCGCCCTTTGTTGTCGCACCATCACTAAAAAAATCCCGATCGGGCAGAAAAAAATCCGTTTGCGGCAACAATACCTTCTTCAAATCTTGTATTCTCAGCTTTATTGAGAAGTTTTCTTATTAGAAGCTAAATCAATGTGGAACTGATACTAATCTGTGAAGATGCACTTTGTTCTCACCCCTATCTGTCGCCGTTCCCCTAAGTAAGAGGGACTACAGGGGGTCTCTACTTAGTGCATACATATCAAGAATTAGTGTGAGGTGTGAGGAAATGTGTGGGGACGAGTCACGGATGACTTGTCGATTTCCGCAATATTGCCAGGTGTGTAGAGTAGCTAATGAAACTAAAGAATTTATTGCAACTTTTATTACTAACAAGTTCTGTTTGGCTGTGGGGTGCTGTGAGCGTAACGGCTCAAGAAGCAACAAAGCTGGAGACTCATGATAAAACTATTACATCTGTATTACGTAAATCTCGGTTAATTAGAGAGATTCCTCAAATTGGTGAAAGAGAGCGTCCTAGCACTAGCGCAGTTATGTTAGTGCAGTCGCCAGCACCAACCAACCCCTCTTCCGTCCAGAGGGGTGTTATACAAGTGACGGGTGTACAAGCTAATCCCACTGCACAAGGTGTGGAGGTGATATTACAGACAACTCAAGGAGAACAACTGCAAATTACCAACCGCAGCGCTGGGAATAACTTTATCGCTGATATCCCCAATGCTCAATTGCGTTTACCCAATGGCGATGCGTTTACATTCAATTCCCAGAAACCAATTAAGGGGATTACTGAGATTACTGTGACAAACCTTGATGCTAATACTATCAGGGTGACAGTAGCGGGTGAAGAAGGATTGCCAACAGTTGCGTTATTTGACAGTAACGAAGGATTGATTTTTGGTTTGACACCTGCTGTAACGGCAATGCAGCCACCACAACAGCCTGAAGTTGAACAGCCAACGGGTGAAACGCCACAGGAGATACCAAGTGTGAGTCCGGGTGTAGCAACAGATGCTACGGCGGAAGACGATGCGATCCAAGTGGTAGTGACGGCGACACGAACAGAGGAGGAAATTACCAGAGTTCCTCGCTCCGTTACCGTGATTGATCGAGAAGACTTGGACACGCAAACCACCCTATCGCCAAGCTTACCAGAGCTTCTCACTCGAGAAGTACCAGGTTTTGGCATAGCATCACCCCAAGCAAACGAACGAGGAGTTTTACGTGGACGAGGTATTTCTTACCTGATTGACGGCATTCCAGTCAGCGATAACTTTGCCCGTCCCCAACGCACTATCAGCCTTGATGCGATTGGAAGAGTTGAAGTGGTACGTGGTCCCAATGCAGTGTTTGGGGCGCAGGCAACAGGTGGAACGGTTAACCTTATTCCTCGCAGACCAGAGGAAGGGGAATCCAATGTATTTGCAGAAATAGGCACAACAGCAGCAGCGGGTGGCGGTGACTCTTTTTTCATCGGTGAAGGTTTTGGATATTTTTCAAGATTTGGATTTTCGGGCAATGTGAATCCAGTTGATTACTTGTTCTCGTTCTCTTATGAGCGAGAAGGGAGTTTCTTTGATGCCGAAGGCGATCGCATTTTCTTTGCTCGTCCCAGTGATGAAAATCGCACGCTTAATGCTTTGGGACAGCTTGGTTTTGACCTCAACGAAGAGCAGCGCCTACAACTCACTTTCAATCATTACGATATTGAGCGAGTTAATAATGAGTTTATCGCCGACATAGAAGGCTCAGAGGAAGCAGGCAAAGCCCGAGGAATTCGAGTGGGTCAGCAAGAGTTCATTGATACCCCGCCATTTTTTGATCGCAATACAATTGTCAGTCTCAGATATAACCACGACAATCTGTTTGGCAGTTCATTGAGCGCACAAGGTTATTATCGAAATTATTCTGGTATCACAGCAGGAATCAACGATTTTCGTGAGTTTTTCGGCTTCATCTCCAATGCACTTCTGCTTGATATTGAAGGGGGTGGTGCACGACTACAGATTCAGACTCCTCTTGGGCAGCAGGCTAACTTGTTATGGGGTGCTGATTATGACTATCAAAGGCGAGATGGTTTTGCTGATTTTATTGATCCTGTTGCCTTTGATGAGAGTAATGGGCGGGTAATTCAAAGAATTGAGCGCCGCAGGGTTTTACCTTACAGTGTTGGCGATCTTGGCTTATTTGCGCAAATGCAATGGGAGGTAGTTGATGACCTAACGCTTTCGGGTGGGTTGCGATACTCTAACTTTGATGTCAATGTTTCCAGCTACACTAGCTACTTTCGAGGGTTTGACATTGAGGGTGGGCGCTTTAGTTTTGATGACGTTGTGTTTAATGCTGGTGTTGTCTATCAAGTGACTGATGAAATCGGATTGTTTGCTAATTTCGCTCAAGGTTTTTCCTTGCCTAATTTAAACGTTATAGTGAATAATCCTCCAGAGAATCTTAATATTGAGGCTAATACCGATTTACTGCAACCTGTAAACGTTAATAATTACGAACTCGGCATTCGCGGTAACTGGGGATCTGTACAGTTTTCTCTCGCTGGCTTTTTTAGTAATTCTAGTCTTAGTGACGCAGTACAGCAGGTAGAAACTGATGAAGGGTTTCCTATCTTTGAAGTTGTTCGTGCTCCCCAAAGAGAATATGGTGTTGAAGCCGCCCTCGACTGGCAACCCTCAGACAACTGGTTGTTGGGCACAACTTTAAGTTGGCAAGAGGGAGATATTGACTTTGATGATACCGGAGACTTTTTACCGCAAAGCACCTATGCTATTTCTCCGCTTAAATGGACAGCCTATGTCGAGAATCAAACCTTACCAGGCTGGCGAAACCGTTTGCAACTATTAGCAGTAGGCGGTCGTAGTCGCAACTTTGAAGGAGGAGGATTTGACCCACGCGCTACAGATGGTTATGTAGTCGTGGATTATATTAGCAGCATTAATATCGGCAGTGGAACCTTAAATATTGGGATTCAAAACCTTTTCAACAACCAATACCTTGTTCCCTCTGAACAACTAAATGCAGCATTTGAGGGATTTGCCTCCACAGCCACAGCTTCTAGGGGAAGAACAATCAGTGCCACTTATCGAATTACATTTTAGGGGAAGATAGTCAATGGCTAACTTCACCCTAGCCATCTCTTTGCAAATAGGAGAAAGCCAGAACTCAAATCTTCCTTTTCTCGGCTTTGGGTTCTGTGCATTTTAGCGATGACTCGATTAGTTTGTGTTTTTCAAACGTTTTTTTCAGATGGCATATGTTACGGCAATTTCGTAAAATTGGCAGTAGTTATAAGTTTCTAGTACTGTTTCTGGCAACAATAGCTGTTTTGATCGTCTCAGCTTGCCATAGCAATACATCGCAACTCAAGCAAAACCAAACCAACTTAACAGCAACGCAATCATCAATAGAAACACAAGTAGTTAGTCATGCTTTAGGTGAAATCCAGATTCCAGTTAGCCCTCAGAGAATTGTTATCTTACACGATATGATACTTGGAGCTGCATTGGAATTAGGTGTTAAACCAGTTGGTATTGCCTATTATGACTACGGAGGTAAGTATTTTCGAGGAATCCCACCTGAATGGATTGCTGGAGTACCAGTAGTGGGTGGTGTTAGTCAACCTTCTATAGAAGCTATTCTCACCCTCAAGCCAGATCTAATTTTAGGGCTGGAATGGCAAGAAGACTTAGGTTATAAACAACTTTCGGCAATTGCACCCACAGTACTCATCAAGCAGAGTAGAGATTACCACTTTATGCCACGATACATTGCTCAGATTCTGGGCAAGCGCGATCGCGCAGAAGAACTTTTGACTGAGTATCAGGAGAAAGTCCGAAAACTGCGACAACAATTGGGAGAAAAATTAGAGAAAATCACCATATCTGTAATTGATGTTGATGGACAAAATTTTTATACTTTGGCTTCAGATCTTCTACATAATCAAATCTTGAATGAAATAGGTTTACGCCGTCCACCAATTCAACAAAATCAAAAGGACTTCTTAATGTCAAGTATTGAAACTTTACCCGAACACGATGCCGACGTTTTGTTTGTCAGAAATGCCTGGCAAGGAAGCTCTGATAAATTTCGCTCTTTCTTAAAACAGCCTATTGCGTCACAGCTTCAAGCGGTGCGAAATAACCGAGTATATGAAGTTTACTGGCAAGGTCCACCTTATTTAGTGGCTGATCGAATAATTGACGATCTTTATAAATATCTAGTCGATTAACCCTAAACACACCCTCTTTATCTGTAAATCCTGTCACCGTTCGTCCAAAAACTAACCTAATGAGGAAATGCAAAGCGGTAAAGGGGCAAACAAAGAGGCGATCGCCGCCCCACCATCAGCGCGTTCTCGCCTTCTTAACCAGATCAATTCTTCAATTCTGCTTGATTTATTGCGATCGCACAACAAACCCAAAAGATTAAAAGCATAGGGTTCTTGACAGCTAAAACTTTCTCTCAGTTGCTTGAAATTCATTAAAGTCAATACCATTGGTGAAAGCTGATGAACCTTGTTCTTACCGATTGTTGCTAATTTCTCCGATTGCTTCCCCTTGACGTAATCGATCGTTGTCTCAGGTTTCGATTAATGAGGTTGCCACAGGTTCACTACAAAATTTAAGGAGGTGACGCTCCCAGGCGACAGATTAAGTCAATTCCCTTGTAGTAAAATCCGCTTCAATGCCCCGTAATATTAGAATAAATTCAATGCTCACCAAGCCCTATTCCTATGCCAAAACGCCTCACGATCGCCCAAGCTCAGCAGCAACTCCCTACTTTAGCTGATGAACTGACCGAAGAACCCATCATCATTATTACCCAGGATGGTGTTCCTGCGATCGCTGCTCTTAGTTACAACCATCTCACAGCCCTGTTAGAAACACTGGACATCCTCAGCGATACTGAGTTTGTCACTCAGCTGAGCCAAAGCATCTTGCAATTAGAACAAGGCAACAGGATTTCTTGGCAGAGTGCCAAAGCACAGCTAGGACTATGAGCGAATCGTCCAATCCGCTTGAATATGAGATTCAACTAACACCACTGGCACTAGAAATGTTGGCTGTGATTAAAGATCGGCGAGAACAAGCGAAGCTAGCAGAACGCATTGACCAGCTTAAGACTGACCCAGAAAAACAAGGTAAAGCTCTGATAGACAATCTTCAGGATTTCAAAGTGTGCGGGCTGTTGGGCAGCGCGATCGCATCGTCTACAAAGTTGAGCAGGCACAAGTGTTTGTTTTAGTGGTTGGCATTGGTCGGCGCAAGGATAAAGATAAAAAGGACATCTACACGCTGCTCGAAAAGTTGCTAGGAGACTACTGAAAAAAGGTGAGGCGGTAAACGAGTAAACAAAGAGGCAATGCAACTCTACCATCAGTGCGATCTTTCCTCCAACCAAGCTTGTAAATCATCCACACTCGTAAAATCCAACAATGCCTCACTCAATTCCAACATTGGTAATGGCAAACCCAAAACTGAAGCACGCATCTCCTAGGGAAATTCTCCAAACCGCTTCGTTAACAACCGAGCGATCGCATTAGCCATTACCTCTTGTTAAAAATTGTCAGCACACCAAGCTTCCAAATCACTGACCGCAGCGAAATCTAACAAACCTGAGTTCGGGTTAAGCAGATGGAGGTAAAGCCCATTCTAAGTGAAGGGAGGGCTTTTTGGGCTGATGACAATAAGCAATCAAACCACAGAGGACATTAACACCAAAATTGACGGGACTACGATG
>NZ_JADEWN010000101.1 GCF_015207655.1 Gloeocapsopsis crepidinum LEGE 06123 | reverse complement strand
CCCCAACTACTGCATTCAGGGTTGATCTTCTCATTGCCACTGCACTCGATTTAATTAATCCCGTGCATTTGAAAAACTGGTTTACTCACTGTTGCTACTGTGCCTCATAAAACTGCAATAGGCTGTAACTCTCTAAACTAAAACTCCAAACAACCCCACCATACGTTCCTCGCTGCAAAAAACTGTACAGCAACACAATCAATAACGGCAGAATAAAAAATAGCAACAACCAAAAAGTTGCCGGAAATAATAGAAACGCCAAACTCCTACGCTTGTGAGATTCTATAGTTGATCTCATTATCCAAAATCAATCTTCAATTCTTCCTTTAACTCTTCTGCAAACTTTGTGTCTAACGCCTGCGGCTTCACTTCGCTGGAATGGTTCGTACCTCTTCAAGAACAACATTTATGCTTTGTAGCCGAAGGAGGAACATCAATTGCTGGACTCGCATCAAAAAAGCCCACAGGTTTTAACATAAACCAATATAAGAGACAGGCATCACAGGCCAATCCTCTGGACGGGTCACATGATTGTGTCCAAACGTATACCAAACCACAACGTCTGTATTCTCAATTGCCCGATTTGCCTTTGTCCAAGTAGGTAATCCCGCATCACCTGGATGTTGATTAGGATAATCACCCGCAGCATAGAGTTCATCAGGATTATAGGGAGTCACCCACAAATGCTTTGTCATAAATCCCGCACGTTTGATCACACTTGATTCGGGATGTGCAAACGGTAAAATGTTTTCACCAGGCATCAGCTTATAACTCACAGGCTGACCAAGGCTATTGTGCACTGCAGGATTGACAATCTTCCAATAACGTCCTGTAAAAGGATCAATGATGCGTTGTGCTTCTGACTCAGTTGATAAGAGCGTAGACTCAGCATAAAAAGCATTACCGTAAGGATTATCAGGTCCCAAGGGTTCCGCTTGTGTATTCACTTCGTAAACTGAGTTATTTTCCCCATCAACGCACATATCCAAACGCACATTAAAGAAGTGTTGGTGAATTGGGGCGTTTAACTGCGGTGCAATCAGCGTACCATACTTCGGCACTTCATCAGGCAGTGCGGCAGCAGTATTAACAATACCAGTCAGTTTGACTTCGTACTGAATTGTACCGTCTTGGTAAAAATACCAGAAGAACCCATATTCATAATTACCAACTGTCGCGATAAACGATACGACTAAACGACGCGATCGCCTAACTTCAGTATGATCTGTTCTCCAATCAACGTGTTTCCAGAGAATGCCGTAATCTTCCTCATGCATACATATTGCATTCTCGATCTTCACTATTTGCCCGCGACTACTTGTCATATAGGCATCAAAGTAGCGAATCTCACCCAAGCAATCACAACCCAAAGTTAAGGAATTTGCCAACGTTCCTACGCCATACTCCCCAACATCAAACGCATTTTTACGGTAATGCTGCGGTCGAGGATCGCCATAAGGTACCACCATATCGGCTAATGAAGCGCGATATACAATTGGACGCACGCGCCCTCGATCTTCATAACCTACAGTGTATAAAACTAAACCTTCCCTCGGCGTAAACCCAATCCGAAACTGCCACTTTTGCCACTTGATAAAGTGACCTTGTACTTCAAAACTCGGACCTTCCGACTGAGTAATTTCTAAAGGTTTGATATCACTTCTTAAATCTTTGATAAACTCTGTCGCGTAATTCCCTGGATTCGGTGGTAGAGGAACAACCCCATAGTCCTCTACTCGAATGACTTCCATTTTGTTCAAGTCAACAACTGGAATCACACCTTCAATCGGACGGGCATAACCATTATCAGTGGGACTCGAACGCACCCAACACAACGCCCGTGACAGTCGCAATCCCTTTTCATCTTCAATTGCATAATAACCTGCCGACCACGGGTCAACCATCACCAAACTTGGATCGGTAATTCCTCGTTTCTTGATCGCTTCCTGAAACTCAGGACTAGCTTTTACCGCCGCTTCGCACTCAATAAATTCATCCAGCATAATAGAGGGCTGGACATCAGAAATCTGCTGCCACGACTTCACAGTTTTAGTATTAAGTGAGACAACCGCCTCATATGTCAACCCATCCTCATTATTCAGAATCCCAATAAAAGCCTCGCGCTCAATACTATCACCCTCTTCAAAATTAAGAACGACACTCTTAGGAGGTTCCTTAAGAACAACCATCGGAAACCTAACTTTTTCCCCCAGGTCGTACTCTGCTTTAACCGTTGCGACAGCAACTGTAATTTCTTCAGGCGTTAGTGGGTCGAGTGGATGCCTTACCGAAGCTGATTTAGTAAATGTATCAGGTAATTGATGTGCAGTAGTCATAATCGCTCTTTGTAGGTGTAAACCTCTGGCTTAAAAGTGAAGCGATGCAGAGTGATGCGATTGCGCTTTTCTCAGAACCAAAGGCGATCGCACTTTGCCTTACACTACGGCGCTTGTCATAACACGTTTGTAGCCAAATTTACCAATCTCCCCTCATAAACTAATTTCCAACAATCTATACCACTTTACTAACTGAGAAATACCAATAAATTCACCCCTACACATCTGCTTCCTTGCTCTTTGTACTAAAACCCGACTATTTTTATCGGGTATATTTGACGTAAAAAAATGCACCGTGTTACTATCAGGCGACAGTTGACGGAAAAAATGAAGTAGAGAACGATCCATGACCCAGGCAAAAACTCTCAACCCAACAGCGGCAACCTTTAAAGCCCTCAAGTGTAAAGAGTGTGGTGCTGAATACGAACTTGCAGCAAGCCATGTCTGCGAAGCTTGCTTTGGTCCATTGGAAGTTACCTACGATTACAACACCCTCCGCCGCAGCGTAACGCGGGAAACTATTCAATCGGGACCAAATTCAATTTGGCGTTATCGTTCTTTCTTACCCGTTGCAACTGAAAATGTCATTGATGTAGGTACAGGGATGACTCCCCTTGTACAAGCAAACCGTTTAGCCCGTCGCCTGGGATTGAAAAAGCTCTACATCAAAAATGATGCCGTTAATATGCCCACCCTTAGCTTTAAAGATCGGGTGGTATCTGTAGCATTATCCCGCGCACGAGAACTCGGCTTTTCAACCGTATCGTGTGCAAGTACCGGAAATTTAGCAAATTCAACTGCGGCGATCGCCGCGCATGCAGGACTAGATTGTTGTGTATTTATCCCCTCTGATTTAGAAGCAGGTAAAGTCTTAGGTACGCTTATCTACAGCCCTACTGTGATGGCAGTACAAGGTAACTACGACCAAGTTAACCGCTTGTGCTGTGAAGTTGCTAATACATATGGATGGGGATTTGTCAATATCAATTTACGTCCTTATTACTCGGAAGGTTCCAAAACTCTTGGCTATGAAGTCGCTGAACAACTCGGCTGGCAATTACCCGATCATATCGTTGCACCCTTAGCCTCGGGTTCCTTATTCACCAAGATCTACAAAGGATTTCAAGAGTTCATTCAAGTCGGCTTAGTCGAAGATAAGAGCGTACGGTTCAGCGGTGCGCAAGCAGAAGGTTGTTCCCCAATCGCACAAGCCTACAAAGAAGGACGCGAGTTTGTCAAACCCGTCAAGCCGAATACAATCGCTAAATCAATCGCAATTGGTAATCCCGCAGATGGTATTTACGCACTAGAAATTGCACGGAAAACCAACGGAAGTATTGCATCTGTGACCGATGCCGAGATTATTGAAGGCATCAAGCTACTCGCCGAAACTGAAGGGATCTTTACTGAAACCGCAGGCGGTACAACGATCGCAGTTCTCAAAAAGTTAGTCGAAGCTGGTAAGATCGATCCCGATGAAACCACAGTTGCCTACATCACCGGAAACGGACTCAAAACCCAAGAGGCAGTACAAGGCTACATTGGCGAACCATTGACGATCGAAGCTAAGCTTGATAGTTTTGAACGTGCGTTAGAGCGATCGCGTACTTTGGAGCGTCTTGACTGGCAACAAGTCTTGGTATAAGTCTTCTGCTCAAGTCTTACTCTCGTCAACTGTTAAATTGTCAAATCAGGGGCATCTTTGCTATCTAAGTGCGTCAATATGCGCCTTTACTAAACTCTTAAATTGCGATCTCAACTATGGCTGTTAAAGTATTAATTCCGACTCCATTACAGAAATTTACCAATAATCAAGCGACGCTCGAATGCGATGGTAGCAATATAGCAGAACTTATAGAATCGCTAGAAAAAAGCTGCCCTGGTATCAAATCGCGGCTTTGTGACGAACAAGGACAACCACGACGCTTTTTAAATCTTTATGTCAACAGCGAAGATATCCGCTTTTTGGATGGAACCGAGACACCACTTAAAGCAGGAGATGAAGTGAGTATTGTTCCGGCTGTGGCTGGTGGTTAATATCCCAGCAAGTGCGCCAGCTGATTTGCTTGATGTTGCTTTTTAGCTTGACTTTAACTGCAATTTATGCATGTCACCGAAATCCTTCACAACCGGCGGACGATCTTTCTACATCAGGAACTGCTGTGCGCGTTGTGAAGCACGCAATGGGCGAAACCAAGATTACAACTACCCCGCAGCGAGTCGTTGTCCTCGATACAGCCCCGCTTGATGCAGCCTTAGCGTTGGGTGTTCAACCGATTGGCGCAAGTTTGCCACGAACAGATGTTTTACCAGCTTATCTCGGCGATCGCACCGCCGGAATTACACCTGTCGGTGAAAATCCACCCAACTTAGAATCAATTGTCCGCCTCTAGCCAGATTTAATCATCGGCAATACAAACGCGCATCGACAAATTTATGACAAGTTATCGCAAATTGCTCCAACAATCCTCACCGCCGGAAACAGTAGCGACGGACGGTGGAAACAAGAACTAAGACTGTATGCAGCAGCACTCGATCGCACCGATGCAGTTCAGCCGTTGCTTAACGACTACAATCAGCGCGTCGAAAAACTCAAACAGCAGCTAAAACAAGCTGACGGTCTCCAAGTATCTGTGATTCTGACTGCTCAAAACTGGATCGCTTTTTACACCAAAACGAGTTTTCCAGGTTCGGTACTGCAAGATGTTGGTTTAGCTCACCCTCCAATTCAAGATATCGAAGGAAAGTCCTGGGTACAAGTATCGCAGGAAGATCTTCAGAGTATCGATGGTGATGCGATCTTTTTACTTCATGTCGCTTCGGATAAAATGCCAGGTAGCTTCACAGTAAACCAATTTGTGAAAAATCCCCTCTTTGCGCAATTAAAAGCTGTTAAACAGGGACGGGTGTACCAAGTTGATGCTGAAGTTTGGCATCTTGGTAGCAATATTTTGGGCGCAAATCGGATTCTTGATGACTTGTTCAAATACTTGGTAGAAAACACCCACTGAAACTATTTGTCGTAGAGGCGATCGCCTCTACTTATGAGATCAAAGAAATTGATTGCGGCGATTCTGTGTCAATATTTAAAGTAGTAAATCAACAAGTGTGCGTGAAGCGATCGCGATCGCGTTTAAAGCTAGATCAAACTAAGGATAAACCTAAGCAATGGCAGACGAAAAAACTCCAAGCCCTAATGGAGAGGAAAAACCTAACGTTGCTAAACAAGCTCCTGAAGGAAAAACTGCTAAAGAGGAAGCTCCTCCCAGTACAGTAGAAGAACAAGCGCCTAGCGTCGTCGCAGAAAATCTTCACAGTACAGATGAACCTGAAACTACAGATATTCCTTCCGCAAATGCTCCTGATCCGCAAGCAGCAAATCCTGAAGTGAATCCTAATGCTGCTAAAGCAAAATCAGCAGCAGATACATCGAGTACTGAATCAGAAGAATCTCAGCCAGCCAAACCATCTGCTAAAAAATCTCCTGCTGCTAAAGGCGAGAAACCCGCCGCAGCGAAAGCTGCTGAAGACAAGCCAGCCGCTAAAGCCAAAAAAGAGAAACCACCCGCAGTTGAAGACAAGCCTTTTGCTGAATTTATGCAACAGCACTACATACCAGCTTTGCAGACAGCATTAACAAAAGAAGGCGTTCAAGACTTAGATCTCAAATTCGCTAAAGAAAAGATCAATGTTGCCGGTTTAACCGACGAATGCTGGCAAGTTAAAGGTTCTTGGCTCAAGGGACAGCGACACTTCAATGTCTATTTTCCTGAAGAAAGTATTCAAGGACAGCGCGCCCTTTCCTGCTACGAAGGTTCTCAGCCGAGTGTGATTGAGCCTTTCTTGATCGATGAGCGTCGAATCACACTTGACCTAATGGTATTTGGCGTAATGCAGCGCTTAAATGGTCAAAAGTGGTTATCGCGAAATTAATTAAAGAGCAGTTAGCTATTAGTAATTAGCTAATCGCTAATTATAGAAGAGTTGCAAGTGCAACACGTACAGTTATTTCTTGGGGCTATGCCCTTGGCTTAAATTATGAAGTCTGGCTAAAAGCTAACTGCTAATTGCTAATTGCTGTTATAACTACATTTCCAAAAACGTATACAAGACAACACCAGTGTCGGGGTCGTTATCGATTCCGACATAACCTGTTTTTAGCATATCTTTCAGTGTTGATTCTACTTCTACGAAGCTAGCACCAGTATCCATTACACCTTGCGTAACCGAGATTTTGCCACCTCTTTTCGCAGCCGCACGTACGAGTTTTATCATTAACTGGTCGTGAGATGGTTTAATAACATTTGTGACAAAGGTGGGTTGAACTAACGGCACGCCATACGGAGATAAACCCATTTTTGCTTTTAGCTTTGTGTTGTAATCATCCACCATTCGAGGAATCAGAAATAAATCGATTATTTGACCTACACCAAATAAACCGAAAGTGCCCAGCCAGATTAATCCTGTCACAATTTTGCCGTTATAAATTCGGTGTAGTCCATTTAGCTGTAGCAGACAGCCTAGCCACAGTAGATAAGCGCTATTCACTTTATTTGGGGGCTTTACTGGTTGTTGAGAATCTCCAGTTTTCATAGGTTTAAAGAATATTGCATTAAGGATAAGAAAGTCTTGTGAGTTAAATAAGTGGCATACTTCTTTTTACCTTAGCTTTTACTTCTAACTCCTGGTAGGGCTTCTGGGTACCTCAACTGATTTAATTTGTATAAATTACACTACGCTCTCCTCAAGCAAAATTGCGAATTTTGTTACCTGAATTGCCAAATGCTGGAGTAGGCGATCGCATTTTTGTTAAAAAAATTGACAGCGTGTTGCAACTCTTAACTAAATAAGTGTTTGCCATGCCCTTAAGCCTTGGTAGACTAAGCGTTATCAATTGTTATTTAGTCATTAACTCAACTGCCCCAGGCACAAAACAACAGCAGAAAAGGGCAAATAAAAATATGGTTGATTCTCTTAAAAAACCAGCAGAATTTGAAGAAATGCGCCCAGGGGTGAAAGTACCAGCAAAGGAAACCCTGCTGACGCCGCGATTTTATACAACAGATTTCGACGAGATGGCCCGAATGGATCTCTCGGTTAACGAAGAGGAACTCCAAGCGCTTTTAGAAGAGTTTCGCACTGACTACAATCGCCATCACTTTGTCCGAGATGAAGAATTTGAGCAATCTTGGGAGCATATTGATGGAGAAACTCGCCAACTCTTTGTGGAATTTTTAGAGCGTTCTTGCACTGCAGAGTTCTCCGGCTTTCTGTTGTACAAAGAACTCAGCCGTCGTCTCAAAGACAAAAATCCTCTCCTCGCAGAATCGTTTGCATTGATGTCTCGCGATGAAGCACGTCATGCAGGATTCTTGAATAAGGCACTGTCGGACTTTAATTTGTCCCTAGATTTGGGCTTTTTAACGAAAAGTCGTAAATATACGTTCTTCAAGCCAAAGTTTATCTTCTACGCGACGTATCTATCCGAAAAGATTGGTTACTGGCGCTACATCACAATATATCGCCATCTAGCCGCACACCCAGAAAATCGCATCTATCCAATCTTCCGATTCTTTGAAAACTGGTGTCAAGATGAAAACCGTCACGGAGACTTCTTTGATGCACTAATGCGATCGCAGCCGCAGTTTCTCAATGATTGGAAAGCGCGGTTATGGTGTCGTTTCTTCTTACTGTCGGTGTTTGCGACGATGTATCTCAACGACATCCAACGTGCAGGATTTTATCAATCCATTGGTTTAAATGCGCGAGATTACGACATCTACGTCATTGAGAAAACCAATGAAACAGCAGGGCGTGTCTTCCCTATTACTCTGAATGTAGAGCATCCCGATTTTTATCGCCGACTTGATATTTGTATCAAGAATAATGAAAAGCTGAGTGCGATTGTTAACACCAACACGCCAAAATTCCTGCAGTTTTTCCAAAAGCTACCGCTATACATCGCTAATGGTTGGCAGTTCTTATGTTTGTACCTGATCAAGCCACTTGATGCAGTGACACAAGGTGCGGTGCATTAGATATTCTTAAGTTTTGCTCCGCTGCGGTGGTTCTGCAAGGCGCAGAGCCACTTTTTTTTATGAACTGTCATAAATGCCAAGAGATGCGCGATCGCTTACTCATAATTTTTAGTTTTTTTTTCTACTTGTACATATCATCTACTCCCGCGAATAGCCAACCACAGCCTTCTCCCACCCTTAGTGCATCTGATTTAGATTTGAGTCCAGACATTGAAAATAGTCCAGTTTTACAACGCTGGCGCGAGCAAGTACCAAATATTTTAGAAGAAATCACGCGCGACCCTAGTTTTCGCACACGCCTACGCTTAGGTTATTCTTTGTTTCCTTCAACACAAGCCGCAGGAATCGTCCTCGGAGTTGAAGATGTTTTTATTGGTAGCAGTCGTTTTACAGTAAGTGGTGAATATCAAGCAGCTTTCAATGGCGATCGCACAACCTATGGAGCAGATTTGCGCTATTACTTGCGTCCTTTGGGTAGCTACATCAATGTTGCACCACTCGTAGGATATCGTCATCTAGAAACCGACGCCTATTCACTTGATGGAGTTAAACTTGGTGCGCGACTACTTTTAATTCTCTCGCGCAACGGTGCAGCAGATATTTCACTAACTCAAAGTTGGATAGATCCAGGTACGGTTACCGAAGTAGAATTAACAACGTTATCCATAAGTTACGCTATCACACAAAGTTTACGTGTTTCTACTGATATTCAAAAACAAAATTTCCGCCAAAGCAAAGATACCCGCGTCGGAATTATTTTAGAGTGGATGCCTTAATTTCACTAAATTATCTATTTGTCAGTTTCTCACTTGTGAAATTTAGTGCTTAGCAGCTTCTGTTTCGTAGCACTTAAGAATAAGTGCTGCAAGCTTATCTAAATCCTCTACAGAAGTAATACTTACTTTTGATGCAGCATCCCCCACTGAAGCAGATACTTCCTGCACCTCGAAATCTGGTGCTAAAGATTTTACCTCATCTACAGATAGACGAGTAATAAAGCTTTTTTCTTTGGCGTCAAGTATAATCGTAGAAACCACCATGTAGTTTTACCAAGATGTATTCCTAAGTAGGCAACAGTATCTCTATACTTAAGTTCTAAATGGTAATTCTTTGAAGTAGCTATGATCGCTTTAATCTTATCAAATGCTTCAATTTCTTCTTCTGTTGTGACTATCTTTGTTACTTCTGCTTCTTGTTCTACTACCTCATCAGTAGCTTCTTCTAATTCATCCTCTGTTTCAGATAAACTAGTAGTATTGCTTCCTTCAACAAAAAAAGCCATTTCTTGACTTAGAGAGCGAGTCATTAATTCTAAAAGGCTGCTTTGGATAGCTTTTTTTACGATTGGCTCAAATTTATCAATAACCTTACTATTAATTCGCCCTTCTATCTTATAACTAGGAGCTAATTTGCCTAATTCTCCTAATAAAAATCGAATTAGGTCTTCAGAGGGAGAGCGCAAAAGATTACCTACAAGCTGAGTCATGCCTTTGACATATACCATCTCTTCGGCATGCTTACTAATAGCTATTGTGTCAAAGTTGTCGCGATGAAAAAGCTTTAAATTATCGATATCTTTTAAGTCATATTCAAGAATATTGAAGCTGAAGAAAGGCTCCTTGTCCATAACGTTTTTATCGCGTAGATCCGTGAAAAAGCGGTACTCTACACCATTAGTAATAATAGCAACCTTTGTTTTAAGAAGTCCATTAAAGTAGCGGCTTAGTTGACCATCATGGGCTTCAGCTTTCTGTCCACGCGCTTTGGCTTCTACTAGCATGACAATGTTACCATTGATAGCTATAGCATAGTCTACCTTCTCAAATTGCCCCGCCTTTTTGATAGCAAAGTCAGCTACATATTCCGGTATAACTTCGGTTGGGTCATAAATATCGTATCCAAGGGCATTCAAAAAAGGGATAATGAGTGCCATTTTAGTAGCCTCTTCTCCTACCACTTGCTCAAATCGTTTCCGAACTTGTTCTGAAAGCTTTGCAATATCTTCGCTAAATCCCATCTTACTTACTGATATATAGTGACGAAGTTAAATACTTAAATACTTATGTAAATGCAGTGTTCAAATCGAGTACAGGCTAAATGCTCCTGTTCATAATTGCTTCCTTTGCTTAATATTCTCATAACCTTAATTAGCCTATAAAAACTTTAACAGTGCATAGGCTTACCAATAAATTACAAAAAACGTAACAAAAAGTATAATTTTTTATGGTAAGCCTAGAAAACTACTACAAAATATTCTGAACATATAAGTTTGAAGTTTGTCTTGAGTTAAAATTGTTTTACTGAGCAAATCGGAAGTCATAGATGGGTGAGTAGCTGATGTACAGCATTACAGCACGACAGCTACTAATCTGTACTGCCTTCTGTCCCAGATTATCCTAAGTGTGCTTTTACCATCGCGGCTAGCACTGCGGGATCGAGTAGCGGATCGGCGGTTTGCTGACGCCACTTTGAAAGTTCATCACGTAAAAGATTTCGTATGTTTTGATACCCTAATTTGCCAGATAGGTTATTAAACTCGTACGGATCGTTATGCAGATCTTATAATTCCTCAGCAGGTGGCTTAAAGCAAGTATCCATAGCGAGTCGGGCTGGGTTAGTTAACGGAAGTTGTCGTGATTCAGTAAAAGCGGGGTCGCGATCGACGCTGATGTAAGGACGTTCAGGCAAGAGATTGAGAATCAATTTGTAGTGTTTACCGCGAATACTCCGCCGTGGATAGAAGTCTTTTCTAGTGTGGCTTGTATATTCTGCAAAGATAAAATTACGCCACCCGACTAAATTTTGCTGAAAAAAGGAAACAGTGATCGCCCTGAAACTTTTGGTGTTTTTAAACCAGTAGCTTGTAGTATGGTTGGAAAAATATCAATGTTAGATACGAATGCCTGTTCGACTTGATTCGGCGAAGTTCTACCAGACCAGCGCAAGATTAGCGGAATTCTCAAACCAGCTTCATAACAGCTACCTTTCGCACGGAAAAAACCTGGACCGTGATCGCCAAGAAAGATGACTAAAGTATTCTGATCTAGTCCTCGTTGTGTTAAATGAAGTTTCTGGGTAGACGTGCAGCTTGCCAATAATTCCGGTACGATACCCTTGTGCTTTGAGCAGTTGCGGAAGAGTCACCACGCGGGGAGCCATAGAGTAGCCACTATTGTTATACGCCAGCCCAATTTGCCCGACTGGTTCATTTGGTCTACCACCTGTTTGATGCGGATAAAGCCCTGTAAACAGGCTACTGCGTGAGGGACTACATGAAGCTTGAGTTACATAACTATTAAGAAACACAATACCTTCACTGGCAAGACGATCAATATAAGAGGATGTCTGAAAAGTCAAAGACTATACCAATCGTCTCAACATAAGACGAATCATCGCAACTTGAATCATCGCCTCAGAAGTGGCAGGTAAAACCTCATAATCTTTGCTCAGTCTCCGACACCAG
>NZ_JADEWN010000100.1 GCF_015207655.1 Gloeocapsopsis crepidinum LEGE 06123 | reverse complement strand
GCCAGCTTCTGCTTAACTTCTTCAACGCTCTGGTGGGCTACAACTCGACTGACTCTTGCCATAACAGTGCTCGTTTCTCGGTTAACTGCACCCTACCCTAATTGTTCTTTAGAACGCAAGTTCGTATGAGAATGCGTTGAATCTCTATTTGGACATGAGAATGGGTTGCGGCGAAATCAGCAACTGCTTGCCGAATTGCTGCTTGTCCTATCCAGCGATCGCCTGGGACGATAAATTCTCCATTTGGCACAAATAGTACTGCAAAGGCTTCAGCGTTACCTGTCATCCAAGCATGAGCAGCTTGTTGGATGCGCGATCGGATTTCCTCTGGTTTCATCAACTTCACCCTCGTGATTTACAGCAGTCTACAGGGAACCCGTCACAAGTATTGCAGCAAATACAGGCACTCAAGTATTGTGATGCTAACTCATAATTATGTCACTCTCGCTTTTCGATTTTCTTTAGTTCTTCTGCCTCATCAAAGATCGAGAACAAGATTTGAGGTTTTAGGCTTAGAAATACAAATCAGTACCGCACCTTCATCAATCTCTGCAGTTGGTGGTTCTTGATAGGCAACCTCGCCTGCTAGAATTTTGCACTGACAAGTACCGCAAATTCCTATACGACAACTGTAGGCAGGATTAAGATCGTTGGCTTGCGCAAATTCTAAAATAGTTCCTTCACCCTTGTCCCAGGTGAGGGTTTTGCCCGATTTAGCAAAGAGAATTTTTGCTGCTTCAACTGCCTCATCTCGATTGACAACAGGATGTTTTTCAGCTGTGGCTTTCATCGGCGCACCGAAAACTTCAAACAAGATGCTACTGCTAGCTACTCCTGATTCCTTAAGTCCTGCCATTATGGACTCCATAAAAGGTGGAGAACCACAAAGAAAATACTCCGCTTGCTCAACTAAACTTTTAACTAGAGCCGCATTGATGTAACCAATACTGTGATAGTAACCTTCGTCTTCCGGTCGCGGACGACTATAGCAAAAATGAACGTGTAGGTTAGGATTTTGGCGAGCGATCGCTAATACCTCGTCCCGAAACGCATGAAATTGACCATTCCGCGCCCCATGCAAAAACCAGATTGGTCGGTTGGGATTGAGACGACTACAAGCTTTTACCATACTGAGCATGGGAGTAATCCCTACCCCGTTGCTAATAAGTACGACTGGTAAGGAATTGTTGACATCAAGCACAAAATGACCTTTGGGTGGCTTAACTAAAATTACCGATCCTTCATTGATGCGATCGTGCATAAAGTTAGACGCAATCCCTGGCGGTACATCTAATCCTGGTGGCGCAGGTTCTCGCTTAATCGAGAGACGATAGTATTCGCAGCCTTCAGAGTCATCTGAGAGTGAATAAGTACGAATCACAGGTTTAGCTTGCCCAGGAATGTCTAGTTTGATTGTTAAAAATTGCCCTGGTTGGAAGTTAGGAATTTCAGCGTTATTTTCTGGTTTCAGGTAGAACGAGGTGATTTCCTCGCTTTCTTTTACCTTGCGAATGACAATAAAATTGCGCCAGTCTTGCCAAGTAGAACTACCAGTGGGCTGAGTCATTGATTTTTTCGTGCTGATGCTAGAAACCAAACCAGCGATCGCGCCACAACTAGTTCCCAGTAATGAAGCATAAACGCCCAATCTAGCTTTGTCTTTCACATTTGTGAACCCCACAACTGCACCAGAAACAATCGTCGAGATTGCAAAAGCAGCACCAGCTCTTTTAATACTTCTGAAAATGGGATTCTCAATTTGTCTCATTGCAGACATTCAGTCTCTCCTATTTGAGCTTGGCAATAGTCTGGTGGATCGTGCCAGTTTTGAGATATGGATTTATCCTCACTACTGCTCCTGATAATTCCAAAGCAAGCCACCATCGACAAAAAAGGTGCTACCTGTAACGTAGTCAGCATCCGAGGATGCTAAAAAGGCAACAAGAGAAGCAACATCTTGTGGTTGTCCCAAACGACCAAGGGGAATATTTCGCAGTAACGCACCTAACTTTTGAGGATCGTTCAAGAGTTTAATATTAATTGGTGTTTCTATAGCTCCTGGTGCAACATTGTTAATTGTGATGCCGAAGGAACCTAATTCAACTGCTAAATTGCGTGTTAGCATTTTCATGCCACCCTTACTAGCACAATACGCTGTGAAGTTAGGAAATGACAGTTCCTCATGCACTGAACTGATGTTAATAATCTTTCCAGATCTTTGAGTTGCGATTAGGTGTTGCACAAAAGCTTGGGTAGTAAAGAAAACTCCCTTTAAATTGACATTCATTACGGCATCGTAATCAGCCTCTGTAACTTCCCAAAACGGAGCGTGTTTCTCAAGTCCAGCATTATTTACTAAAATGTCTAGCTTGCCAAAATACGCAATGCTTTCTGCAATCAGTTGGCGGATTTCATTGATATTACCTAAATCTGCCTGAATCGTATAGCCTTGTGATTTAGAACACTGAGCCATGTAGCACTTGCCACCAGTAGCTTGTACTTTCGCTAAGGTTTCCTCTGCCCCCTCTGGGTGCGAACGATAGTTAATGACAACATCTGCCCCTTCTTGGGCAAGTCGCACGACAATTCCTTGTCCGATTCCTTGACTGCTACCTGTTACCAAGGCAACTTTACCTTCAAGTCTCATAGATAATTCTCCTCGGATGGATAGCAATTACTCAAATAAGACATAAAAATAATACTCAGTATTGGTTGTGGGAAAACTAATTGTGTTAATCACTGCACACTGTTTACTAAACATATTTACAGCCTATTGCAAGTTTATGAGGTACAGTAAGAGGAGTACACAAATGAAGTCTAATGAAACCGTACTCGCTCGACTTGCGAGAAAAAATAGTTAAGGCATACACACAAGGTGACACCTCAATCAGAAAAGTTGCGGCTCGATTTGGAGTAGCCAAAAGTTTTGTGCAAAAACTGATAGCCATGAAGAAAACTCAAGGTCATGTCCAACCGAAAAAACGGCGTTGCTGAATAAGTAGTGGATATGCTAAAAAAGAAAGAGTTAACAAAACTCGGTCAGTCTAGATGAAGTGTCCACAGTGCGACTCCTCTAATCTTCGCAAAGATGGCCATCAGAATGGCAAGCAAAGGTTTGAATGCAAGGATTGCGGTCGCCTTTTCCGAGAATCTTACCAGGTCAAAGGTTATCACTCTCAAGTTAAAAAGATTTGTTTACAGATGTACTTGAATGGCATGGGATTCCGCGCTATTGAAAGAGTTACAGGCATTCACCATACGACTATCATCAACTGGGTCAAAGAATCAGCACAAGAGTTGCCAGAAGATGAACAAGAGCAGCCGACGGTAGCCGAGTTGGATGAACTTCAAACCTATGTCGGTTGTAAAACAGACAAAATCTGGCTTTGGACAGCTATCAATCATCATGCTCCTGGCATTTTAGCCATGGAAGTAGGCGATCGCAGTGGTCAAACTTTTGCCAAGCTTTGGCAGAGAATTCAAACCTGGAAAAGCCGCAGGTATTTAACAGATGGATATTGTGTTTATGCTAACTATCTCAACCCAAAAAAGCACTTAGTGCTACCTAAAATTCTCTTGACGAGAGTTGAAGGAGAGAATACGAGATTAAGGCATTATTTAGCTAGGTTACATCGAGCCACTCTTTGTTACTCAAAATCTCTTGAGATGTTACGATATTCAGTCCGGCTACTGATGCACTATTTAAGATTTAAAACACTTCCCCTAGCCACTTAATCCACTGTTCATTCAGCAACGCCCATTGCTGTAGGTCTGAGAAAGAAGAAATAGTAACTAAGAGCGTTCTTTTGTATTAATTTCAAGCTTATAGGTTCCCAAATATAGTCGGGATAAAGTTGCACTCCTTAGAGGATTCTTAGTATCTTTTTACTGCGTACTTGTTTAAAATAAAATTCAGTCACCAAGTAGTAGCTTGACTTGGTAAAGTTATCAATTCCTCCACCAATTCTCCACTATTCAAATTTATCTTTCTAGATAAATCTAGTGTAATTATCAATTTGATATGATTAGTCAAATATCCTTTTGTTTCTTAAATGAAGAATAATGGCAAGATAAAAAGCTATTTGCACTGTAAGAATTGACAAAGTTGGTCAACCAAAGAAATGTTGTTTCAGAAACAAAACCAAGTTTTCAAAAAATGCAAGTATGCCTATAGGTTAATTTCTTGGATAGCTTTAGCTACTCTATTTCTCTCATTATCTGTGCTACCGAGTTGGGCGCGAAATACTCCAGCCGATATCCAAGTTATTGACCGCCAACCGGATCAGCCGATTACTGAACCAGTGAAACCTGTACCTGTGGCTCCTAGCGCGCCTGGATTAAATGATCCACAAGAATTTGAAGCATTTGTAGACAATTTCTTTAAAGAAGAAATGTCGAAGTCTCATATTCCTGGTGGAGTCGTTTCTGTGGTGAAAGATGGCAAAATTTTTTTTGCTAAAGGTTATGGCTACGCCAACGTAGAAAAGAAAATCCCAGTTGAAGCCGATAAAACTCTATTTCGCGTTGCCTCGCTTTCCAAGCTATTTACCGCTACAGCAGCAATGCAGTTATACGAACGAGAGTTGCTCGATATTCATGCAGATGTTAACAAGTACTTGACGGACTTTCAACTAGAAAATCCCTTCTCTGAGCCAGTCACAGCTGCCAGAATGATGATGCATACGGACGGTACGACAAAACGCCGAATTGGACTTGCGGCTCGTACCGCAGCAGAAATGGAACCACTAGGTAATTACCTGGCTAACCATATGCCACCTGTTGTTTGGCGACCTGGTGAATTATACAGTTATTCGAGCCACAGCATTGCTTTATTGGGTTATCTCGTGGAAAAAATCTCTGGTATTCCCTTTGCGCAGTACATTGATCAAAATATTTTCCAACCCTTAGGGATGCGTCGGAGTACTTTTCTCCAGCCACCACCACCGTCGCTAGCCAACGATTTAGCTGTAGGTTATCAGTATCAAAGTGGCAAGTTTCAACCTGTTCCTTACCTATATCTCAACATTGCTCCAGGTGCGGCGATGCAAGCCACTGCAACAGACATGGCGCGTTTCATGATTGCCCACCTGTTGTACGGTCGCTATGAAAACTCCCGCATTTTAGAAGAGGATACGGTGCGGTTGATGCACGAACAGCACTTCACTCACCATCCACTATTACCTGGTACTGGTTACAGTTTTCGCGAACGGTTAGAAAACAATATTCGTACGATTGGACACTTGGGTAGTTTGCGGGGATATTCTAGTTCGCTGACTCTCATGAGCGATCGCAACATTGGTATTTTTATTGCTACTAATAGTTTTAGTGGAATCAACGGTAAGCTCTTGACGCAGTTTTTTGACCGCTATTTTCCATCTCAGCAACCTGCAGAAAAGAAACCTCTTGCTCTCAGTGAAGAACAACTGAACAAATTCACTGGTACGTACCGTGATTTAGAATATCCTCGCGATACCTTTGCCAAGTTGACTGCACCATTTGAACATATCAATATCAAGCGGGGTGATGAAAGTACTTTACTTGTCAGTACTCCTGGTTTATTCTTTGTTGGCAATGCTCCCACAATCGAGTTAACTCCTATCGAACCATTGCTATTTCAGCGAGTTAATGATGATGCCTTCACTGCGTTTGCGCAGGATGATAACGGTTGGATTAGATATGTGTTTAATCCCCTGTGGGCTAAAATTGGAGCCTACGAGCATATCCGATGGTACGAAACAAGTTGGGTGCAGTTAGGGCTTTTGGGCTTTTGTGTAGTCGTCTTTCTCTCAGCGGCGGTCATTTATCCGATTTTGCCTTTAATTCGACGTCTACGTGGTAAGCGTCAAAGACAACAAAAGTTGCGTTGGGCTTGGATACTTGCAGGTTTAATTGCTACTTTGAATCTAGTTTTTCTGATTGGCTTTCCCGTATCAATTTGGCTGTATGGCTTTTGGCGGCTGGTGTATGGCGTGCCTGCTATAACGATCGCATTCATAAGTATTCCTCTGCTTACCTCTGCGTTGACACTAGGATTGATAGTTTTTACCGCTTTGGCTTGGAAAAATCAGTATTGGTCTTTTGTAAAGCGATCGCATTATTCTTTGATTACCCTAGCTGCGTTGGTTTTTATTCCCTTTCTTACTTACTGGAATTTATTGGGATTTCAGTTTTAGCAATTGACGGTTAGTATTTGGCGTAAAAACACATGACAAATGATAATACAGCAAAGCATCCGCGAAAAAAGGTCTGGTTAAGTGAGTGCGACGATTTAATGCGGGGTGCATCAGGTGGTTTTTTATTTGGAATTCCGCTGCTGTATACAATGGAAGTTTGGCAGATTGGTTCTACGGCTGAACCGTCAGAAATGTTAGTGGTTCTAGCAGTCACATTCATCATTATTTTTCTGATCAATCGCACTGCTGGTTTTCGCAAAAGTCAGGGTGACTCACCCTTACAAGCCGCAATGGATAGTGTGGAAGCGATCGCAATTGGACTTGTTTGCTCAGCAGGAATATTGATTCTCTTGCGGAGGATAACTTTAGAAACTACACTCAGTGCAGCATTGGGCAAAACGATTTTTGAAAGCGTTCCGTTTGCGATCGGTGTAGCTGTAGCTAACGAATTTATCAGTGGTGAACGTAAAGATAAAAGCGGTTCCAAACAGGACAAGGCAAAACAACAAAACCAAGATCAGCTAAATGCTACTATCGCTGATTTAGGTGCTACTTTAATCGGTGCTTTGTTTATTGCATTTAACATTGCGCCTACGGATGAAATCCCTATGCTGTCATCTGCAATTTCCGCACCTTGGCTGCTGGCGATCGCGATCGCCTCATTGTTGATATCTTACGGTATTGTATTTGAAGCAGGTTTTGTCAATCAACAAAAGCGCCAACAACAGCGAGGCTTGTTTCAGCATCCCTGGAGTGAAACGATCGCCTGTTACTTAGTATCTATAGTAGCCTCAGTTTTGATGCTGTATTTTTTTCACCAACTCCGCCTTAACGATCCTTGGTTCATGTGGTTAAGTTACACTATACTACTAAGTTTACCGTCTACAATTGGTGGCGCAGCCGGACGGTTAGCAATATGAGTCAAGGACAGCAATCCCCCGATCAAGAGCAGCAAAAGCGATCGCTGGCTGAGTGGGTATCTTTTGGTATTGCTTCATTCATCTTAGCGGCGATCGCAGGTTTAGTCATTTATGAATGGCTAGTGCAAGATAACCGCCCTCCTGCGATTTCTGTCAGACGTGCTGGGAATACTCGCCAAGTTCAAGACCAATTTTACATTCCCTTTGCTGTTACCAATACTGGCGGACAAGCCGCTGATGCAGTGCAAGTTGTTGCCCAACTACGGGTTGATGGTAAAGTTGAAGCAACTGGCGAACAACAGATTAGTTATTTATCCAAAGGTGAAACTAAAAACGGAGCTTTTATATTTGATCGCAACCCCAATCAAGGCAAAGTCGTTTTACGAGTTACAAGTTACCAGCAACCTTAGTTAGAGCACACAAAAGCAATAGAGAGAAAGCTTTATCTTAATAAACTAAGGCTTTTTTTAAAGAACTAACAGATGAAAAGTCACGACCTTGCTTCGATGTTTTCAATCAGACCATCAGCATCACTTTACTACTGAGATGAATGAATTTGAGATAATCTTTGTAGCCTATAGAAGCTAGATTATGCTCTTGATACTCAGTTGCTTTATTTCAACGATTACCTCTTTTACCACTTAAACCAAATAAACCAACCAAGCCAACTAAACCAATCCAACCCCAATCAAAATCATTATCTCTTTCAGCCACAACACCAACCCCTGGATTTGGTGCCACAGTCCCGACTGGCTCTGTAGTGCAAGCAGGTAGAATTATGATACTTGCACCTAAAATAACAATACCAACCGTTTGAACTAAACGAGAATATTTCATAATCAACGCACCCCTATTTCCTCAATTTTTACTTGCTTTAAAGACTTTCAAAGTGAGTACAGATTAAAGTGTTGTTTCTTCTAGCTCTGTACTTGAGAAACGCTAGTAGTTAATCATTCTCTATAGTTATTGCGAACTGACTCAGGCTCTTGATATGCAGTTGCATCGTTGCGACGACCTTTACCTTTACCAGCTAAACCCGCTAAACCTGCTAAACCTATTAATCCCAACCAGCCCCAGTCAAAATCATTATCTTCATATACTCCTTCGCGCTCGTATACTCCTGCTCCAACTCCAGGCTCTACTGCTTGAGCCGAGGTAGATAGAATTAATGGCGTAACTGCTGTAGATATTGCTAGCAAACTAACACCAACCAGTTTGGTTAACTTAGTACTTTTTGTTTGTTGCATATCTTCTATTTCCTCCTATATTTCAGCTTGATTTGTTAACATCAAACTATCGATAAAAACTCTAATTAAAATCCATCTTAAGTAATAGAAAATTTGTTATAATTATTCTTGGAACTAGTATAAATAATCACATTAATACTTTGAGTTCAAAGACATCACACAATCCTCTTAAAAATAAATAATTTAACTTATACACTAAGCTATTTTATATTGCTAAGCTAATATCAAAATAAAAGTTTATAATATTTTTTTGTTTTTATTAGTAGAAATAAAACAAAATTATTTGGTGTGTATCTCTATTTATTAAAGTACATTAATATAATTAAAATTAATTATTTTTACTGCCATTTATTCATGACATCTTTGACCAAGATTTCTTTGAGCAAAATCTGTACGACAATTAGTAGCGGAATCGCCAGAAATAAACCTAAAAAACCAAATAAGCTAGCAAAAACTACGACTGCTAAGATAGTAAATACGGGCATCAGATCTACCTCTTGCTTCATAATTAAGGGAACTAAAACTAAACTTTCAAACTGTTGAATTGCAATATAAAGTAATATAACTGCTCCTGCCTTCCAAGGAGTATCAAGCAGAGCAAGTAGCACTGGTGGAATGACGCTCAAAGTTGGTCCTACATTGGGAATGAATTCTAATAATCCAGCTAATGCAGCATTGACCAAAGGTAGCGGTACTCCCAAAACTGACAGTCCAATAAAAGAAACTAAAGCGATAACGACCATTGCGATGAGAGTACCTTTAATCCAACCAACTAAAGATTCTTCAGTTTCAGATAAGATTGTATCAATTCTGCGTCGGTAAAAAGCAGGAAAAGCAAGAATAAAGACTCGTCGGTATTGAGAAGGGTTAGCTAATAGCATGATTGTTAGAACTAAGAATAATAATACGCTCAAAATAGCAGTAAGCGAGTTATTGAGGAAGACAAAAAAATTGCCCAACAACCTTGCTATCCATGTTTGAAGCTGTTGTGGAATATTTTCTAAAACACGGAATTCAAACATTGCTCCTGGAATTCTAGATTGTAACCAATTCACCCAAGTATCAATTCTGGCTGATACTTGAGGTAGGACGCCAATCAGTTGTTGCAATTGATCGATAATACGCGGCACAATAACTGCAAAAAATCCAACGATGAGTGACAGTAAAATAACAACTGTAACTGCGATCGCAATTCCACGCTTAATATGATATTGCTGCATTTGTCGCACAATTCTGTTTAAAGCTGTTGCTAAGACTACAGCCGCAAACAACAACAAAACAACTTGCCGAATTTGCCACAGAATATAGAGAGCAATCGCAAAAACAAGCAAGCCGAGCCATTGACCTAAGCGCACAATATTACCTCCATATTTTGCTTTTTTAAGCAAGCGGCTGGTTTAGTTTTTATCTATTAAAGTAGAAAGAATCTACGTCTTGCGAAAGGTTTGAGTTTCCAAAAAATTAAATAAGCTTTAGAAAAAAAACTGAAGATCTCATTAGAAACATTGATCTGTTCTTTTTTTTACCTTGTTTTATCAATTTTAATTTTGATTTAAGAAATATACCATATGTTTGACTCTCATAGCTGTAAATACAATATATTCGATGCCCACCTTCATGGTGTTAATTTTATTCAGCAAACTGATGGTTTTAATGCTCTGCTACAAGAAATGGATAAAGCACGGATAGAAAAATGCGTGGTTTTTGGTTTACCAGTGGTTAAACAATGGTCTGAATGGGAAAATGAGGAACCAACTTATTATCTTGCTGATGAGAGCCGTTGTTATTACTACTCGCTCACCGATGCAATTATTGCACGAGCATACATGGATTTGAATACCGAAGACCAAAACCGTATTATTCCTTTAATCTGTGGTTTTTCACCTGTCGATCGCTATGCAATTAAACATATTGAACGGATGACAAGTTTGTATCCTGGCATTTTTAAAGGCATTGGTGAAATTTTGTGCAGGCACGATGATTTATCTAATCTAACCTACGGACAGCCAGCGCGAATTAATCATAAAGCTTTATTTCCCATTTTTGATTTTGCTGCTCAATATCAACTCTCTGTTTTAGTTCACCAAAATGCTACTTCAATTGGTCGTTCAAATCAGCTAACTTACACGGATGAAGTTATAGAGATGCTTGATCGCTTTCCTAATACAAGATTAGTATGGGCACATTGTGGTGTCTCAAGACGGGTAAAGATAGAAAAATTACATGAGGTCATCGATCGCTTGTTGTGCAAATATAATAACCTCTATGTTGATTACTCTTGGTTAGTTTTTGATAATTATATTTGCCCCGATGGAAAGCCCGATCCAAATTGGATTGAAATGACAGAAAAACACAGCGATCGCATCTGTATAGGTTCAGATATCTTTGGTCACTTTGAAAGTTTAGCAGAAGGACTGGCACGATATACGCCATTTCTCGATTGTCTCAGCAAAGAAACATGCGATCGCGTTTGTATGTTGACTGCTGAAAAATTATACGCATCAGCCTCCACGATTTAGAATTGAGCAAGTTTTTAGACAAGCAAGTTAGTGGAGTTTACTGTTGCGACGCCGATAGTCTGAGCAATCAGTAGCTTCTTGAGTGAGAACCGTAACTGGATTTAGGGCACATCTAAGATACGGATTCGTGGAAAAAAAATGACAATGCATACAAGGGACGCGATTTAGATGACTTAAAAGTTCAGTAGTCATATGGCTTTGTACTCTTTTATGCAATATCCCAAAAACGATCAATGCCCCAGCAGCAATGGCTAAGTAAACAGATAAAACACTCGCTGCAAATTCAGGAGGATTTGCTAAGTTTATAGTTTCTCTATCTATCAGTCTTTCCTCATGTTTCTCTAAGATTAAATTTGTTTCATCTAAAGTTTTTTGGTTGGAAGCTTCCTCATAAAGAGCTTTTTGACTCGCTATCTTATTTTCTATCAAATCGTTAGTATTTATCTCTATTGAACGTATGGTAGTTGACCCGATCGCCTCAAAACTATTATTTGATAACATAAATAGCTCCGAAAGAGTCACATTTATTCGAGATTGCAATCCAAACTACTGCAACTGACTTAGATCGAGGTTAGGTGGTAGTAAGACTTCATTGACTGCATGGATAATTCCATTGCTGGCTTGAATATTTGGTTGAACAACTCTGGCGTCATTGATAGCAATTTGGTTTTGAGCCGGATCGATTTGAACATTTACAGGTCTACCTGCAAGCGTTCTTAACTCCCCTGCCGAGAGTTGGCTAGCACTTAGTTGTCCAGGAGCAATGTGGTACATCAAGATTTGGATTAAAACTTCGCTATTTTCTTGTTGTTGCAACTTTTCTAAAATTCCTTCAGGTAACGCTGCAAAGGCTTCGTCTGTAGGAGCAAAAACCGTAAATGGTCCTCGTACGCTCAAGCTTTCTGCTAACCCTGTAGCATTCAATAAAGAAGTTAGTGTAGAAAAAGATTGATTTGATGCTGCTACTGCAACCAGATTATTAGCAGCTGTCGGACTAGGAGTTGGAGTAACTGCTGTTTGACCAGCTGCAGCAGTACGACCTACAATGTACTGAGTAGCTGCTACGTTGCTAGCTAAAGGTTGCACTTGTCCTAACCGTACTAAAGCTTGATGTATATGGGCTGCAGCTTCTGCTCTTGTGAGTGATTGTTGTGGATTTAGTTGTCTGACATTAGGATAGTTAACAATAAGGTTAGCTTGAGTTGCAGCAGCAACTTCATCTGTAGCATAGGCTGGAACTGCTTCAGCATCTAGATAAGAAGTCGCGATCGCATTTTGCAGAGTACTATCAGCAGTCAAACCTAAACCATTTGCTAAAGCAACGATCGCCTGCAACTTGGTAATATTCTGTGCTGGTTGAAAGTCTCCTCCAGGGAAGCCTCCCATAAATCCTGTCTCGTATGCTTCTTCAATCGCAGCTGCAGCCCAATAATCAGTTGGGACATCGGTAAATCCAGTACCTTCTAACTGGCGTATGCGGTTTTGATTAAAAGCTTTCTGAATCATTGCCGCAAACTCAGCCCGCTGTACTGGTTGTTCTGGTTTGAAAGTACCATCAGGAAAACCAGTAATGATGTTTCTAGCAGCTAGCGCTTGGATAAATGGTTGCGCCCAGTAGTTAGCCGCAACATCAGAAAAGTTAGTTGCTGCACCTTGAGTAGGGGATGGAGTCGAAGTTTCAGAAGATTGTGCAAAAGCAGGTTCAGAAGTGGTGTTGAGACTTCCAGCACCAACTAATACTCCAAAAATCAGTAAAACAGCACTTAAAGAAGACGATCGCTGAAGTAAACTATCCATGCAAGTGTTCGCTTTTATTATGTTTTAGCTAAGTTTGGTTTATTCAGACTTTAATTAATGCAAAACCAAGCTCTAAAGATGTAAAACTCAGTTTTTAAAGCATCAGTTGCTGAACAAACTAGCTATATGCTGAAATTAAGCCTTAATAGTGGAAAACTAGTGGAAGCTTATCAAAGGTTTGCCTTACGGCTTCCTTCTTTGCACAAAACATATTGGCTTTCAGAGTAGAAGCCACAGTTAATAACTTCTTTGTTGACATCTATCTCTTGTGGTATCTATCGCAATAAGAGAAAATTTAGGCGTTGCTGAACAGGAGTATGATACTAAACCGCGTTCTAAAGAACAATTCTCAGATGAGGGAAGTAGGTCATGGAAGACAGCTTTGCAGGAGCTAGCATTAACTCCTGCAAGCCTTGGCAAAGGACATCTGTAACAGCATCAAGTGAGTCGAA